>NZ_JBKOFW010000002.1:0-600386 GCF_046764005.1 Oryzobacter faecalis | reverse complement strand
CTGTACTTCCTCGGTGCGGGCATGACTCCAGCCTCCCTGAAGAGGTCAGGACCCTCCACCAAACCCGGGGCGGTTCACCGCTCGTCGTCGTGCCCCTCGCGCTCGTCCCCATCCGGTCCGCGCTGCGCCGCACGCACCCGGGCGACGGCGTGGAGGACGACGGCGCCGGCCACCGTCGCCGGGTCACCGCCTCGCTCCTCCTCGCCGCCGGGCTCGCCGTCACGACCTTCACCGCCCCGTGGCTCGGGGAGCCCTCGACCCGCCTGCTCGGGGCCACCGCCATCGCGGCCGGCGTGCTCGTCGTCCTCGGCGCCGCCTCGAGGGCCCTGCCCGCGGGCACCGCCCGGCTCGCGCGCGGCGTCCCGGCCGTCATCGCGACCCGGCTCCTCGTGTCGGCGGCCTTCACCGCGATCGGCGGCGTCCTGCCGCTCATGCTCGTCGAGACCCGGGGCGCCACGACAGCGGTCGCGGGCATCTCGCTCACCGTGACCGGCGTGCTGTGGGCCGCCGGGTCGTGGGGCAACAGCACGACCTGGGCGCAGGCGCGTCCGGCGGCCGAGCGGCTCCGGGTGGGCGGTGCCCTCATCGCGCTCGGCTCGATCGGGCCGGTGCTGCTCGCCCTCGACGCCATCGGCCTCGTCGCCGGGATGGCCGGCTGGGCGCTCGCCGCGACCGGCATGGGCATCGTGTCGCCGACCGTGTCCACCGAGCTCCTCGAGCAGGCCCCGGCCGCCGAGCACGGTCGGGTCAGCGCCGCCCAGGGGCTGGCCGTCTCGACCGGCGTCGCGCTCTCGACCGCCCTCGCCGGGGCCGTCGTCGCCCTCCTCGGCGACGGGGTCACCGGCGGGGCGTTCGCGGCGCTCATGGCGACCGGTGGCGTGACGGCCCTCGGTGTCGCCCTCGCGGCCGGCCGCACCCGCCCCCACCCGCTGCCCTGACCGGCATCCCCCGGCCGCCCGGACCGCGACCTACCGCCTGGTCAAGGCTGTGATCACAGCACCTACCAGGCGGTAGGTCGCGGTTGAGGTGGCGGGATCAGGCGGTGACGAGGCCCTGCTCGGCCTTGAGGGCGATGTCGCGCCGGTGGTGCGAGCCGTCGAGGCCGATCCCGTCGACCGCCGCGTAGACGCGCCGGCGTGCCTCCGCCAGCGTCCTCCCGGTGGCGACGACCGAGAGGACCCGCCCGCCGGCCGACACGAGCCGGCCCTCCTCGTCCAGGGCGGTGCCGGCGTGGAGGACGAACGCGTCGGGTTCGCCCGCGACCGCGTCGGACCCGCTGATGACGTCGCCCGTGCGCGGCGTTCCCGGGTAGGACTCTGCGGCGACGACGACGGTCACGGCGTGGTCGGGCGACCAGCGCAGTGCGGGCACCGACTCCAGCCGTCCCTCGGCGGCGGCCCGCAGCACCCCACCGAGCGGCGTCAGCAGGCGGGCGAGGACCACCTGGGTCTCGGGGTCGCCGAAGCGCGCGTTGAACTCGATGACCCGGGGTCCGCGCGCCGTCAGCGCCAGCCCGACGTAGAGGACGCCGGCGAACGGTGTGCCGCGCCGGCGCATCTCGTCGACGACGGGCTGGGCGATCCGCGCCACGACGTCGTCGACGAGACCGGCGGGCGCCCAGTCGAGCGGGCTGTACGCGCCCATGCCCCCGGTGTTCGGGCCGGCGTCGTCGTCGCCGACCCGCTTGAAGTCCTGGGCCGGCGAGAGCGGCACGACGACGGCCCCGTCGGAGAGGACGAAGAGCGACACCTCGGGGCCGTCGAGGAACTCCTCGACGACGACGGCGCCGCCCTCCTTCGCCAGGCAGGCGCGCGCGTGCTCGAGGGCGTCCTCGCGCGAGTCGGTGACGACGACCCCCTTGCCGGCGGCGAGCCCGTCCTCCTTGACGACGTGCGGAGCGCCCAGCGCGTCGAGCGCCTCCTCCACCTCCTCGACGGTCGTGCAGAGGTGGGCGAGCCCGGTCGGCACCTCGGCCGCGGACATGACCTCCTTGGCGAACGCCTTGCTGCCCTCGAGCCGCGCCGCCTCCGCCGACGGGCCGAAGCAGGCGATGCCGGCCGCGCGCACCGCGTCGGCGACCCCCGCGACCAGCGGCGCCTCCGGCCCGATGACGACGAGGTCGGCCCCGACCCGCGTCGCGAGCGCCACGACACCCTCGGGACTGCTCACCCCGCCCTCGACGGGCTCGCACGCGGCGATTGCGGCGATGCCCGGGTTGCCGGGGGCTGCGACGACCTCGTCGACCGACGGGTCGAGGACGAGGGAGCGGACGATGGCGTGCTCGCGGGCCCCGGACCCGACGACGAGTACCTTCACGGGCCCCGATCCTAGGGCGCACGGGTCGACGCCACCGCGCCGCGTCCGCCATCCGTTGGCCGGACCTGCCACGGGCCGCGCGCCCCGGCGCCTAGACTGGTGAGTTCCGTGGCCAGCGCCACGCGCACCGCCGCTGCACCCCAGGAGACCTCGCCCCGTGACCGCCCCCCACCCGGTTCCCGACACCTCACCCGACGTCGAGGCCGAGATCGCCCACGAGCAGGCGCACGTCGACCGGGTCTACGGCGAGCTCGAGAAGGCCACCCGCCGCGCCGCGGACGTCGAGGCCGACGGCCTCGCCCGCGGCCGCACCGACCGCACCGGTGACGTCCGCGACGAGGAGATGACCGGGCTGTTCGAGCGGGACGCCCTCGTGTACGCCGCCGCCCGCCGCCGCTCGATGATCGAGAAGCAGTACGAGGGGCTCGTCTTCGGCCGCCTCGACCTCGGCGCCGAGGGGTCCACTGCCGCCGAGCGCGAGGTCCGCTACATCGGCCGTCTCGGCGTGCGTGACGACGACTACGAGCCGCTCGTCGTCGACTGGAGGGCGCCCGCCGCCTCCGCGTTCTACCGCGCCACCCCCGTCGACCCGATGGGTGTGCTGCGCCGCCGGGTCCTGCGCTGCAAGGGCGCCACCGTCATCGGCGCCGAGGACGACCTCATGGTCCCCGAGGCCCCCGACGACATCGTCGTCCTCGGCGACGGTGCCCTCATCGCAGCGCTCACCCGCAGCCGCGGCCGGCAGATGCGCGACATCGTCGCGACGATCCAGCGCCACCAGGACGAGGCCATCCGCGCGGCATCACGCGGCGTCACCGAGATCACCGGCGGGCCGGGCACCGGCAAGACCGTCGTCGCGCTGCACCGCGCGGCCTACCTGCTGTACTCCGAGCGGCGCCGGTTCGAGAACGGCGGCATCCTCGTCGTCGGGCCGTCCGCCGCCTACACCGCCTACATCGAGCGCGTCCTGCCGAGCCTGGGCGAGGAGTCGGTGGCCCTGCGCGCGCTGGGCGACCTCGTCGACGGGATGACGGCCACGCGCGTCGACTCTCCCGAGGTCGCCGCGATCAAGGGCTCGCTGCGGATCCGGCGCCTCCTGGGGCGCATCGCCTCGCGAGCGCCGGAGGGCGCGCCGCGCGAGTTCCGGGCCTTCGTCGCCGGCCACGCCGTCCGCCTCGACGAGCCGGTCCTGCGGCGGGTGCGCTCGGAGGTCCTGCGCGGCCACCAGCACAACCTCGCCACCGACGCCGCACGCAGCGCCCTCGCCGAGGCCGCGTGGCGCTCGGTGCGCCAGGGCGAGCGCGACGCGTTCCTCGACGCCTTCGACGGCTCCCGCGACGTCGACGAGTTCATGGCGTCCTGGTGGCGCCAGCTCGACCCGCGCGAGCTGCTCCTCACCCTCGCCGACACCGACCACGTCTACGCCGTCTCGCGCGGCGTCCTCGACCAGGAGGAGGGCGCGGCGATCGCCTACTCCTACCGCGAGGCGCTCGAGCTCGGGACGTGGTCGGTCTCCGACGCCGCGCTCGTCGACGACCTCGTCGCCCGCCTCGGCTCCGTGCAGGAGACCGAGCGCGAGGACGTCGGGTTCTACGACATCGAGGAGCTCGACGACCTCTCCTCGTACGGCGTCACCGACGTTCGGGCGGGCGTCGACCGCCGGGTGCTCGACGAGCCCGGCGCCGCCGTCATCACGCCGGCTGACGCGCGGGAGCGCCTGCTGCAGGGGCGGATCGACCGGGCGTCCGGCTACGCCCACGTCCTCGTCGACGAGGCCCAGGACCTCTCGCCGATGCAGTGGCGGATGCTCGCGCGTCGCGGCCGGTCGGCGTCGTGGACCGTCGTCGGTGACGCGGCGCAGGCGTCGTGGGGCGACCTCGCCGAGGCCGGCCGCGCCCGCGAGGAGGCCTTCACCGGGCAGGAGCGCCGTGCCTTCCACATGGACACGAACTACCGCAACGCCCGCGAGATCTTCGACCACGCGCGCGACGTCATCCTCCCGCTCGTTCCGGACGCCGACATCCCGGACGCGGTCCGCGAGACCGGGGTCGAGCCCGTCGACCGGGTCGTCGAGGGCTCGCTCGTCGAGGCCGCCGCGTCGGCCGTGCACCAGCTGCTCGGCGAGGTCGAGGGGTCGATCGCGGTCATCCCGGCCACGCGCTGGGCCGACCGGCTCGCCGCCCTCGACGGCGCCGGCGACGGGCGCGTGCAGGTCATCGACCCGCTGTCGACGAAGGGCCTGGAGTGGGACGCGACGGTCGTCGTCGACCCCGAGGCGATCACCGAGGAGTCGCCCGGCGGCGTGCGCGTCCTCTACGTCGTGCTGACCCGGGCGGCGCACCGGATGCACGTCCTGCGCCCCGCCTGACGCCGCCCACGGCCCCAGAAGGTGGAGGGTCCGCACGGGAGGTGCTCCGGTGCGGACCCTCGAGGCTGCAGGTGGGGAGGTGGGGGCTTCAGTCGAGGAGGGGGTGGCGCTGGATGATCTCGTGGCGCCCGGGGCCGACCCCGATGGCCGACACCCGCGCCCCGACGAGCTCCTCGACGCGGAGCACGTAGGCCTGCGCGGCCGCCGGCAGGGACTCGAAGGTGCGGCACTCCGACAGGTCCTCCCACCAGCCGTCGAGCCACTCGTAGACGGGTTTGGCGTGGTGGAAGTCGCTCTGGTTCACCGGCATCTCCTCGTGCCGGACGCCGTCGACCTCGTAGGCCACGCACACCGGCACCTTCTCGAACCCGGTGAGGACGTCGAGCTTGGTGATGACGAAGTCGGTCACCCCGTTGATCCGCGTGGCGTACCGGCCGATGACGGTGTCCATCCAGCCACAGCGGCGCGGGCGACCGGTGGTGGTGCCGTACTCGGCGCCGGTCTTGCGCAGCGTCTCGCCGTCGTCGTCGAACAGCTCGGTGGGGAACGGGCCCTCGCCGACGCGGGTCGTGTACGCCTTGAGGATGGCGATGACGCGCGACACCCGGGTCGGCGGGATGCCCGACCCGGTGCAGGCGCCGCCGGCGGTCGCCGACGACGAGGTGACGAACGGGTAGGTGCCGTGGTCGACGTCGAGCAGGGTGGCCTGACCCGCCTCGAGGAGGACGTTCTGGCCCGCGTCGAGCGCCTGCTCGAGGACGAGCGAGGTGTCGGCCACCATCGGGCGCAGCCGCTCGACGTAGGACAGCAGCTCCTCGACGACACGGTCGACCTCGGCGGCGCGCGTGTTGTAGATCTTGACGAGCACCTGGTTCTTCAGGGCCAGGGCCGCCTCGACCTTCTGCCGCAGGATCCCCTCGTCGAACAGGTCCTGGATGCGGATGCCGACCCGGTTCATCTTGTCGGCGTAGGTCGGCCCGATGCCGCGTCCGGTCGTGCCGATGCGGCGGGCGCCGAGGAAGCGCTCGGTGACCTTGTCCAGGGTGCGGTTGTAGGGCGCGATGACGTGCGCGTTGGCGGAGACGACGAGCCTGGAGGTGTCGACGCCGCGGGCCTCGAGCCCGTCGATCTCCTGGAAGAGCACCTCGAGGTCGACGACGACGCCGTTGCCGATGACCGGCGTCACCGTCGGCGTGAGGATGCCGGAGGGGAGCAGGTGAAGCGCGTACTTCTCGCGCGTGCCGTCCTCGCCCTCGATGACGACGGTGTGGCCCGCGTTGTTGCCGCCGTTGAACTTGACGACGACGTCGACGTCGGACCCCATGAGGTCGGTGGCCTTGCCCTTGCCCTCGTCGCCCCACTGGGCTCCGACCAGCACGATCGCCGGCATCCCGGCTCCTTCCGAACGTGCGCTGCGGGGCAGGGCCCCGAGCGCGCCGAAGGCCCCTCGCGGGTACGCGCGCCGGGGCCTCGTACACCCCACCCTATCGCGAGCGGGCGTCCACCCGACCAGCCGCGCCCGCCCGCCGGACGGGGTCAGCGGCGGCGCCGCGAGAGCGCCCACCCGAGCTGGAACCGGGTGTCGACCCCGTTGACCGCCATGAGGTGGGCGACCCGGCGTCGCACGGTCCGCAGGCTGACGCCGAGGTAGCGGGCGATCGCCTCGTCCTTGAGCCCCAGCTCGAGCAGCTCGACGAGCTTGGGGTCACCGCCGGACTCGTGTCCCACGACCGGCGCCGGCACCGCGTGCCTCCACGCGAGGTCGAAGTACGAGGTGTACAGCCGCACGACGAGGGGGTCACGGATGACGACGTAGCCGCCCGCGGGGTCGTCCCAGGCGCCCAGGGCCACGACGGCGGCCGTCCCGAAGACCGCGAACTCGGTGTCGGTCGTCGGGAGGATGCGCTGGTCCTCCCCGACCTCGGCCCAGCTCGTCATCCAGCGCTGGCCCTGCGGCGAGGACATCGCGGTGGCCGGGTAGATGGCGCGCTGCTCCTCGCCGCGCCGGATCCGCTCCTCGTTCGCCCGCATCGTCGCCTCGTCGAGCGCCGGTCCCTCGACGATGGTGAGGACGAAGTTGCGCAGCAGGCCGGTCGTCTCGGTGAGGAGGCGGCTGACCACGGAGGGCGCGAGCGCGTCGTCGATGGGCTCGCTGATCGGCTCGTGCGCGCCGAGGGCCTGCGAGGTGATCCGGGCGAGCAGCTCGCGGGACGCCTCGAGGTCGCGGCGCCGCTCGTCGACGCGCGCCATCTCGCGCCGGAGCTGTTCCTCGAGCACGAGGAGGGCCCCGCCGTCGTACGTGCTGGGGTCGGGCATCGGCACCCACCTCCAATCCCCTGCGGATGGTGGCCGATTACTGCCAGTGGCAGCCTAGTGTCGCACGATCCTCGACCCCGGGGGCACGATGGACCAGCACAGCCGAGGTTGCAGGGGACCTTCGGGTGGGGCGTTTCTTGGCGAGAGGGAAGCGCTCCGACTGCCTGGAGGGCTCGAAGACGGCTGTGGGGAAGGGCCCGGGTGTTCGCACCCGGGCCCTTCATCCATCTCGTGGTGTCCGCCGACCGCAGCCGACGGACGCACCTACAGCCCCAGCTCGCGTGCGCCCGTGGCGCTGGAGGCCCGGAGGAACTCCGCGCAGCGGTGCCGCTCCTCCTCCTCGCCGATGGCGCCCGCGGCCCGGCTCAGGGCCGCGAGGGCCCGCAGGAAGCCGCGGTTCGGCTCGTGCTCCCACGGCACCGGCCCCTGGCCGCGCCATCCGTTGCGCCGGAGCGCGTCGAGGCCGCGGTGGTAGCCGGTGCGCGCGTACGCGTAGGCCTCCACGGGTCGGTCGTCACCGAGGGCGTCCTCGGCGAGGACCGCCCACGCCAGCGACGACGACGGGTTCGCCGCCGCCACCTGGTCGGGTGCGACGCCCTGCCCGAGGGGCCGCGCGGCGGGGTCGTCGGGGAGGTGGGTGGGCGGGACGCCGAGGAGGTCGCCGCTCACGCGTGCGTGCCGGCCGAGCGCAGGTTCTGGCACGCCTCGACGACGCGCTGCGCCATCGCCGCCTCGGCCTCCTTGCCCCACGCGCGCGGGTCGTACTGCTTCTTGTTGCCGACCTCGCCGTCGATCTTGAGGACGCCGTCGTAGTGGCGCAGCATCCAGTCGGCAACCGGGCGGGTGAAGGCGTACTGGGTGTCGGTGTCGATGTTCATCTTCACCACGCCGTAGTCGACCGCGGCCGCGATCTCCTCGGGGAGCGAGCCGGAGCCACCGTGGAAGACGAGGTGGAACGGCTTGGCGTCCGGGGCGAGGCCGAGCTCGCCGGCGGCGGCCTCCTGCGCGGCCTTGAGGACCTCGGGGCGCAGCTTGACGTTGCCCGGCTTGTAGACGCCGTGCACGTTGCCGAAGGTCAGCGCCGTCATGTAGTAGCCGCGCTCACCACCGCCGAGGGCCTTGACCGTGGCGATGGCGTCCTCGGGGGTCGAGTAGAGCTTCTCGTTGATCTCGTTCTCGACGCCGTCCTCCTCACCACCGACGACGCCGACCTCGATCTCGAGGATCGTGCGCGCCTTCTGGCTCAGCTCGAGCAGCTCCTCGGCGATCTGGAGGTTCTCGTCGAGCGGAACGGCCGAGCCGTCCCACATGTGCGACTGGAAGTAGGGCAGGCCGCCGGCCTCGACGCGCTCGGTGGAGGCCGCGAGCAGCGGGCGGACGAAGCCGTCGAGCTTGTCCTTCGGGCAGTGGTCGGTGTGCAGGGCGATGTTCACGGGGTAGTTCTTCGCGACCTGCTCGGCGTAGGCGGCGAGCGCGATGGACCCGGTGACCATGTCCTTGATCGTCGCGCCCGAGGCGTACTCGGCCCCGCCCGTGGAGACCTGGATGATGCCGTCGGAGCCGGCCTCGGCGAAGCCACGGATCGCGGCCGTGATCGTCTGGCTCGACGTGATGTTGATGGCCGGGTAGGCGAACGCGCCGTTCTTGGCGCGGTCGAGCATGTCGGCGTAGACCTCGGGCGTGGCGATGGGCACGGTGATCTCCTCTGAGGGGGCGTGGCGTGTGCCGGTACGCCTCGATCCTTCCACGATCGCCCGGGGCTGACACCGGGGTGTCCGTACCCACCGGTAAGGACGCGGCGGTCAGCCGCCCGACGCGTCGAGGACGTACGGCCGCGTCCCGCTGACGGCGTGCATCCCGAGGCGACGGAGGATCGGGCGCGAGTCCGGCGAGGTGTCCACCCGCGCGTGGGGGTACCCGCGGTCCAGCGCCGTGCGGGCCCGGTGGCTGACCAGTGCGCGGTAGAGGCCGCGGCCGCGCCACGCGGCGAGGGTGGAGCCGCCCCACAGGCCACAGAAGGAGGTGCCCTCGGTGAGCCGGAGTACGGCGTAGGACACGACCGGGCCCAGGGCGCCGTCCTCGGCCACCTCCTCGACGACGGTGGCGGTCATGAGGTCCGGGCGGGACCTCTGCTCGGCCCGGAAGGCCTCGTTCATCCAGCTCGTGTCGGTGCCCCAGACGGTGTCGCAGAGCACCCGGACCCGCTCCCAGTCCTCGTCGGACCCGATGTCGCGCAGCCGCACCCCGGCGGGGAGCGCGACGTCGTGGACGAGGTCCTGGCACCGGCCGAGCAGGAGCACCTCGTGGTCCTCGGGGACGAAGCCGTGACGCTCCAGGCGGGCCGGGAGGTCGGCGGGCTCGTCGTAGGAGTAGGTCTTCCACTCCACCCGCTGCCCGCGCTCGCGGAAGAACGCCGCCTGGCGGCTCACCCAGTGCTCGGGGTCCTCGCCGAGGCCCTCGGGGCACTCGACCATCGCCCCGGCCGCGCCGGGGTCGGCGGGGTACGTGCGGTGGACGGGACCGTCCCGCTCGATGACGAAGCCGGGAGCGGCGTCACGGTCGGCGAGGCGGACCTCCTCGTGGAAGCGGTCGCGCAGGTCGCGGGCGGTGGCGCCCGGCTCGGGAACGGCGGCAGCGGTGTCGGGGGCGTCGGTCACGGGCCCATCCCACCGCACCGCATCCGTTCCCGACCACGCATTTCCGCTCCCCGGCCCCGTGCGCGAATCGACCAATACCGTCGATCTCGGGACGGCGGGTACGCGTACTCACGCCATCACCGCCCCGGACGCGTCACCCTGTGCCCATGGACCTCGCCACCGTCCGCGACCTCGCCGCCGCCACGCCGGCCACCCGCAACCGGGTCGTCGACCTGCTGCGCGCCGCCGCCATCCTCGTCGTCGTCCTCGGGCACTGGCTCGTCGCGGCCGTCACGGTGCGCGACGGTGAGCTCGTGCCCGGCCACCTGCTCGACCTCGCCCCGTGGACGCACCCCCTCACCTGGGTCTTCCAGGTCATGCCGGTCTTCTTCCTCGTCGGCGGCTACTCCAACGCCCTGTCGTGGCGCGGCGCCCGGGCCCGCGGTACCAGCTACGGCGTGTGGCTGCGGGGGCGCCTGCGCCGGCTCCTCGTCCCGGTCGTGCCGCTCCTCGCCACGTGGCTCGTCGTCGTGACGGTCGCGAGTGCCGCCGGCGTCCCTGCGGCGACCCTGCGCAGCGCCTCGCAGATCGCCCTCGTCCCCACCTGGTTCCTCGCGGCGTACGTCGTCGTCTGTGCCGTCGCACCGGCCACGCTGTGGCTCTGGGAGCGGACCGGGTGGGCGTCGGTCGTCGGCGGCCTCGTCCTCGGGTCGGTCGTCGACCTCGTGAGCATCGGGACCGGTTCCCTCGCAGTCGGTTTCGCCAACTACCTCGTCGTGTGGGGCACCGTGCACCAGCTCGGGTACGCCTGGCTCGACGGTCGGCTCGGTGGCACCGCGCGCCGCCTCGGCCTCGCGGCGGTCGGCCTCGTGGGCACCGTCGCGCTCGTGTGGGTCGGCCCCTATCCGGTGTCGATGATCGGCATCGACGGCGCCGTCGTGAACAACTCGTACCCGACCCGCGTGACGCTCGGCTTCCTCGGCCTGCTCCAGGCCGGCCTGGTCCTCGCGCTCGAGCCGGTGCTTGCCCGCTGGCTGCGGGGCGAACGGCCGTGGCGGGCGACGGTGCTCGTCAACACGCGGATCATGACGATCTACCTGTGGCACCTGACGGCGATGGTCGGGACCATCGGGCTGTCGCTGCTCGTCGGCGGGTTCGGGCTGGGCCTCGAGCCGCTCTCGGCGGGCTGGTGGGCGTCCAGACCGCTCTGGTGGGCCGTCCTCGCTGCCGTCACCGTCGGGTTCGTCGCGCTCCTCGGCCGGTTCGAGACGCCCCGGCGCCGGGAGGACGCCGGCGTCCCGGTGTGGCTGCCGGTCACCGTGGCCGTGCTCGCCTGTGGCGGGCTCGGGTCGATGGCCGGCCAGGGCATCGTCGGCGACGACGGCGTGCACTGGTGGTGGCCCGTCCTCGTCATCGCGGCCGTCGCCCTCCTGCGCGTCACCCCGCGGACGAAACCCGGCGGGTGACCCGGTCTCCGTGCGAACGTGGGTGATGGTCGTCGGCCGGCCGACGATCATCACCCACGTTCGCCATCAGGGGTCCCGGCGGAGGCCGGCGCGGCGTCGCTCGAGGTGCTCACGCTCGACGTCGTTGCCGCAGCGGGAGATCGCGATGTCGAACGCCCGGAGCGCTCTCGCCTCGTCACCGCTCCGAACCAGGAGCTCGGCGCGGACCGCGGGGACGCGGTGGCTCCCCGGGAGGAGCTCGTCGAGGCCGTCGAGCGCCGCGAGCCCGGCCTCCGCCCCCTCGTGCTCGGCGACCGCGACGGCACGCGCCAGCCGCACGGCCGGGGACGGGTTGACCCGCAGCAGCGCGTCGTAGGCCTCGACGACGCGGTCCCAGCGGGTGTCGGCCGCCGTCGGGGCGGTCGCGTGCTCGGCGGCGACGACGGCCTGGAGGCGGTAGCTCTCGACGAGGGGCGTGAGACCGGGCGCCACGGCGGCGAGGAGCCCGAGGGCCTCCGCGACCTCGTCGTGGTGCCACAGCGACCGGTCCTGGTCGGGGAGGAGGACGAGGCGGCCGTCGTCATCGACGCGCGCGTCGCGACGCGAGTGCTGGAGCAGGAGGAGGGCGAGCAGCGCGGTGAGTGCGGGGTCTCCCGGTGCCTGCGCGAGGGTGACCCGGACGAGGCGCACGGCCTCGCCGGCGAGCCCGGCCCGCAGGAGGTCCGGGCCGGTGCCCGGCGCGTAGCCCGCGGTGAAGGCGAGGTACGCGGTCTGGGCGACCGTGGCCAGCCGTTCGGGGAGGACGGCGGCATCCGGGACCGCGAAGGGGATGCCGGCCGCGACGACCTTCTTCTTGCCGCGGGTGATCCGTGCGGCGACGGTCGGCTCGGGGACGAGGAAGAGGCGGGCGATGTCGGCCGTCGTCACGCCGACGACGAGCCGGAGCGCGAGCGCGCTGGCGACCTCGGGGGCCAGCGTCGGGTGGCAGCACATGAGCACGAGGCGCAGGCGCTCGTCCTCGACGAGGTCGCCGGGGTCGGCCATCGGTGCCGGTGCGGTGGCCCGGACGTCGGCGACGAGGAGCGGCTCGCGGCGCAGCGCGACGGCCTCGGCGCGGAGCCGGTCGACGACCCGTCGGCGCGCGGTCGTCATCAGCCAGGCGGCCGGCCGGTCGGGGATCCCGTCGCGTGGCCACCGCCGGGCCGCGGCCTCGACCGCGTCGCCGAGGGCGTCCTCGACGAGGTCGAGACGCCGGAACTGCGCGAGGAGCAGGGACACGAGCCGTCCCCACTCCTCGCGCACGGTGGCCGCGAGGGCGTCCTCAGAGGTCACGGGGAGGTTCGTGGCCCTCGAGCTCGACGGTGGGCCGGATCTCGACGGTGTAGGGCGTCGGCAGCTCGGCGCACGCTGCGACGGCGGCGTCGAGGTCGGGGAGGTCGACGAGGTAGAACGCCGCGACCTGCTCGACGAGCTCGACGAACGGCCCGTCGGTGACGTTGAGGGTGTCGCCGTCATGGCGCAGGGTGGTCGCGGTGTCGGCCCCCGCGAGGGGAGCCCCGGACACCTTGCGACCGCGCGCGGCGACGGCCCGCTCGAAGGCGTCGTGGGCGTCGACGTACCCCTGGCGCTCCTCCTCGCTCGCCCGCTCCCACGCCTCGGGCTCGACGGCGACGAGGACGAGGTACCTCACGGAGCCGTGCCGCCGTGGTCGTGCTCGTCGTCGGCCACGACGTCGCGGAACTCGATGAGCTCCCCGCGGGAGGCGAACTCCTCGGTGATGCGCAGCAGGTCGGCCCGGTCGTCGGTCTCGATGAGGTAGAAGCCGACCACCTGCTCGACCGACTCGGTGAACGGCCCGTCGGACCGCAGGACGCCGCCCTCCCCGTCGGGCCGGAGCGAGACGGCCTCGGCCGAGGGGCGCAGCGGCGAGGTCGTGACGACCCGGTGCCCACCGGCTCGCAGGTCGCGGCCGAACTGCTCGTGGGACCGCATCCCCTTCTCGTGCTCCTCGGGGGGCAGGGTGGCCCACTCGGCCTCGGGGGCGGGCAGGAGGAGGAGGTGGCGGGTCATGCGCCCTCCTCCGCCGTGTCGAGGCCGCGGTCCTCCGCCGTGACGACCGGGCGGACCTCGACGGCGTCGCCGAGCGCGGCGATGATCTGGCAGCACTCGAGGAGGTCGTCGAGGTCCTCGGTCGTCACCTGGTAGAAGCCCCCGACCTGTTCGGCGCTCTCGGCGAAGGGGCCGTCGGTGACCGGACCGCCGCCGGCCGGGATGCGACGGGCGGTGGCGGCGCCGTGCAGCTCGGCCCCGCCGGTGACCTGGTGGCCGCGGCGCTCGAGCTCGGCGTCGAAGCGGGTGTACTCGGCGTAGCCGGCCGCGCGCTCCTCCTCGGTCATCGAGGTCCACCAGCGGTCGGCGTCACCGACGATGAGGACGACGTACTCCGCCATCTCAGGCCTCCTCGTTCGTCAGGCAGGCGCGGACCCCGAGGGTGCCGCTGAACCGCCCGTGCTCGGCGTGGACGCGCGCCCCCTCCTCGGGGTCGGTGTTGCCCCACTGGTCCTCGACGCCGGGCTGGGCGATGGCGTAGGTGGTCATGGCTGGTCCCTTCGGTCACGGGCCGCGGGCGCGACCTCATCCCGACGACGTGTGGCCGACGGCGGTTTCGACAACCGGTGCCGAGATTCTTGCGGAGAGGTCCGGTCGGGGCGAGGGCGACCTCTGGCCCGGGTGGCGCGGGGCGCGGGGACGCGAGGACGGAGGTCAGAAGGGTGGCAGGGCGGGGATGACGGGTCGCCCGTCCCGGCGGCGGTGGCGGCAGGGCTCCTCGACGCGGAGGCGGTCGAGCGGTGGCAGCGTGGTGACGTGGCGTCGGTGCGTGCTCTCCGGGCCGCCCTGCGTCGGGCGAACGTGGGTGAAGATCGTCGCTGGGCCGACGATCTTCACCCACGTTCGCCGGGCGGGCAGGCGGAGGCGACCGTGGGCGGGCCGGGAGCGAGGTGAGGGAGACAGCGAAGGCACGAACGGCGGCGCGCATCCGGGCCGGCCGGGACGAGGCCCAGCGCCTGGTGAGGGAACCGTCGAAGGGCGCGGACAGCTCCGCGCGCCCAACGCCGTCCACGAAGCGGGCCCAGCGCGCGCCGGGGGGCCGCTGCGAGGGTGACCGGCCACCATCGATGCCGACCAGCCGCGAGGACCACCACACCTGAGGTCGTTCCGAGCGGCAGGAGGCGAGGACGCGCGAGGCGACCCCGCGCATCACGACGGCGCAAGCCCGACCGGCCGAGGCCCGGCACCACGCCATGACTCGACCACCACCGCTCCCCGAACGTGCGCCACCCGGAGGAGGACGACGACAGGGTCAGCCCGACGGCGGCCCCGGAACCTGCCCGAAGACGTGGCGGCGAACCCAGGCGTGCATGGCGATGGCCGCGGCGGCACCGGCGTTCATCGACCTCGTCGAGCCGAACTGCTCGATGTGGAGCACGACGTCGCACACCTCGAGCATCTCCGGGGTCAGGCCCGGACCCTCCTGGCCGAGCACGAGGACGCAGGCTCGCGGCAGGTCGGTCGTCTCGAGCCCGACGGACCCCGGCAGGTTGTCGATGCCGACGAGCGGAAGCCGCGTTCCGCCCGGCCCCGCCGTCGCCGCCCACACCGCCAGGGCGGCGGCGGTCGGGTGGTGGTGCTCGTGCTGGTAGCGGTCGGTGACCATGGCGCCGCGCCGGTTCCAGCGCCGCTTCCCGACGACGTGGAACGCGGCCGCGCCCATGGCGTTGGCGGTCCGGACGACGGAGCCGATGTTGAAGTCGTGCCCCCAGTTCTCGATGGCCACGTGGAAGGGGTGCCGCCGCAGGTCGAGGTCGGCGACGACGGCCTCTAGCCGCCAGTACCGGTACCGGTCCTCGACGTTTCGGCGGTCGCCGTCGCGGAGCAGCTCGGGATCCCACTGCTCGCCGGTGGGCCAGGGCCCGACCCACGGCCCCACGCCGACCTCGCGGCCGTGATCGTCCATGGCGCGAGCCTTCCACAGCCGACGCTCAGCGCACGATGCGGAGGTCCACGGCCGAGGCACCTACCCTCGTGTCCCGTGATCTCCTCGCTGACGCCTGCGCTCGGTCCCGAATGGATGGACCCGCAGTGGCTCCTCGACAGCTTCGGCCCCCAGTTCTTCTGGGTCGGCGTCGCCATCGTCTTCGTCGAGTGCGGCCTGCTCTTCCCGATCCTCCCGGGCGACTCGCTGCTCTTCGCCGTCGGCCTGTTCGTGGCGCGCGGCGACCTCGGCGTCAACCTCGCCGTGGCGTGCCTCGTGCTCAGCGTCGCGGCCCTGCTCGGCAACGTCGCGGGCTACGAGATCGGCCGAGCGGTCGGCTCCCCCCTCTACGAGCGCGACGGCCGCTTCCTCAAGAAGCGGTACTTCGAGCAGACGACGGCGTTCTTCGAGCAGCACGGCGCCAAGGCCCTCGTCATCGGCCGGTTCGTCCCGATCGTGCGCACCTTCATCACCGTCGTCGCCGGTGTCGGCCGGATGGAGCGACGCCACTTCTTCGTGTGGAGCGGGGTCGGCGCGGTCCTGTGGGCCACCGGTGTCACGCTGCTCGGCTACTTCCTCGGCGGCATCTCGTTCGTGCACGACAACCTCGAGACCGCGATCCTCCTCATCGTCGCCGTCTCGGTGCTCCCGATGGTCGTCGAGCTCGTCCGCCACCGTCGCGCGGCGGCCACGGCCCTCCACGAGCTGGACGACGTCGTCGACGAGCTGCGCCACCAGCACGACTGAGCCGGCAGGACGGTCCGCGCTCAGCCGCGCGGCAGCTCGATGAGGCCGGCCGCGTAGGCCGCCGTCACCGCGGCCGTGCGGTCGGTGACGCCGAGCTTCGCGAACGCGCGGATGAGGTGCGTCTTCACCGTCGCCTCGCCGATGAACAGCTCGCGCCCGACGTCGGCGTTCGAGTGGCCCTGCGCGACGAGACGGAGGACGTCGAGCTCGCGCGCCGTCAGCTCGGGTCGCGAGGGCGCCCGGCGCCGGTCGGCGAGCCGGGCCGCGACCGGCGGGGCCAGCACCGTCTCGCCCCGCGCCGCGCGCCGGATGGCGTCGGCGAGCAGCGCGGTCGGGGTGTCCTTGAGCAGGTAGCCGCGCGCACCCGCCTCCACGGCCCGGACGATGTCGGCGTCGGTGTCGTAGGTCGTGAGGACGAGCACCTGCGGGGCGCCGGGCTGAGCCACGATCCGCGCGGTCGCCTCGGCGCCGTCCATGACGGGCATCCGCAGGTCCATGAGGACGACGTCCGGGGCGAGGCGTGGCACGAGCCCGAGCGCCTCGGCGCCGTTCGACGCCTCGCCGACGACCTCGAAGTCGCCCTCCTCCCCCAGCACCGCCACCATCCCGGCCCGCACGACGGGGTGGTCGTCGACGACGAGCAGCCGGATCACCGGGGCACCTCGAGCCGCAGCGTCGTGCCCGTGCCTCGGTGGCTGCGGACGTCGACCGCCCCGCCGACCTCGGCAGCGCGCGCGTGCACGCCGTCGAGGCCGAACCCCTGCCGGTCCCCGGCCGGGTCGAACCCGACGCCGTCGTCGCGCACCTCGAGGACGACGCGTGCTGGATCGTCGTAGGCCAGGGTCACGCCGACGTGGGCCGCCCCGGCGTGCTTGCGGACGTTGGCCAGCGCCTCCTGGGCCGTGCGGAGGATGACGACCTCCGCCGCCCCGCCGAGCGGCACCGGCTCGCCCACGACGCTGACCTCGGTGGGCACCCCGCTGGCGCTCGACACCGACGCACCGAGCCGCTCGACGGCCTCGGCGAGGGTCCGCGAGCGCAGGTGGCCCGGCGTCAGCTCGGCCACGATGACGCGCGCCTCCTCGAGGTTGTCCGACGCGGTCGCCTCGATGAGGCCGAGCCGGTCGCGGGCCGCGGCGAGGTCACCGCGCGCGAGCGCGGCGTCGGCCGCCCGGGAGAGCGCGACGACCGAGGTGAAGCCCTGGGCGAGGGTGTCGTGGATCTCGCGGGAGAGCCGCTCCCGCTCCTCGTGCACCCCGCGGTCGCGCTCCGCCGCCGAGAGCGCGGCCTGGGTGGCGCGCAGCTCGTCGATCGTCTCCGCGCGGCCCTCGGCCTCCGAGACGAGCCGCACGATGAACAGCCCCAGCGCGAGCGACAGCCCGAGTGACATGAGCCCGCTGACGAACGCCTCGACGAACGCCTCGCGCGTGAACTCGGCCTGACCCCACCGCAGTCCGGCGAACGCGACGACGATGACGACCGACCCCCACACCGCGGGTCGGCGGCCGAGCATCGCCCACAGCTGCGGGAAGAGCGCGAAGTAGAGGAGCCACGACTCGGTCCCCGGGTCGGTCGCCTGGATGGTGAACAGCGACGTCCAGGCCACGGCGTGGTACGCGTACGCCCACCACGTCGCCTCGTGCCGCATGGCCCGCACACCGAGCACGAGGTAGGCGACGAGCACGACGGCCAGGAGCACCAGCGACGGCCCGTGCCCCCACGAGCCGGGCTCATCGACGACGCTGACGACCACGGTCGCGAGCCAGAGGGTGACGAAGACGGCGTGCCACCAGCGGGCCTGCCCGCGCCACATGGCGTCGAGCTCGGCACGCGAGGAGACGGTGGTCGTCACGGCGCCATCATCCCCGAGCCGTCGCCGTCGCAGGCGTCGTCAGGGGCGGACAGGGTCACGTCGTGCCGCGCTTGAACCACGTGAAGGTCGTGACGCACAGGGCGAGCCCGACGAGCGACCACGCCCCGAGGACGAGGGCGGTACGCCCGGTCTCCCACGACGCGGCCATCTCGGCGGCCGCCATCGCCTCGGGGTAGAAGGCCGAGCGCATGCCCTGGGCGATCCACTTGAGGGGGAAGAACGAGGCCACCTGCTGGAGCCAGCCGGGGATGTCGTCGAAGGCGATGTAGACGCCGGAGATGAACTGCAGCACGAGGATCGGGCCGATGACGACGGCACCCACCGACCGGGCCGAGGCGAGCGAGGAGTAGGCGATCCCGAGGACGGTGCCGGACAGGACACCGAGGGCGAAGACGGCCGCGAACCGCCCCCACGCCGCACCGTCCGAGGGCAGCTCGACGCCGTAGGCGACCCGGGCGACGAGGAGCAGGAGCGCGACCTGGGCCAGGCTCGACACCGCGACGAGGCCGACCTTGCCGAGGAAGTAGGCGATCGGCGGCATCGGGGTCGAGCGCAGCCGCTTGAGGGTCCCGTCGTCGCGCTCGGTGGCGACCGACATCGCCATCGTCTGGAAGCTGGTGAGGAGCACGCCCGCCGCGACCATCCCCGGGAGGAAGAAGCGCCCGGCCGTCATCGTGCCGTCGCCCTCCTCGAACTGGCCGCCGAAGATCGTGGAGAACAGGGCGAGCAGGAGGATCGGGAGGAGGAAGGAGAAGAAGACCGCCTCCTTCTCGCGGGTGTACATCTTCAGCTCGAGGACCGTGCGGTCGAGCCCGAGGGCGAGGGTGCTCATGCCGGGACCTCCACGGCCTCGTCGGTGAGGTGGGGGGAGATCAGGGACAGGTAGGTGTCCTCGAGGGAGGGACGGGTGACCGTGAGCCCGGGCACCTCGCCCCCGAACCGGGCTGCGAGAGAAGCGATCTCGGCTGTCGGGGTTGCCGTCCGGACACTGCGCCGCGCGCCGTCCTCCTCCCACGACAGGGTCGCCTCCTCGGCGCTGCGGCCACCGAGGGCGGCCGGGGTGTCGAGGGCGAGCAGCCGGCCTGCGGCGATGACCCCGACCCGGTCGGCGAGCTGCTCGGCCTCGTCGAGGTAGTGCGTGGTGAGGACGATCGTCGTGCCCTCGCCGGACAGGGACCGGATGAGGTCCCAGAAGTCGCGGCGGGCCTGCGGGTCGAAGCCGGTCGTCGGCTCGTCGAGGAAGAGCAGCTCTGGGCGGCCGACGATGCCGAGCGCGACGTCGAGGCGGCGTCGCTGACCGCCGCTCAGCCCGACGATGCGGGCGTCGGCCTTCTCGCGCAGCCCCACGGCGTCGATGACCTCGTCGACGTCGCGGGGGTTCGAGTAGACCTTCGCGGTGCTCGCGACGGCCTCGCGCGGCGTCAGCAGGTCCAGGCCGCCGGAGGCCTGCAGGACGATGCCGATGCGGTCGCGCCAGCGCAGCCCGGCACCGTACGGGTCCGTGCCGAGGACGGTGACCTCACCGCCGTCGCGGTGCCGGAAGCCCTCGAGGACCTCGACGGTGGTCGTCTTGCCGGCGCCGTTCGGGCCGAGGAGGGCGAAGACCTCGCCGGTGCGGATGTCGAGGTCGAGGCCGTCGACGGCGGGGCGTCCGCCGTACGACTTGCGCAGGCCCCTGATGGTGATCGCGTCCATGCCTCCAGCGTCCTCCCGGCGCGAGGACGCCGCGACGCCCACGCGGTGGATCTCACGTCCACCGACCGGTTGACGTGCCCGACGCGCGAAGGACCACCCCACGGGCCCCGCAGGTCGACCCGGCATGGCACGATGGGGGTGGCACCCCGTCGACACCCCTGCGTCGGCGGGGTGTCGCCATGCCCGGGCGGGCCGGGTCAGGGTCAGGCGGTGGGCGGTGCTGGCGGCGTCGCGCCGGGGCCACCGGGGGCGGTGCCGCCGGGCCCGGCGCCCCCGGAGTAGCCGCTCGGCGGGGGGATGACGGCGTCGCGCTGCCCGAAGTCGACCCTGGGCGCCTCGCGCTGCTCGCCGACGGCCTCGAAGTACTCGGCGCGCCCGATGGAGAACATGCCCGCGATGATGTTGGAGGGCACGGTCTCGACCTTGGTGTTGAGGTCGCGGACCGTGGCGTTGTAGTAGCGGCGGGCCGAGGCGATGCGGTCCTCGGTGGAGGTCAGCTCGTCCTGCAGGGCCATGAAGTTCTCGTTGGCCTTGAGGTCCGGGTAGGCCTCGGCGACGGCGATGAGGCGGCCGAGCGCCTGGCTGAGGAAGTTCTCGCTCTCGGCCTGCTGTGCGGGCGACTGGCCGGGCGCCATCGCGGCCGCACGCGCCTGGATGACGTCCTCGAGCGTGCCGCGCTCGTGCGCCGCATACCCCTTGACCGTCTCGACGAGGTTGCCGATGAGGTCGTGCCGGCGGGTCAGCTCGACGTCGATCTGGCGCCAGGCCTCCTGGACGAGGTTCCGCAGCCTGACCAGGCCGTTGTAGACGCCGATCGCCCAGCCGACGACGGCGACGAGCAGGACGACGATGACGACGATGACGACGGTGCCGGTACCCATGGCTGCTCCCTCGGTCGGGTGGTTGCCGTGAGCCTAGTGGCCGCTCAGCCGAGTCCGAGGTCCTCGAGCGAGTACACGTGCCGGTACTCCAGCCCGGCCTCGGCGAACTTCTCGGCAGCCCCGGTCGCCCGGTCGGCGATCGTCGCCACCGCGACGACGGTCGCGCCGGCCTCCTGGGCGGCCCGGGCGGCGTCGAGCGGCGAGGCGCCGGTGGTCGAGGTGTCCTCGACGACGAGGACGCGCCGCCCCTCGATCGACGGGCCCTCGATGCGCTGCTGCAGCCCGTGCGCCTTGCCGGCCTTGCGGACGACGAAGGCGTCGAGGCGCCCCCCGGCCGCGGCCGTCGCGTGCAGCATCGAGGTGGCCACCGGGTCGGCGCCGAGCGTCAGGCCGCCGACGGCGTCGAAGTCGAGGTCGGAGACGAGGTCGAGCATGACCCGGCCGACGAGCGGGCTGGCCTCACCGTCGAGGGTGATGCGGCGCAGGTCGACGTAGTAGTCGGCCTCCTTGCCGGAGGAGAGGGTGACGCGGCCGTGGACGACGGCCTTGTCGCGGACGATGTCGAGGAGGCGGGCACGGTCGGCGGCGATGTCGGTCACCCCCCCACCGTATGGCCTGGCAGGAGCCGGCCGACGCCGGTGTCCGCCCTCCCGTGGCCCGACCGGGCGACCTACTGGCCGGTGCGGCGCGGTGGCGGCGGCGCGGGGATGAAGGCGCCGCCCACGCCCTCCGATCCCGGCGTCGCCCACTGGCCGTGCCACCGCTGGTGGAGGTCGCGGTCCGGGTGGGGCTCGCTCGGGAGGGGTGGCTCGGTCCCGTCCCACACGTCGATCCCCGCGCGCAGCGCCTCGCCGGCGGGGCTGCGGATGACCGCCTCGGCGAGCCTGTCCAGCAGGTCGGCCCGCAGCCCGTCGAGGACCGTGCGGGGTCGCCGCCGCTCGGACAGCACGACGAGCCGGGCGATGGCGTGGACGTCGTCGGGCGCGACGCGGGTCCCGGTGAGGAGGAGGCGGCGCAGCTCGCCGATGACCTCGGCCCGAACGTCGGCGCCGAGGGTGAGCAGGGCGTGCCGGTGCGCCGTCTCCTGCCAGTCGGCGGAGGCGGTGCGCAGGAGGTGGCGGTACTCGCGGACCACCTCCGACTCCGGGCCCGTGCCCATCCCCCGATGGTAGGCCGCGCGTGCGGGGCCGCCCAGGCCCGGCGAGAGGGTCAGCCCCGCGAGCGCAGCCGCTGCACGGCGCGCACCGCACCGCCGCGGACCAGCGGTCGCGGCATCGCCCTGACCAGGGTCGTGATGGCCTTCCACTGGACACCGGGGACCGAGACGACCTTGCCCGCGGCGGCGTCGGCGAGCGCCTGCGCGGCGACCGCGTCGGCATCCATCCACATCGACCGGGGAACCCCGGGGAGAGCGACCCGCTGGCGCTGGTGGAACTCGGAGCGGGTGAGACCCGGGCACACGGCCGTGACGGTGACCCCGGTGCCGGCGAGCTGGCCCGCGAGCGACTCGGACAGGACGGTGACGTACGCCTTGTCGGCCGAGTAGGTGCCGTTGGCGACGAACGAGGCGATCGAGGAGACGTTGATGATCGTGCCGCGCCCGCGCGCCCGCATCGCCCGGCCGGCCGCGTGGCAGGTGAGGAGCACGGCGCGCACCATGACGTCGAGGGCGGCCTCCTCCTCGGCCAGGTCGTTGTCGAGGAAGGTGGCGTGGAGGCCGAAGCCGGCGTTGTTGACGAGGAGGTCGACCGGGCGCACCTCGTCCTCGAGGCGGGCGCAGACCCGCCCGGTGGCCGCACGGTCGGAGAGGTCGGCGACGAGGACCTCGACGGCCACGCCGTGGCGGGCGCGCAGCCTGGTGGCGGTCTCCTCGAGCCGGGCGCGGTCGCGTGCGACGAGGACGAGGTCGGTGCCCTCGCGGGCCAGCCGCTCGGCGAAGGCGTGCCCGATCCCGGCCGAGGCGCCCGTGACCAGTGCCGTTCCCACGCGGGCACTGTAGGCGCATCCGCCGCTCGCGTCATCGGTGCCCCCACCACCATCACCGGTCCCACCCGTCGCACCCTGCGCCGCCGGCCTGTCGGGGGCCCTCGTTAGGGTGAACCGGTGCGCATCGCCACCTGGAACGTCAACTCGATCCGCTCCCGCATCGACCGCGTCGAGGCGTGGCTCCAGCGGTCCGACGTCGACGTCCTGCTCATGCAGGAGACCAAGGCCACCGACGCGCAGTTCCCCTTCGAGCGCCTGCACGCCCTCGGCTACGACGTCGCCCACCACGGGCTGAACCAGTGGAACGGGGTGGCGGTGCTGTCGCGGGTCGGCCTCGAGGACGTGCAGGTCGGGTTCGGCGGCGACCCCGGCTGGGGTGAGCCGCTCGTGTCGGAGGCGCGCGCCATCGGGGCGACGTGCGGGGGCCTGCGGCTGTGGTCGGTCTACGTCCCCAACGGCCGCGCCCTCGACGACCCGCACATGGCCTACAAGCTCGCCTGGCTGCGCGAGCTGAAGGACCGCGCGGTCGAGTGGGCCGCCGACGGCACGCCGGTGGCGCTGTGCGGCGACTGGAACATCGCGCCGCAGGACGGCGACGTGTGGTCGATGGAGTACTACCTCGACAAGAGCCACGTCTCCCCGCCCGAGCGGGCCGCGTTCAACGCCTTCCTCGAGGCCGGCTTCGTCGACGTCGTCCGCCCCCACGCGCCCGAGCCCGGAACCTTCACGTACTGGGACTACCAGCGGCTCGCGTTCCAGAAGCGGCGCGGCATGCGCATCGACTTCGTCCTCGGCTCACCGTCCTTCGCGGCCCGGGTCGCCGGCGCCGTCATCGACCGCGAGGAGCGCAAGGGCGCCGGGGCGAGTGACCACGCCCCCGTCCTCGTCCAGCTCGACGGCTGACGCCCGGCCACGCGCGGGCGCCGCTCGTCCCCGGGGGGCTGACGCGGGCGGTGTCGCCGGGTTAGCGTGCCTGATGGCCCGCCGTCCCCACGAGAACGTCGCGTCGGTCCTCGTCGACCCCCGCGTCCTCGGCGACCTCGAGGTCGCGCTCATGCACCTAGACCTGCGGGTCTGGCCGATGGCGACGGCGCCGATCTGCGCGGACGGCCCGCGCCAGGCCGTCCAGTACCGCCGCCGCGTCCTCGACGCGAAGCGCGGCGCGTGGGACGACGCGGAGCACTGGGTGCCGGTGTGGATCTCGTTCGGGGCCACCTGGCGCAGCGGCGGCGACCCCCTGCCGTGGGCCGCGCACGCCGCCCTGTGGGGGGCGCTCGAGGGGTACGCCGAGCACGTCCGCTACCGGAAGCGGCTCGGCGGGGTGGCGCCGCTGCCGGTGCCGGTCGGGGTCGACGGGGAGGGCGCGAGTCCGCGGGTCAGGCTCGACTGAGGATGCCGGCCGCGTAGCCGACCTGCCCGGCGTGCTGGGCGATGTCGTCGGCGACGCTGACGAGGCGCACGGCCAGGGTGACCGGTGGGTCCCAGCTGTCGTCGACGACCCGGTCGAGGTCGTCGTCGCGGACCTCGCGGAGGATCTCGGCCGCCGCGGCCTGCACCGCGTCGTGGTAGCCGAGGAGGTCGCCCCGGCCGACCCGGACGGCGAGGACGTCGTCGAAGGAGTGGCCGTAGCCGTGGGCCTCGGGCGGGAAGGGGAGGGCGAAGCGCTCGTACCAGCCGCCCGAGGTCCACACCTGCTCGCGGCCGAACGCCTTCGCGGTGTGGTCGTCGAGGATGCGGGTCAGGTGCCAGACGAGCCAGGCGATGGTGTTCGCGCCGGGCACGGGCGGCTCGGCGAGGCGGTCCTCGGGGACGTCGTCGAGGGCGGTGCGGACGCTCTCCCGCACGCGCGAGTAGGCGTCGAGGAGGCACTCGGCCGCGGTTGCCATGGCGCGACGCTACCCCGCGACCCAGCTCCCGTCATCGCCTCACGCCCCGACCGCGGGGCCTCGGGCGAACGTGGGTGAAAAGCGTCGCTCGGCCGACGATCTTCACCCACGTCCTCCAGCAGCCCCCGCGGCCTCGGGCGAACGTGGGTGAAAAGCGTCGCTCGGCCGACGATCTTCACCCACGTTCGCGGGAAGGCGGCGCGGGGGCGGGGGGCCCCGCCGGGTCAGAGGCCGAAGGTCGGTGCGGCGTCCTCGGTCCTCGGGCGAGGGCGCAGGCCGAGGGCGAGCGACGCCGTGGCACCGAGGGCAGCCGCGACCGCCGCCCCGCGGAAGACCCAGCCGACCTGGAGGATCGCGGCGTCGCGCAGCGCCTCCACGTCGGTGGGGTCGGCGAGGCCACCGACCTCGACGTAGTACTGGTGCAGGCCGATCGCCGTGAGGAGGGCGACGCCGACGACCATCCCGACCATCCGCGCGACGACGACGAGCGCGGACGCCGTCCCGTGGGTCTCGTGCGACGCCTCGGCGAGCGCCGCGTCGTTGACCGGCGCCAGGGCGAGCCCGATCCCGAGGCCGGTGAGGGCGAGGACGAGGGTCGACGAGACGTCCTCGAGCGAGCCCCTCCCCCACGTCGTCATGACGAACAGCCCGACCGCGGCGAGCGCCAGCCCGACGCCCGCGACGAGACCCGGGCCGGTGACGCGCAGTGCCAGCCCGCCCGCCAACGCCCCCACCGGCACCGCGACGAGGAAGCGGACGAGGACGAGGGCGGCCTCGGTCTGGCTCGACGTGTGGACGAGCCGGGCGAGCAGCGGCACGTCGACGACGACCGCCACGAGCGCCACGCCGACGAGGGCCGACACGACGAGCGCCCAGACGAGCCGCCCCCGCACGAGTCCGCGGGGGACGAGGGGCGACCTGCTGCGCCGGTGGTGCAGCAGGTAGGCCGCGACGAGCCCGGCCGCGACGGGGAGCAGCGCGTACCCGAGCGGCCCGACGACCTCCTTCTCGGGCTCGGCCGCCGCGAAGGTGAGGACGACGCACCCGAGCGCACCGCCGACGAGCAGCGCGCCGAGCAGGTCCGCCCGGCGCAGCACCGGCCAGGCCCCGCGGCCCACGACGAGGAGGGTCGCGGCGACGAGCCCGAGGCCGGCGACCCCGATCGGCGTGGCCAGCCGTGACCCGGACCCGCCGAAGGGCACGAAGGGCACCCCGAGCTCGACGCTCGTGACGAGGGGGTCGGGTGCGGCCAGCGCCAGGCCCAGGACGAGGACTGCGGACACACCGAGGGCGAGGGCGGGCCAGCGCAGCCGACCCATCCCTCCTCCACCGACCGCGACGACGGCCACGGCGAGCAGGACCCCCGCAACAGCGTTGAGCCAGAAGATCATCCGCCAGTCGGCGAGGACGAGGACGAGCGCCCCGAGGACCGGTCCGAGCACGGAGCCGAGCTCCTGCACCGCCCCCACGACCCCGAGCGGCACGCCGCGCCGGTCGGCCGGCCACAGCTGGGCGACGATCGCGAGGGTCGCGGGGACGAGCCCGCCCCCTCCGACGCCCTGGACGACACGTCCGGCGACGAGCACCGGCAGCTCGACCGCGAGCGCCGTGACCGCCGATCCGACGACGAAGACCGCGAGGCACCCGAGGAGGACGCGCTGCCGGTCGACGAGGTCGGCGAGGCGCCCGATGAGCGGCAGCACGGCGACGTAACCGAGGAGGAAGCCCGAGATGATCGGCGTCGCCCGCTGGAGCGAGTCGATGCCGACGCCGACGCCACGCATCATGTCGGTGAGGGCGAGGACGACGACGTAGGTGTCGGCGGCGGCGAGCGCCACGGCGACCGAGGCGGTCGCGAGGAGGGCCCTAGGGGCGGGTGACCTCAACGGGCTTCCCGTAGTCGGTGAGCGTGAGGACGTAGGTCGCCGTCGTGCCCGGGAAGAACGGCCCGGTGAGCGAGGCGGTCCGCAGCTGGTCGGCCTCGGTGAGCCCGAAGGAGACCTCGTAGCTGCCGGTGCCGTCGCCCAGGTGGAACAGGTCCTCGATGCGCTGTCCGGGCAGGGTGCCGTCGACCTTGGTGAGCACCTCGCTGCCGGCGCGCGTGCGACCGCCGTCCTTCGCGCCGGTCGCCTCGGTGAGCAGGGAGGAGATGCCCGTCGCCGGGTCGAAGAAGAGCGCCGGGTTGGGGGCGTTCAGCGTCGACAGGTCGGTCTCGACGTAGTCGGGCGTGAAGAACTTCATGTACGCGGTCTCGCCGAGGCAGATGAGGTCGACCGTGCCGGCCACGCCCTTGATCGTGCCGGTGATCGTGCCCTGGAACTTCGGTTCGGTGGCGTCGATGACGCCCGCGCCCTTCGCGGCCGTGACCCCGTTCTCCCGCGGCGGCACGTCGCGGCTCGTGAGGTCGAGGGCCACGGTCTCGGCGCCGTCGAAGGCGGCCTTGGCCGCGGCGAGCCGCTCGGCCGGGGCCCTGGTGGGCGCCTCGTCCTCCCCCGAGCACCCGGAGAGGGCGAGGGCGGCGCCCACGGTGGCGCCGACGACGGCGAGGAGCACGGGGCGGCGGCGCATGGGCGTCAGGCTAACCCGCGCGGGGCGCACGCCCTCC
This sequence comes from Oryzobacter faecalis, assembly GCF_046764005.1. Taxonomy (NCBI): domain Bacteria; kingdom Bacillati; phylum Actinomycetota; class Actinomycetes; order Micrococcales; family Intrasporangiaceae; genus Oryzobacter; species Oryzobacter faecalis. Next base: position 573,599 of record NZ_JBKOFW010000002.1, on the reverse strand, counting down.
ACGTTCCGGGTCGTGTGCCCAGGTGGCTGCCGGGGCGACCACCTGAGCACACGACTCCAGGGGGAGGTGTCAGGTGAGGCGGAGTGCGTGGCCGGCCTCGTCGAGGTCGACCGTGACGGTGTCGCCGTCACGGACCTCGCCCGCGAGGAGCGCGGTCGCCAGCCGGTCGCCGATCTCGCGCTGGACGAGCCGGCGCAGCGGCCGGGCCCCGTACGCGGGGTCGTAGCCCTGCTCGGCGAGCCACGCCTTCGCGGCATCGGTGACGTCGAGGGCGATGCGCCGGTCGCGGAGCCGCGCCGAGAGGGCCCGCACCTGGAGGTCGACGATCCGTCCCAGGTCCTCGGTCGACAGCGGGTCGAAGACGACGACCTCGTCGAGCCGGTTGAGGAACTCGGGCTTGAACGCCTGCCGGACCGTCGCCATCACGGCCTCGCGCTTGTCACCGGGCTCCATCAGCGGGTCGACGAGGAACTGCGAGCCGAGGTTCGAGGTCATGACGAGGATGACGTTGCGGAAGTCGACGGTGCGCCCCTGCCCGTCGGTGAGCCGCCCGTCGTCGAGCACCTGGAGCAGGATGTCGAACGTCTCGGGGTGGGCCTTCTCGACCTCGTCGAGGAGCACGACCGAGTAGGGCCGGCGCCGGACGGCCTCGGTCAGCTGGCCACCCTCCTCGTACCCGACGTACCCGGGGGGTGCGCCGATGAGGCGGGCCACCGCGTGCCGCTCGGAGTACTCCGACATGTCGATGCGCACCATGGCGCGCTCGTCGTCGAAGAGGAAGTCGGCGAGCGACTTCGCGAGCTCGGTCTTGCCGACACCGGTCGGACCGAGGAAGAGGAAGGACCCCGTCGGGCGGTCGGGGTCGGCGATGCCGGCCCGCGAGCGCCGCACGGCGTCGGACACCGCGCGCACCGCCTCGGCCTGGCCGATGAGGCGCGCCCCGATGAGCGACTCCATCGAGAGCAGCTTCTCGGTCTCGCCCTGGAGCAGCCGCCCGGCGGGGATGCCGGTCCAGGCCGAGATGACCTCGGCGATGTCGTCGGCGCCGACGCGCTCCTTGACCATGAGGTCGCTCGTGTCGATCTCGGACTCGGCCTGCTGGGCCACCTCGACGTCCTTCTCGAGGGCGGGGATCTCGCCGTAGAGGAGTCTCGACGCGCCCTCGTAGTCGCCCTCGCGCTGGAGCCTCTCGGCGCGCGTACGCAGGTCGTCGAGCTGGGCCTTGAGCTCGCCGAGCCGGTTCAGCCCGGACTTCTCGGCCTCCCAGCGCGCGGTGAGCCCCGCGAGCTCCTCGGTCTTCTCGGCGAGGTCGGCGCGCAGCCGTTCGAGCCGCTCGACGGACGCCTCGTCGGTCTCCTTGGCGAGGTGCAGCTCCTCCATCCGGAGCCGGTCCACGGCGCGACGCAGCACGTCGATCTCCACCGGGCTGGAGTCGATCTCCATCCGCAGGCGCGAGGCGGCCTCGTCGACGAGGTCGATCGCCTTGTCGGGCAGTTGGCGGCCGCTGATGTACCGGTCGGACAGGGCCGCCGCCGCGACGAGCGCGGTGTCCTCGATCTCGACCTTGTGGTGCGCCTCGTAGCGCTCCTTGAGCCCGCGGAGGATGGCGATGGTGTCCTCGACCGAGGGCTCGCCGACGAAGACCTGCTGGAAGCGCCGCTCGAGGGCGGGGTCCTTCTCGACGTGCTCGCGGAACTCGTCGAGGGTCGTCGCGCCGACGAGGCGCAGCTCGCCGCGCGCCAGCATCGGCTTGAGCATGTTGCCGGCATCCATGGCCGACTCGCCCGAGGCGCCGGCGCCGACGACGGTGTGCAGCTCGTCGATGAAGGTGACGACCTGGCCCTCGGAGGCCTTGATCTCCTCGAGGACGGCCTTGAGGCGCTCCTCGAACTCGCCGCGGTACTTGGCACCCGCGACCATGGCGGCGAGGTCGAGGGAGACGAGGCGCTTGTCGCGCAGCGACTCGGGGACGTCGCCGTCGACGATCCGCTGTGCGAGCCCCTCGACGACCGCGGTCTTGCCGACACCGGGCTCGCCGATGAGGACGGGGTTGTTCTTCGTCCGGCGGGAGAGCACCTGTACGACCCGGCGGATCTCGGCGTCACGCCCGATGACGGGGTCGAGCCTGCCGTCTCGGGCCATCTCGGTGAGGTCGGTGCCGTACGTGCGCAGCGCCTCACCCGCCTCCTGCGGGGTCTCGCTCGTGACCTTCGCGCCGCCCCGGAGCCGGTCGAGCTCGGCCTCGAGGGCGCGCGGGTCGCCCTGGACGGCGCCCTTCTCCAGCAGCGCGAGGAGGAGGACGTCGGCCGCGAGGTGGGTGTCGCCGCGCGCCGTCATCAACGTGGTGGCGTGCTGGAGGACGGCGAGGGCCGCCTGTCCCAGGCCGGGGGTCGCGACGGTCGAGCCGGTGCTGCGCGGCAGACCGGCGAGGACGCCTCGGGCCGCCGTGGCGACGGCCTCGGCGGAGGTGCCGGCAGCCGTGAGCAGCGCGGGCGTGGACCCGCCCTGCTGCTCGGCGAGCGCGAGGGCGAGGTGGGACGGGGTGATCTCGGGATGACCGGCGGCCTGTGCCGAACGCTGGGCGACGGCCAGGGCCTCGGCCACCGCGGTGGTGGGCTTCAGCTCCATGCAGGACTCTCCTCGGGCGAGGCGGGGATCGGGGACTCCCCGGGTACAACCTCGGACAAAGTTGAGTGTATTCCGCTCAACCCGGGCGAGTCAGGAGGAGGAGCCGCAGGTCACGCCGGGGTGGCCGGGTTCGGGTCGTACCAGCCACCGTGGTCCTCGGCGAGCGCCTCGAACCGGTCGCGCAGCCCGCCCTCGACCGGCCCGGACTCGTCGGCGACGTTGTCCTCGCGGACGTACACGGCCCACTCGTGGTCCTCGCCGTCGTCTGCCCCGGCCCTGGTGGGCCGGGGACCCCGCCCCCTCAGGGCCTCGCGGACGACGCGGACCTCGGTGAACCCCTCGTCACGGAGGTCGGCCGCGACCTCCTCGGCGACGTCACGGTCGGGGAAGACCAGCAGGTGCTCGCTCACGAGCCCGAGCATGGCACGACCACGGGGGTCGCGCGGCCGGGCCCGGCGTCAGCAGGTCGCCGAGATCGGTGCGGCCGCCGCGTCATCGGGGGTCGGCGTCGGCGAGGGCGAGCCGGAGGAGGTCTCGGACGGTGTCGGGGTGGCCGAGCTCGACGACGGGCTCGGCGTGGGCGACGCGGGGGCCGGCGTGATGCCCTTGCGGACGAGCGCCCGGATCTTCTCGAAGTCCGGTCTCGCCGGGTGGACGACCTTGCTCGTGACCGGCAGCGAGCGGATCGTCCCGCCGTCCTGGATCCGCACGACGAGCTCGACCCACGCCTCCAGCTCGCTCTGCGGGATGGTGACCCGCACGTTGTCGCGGACCGCCCGCGCGATCTGCGGGTACCGCGCGAAGAGGGACACGGGGTCGGCCTGCTCGATGAGCGCGCCGGCGACGCAGCGCTGTCGCCGCATCCGGCTGAAGTCGTCGCTGCCGGCCCGCGAGCGGGCGTACCAGAGGGCGAGGCGGCCGTCGAGGTGCTTCTGGCCGGGCTCGATCCACTCCTCGCGGTCGGCGTTCCACCGGATGCCGCCCTGCCCGTCGCTCTCGCACGCGACGCAGACCCGCTCCTGGACGTTGATGTCGACCCCGCCCATGGCGTCGACGAGCTCGCGGAAGCCGGCGAGGTCGATGACGACGGACCGCTGGATCTCCAGGCCGGTGATCGCGCCGAGCACGTCGATCGTCGAGGTCAGCCCCGGGTTGGGGTCGTCGGGGAAGAGGTCCCTGTGGTCCTCGGCGAGGGTCCAGATGCCGTTCATCAGGCACTCGTCGCCGCAGTCGTACCCGTTGGGCCACAGCCGGCTCAGCGGGTTGTCCGGGGGGATCGGGACGTTCTCGAGGTTGCGCGGGATGCCGATGAGGAGGGCGTCGCCGGTCCTCGTGTCGATGCTCACGACCATCATCGAGTCGGTGCGGACCCCGGCCCGGTCACGGCCGGCGTCCGAGCCGAGGAGGGCGAGGTTGACGCGGGGGATGTCGGCCCACGGGTCGGCCTTCTCCGGGTCGGCGACGTGCCCCTCGCCGAACCCGTCGGCGAAGACCTCCTGGACGAGGTCGGTCTGCACGTCGAGGTAGCGGACCGCGAGCGCGGCCGGAGCGGCGACGACGGCGCACATGAGGGCGGCGAACGCGGCGCGCAGCCACCGCCCTGCCCGGACCCGGGGCCACCACTGCTGGGCGGTGAGGACGATCGTGCCCACCCAGAGGACGACGAGGACCATGACGACGACGGCGATGATGCGCATCGTGCGCGTGTTGACCGCCGTGTCGAGAGCGGTCCGGAGCAGGCCGCCGCGGACGACGGCGACACCCACCCAGGCGAGGAGCGCCACGACGGCGGCGAGCAGCCCCCACCCGAGGAGGCGGAAGCGGGTCCGCAGCAGCCCGGCCCCGGGCAGGACCGTTCCGAGGGCCACGCGGCGGTAGTACGTGCCCGGCGGGTAGCGCAGCTCGGCGCGTGTCGTCATCGGCGCGGGGTCGTCCGACCTCGGGGACGACCGGAAGGGGTCGTCGGGCATGGCCCACCATCGCTCTCGGCAGGTCAGAGGGGCGCGCGTCGGAGACGGCGCGGCTGTCGGAGGAACGATAGTCCGCGAGGCTGGGAGGACGCCGCAGCATCGGGCGGACGTGGTCGAATGACGCCATGGCCACCACCGCAGCCCGCCCCGTCGTCCGGCGCTCCGACCGGCTGCGCCAGGTGGCCGTCACCGTCGCCGAGGTCGTCTGCGTCGTCGGGACGCTCGTCGGCGTCGGCGTCCTCGGGACCCGGGTCGAGGAGTCCTCCGGCGGGGCCCTCGCCGCCGACGCGACCCTCCTCGCGCCGGCCGGTCCGGCGTTCTCGATCTGGAGCGTCGTCTACCTGGGGCTGGCCGGCTACACGGTGTGGCAGTGGCTCCCCGAGCAGGCCACCGACCGCCGGCACCGCGCGATCGGGTGGCTCGTGGCGGCCTCGATGGTGCTCAACGCCCTCTGGCTGCTCGTGACGCAGCAGGGCTGGATCTGGGTGAGCGTCGTCGTCATCGTCGTGCTCGTCCGCACGCTCGGGCTGCTCGTGCGCCGCCTGACCGAGCACCCCTCCTACGGCACGGCCGAGACGGTGCTCGTCGACGGCACCTTCGGCCTCTACCTCGGCTGGGTCGCGGTCGCGACGTGTGCGAACGTCACGGCGGCGCTCGTCGCGAGCGGGGTCGACCCGGGCCGGACGGCCTCCGAGGTGCTCGCCGTCGTCGTCATCGCCGTCGCGGCCGGGGTGGGGGTTCTGCTGGCGCGCCGGTTCGGTGGTCGCTGGGCGGTGGCGGTGGCGATGGCGTGGGGGCTCGGGTGGATCGCCTGGGGCCGGGTCGCCGCCGAGCCGCGGTCGGTCCTCGTCGGGCTCGCCGCGCTCGTCGCGGCGCTCGTCGTCCTCTCGGCCGCCTCGCGGGTCCACCGCGCGCGGGCCGCCTGACGCCCGGGCGTCAGGCGGGTCAGGGCGTGAAGGCGGTGCGGTAGAGCGCCTCGAGCTCGGGTGACCAGGCGTCGCTCATCCCGCACAGACCCAGCTGGCCGTCGCCCCCGGCGAGGAGGTAGCGCCCGCCCTGCTCGAAGCGGGGCGCGCCGACGAGGGCGGTCTGCACCTCCGGTGGGACGGTGACCTCGACGGTGCCCGGCCGCTCGCCGCGGTACCAGCGGCTGGGGGTGAGCGTCGCGGTGTCGCCGTCGAGGGACGTCACGACGCCGTCGAGGGCGAACTGCGCCGGCGCGAGCAGCTCGGGCGAGAGCTGCATGCACATCGACATCGAGGGGTCGCCCGCCGGGACCGCGAGGACGAGGCCCGGACGCTGCTCCGCAGGGGCCGGCGCCGGGGCGGGGCCCCCGCCGAGGACGCCGGACAGGGCCACCGCAGCGACGGAGGCCGCTGCGAGCCCGCCGACCGCGGGCCACACCCACCGCCGGCGCCGGCGCCCGGGGGTGATGCCGAGCTCCTGGCTCGGCGGGTCGATCGGGGTGCGGGTGAGCTCGGACACGACGGCCTCCAGCGACGCGGGGTCCAGCCGGTCGTCCCGGCCGGAGAGGGGGTCGGCGAGGCGCAGCCGGTCGCGCAGTGCGCCGTCGGCCTCGGCCGACGGGTCGGTGCCCGGTGTGGTCATCGCTCCTCCGTCCCTCGTTCGTCCCGTGTCCGGGAGGTGTCGTCGTCTTTCGCCGCGGCCTCGTCGAGGAGGGCGCGCAGCCGCGTCCTGGCCCGGTGGAGGCGGATCGAGACCGCGTTCGGCGTGACCTCGAGGACCGTCGCGATCTCGCTGGGGGACAGCCCTTCCCACGCCCAGAGCGTCACCACCTCCGCCTCCGCCCGGGTCAGCCGGGCGAGCGCGGCGTGGAGGTCGGGATCCGGCGCCGCGCCGTCCTCCGGCCCCGCGACGGGCCGGGGCGGGTCGAGGACCGTGAGCCGGGCGACGAGCGCGGCGTGCCGGCGCTGCCCCCTCCGGGAGTTGGCGAGGCAGCGGCGGGCGACCCCGTACGCCCACGGCAGCGCGGCGTCATCCGGCACCTCGTCGCGCCGCCGCCAGAGGACGAGGAGGGTGTCGCCGAGGACGTCGGCCGCCCGGTCGCGGTCGGTCCGGCGCAGGAGGTAGCGCAGCAGCGGCTGGTGCACCTCGGCGACGAGCGCCTCGAAGCGACGGGCCTCCTGCGCGGGGTCGGCGGCGGCAGGCCGCGGTGGTACCCCCCGGGCACGCGCGGGCACGCGGTCGGCCTCCTCCGTCACGTCCACACCACCTTCGTGTCCGGCACGCCCCGGAGTCTTTCAGTCCGCGCGCCTCCCGCCACGGACATCGATCGAAGGCGGGCCGACGCGAGGTTCGACGCGGCGGCACCGTCGGTCGCGAAGGCCCGACGGGCCTCGCGCCCGGCGCACGATGGGGTATGGCGCAACCACAGCAGACCCACAGCCACCTGTCCGCCCCGACCCGCCGCGGCGCCCTCGACCGCCGCGGCGCGCTCACCCTCGCCGCGGCCACGGTCCTCGCCGCCGTGCCCGCCACGGCGGGCGCGGCACGCGCCCCCGCGGCGCCGGAGACCGTCGCCCTGCCCGACGGCCTGCGTCCCGAGGGGATCACCTCCGGTCCCGGGACCCGCTACTACGTCGGCTCGCTCGCCGACGGGCGCATCGTGACCGGCGACCTCCTCGCCGGCACGGTCGGCGTCCTCCTGCCCGGAGCCACCGGCCGCCAGGTGCGCGGCCTGTTCTGGGACGAGCGCTCCGGCCTGGTGTGGGCCGCCGGGAACGTCGGCACGGTCGGCCACGTGTGGGCCGTCGACGGGATGACGGGTGCGGTCGTCGCCGACGTCGTCGTCCCCGGGGCGGTCTTCCTCAACGACCTCGTCGTCACCGACGACACCGTCTGGGTCACCGACTCGCGGGTCGTCCCCGACCGGCTCACCGCCATCGCCGTGACGGCCTCCGGACAGCCGACCGGCGCCGCCCCGACGTTCGTCCCGCTCTCCGGCGACTGGCCGGCCGGCAACGGGACCGCGGTCAACGCCAACGGGATCCGCGAGCTCGCCGACGGCCGCCTCGTCCTCAACAACAGCCGCACGGGGGGGCTGTTCCAGGTCGAACCGGCGACCGGTCTCGCGCGGCAGATCCCGGTGAGCGGGGGTCCCGGCCTCGTCGGCGGCGACGGCCTCGAGCTCGACGGCCGCTTCCTGTACGACGTGCGCGGCTCCGGACAGGCAGAGGTGTCGGTGCTCGAGCTGGCCGCCGGACCCGACGGGTGGTCCGCCCGCTGGCGCGGGGCCCGCACCGACGAGACGCTCGACGTCCCGTCCACGGCGACCCTCGCCGGCGGCTGGCTCTGGGCGGTCAACGCCCGCTTCGGCGTCGCCTCCCCCGGCACGGCCTCCTCCTGGGTCACGAGGCTCCCCGCCCGCTGACCCCGCCGCCCTCCCCTGCGGTCAGCGGTGGGGTGGGCTCCACACGACGAGCGCCTGCGAGCCGCGATGGCGGGGCCGCTCGCCGAGCCGCGTGGCGTAGACGTCACCGGACGGGGAGACCGAGAAGACGCGGGCGCCACGGCCGGTGGCCTCGCGCAGCGCGTCGAGCTCGCCGGCCAGCTCGGACACCCGGGCGCGCAGGGCGGCGACCTGGTTCTCGAGGTCGAGGATGCGGGCGATGCCGGAGAGCGAGACGCCCTCCTCCTGCGAGAGCCGCTGCACCTCGCGAAGCAGGGCGACGTCGCGCTGGGAGTACCGGCGTCCCCCACCGCGCGTCCGCGAGGGGGTCACGAGGCCCAGCCGGTCGTACTGCCGCAGGGTCTGCGCGTGCATCCCGGCGAGCTCGGCCGCGACGGAGATGACGAAGACGGGCGTCTCGTCGTCGGGGGCGAACGCGAAGCGGTCGACGGCTGCCACGGCGGTCCCTCCTCTCGGGCTCAGCTCTCGGCGCGCTCGAACAGGGCGGCGCGGGGGTCGAGGTCGGCCTCCTCGGCGTGCAGGGCCTCGATGGCCGCACGGGCGGCGTCGGTGAGCCGTTGCGGCACGACGACCTGGACCCGGGCGAGGAGGTCCCCGGTGCCGTGGCGCCCGGCGACGCCGCGGCCCTTGACCCGCAGCACGCGCCCGCTCGGGGTGCCGGGCGCCACCTTGACCCGCACGGCCGAGCCGTCGAGCGTGGGGACGCGCACGGTGGCACCGAGGGCCGCCTCGGCGAAGGTGACCGGGAGGTCGACCGTGAGGTCGTCGCCGTCGCGGCCGAAGACGGGGTGCTTCTCCACGGACACGGTGAGGATGAGGTCGCCGCGGCCGGCGCCGGGGTCGCCCTCGGCGCCCTTGCCGCGCAGCCGGATCTTCTGGCCGTCCTTGACCCCGGCGGGGATCTTCGTCGTGATCCGCCCACCCTCGGCCGTCGTCAGGGTGACCGTGGCGCCCCGGACGGCGTCGCGGAACGCCAGGGAGGTGCGCGCCTGCACGTCGGCGCCCTTGCGGGGGCCGCGGGGCGCGCCGAAGCCGGAGAACGGGTCCGCGCCACCGCGCCCCGCGCCGGCCGTCCCCCCGAACATCTGGGCGAGCAGGTCGTCGAGGTCGGGCTGGCCCGCACCGGCACCCCCCTGGGAGAACCGGACCCGCTGGCCGCCGCCACCGCCGAAGGCGGAGAACACGTCCTCGAAGCCGCCGTTGCCGCCCGGGCCGCCCGCGCGGAAGCGGGCGCCCCCGTGCGCCATCGAGCGGACCGCGTCGTACTCCTGGCGCTGCTTCTTGTCGGCGAGCACCGCGTGGGCCTCGCCGACGTCCTTGAAGCGCTGCTCGGCCGCGGCGTCGCCCGGGTTCTTGTCCGGGTGGTACTGCCGCGCGAGCTTGCGGTACGCCTTCTTGATGGCCGCGTCGTCGGCGTCCTGGGGGACGCCGAGGATCGCGTAGAAGTCCTTCTCGAACCAGTCCTGGCTGGCCACGGGCGCCTCCTCTCGGCTACCGGTCGGGCGGGTCAGTCGGGGTCGGACACCGCGACGCGAGCGGGCCGGAGGACCTGCTCACCGGCACGGTAGCCCGGTTGGAGCACGGTGACGACGGTCGTCGAGGACGCGTCGGACGGGAGGTCGGTGTCGCCCGTCGGCCACGGCGCGTGCATGAGCGCCTCGTGCTGCATCGGGTCGAAGGCCTCACCACGAGCGCCGAAGCGCTCCAGGCCGTAGCGCCCGAGGGAGCCTTCGAGCTTGTCGGCGATCGCCGCGAACGGACCCTCGGCGAGGTCGCCGTGCTCACGGGCGGCCTGGATGTCGTCGAGGACGGGGAGCAGCGACTCGAGGACGTCGCGCACCGCGCGCTCCTGGACGAGCGCCCGGTCACGGTCGACGCGCCGCTTGTAGTTGACGTACTCGGCCTGGAGGCGCTGGAGGTCGGCGAGGCGCTCGGCGGCGAGCGCGGTGTCGGGGTGCTCGCCGTCCCCGCCGGCGGTCCCCGCCGCGGCGGAGGCCGACCCGGCGGCCGGGGTGGCCCCGCCGTGCTGCGGGGCCACCTCCTCGCCGTCGTTGACCGACTCGGTGTTGATCGCGTCGTCCGACGCGTCCGCGCCGGGTGTCACGTCCTCCGGCGCGTCGTCACGCGGGGTGGAGGGGTCGGTCACTTCTTCTCCTCGTCGTCCTCGACGACCTCGGCGTCGACGACGTCGTCGTCCGAGGAGGACGAGCCGCCCGCGGAGGTGCCGCCGTCGGTGGCCTCGGCGCCCGAACCGTCATGGCGGGTCCCACCCTCTGCGTGGGCGTCGCCCTGCTCGGCCGCGGCCGCGTACATCGCCGCGCCCATCTCCTGCGACTTCGCGTTGAGGTCGTCGATCTTGGCCTGGACGTCATCGCGCGAGGCGCCGGAGTCGGGCTTGATCGCCTCCTTGAGCGAGGCGAGCGCCTCGTCGACCGGGCCGCGGAGCTCGGGCGACACCTTGTCGCCGGACTCGGAGAGGAACTTCTCGGTCGAGAAGACGAGCGACTCGCCCAGGTTGCGGGTCTCGGTCTCCTCGCGGCGCTTCTTGTCCTCCTCGGCGTGGGCCTCGGCGTCCTTGACCATGCGCTCGATCTCCTCCTTCGACAGGGCGGACCCGCCGGAGATGGTGATCTTCTGCTCCTTGCCGGTGCCACGGTCCTTCGCAGAGACGTTGACGATGCCGTTGGCGTCGATGTCGAAGGTGACCTCGATCTGCGGCACGCCGCGCGGCGCCGGCGCGATGCCGGAGAGCTCGAAGGTGCCGAGCGGCTTGTTCTGCTGCGCGATCTCGCGCTCGCCCTGGAAGACCTGGATGAGCACGGAGGGCTGGTTGTCCTCGGCCGTGGAGAAGACCTCGCTGCGCTTGGTCGGGATGGCCGTGTTGCGCTCGATGAGCTTGGTGAACAGGCCGCCCTTGGTCTCGATGCCCAGGCTCAGCGGGGTGACGTCGATGAGGAGGACGTCCTTGCGCTCGCCCTTGAGGACACCGGCCTGGAGGGACGCGCCGAGCGCGACGACCTCGTCGGGGTTGACGCCCTTGTTGGGCTCCTTGCCGCCGGTGAGCTCCTTGACGAGGGCGCTCACGGCCGGCATGCGGGTGGAGCCACCGACGAGGACGACGTGGTCGATGTCGGACAGGGAGATGCCGGCGTCCTTGATGACGGTCTGGAACGGCTGCTTCGTGCGGTCGAGCAGGTCCTTGGTCATCTGCTCGAACTGCGCGCGGGTCAGCGTCTCGTCGAGGTGGATCGGGCCGTTCTCGGACATCGAGAGGTACTGGAGGGAGATGCCGGTCGAGCTCGCCGACGACAGCTCCTTCTTCGCCTGCTCGGCCGCGTCGCGCAGGCGCTGCATGGCGATCTTGTCCTTGGACAGGTCGACGCCCGAGCTGTTCTTCACGGTCGTGAGGAGGTGGCTGACGATGCGCTCGTCCCAGTCGTCACCGCCGAGCTGGTTGTCACCGGAGGTGGCGCGGACCTGGATCGTGGAGAAGCCGTCCTCGGGGTCCTTGCCGACCTCGAGGAGCGAGACGTCGAAGGTGCCGCCACCGAGGTCGAAGACGAGGATGAGCTCGTCCTCCTTGCCCTTGTCGAGGCCGTAGGCGAGGGCGGCGGCGGTCGGCTCGTTGACGATGCGCAGGACGTTCAGCCCCGCGATCTCGCCGGCCTCCTTCGTCGCCTGGCGCTCGTGGTCGTCGAAGTACGCCGGGACGGTGATGACGGCGTCGGTGACGGTCTCGCCGAGGTAGGACTCGGCGTCGCGCTTGAGCTTCTGCAGGATGCGGGCGCTGATCTCCTGGGCGGTGTACTTCTTGCCGTCGATGTCGTCCGAGCTCCAGTCGGTGCCCATGTGGCGCTTGACCGAGCGGATCGTGCGGTCGGCGTTGGTGACGGCCTGGCGCTTGGCGATCTCGCCGACCAGCACCTCACCGCCCTTGGAGAACGCGACGACCGACGGGGTGGTGCGACCGCCCTCGGCGTTCGCGATGATGGTGGGCTCGCCGCCCTCGAGGACGGCGACGGCGCTGTTCGTGGTGCCGAGGTCGATACCGACTGCACGGGCCATGGTGGCTGGACTCCTTCATGCGGTGACACGGGGTTGAGTGCTTGGGACTCAAGGTAGACCGCCGGGCCGGCATGACCAAACCAGACGGGCGAAACTTGCGTTCACCCGGCTCAACTCTTGTCGCGGCCCCGATGTTCCCGGGCCTCCCGGTCGGCCCCGCCGGGGAGTGCTCCCCACCCGAAGGCGCCGACCGAAGGGGTGGCGGCGGCTAGCCTGCGGGGACGCCCGGACCGGGCGACGCCGCGCGAACCGCGCAGGTGGGGGACGACACGAGGGGAACGACGATGCAACGACTCAAGGCGCTCGCGACGACGCTGGCGGTGGTGACGCTGGGTGGCCTGGTCACGGTGGCGACGCCCGGCGTGGCGATGGCCGAGGACGCCATGTGCCGCACGGCCACGGGCAGCGCGGACTTCTACCCGGGCCCGTCCGCCAGCACGACGTACGACAGCACGTTCCACAACGGTGTCGCGGTTCCCGCGGCGCTCTACTCCGGGCGGTGGGTGCCCCAGGGCCTGGCCTACTGGAACAACTGGAACGGCACGACCGAGGACGTCCTGCTCATCTCGGCCTACGACGACGACGACGGCAACAAGGTCCCCGACGGCCACAGCGCGGTCTTCGGCGTCGTCCTCAGCGGTGACCGGCGCGGCGCCAGCCTGGGCCGCATGCTCATCGCGCAGACCCACGCGGGCGGCGTCGCCATCGCCGGCGGCCACGTCTACGTCGGTGGTGAGGGCGTCGTGCGCTACTGGTCGGCCGCCACGGTCCGCTCGAAGCTCGCCGCCGCCGACACGAGCACCCCGGTCGCACCGAAGGGCACCCAGGACGTCGCCGGGAAGGCGTCCTTCCTCGGGTCGCACGGCGGCACGATCTGGACCGGTGACTTCTCCTCGACGAGCCACCAGTCGATGTGGCAGTACCGCCCGACGAGCACCGGCTCCCTGTCGTACACCGGCGCCAAGCGCTGGGTCCCGAGCAAGACCCAGGGGGTCGCGGTCGTCGGCGACAGGTTCGTCTTCGCCACCTCGGAGGGGCGCGACAACCGCGGCAACGTCTGGGTCCGCCCGACCTCGTACACGTCGGACATCACCGACGGGACGTCGTTCTGCATGCGGGCCCCGTCGATGATCGAGGGCGTCGCCTACGGGAGCTCGAACGGCAACGCCCACGTGTGGGCCGTCTACGAGAGCGGTGCGTACACCTACCGCGACTCGCTCAACCCCATCAGGAACATCCACTGGGCGAACGGGTCGACGCTCGCCGGGCTGTACGGCCAGGCCGACTGAGGCCACCTCGCCGCGGTGCCGGGGTCCGGGTGTCCGGGCCCCGGCACCGGCACGTGTGTCAGAGGCCGGCCGCGTCGAGCGCCTGCTCGGTGAGCCGGCGGCCGAGGGCGACCATCTCGGCCGCACGGTGGAAGTCCATCGTCCGGCACGCGTCGGAGGGCACGCTGACGAGGACGTCCGGCGGGTTGCTCGCCATCCGGTACCGCGTGATGAGCGAGGCCATGGTGTCGAACGAGCGGTTGAAGACCTCGGTCGACGACAGGTCCTTCGGCGCCGGGAGGTAGCCCGGGCCGTCCTCGGCCGGTGAGGCCTCGCGCTCGGGTGAGGCGGTGGGCGCGACCTCAGCACCCGGATCGGCCTGCGGCGCAACGGCGTCCGCTCCGCTCTCGGCCAGCCGCTCGGGCACGATGCGAGCCGCGACGCGCGAGGTGAGTGAGCGCACGGACTCCCCCAGGGCCGACATCGACCGGACCGGGGAGGCCGGCTCGATGTCGACGCCGCGCGTGTGCCCGGCCTGGAGGCTGACCGCGATGGTGAGGTCGGAGGTGACGGCCGTCGTCGGCTCGATCGGGACGGGGTTCATCAGGCCGCCGTCGACGAGGAGGCGCCCTCCGACGACGACCGGGGTCACCAGGCTCGGGATCGCCACCGACGCCCGGATGGCCGTGGCCACCGGCCCCCGCTGGAACCAGACCTCGCGACGGTTGTTGAGGTCGGTGGCGACGGCGGTGAACGGGATGGGGCAGTCCTCGATGAGGGCGCCGTCGAGGATGTCGGCGACCTTCCCGATGACCCGCTCGGCCCGGATCGCCCCACCGCCGCCGAGGTTCATGTCGAGCAGCCGCCACACGTCGTACTGGGTCAGGCTCGTGGCCCACTCGGTGTACTCGTCGAGCTTCCCGGCCGCGGTGACGCCGCCGACGAGGGCGCCCATCGAGGTCCCGGCGACGGTGACGATCTCGTGGCCCCGCTCGCGGATGACCTGCACGGCCCCGATGTGGGCATAGCCCCTGGCTCCCCCGGCCCCGAGCGCGAGGGCGACGCGTCGTCCCATGCGCTCACGGTAGCCCGGTGCGGACGGGTCTCGTGTCGGTGCCCGGTGGCAGGGTCGGGGCATGGAGCCACTGACGTACGCCGATGTCCTCGCGGCCGGTCTCGACGACTGGCGCGTCCTCGCCCAGGGCCTGCACGCCCGCTTCCGCACCGCCGGAACCGCCGAGGGTGCGGCCTTCGTCGCGGCAGCGGTCGCGGCCGCCGGGCCCCGGGCCGACCACCTCGACGTGTCGCTGGGGCACCGCAGCGTCGTCCTGCGGTCGGCCACGCGGCACGACAAGGGGCTGTGGCGCACTGCCGACGACGTGGAGGTGGCCCGCGCGGTGAGCGCCGTCGCCCGCGAGCACGGGCTCACGCCCGAGCCCGGGCTCGTCGTCCAGCTCGAGCTCGCGCTCGACACGTGGTCGACCCCCGAGCAGTCACGCTTCTGGGCCGCGGTGCTCACGGGGGACCCCGACCACCACCACGCGGGCGGCGACGTCGTCGACCTCGCGCCGGGGTTGCCGCACGTGTGGTTCCAGGGCACCGAGGCGCACGACGAGTCGCGCCAGCGCTGGCACTGGGACGTCTGGCTCGCCCCGGAGGTGGCCGACGAGCGGATCGCCGCGGCGCTGGCCGCCGGCGGCACGGTCGCCGACGACTCCGAGGCGCCCTCGTTCACCGTCCTCGCCGACCCCGAGGGCAACAAGGTGTGCATCTGCACCTGCCTCGACCGCGCCGGGGATGACGACGGAGGCTGACGGCGGGGAAAGACGACCACTGGGTACCGACGGTCCGCGTCGGACGTAGAGGGGGCGATGGCAGGCCGGCTGCGCCCTCACTCCCGTGCAGTCACCGACGTTCCCCGAGCTCGGCCCGGACCTCGGCACGTGGTCCTCGGTGCGCGTGGGCCGCCACGCTGGCTTCGACCGGGTCGTCCATCAGTTCGAGGGCCGGGGCAGGCCGCACTACGCCGTCCGATACGTCGACGAACCGATCGCCGACCCGTCCGGTGAGCCGGTACACGTCGCTGGGAGGGCGTGGCTCGAGGTGTACGTCAGCTCGATCGGGTACCCGGGCGTTGACGGCAACAGCGAGTGCCCGGAGCGGTCCGCCCCCGACCTGCGCGGGACGGTGTTCGCCGCGGCCCCGTCGATCTGCGGCGGCTTCGAGGCGCTGGCGCAGACCTTCGTCGGCCTCGACCGTCAGCGGCCGTTCCGGGTCCTCGTGCTGACCAGCCCCAGCCGCCTCGTCATCGACGTCCGCACCGGCTGACCGCGGCCCCCGCTGACCCCGGCCCGGACCGGTGCGAGCCGGGGTCAGCGGGGGACGTCGAGGTCGCGGTGCCAGGACTGGGTCCGGTACGCCGTGACCCACCCCATCGCGAGGTAGAGGCCGTCGGCCCCGGTCGGTGAGTCGGCGTCGACCTCGAGGCCGACCCGGTTGCGCCCGCGCTGCGCGGCGTCGGCGATCACGGTGTGCAACAGCGCCTTCGCCACCCCACGGCCCCGCGAGCGGCGGTGCACCCCGATGTAGTCGACGTAGCTGCCCTCGACGCCGTCGGCGTCCGGGCCGAGCACCGAGGACACGAGGGCGCCCCCGGGCAGGACGCTCCCGTCCTGCTGCTCGACGGTGGCGAGCCACCAGTGGTCCCAGCGGTGGCCGGGGTCCTCGCGCAGCCGCATGACGAACTCGGGGAAGCTCTCGCGGTAGCTGCTGAAGTGGTCCTGGAAGGACTCCTCGAGGACGCGGTGGACGTCCTGGAGGTCCTGGGCGACCGGCAGGCCGTCGTCGTGCCGGTCGACCGGGCGCACGACGACGCCGTCGCGCGGGGCCGGGAGCGACCCTGCCTCCGCGGGGTCGACGGGCCGTGACATCTGCAGCCAGGTCCGCACGTGCTCGTACCCCGCTGCCGCAAGCCACCGCTGCTGGCGCGGGTCGTCGGCGTAGGCGCCCGAGTCGAGGAGGGTGGACCGCAGCCGCCGGGCCCGGGCGATGTCGAGGGCGTGCCGCTCACCGGCGCCGAAGAGGGCGTCGGCGAGCGTCGCCCCGGTCGCGGGGTCGAGCGCAGGGTGCACGGTGACCTCGAGGACGGTGCGCCCGGCCGCCCGGTCGTGCACGGAGAGCCAGGCAGCGAGCCGGCCGTCACCGTCGTCGACGAGCACCTGCCGGCGGGTCCACGACCCGGTGCCGACGAGCAGGGCGAGCACGGCGTCACGGTTCGGGGCACCGCTCCCCCGGGCCGCACGCTGGTGGGCGGCGAGGAGGTCCGCGACCGGCCCAGCGTCATCGGTCCCGGGGGTGCGGGCGGTGAACGGCTCCGGGAGCCCGTCGATCGTCACGTCGGTCACGGTCATCGGGTCGACTCTGCCACTGTCCCCGGGTCGTGTGCTGAGGTGGTTGCCGGGGCGGCCGCCCGGGCACACGACTCGGGGCGGGTCAGCGGCGGACGCGGTGGTGCAGGTGCACGACCTCCCCCACCGTGTCGGCGGCGAGGAGGTCGAGGTCGAGGCGCACCTCGTCGGGGAGCGCACGCAGCCCGCCACCGACGAGGACGGGGTGGAGGAAGAGGTGCACCTCGTCGACGAGGCCTGCACGGAACGCCTCCGCCGCGAGGGTCGGACCGCCGATGCCGACGTCGAGGGCGCTGTCGGCGAGGAGTGCCTCGACGGCCACGGGGTCGAACGACGACTCGAGCCGGGTGCGGGCCGTCGACACCTCCTCGAGCGTCGTCGAGTAGACGACCTTCTCGGCGGCCCGCCAGATGCGGGCGTACTCGCCCTCGGGGCCGGGGACGTCGCCGGGCATCGTCTCCCAGACCTTCATCACCTCGTAGTCGCGTCGTCCGCACAGGTACGTGCCCACCTCGCGCTCGAGGTCGTTGACGAGACGGTGGAGCGCCTCGTCGGGTGCGGCCCAGCCGAACCCTCCCTCGGCGTCGGCGACGTAACCGTCGAGGGAACAGATCGCGGTGTAGCGCAACCGGGCCATCCCGGCATCGTGCCACCCGGGCCGGGCCACCGGAACGGGTCTTGTCGCGTCGGTCGCGACGCCCCCACACTGTGCCGATGGGTCGGTCGCCGGGGCCTCCCCCGTGAGGCGTGTCCGGACGTGGGTGCTCCACGTCCTCCGCGCGCCGCTCCGCGCCCTCGCCGCCGTCCCCGCCCTCCGGCGGGTCGCGTTCCACGCCAACCGGATCAGCGCCGGCCTGGACCTGCACTTCTTCCGCACCCTCGTCCTCTCGCTCACGGGCATCGTCGTCGTCGCCACCGTCGTCGTCACGGTCCTCGAACCCGAGAAGCGCTCCCTCGGCGGCCTCGTCGACTCCGGGTACTGGGCCGTCACGACGGTCATCGGCTCCGGCGACGCGAGCTTCGTCACGAGCGGCGGGGGCTACCTCGTCGGCTGGCTGCTCGCCTTCTTCGGCGTGGCGATCGTCGCCGCGCTCACGGCCGCGATCGTCGGCTTCGTCATCGAGTTCCTGCTCAAGGAGGGTCAGGGGATGGGCGCTGCCGGGTACCGCGACCACATCGTCGTCTGCGGCTGGAACGGGACGGCCCGCGAGCTCATCGAGGAGCTCAAGGGCGACGAGTTCGACGCGAAGGTCGTCGTCCTCCACGACAGCGAGCGCAGTCCGGCCGGCCCGGGCTGCTACTTCGTGCGCGGCGACACGACGAGCGCCGAGGACCTCGAGCGCGCGGGCGTCCCCGAGGCCGCCGCCGCGATCATCTGCCCGTCGGACACGAGCAACGAGGCCGACATGCGCTCCATCCTGTGCGTGCTGGCGATCGAGTCGATGGCGCCGCAGGTGCGGACCGTCGTCGAGGTCAACAACCCCAAGCACGTCGAGCACGTGCGCCGGGCGCACGCCGACGAGATCCTCGTGACGTCGCGGCTCGCGTCGCGCCTGCTGGCGCGGACGGCGCTCTACCCGGGCATCGCGGCCCTCGTCACCGACATGGTCTCCGGCGGTGAGGGGTCCGAGCTGTACCGCGTGCGGCTGCCCGACGAGTACGTCGACCTCGGGCTCGACGACCTGTCGAAGCGGCTGCGCGGCGAGCACAGCGCCACCCTCCTCGCGGTGGCCCGGGGCGAGCGGACGCTCGCCAACCCGCCGTCCGACTTCCGTCTGGCGCAGGGCGACACGGCCATCGTGGTCGCCGAGTCGCTGGGCGACCTGCACCCCTTGCGCCCCGACGAGGCCCTCGACCTCGACTGACTCCCGCGTCAGTGGGCGCCGAGCCGGCGGGCGGCCAGGAGCGCGAGGGCCCGGGCGACCTCGACGACCTCGGCCAGCGGCACCGACTCCCTCGGCGCGTGGGCGAGCCGGACGTCACCCGGCCCGTACTGGAGCGTCGGGATGCCGCCGACCCCCGCGTAGAGACGCAGGTCCGAGCCGTACGGGGCGGCGCCCTCCTCCGGATGACGCCCGCTCACCACGGCGACGGCGTCGACGACCTCCCCGACCAGGCCGTGGCCCTCGGGGAGCCGACCCGACGCGAACTGTCCCCCCGGCCAGGTGACCACCGGCGGGTGGTCGCGCAGGAACGGGTCGGCGGCGGCCGCCGTGGCGACGGCCTCCTCCAGCGCCTGCCGGGCGTCGGCCGGGTCCTCCCCCAGCCGCACGCCCATCCGGCCCTCGGCGACGAGCAGGTCGGGAACGGAGGACGCCCAGTCGCCCGAGCGCAGGGTTCCGACCGAGATCCCGTACGGCAGCGGCGTGTTCGCGAAGCGGGGGTCGGCGTCGGCGTTGCGCCGCGCCTCGAGCCCGCGCAGGGCGACGTGGAGCGGGAAGAAGGTGTCGATGGCCGAGACGCCCTCGAGGCGGGTGCTGCCGTGGGCCGCCCGACCGGGCACCTCGAGCCGGAAGGTCAGGGCCCCGGCGTTCGCCGTCACGACCCTGCCGCTCGTCGGCTCGGTGATGACGGCGACGTCGCCGCCATGGCCGCGCCGCAGGGTCGCGAACGCCCCGAGACCGCCGTCCTCCTCGCTGATCACGCTGTGGAGGGCGAGGCGCCGCTCGAGCGCGACCCCCGAACGGTGCAGCGCCCGGGCGACGGCGAGGTTGGCGGTGACCCCGGCCTTCATGTCGCACGCGCCGCGTCCGTGGAGGACACCGCCGTCGACGCGCGCCGAGAACGCCTCTCCACCAGCCCACTTCGCGAGGTCGCCCGTGGGCACGACGTCGATGTGCCCCTGGAGGACGAGGCCCGGCACGCCCTCGCCGGGTCCGGTGCCCACGAGCCCGTGTCCCTCGGTGCGCGGGGCCTCCGTCCCGGGGAACTCGGGGTCGGAGCGCAGCGCGTCGAGGTCGAGCGACCAGAGGTCGACCTCGAGCCCCGCCTCCTCGTACCAGCGGGCGACCACGTGCTGGAGGTCGGCCTCGGCGTCGGTCCCCGTGACGCTCGGGACCCGCACGAGCTCGACGAGCGTCGCGACGAGCTCGTCCTCGTCGAGGGCGTCCAGGACCCGCTGCTCGGCGCTCGTCAGCTCGGTCACGGACACAGGCTAGGGGCCTCGACGCGGAATGGACCGCCGCCGTCCGGGGTTGCCGCCTGTCGTGACGTCCTCCGCCCCGACCCCGGTCTCGCGCGCCTCGGTGGGGCTGGGGAGCGAACGCGGGCCCGTCCTCCTCGCCGTCATGCTGAGCACAGGGCTGGTGGCGATCGACGCGACGATCCTCGCGGCGGCGGTGCCCGCGGTCGTGGACGACCTCGGCGGGCTGACCCAGTTCCCCTGGCTGTTCTCCGTGTACCTGCTCGCCCAGGCGGTGTCGGTGCCGTTGTTCGGCAAGGTGTCCGACCTCGTGGGCCGCAAGCCGGTCATGCTCGTGGGGGTCGGGCTGTTCGTCGTCGGGTCGCTGCTGTGCGGCGTGGCGTGGTCGATGGGCAGCCTCGTCGCGTTCCGGGCGGTCCAGGGCCTGGGCGCCGGGGCGGTGCAGCCGGTGGGGATGACGATCGTCGGCGACATCTACTCCCTCGCCGAGCGCGCGACCGTGCAGGGGTACATCGCCGCCGTGTGGGCGGCGTCCTCGCTCATCGGCCCGACGCTGGGCGGGATCTTCGCCGACTACCTGTCGTGGCGCTGGATCTTCCTCGTCAACCTCCCTCTCGGCGCCGTCGCGGCGTGGATGCTGTGGCGCCGGTTCGACGAGCGCCGGCCCGCGCGCGAGGCGGGGGCCGTACGCCCACGGGTCGACGTCCTCGGGTCGCTCCTGCTGACCCTCGGCACCGTGGCCCTGCTCGTCGCGCTTCTCGAGGGCGGCGTCGTGTGGGCGTGGTCCTCGCCGGCGAGCGTCGGGCTGCTCGCGGCGGCCGCGGTGCTGCTCGCCGCCTTCCTCCTCGTGGAGCGGCGGGCAGCCGAGCCGGTGCTGCCGCTGTGGGTGTTCCGCCACCGGGTGGTCGGGACGGCGATGGCGGCCTCCCTCGTCATCGGTGTGCTGCTGCTCGGGCTGACCTCGTACGTGCCGCTGTTCGCGCAGGGGGTGCTCGGCACGGGGGCCATCGTCGCCGGGTTCGCCCTCGCGGCGATGACGATCGGGTGGCCGGTCGCCGCGACGACCGCCGGGCGGCTCTACCTGCGGTTCGGGTTCCGGTCGACGATGATGCTGGGCGCCGTGGTGGCGCTCGCCGGGTCGGGGCTGCTCCTCACCGTCGACGGGTCGAGCTCGGTGGTGCACCTCGCGGCCCCGAACTTCGTCATGGGCCTGGGCTTCGGCTGGGTCGCGAGCCCCGCCATCGTCGCGGCCCAGGCAGCGGTGGGGTGGGACCGCCGCGGGGTCGCGACCGGGGCGACGCTCTTCGCCCGCTCCATCGGCAGCGCGGTCGGCGTCGCGGTCTTCGGCGCGGTCGCGAACGCGGTGGTCCGCGGTCGCCTCGGCCACGACCCGGCGAGCCTGGACGCGGTGCCGCCGGCCGTCCTCGAACCCGCGATCCACGCCGTCTTCGTCCTCTCCGGCGTCGTGGCGCTGGCCGCCGTCGTCGCGGTGGCGTTCATGCCTCGCCACGTCGAGGAGGTCGTCGAGGACGTCGCCGCTCGCTCCTGACCAGGAGGGCGTGTGAGCCGGCGGACACCCGTCCGCCGTCGTGCCCCAGCCGTCCTAGCGTGGGACCAGCGGGACGCCAGGGGCCGACCGCCGACCCGGACGCCCGCGCGAGGAGCGCACCATGGACACCACACGGGCCACCCACACCACCGTCCTCCGCGCGACGACCGTCACCGTCGGCATGCACCGCCGTGAGGTCCGCGATCGGGGGTCGTCGCCGCCGCTCCTCCTCACCGGCCCGCGCCTCACGGCTGCGTGGGTCCTCTCCCTCGTCGTCCTCGGGCTGATGGTCGTGGCGTCCGCGCTCGGGCTGTTCGTCGACGCCCTCTACCCCGAGCAGACGTGGGCCGTCGCCGCCCTGCGCGGCAACGACCTCGTGACCCTCGTCGTGGCGGCCCCCACCCTGGCCCTCGCCCTGGGCGCCTCGTGGCGCGCAGCCACGGCTGCGTCGGTGACCGTGTGGGTGGGGATGCTCTTCTACGGCGTCTACAACTTCGCGTACTACGCCTTCGGAGCCCGCTTCAGCGACGTGTTCCTGCTCCACGTGGCCGCGTTCTCCGCCTCGGCGGCAGGTCTCGTCCTCCTCGGGACGAGCATCGACGCGCCCGCCGTGGCCCGGCGCCTCGCCTCCGGCGTGCGGGCGCGTGTGGTCGCGGTGTTCTCGGTCCTCGTCGGCCTGGCGCTCGTCGCGGCCTGGGGTGGGCTCTCGGTGCGGTTCGCCGTGACCGGTGACCTGCCGCCGGAGGACGTCATGCCTCCCGAGGCCGTGCACCTCGTCTACGCCCTCGACCTCGGCGTCCTCGCCCCGGCGTTCCTCACGGCCGGCGTCCTCCTGTGGCGCCGGATCCCCTGGGGCGCGGTCCTCACGGCCGCGGTGACGGCGTCGGGCGCGGCGTACCTCGCGGTGCTGTGGGCCGTCGGCGGCTTCCAGGCCGACGCGGGGATCGACGGCCGCACGTGGTGGTCGCCGGTCGCGATCGGGTCGGCGCTCGCCTGCCTCGCCGCGGCGGTCGTCATGCTCGTCCCGCCATCGGCGGCCGACGACCGCGACGGCTGACGCGGCACCGAGCGTGCGGAAACAGCTGCCGGAGGGGCCGTTTCCGCCCTCGTGGCGGTGGGGGTCAGGCGGTGCGGGCCGCCGCGCTCGCGACGCCGAGCCAGTCGTGCGGGTTGCCGTCCCAGCACCAGCCGAGCTTCGCCGCCCGCTCGCTGATCCACAGGGCCGGCACCCGCCGGTCGCCACGCCGCGAACCGGACAGCATGAAGCACCGGTTCCGCTCGAGGAGCGCGGGGACGTGCGTGACGGCCGCGATGCCCTCCTCGATGGTCAGCGGTGTGCGCCGCCGACCGAGGATGACGGGCAGCGCCTCCTCCGGCCGGACGCCGAGGAACTCCTCGCCCCGGTCGACGTCGAGGAGGAGGTAGGCGCCCGGGTCGGGCAGGGCGACCTGCTCGATGGCCCGGTAGGGGGCCAGGCCCTGCTCGCCGTGGTTGCGGTCGAGGATGCCCTCCTTGCGCCCACCGGTGAGGCGGAGGAGGGGGACGGTGCGCTCGGGGTCGACGAGCTCACGCGTCACGACGAGGACGAGGGGCGTGTGGCCGGGTGGGGTGTCGGCGGGGAGGTCGGGCAGCCGGGCGGCGGCGTCGCGGAGGGGCTCGAGGCGGTCGGTGAAGGCCTGCTCGGTGAGCCCGGCGAGGGCCGGGTACCCGAGGGCGAGGAGGGTCTCGACCTGCTCGTCGAGGACCGTGGTGGCGGCGACGGTGGCGGTGGCTGCGGTGATGGTGACCTCCGGGTCGGGCTCCTGGCGGCCGGGCTCCCGGCACGCCTGCCGGTGCGGGACCGGCCCATCCTCAACGCGGCCCGGGTCGCGGGCGTTCCCGGGGTTCAGGCGCGGGTGACGACGTGCGTCTCGCGCGCCCTCATCCACGGGACGGCCGCGAGCACGGTGATCGCGCCCGTGACCCCGAAGGCCAGCGCGTACGACCCGACGTCGACGAGGAGCCCCGCCACGATCGGCCCGATGATGGCGCCGGTGTCGGCCGCCATCTGGAACGCGGCGAGCGCCGGCCCGCCGTTGCGCTCACGCCCGACGACGTCCGCGAGGGATGCCTGCTGCGCCGGGTTGAGCGTCCCGGAGCCCACGCCCGCGACGACCGAGAGGACGACGAGCGTCGGCAGGTTGGCCGAGAACCCGGTCACCGCGGTGGCGGTCCCGCTGACGAGCAGCCCGGTGACGATGAACGGCTTGCGCCCGACGCGGTCGGACAGCCGGCCCGCGACGGTGAGGCCCACCGCGTTGCCGGCGGCGAACACCGCGAGGGCCATGCCCGCGACCCAGGGCTCCTTGCCGATGACGACCGCGGCGAAGAGGGGAAGGATGGCGTTGCGCACCCCGAAGTTCGCCCAGCCGTTGGCGAACCCGGACCACACGGCCGCCCGGTAGGCGCTGTCGCCCCACCCGTCGCGGACCGTCATCGCCGGGAGCGTGGCGGCGGACTCGTCGGGTCGCAGGGACGCCCCGCCGAGGAAGAGCGCGACCACCGAGGCCGCGACGAGCAGTGCCACCGCGTAGACGAGGAACGGCACGCGCAGGCCCAGGTTGCCGAGCAAGCCGCCGAACACCGGCCCGCCGACGCCGCCGATGAGGAACGCGGACGCGTAGGCCGAGGACACCCGTGCCCGGATCGAGGGCGGGGACAGCCGGACGAGCAGGGCCACCGCCGACACCGTGAACATCACGGACCCGATGCCTCCCAGCCCGCGGAAGAGGAGCAGCTGCCAGTAGGTCTGCGCGAACGCCGTGGCCCCGGTGGAGACGGCGACGATGACCAGGCCCAGGAGGTAGACCGGCCGCTCGCCGAGCCGGGCGATGAGGCGTCCTCCACCGGGCGCGAAGACGAGCCGGAAGAACGCGAAGGCGGAGACGACGACCGAGCTGGCGGTGGCCCCGACACCGAAGCTCTGCGCGAACTGGGGCAGCACCGGGGTGATGAGCCCGAACCCGAGGGCGATGACGAACGCCGAGGCGATGAGCACCCAGATCTCGCGCGGGATGCGGACCTTCCCGACCGGGTGGGGCGAGGAGGCGGACACGGTCGCCCAGTATGCCCGCGCGCCCCCCTCAGCCCTTCGCGGGCCCTCGCGACGTCGCGCCTCTCCGCTCCCGGGGTCGTGTGCCCGGGTGGCTGCCCGGGCGACCACCTGGGCACACGACTCGAGAAGAGTCAGCGGGCGAGGACCGCCACGACGAGGGGGACGGTCGCGAGCGCGACGAGCAGGCTGTCCCGCCACGTCCACCGGGCGGGGACCCACCAGGTGCGCGAGGAGGCGGTCGCGAAGCCGCGGGCGTCCATCGCGACGGCGAGGTCGGCGGCGGAGCGGAGGGTGCGGACGAGCAGTCCCAGCGTCAGGGCGCCGAGGTGGGCGACGAGGGTGCCGGGCCGCCGCCACGAGATCCCGAGCCCCCGGATCCGCCGGGCACGGCCGAGCTCGCGCCAGATCTCCCCGAACGAGTGGACCCGCTGCAGGGCGGCGGCGGTGGCGACGACAGGGCGGTCAGGGAGGCGGAGGCGCTGGGCGAGGTGGTCGCCGAGGCGGTCGGGGTCGATCCAGGGGATGAGGACGGCCGACGGCAGCGTGATGACGAGGACGCGCAGGGCCACGGTTGCCGCGGCATCGACGTCGTGACCGGCGAGGAGCCACGTGGACCAGGCGACGGAGGCCGCGGCGAGCAGGCCCGGCACCAGCCTGACGCCGGTGCGGCGCAGGCGTTTCGGCGGCTTGGCTCGCTCGCCCGGGGCGGACAGCCCGACGAGGGAGAGGACGACCTGCGCCGCGAGCACCCACACGGTCACCGACCAGTGCGGCGAGACGACGCCCGCCGGGACCGCGAGGAGGGCGGACGCGAGGAGGGCGAGGGGGCCGCAGCGCGCGACGAGCGGGGACGCCGTGGGCGGCTCCGGGACCCCGGCCGACGGGGCCCCGGCCGACGGGGCCCCGAGCCGGTGCACCGTCGTCGCGCGGTCGACGACGTGGGTGTCGTGGGTGGCCGTGACGACCGCGCCACCGGCGGTCCGGTAGGCCGCGACGAGCCCGACGAGGGCCGCCCAGGTGCGGCGGTCCTGCCCGACCGTCGGCTCGTCGGCGAGGAGGACGTCCGGTCCGTGGAGGAGCGCGGCGGCGACCGCGAGGCGGCGCTGCTCCCCGCCGGAGAGGTGGCGCGGGTCGGCCCGCTGGAGGTGGAGCAGGCCGAGGGTGGTGAGGAGGGCGCGGGCTCGGCCCTTGGCGGCGTCGTCCTCCCGGCCCAGGGCCCGGGTCGTGGCGAGGACCTCGTCGAGGACGGTGCCGGCGACGATCGTCGAGCTCGACCACTGCGGGACCCACGCCACGTGGGTGGCGAGCTCGGCGGCGGGCAGGGCGGCCGGCGAGCTCGGGCCGGTGGGTGTGGCGATCCTGACGGCGGTGCCGCCGGTGGCGGGCAGGAACCCCGCGAGCGCGTGGAGGACCGTCGACTTGCCCGACCCGCTGGGGCCGACGAGCGCCGTGAGGGTGCCCGGCGCGGCGGCCACCGGGTCGGCGGTGCGCGCCGCGACGCGGGTGCGGACGGTCCCGTCGACGAGGCGCGTCCTCCGCTCGACCGTGAGCGGGGCCGCCCGCAGCGCGGCCGTCACCGACGGTCCCGGCTGCTTCGCACTGCTGCGCCCCACGTCAGCAGCGCGAAGCCGCCCGACCGCGGCACCGTTCGCACTGCTGCGCCCCACGTCAGCAGCGCGAAGCCCATGGACTGCACCGGCCTCGCCCCGTCCGTCGCGGGGGGCGACGAGCGACGGGTCGACGGCGACCGGCGCCGGTGGCCGCTCCCCCGGCACCCACACCCCCATGTCCAGCAGCCGCTCGCGTTCGTCCGCAAGAGTCGCCCGCACCGGACCGTCGGCGACGACCCGCCCGTCGGCGGAGAGGACGACGAGCCGCGACACGAGGTCGACCCACGGGCCGAGGACGTGCTCGACGACGACGAGCGTGGGCGCCCCGGGCCTCGCGACGAGCGCGCCGACGGCCTCGCGGACCTCGGCGGCCGATGCGGGGTCGAGCATCGCCGTCGGCTCGTCGAGGAGGACGACCGACGGGTCGAGGGCGAGGGTCCCGGCGAGCGCCAGCCGTTGGGTCTGGCCCCCCGAGAGCGCCGACGTCGGGGTGTCGAGGGGCAGGTCGCCGAGACCCACGGCGTCCAGGGCAGCAGTGACGAGGGGCGCCATCGCCGCGCGCGGCATCGCCACGTTCTCGGGCCCGAAGGCGACGTCGCGCCCGACCGAGGCGGCGACGACCCCGGACCCGGGCTCCTGGAGCACGAGCCCCACCGACCCCGGCCGGGCACCGGGGGCCGCGCCGTCGACCCGCACCGAACCGGTGACGTCGCCGGCGTCGGCGGTCTCGAGCAACCCGGCGAACGCGCGGAGCAGGGTCGACTTGCCCGACCCGCTCGGACCGACGAGGAGGACGCGCTCCCCCGGCTCGACCCGCAGCGACACGTCCCGGAGCACCGGCTCGCGCCGCCCGAAAGGGCGCCAGGTGAGCGCGTCGACCTCGACGAGGCCACGCCGCGGCCCGTCCTCCTCCGGGACGTGGGTGACCACCGTCGGCGGGCCGACGGTCGTCACCCACGGTCGCGGGGAGGCCGCGGGGCGGGGGTCAGACAGCGTGGGACTCCCGGTGCTCCTGCCCCGCCGGGAACGCGGACAGCGCCCCGGCCCGGGCGAGCGCACGGGTGAGCAGCCAGCCGACGACACCGGCGAGCACGGCGCCGGAGACACCCATCGCGAGCAGGTAGGCCAGCTTGTCGCGCAGGACCCACTCGGCGTACCAGCCGCCGCCGTTCGCGAGGACCGACAGCACCGGCACGTCGGCCCACGACGCCGGGAACCTCACGACCTCGAAGGCCCACTCGAGCGGCGCCGACAGCACCCCGGCGAGCGAGGCCGCGACGACCCCGAACGCCTTGTAGCCGAAGATCGCGAACGCGAGCTCGGCGCCGAGGCCCTGGAGGATGCCGGAGACGAGGACGGTCGCGCCCCACTCGGTGCCCGGCAGCATCGAGACGAGCGCCGCGACGACCTCGCAGAACAGCGCCGCGCCCGGCCGCCGGACGACCAGTCCGCCGACGACCCCGGCGAGGAACCAGGTGCCGACGAACAGGCCGTTGAGCGGGGCGTAGCCGAGCTTGAGGGCGGTGATCGGCCCGTTGTAGAGGATCCCCCAGCCCCAGAACGCGACACCGAGGGCCGCGCCGAGGAAGGCGATCGTGAGGATGTCGACCGTCCGCCACCCCATGAGGGGTGCGGTGGCCGTGATGGAGCCGCGGCGGCGGGCCGTCGGCTCGGTGAGCTGGGTTGCCATGTGTGTTCTCCCGTGGTGTGGACACCTCGGAGAGGGACACTCCCGGCACCTCGCAGGCCACGCCTGGCGGGTGTGCCGGGGGTGCACCTGAGATTCCCGACTCCCTACACCGGTGCTAACCGGATCAGGTTCGAGGGTCTGCGGCGAGCCGCACTCTCAGCGCCGGAGCGCTCCCCTGTCGTTGGACTCGGACAGCGTATACCCGCGGGCATAGGGTAGGGAGACCCGCGTCGGAGGCCCCTCCGGCGACCCCGAACCACGCTGGAGGACGACACATGGGACCGCTCGCCTGGAAGGTTCTCGGAACCGGGAGCGCCATCCTCGCCGGGGTCGTCGCGACCAAGCTCGTCAACGCCGTGTGGGGCAGGGCCCTCAAGGACGAGATCAACCCCAAGGACCCCGACGCCCCCCTCGCCAAGGCCGTCGCGTACGCCGCCATCACCGGCCTCGCCGTCGGCGTGGCGCGCACCTTCACCGAGCGCAAGGCCGCCGCGTACTACGCGAAGTCGGCGGGCCACCTCCCGAAGGAGATCGCCGAGGAGCCCGTCAGCTGAGGTCGCCCTCGGCAGCCTCCGTCGCCGCAGGCCCCGGCTGCTCCGCGAGCCAGCGCAGGATGTCGCGCGGGACCTGCCGCGACGACGCGACCCAGAGGTGCCCTCGGCCGGGGTAGCCCACGAACCGGGCACCGGGGACGAGCCGCACCGTCTCGGCGACGACGTCGGCCGCGAAGAACTGGTCCTCGTCACCGCAGAGGACGAGGACGGGAACCCGGATGCCGGGCAGCACGGGTCGCGCGTCGAAGGCGACCTCCGACTCGGCCTCGACGACGACGTCCGATGCGGGGTGGTCGCGCCCGGACATCAGCATCCGGCCCAGCAGCGGACCCGCGAGGCGCCGCAGCCACCGCCAGCGGGCGGCCGGGAGCACGTACTCGCCGAAGGTCGCCCCGGCCAGCGACCGGTCGCCGCGCTCGACGGCGGCCGCGAGCCGGGCGTCGACGTCCCTCCCCCAGTCGTTCACGCGGGCGGCGGAGGCGACGAGCGCGACGCGTCCCAGGAGCCTGCCGTGCCGGGCGGCGAGCAGCTGGGCGACCATCCCGCCGTAGGAGACCCCGACGACGAGGTCGGCCCGGCCCCCGAGCTGCTCCCGGACGAAGCCGGAGACGTCGTCGGCGACGTCCTCCACGGTGTGGCCGCGCGGCATCCCCCGTCGCCGGCTGACGTAGCAGACGGTGTACCCCGCCTCGACGAACGGGTGCGAACCACCGTTCGGTGCTGCGCGACAGGCGACCCGAGGGCACGCTGCCCCCCGGACCGCCGCCGAGGTAGAGCAGGGTGCGGGGGCCGTCGCCCCACGAGGCGTGGTCCATCCCGGTCGCCGACGTCCCTCGGCGGACCCGTGTGCGCTCGGCCATGTGGACCTCCTCGCGCCCCACGGTCCCGCACGTCGCGGCCCCGGGGAAGGGGTGCGGCTCAGCCCAGGTCGAGGGCGCGGGCCAGGGGCATGCCCGGCCGGTAGGCCAGGTGCTCGTGGCTCGGGGCGTCGAGGACGGCGAGGTCGGCCCGCGCGCCCACGGCGACCCGCCCGACGTCCTCGCGCCGCAGCGCCCGGGCGCCGCCCACCGTTGCGGCGACGAGCGCCTCGGCTGCCGTCATCCGCATCTCGCGCACCGCGAGCGCGATGACGAACGGCATCGAGGCCGTGTTGCACGTCCCCGGGTTGCAGTCGCTGGCGAGCGCGAGGTCGACGCCTGCGTCGACGAGCCGCCGGGCGTCGACCCACGGCATCCGCGTCGAGAACTCGACCCCGGGCAGGAGGGTGGCCACGGTGGTCCCCGCCGCGCCCGCGAGGGCCTCGACGTCGTCGTCCGACAGGAAGGTGCAGTGGTCGACCGATGCCGCGCCGAGCTCGACCGCGAGGCGCACCCCCGGTCCCGGCGACAGCTGGTTGCCGTGGACCCGCAGGCCGAGCCCGGCCCCGCGGCCCGCCTCGAGGACGCGGCGTGACTCGCCCTCGGTGAAGGCGTACGGCGAGGCCGGCTCGCAGAAGACGTCGACCCACCGGGCGTGCGGGGCGCACGCGGCGAGCATCGGGCCGGTGACGAGGTCGAGGTAGGCCGCGCGTCCGGCGGCGTCCCCGCGCGCCTCGGGCGGCACGACGTGCGCCCCGAGGAAGGTCGTCTCCTCGGTGACCTCGCGCGCGAGTCGCAGCGAGCGCTCCTCGTGCTCGACGTCGAGGCCGTAGCCGCTCTTGATCTCAACGAGCGTCGTTCCGAGAGAGCGCATCTCGGCGACCCGGGCCCGGAGGAGGTTTCGCAGCTCGTCATCGGACGCGGCCCTCGTCGCCGCCACGGAGACGCCGATGCCCCCTCCGTCGTAGGGCGTCCCGGCCATCCGTGCGGTGAACTCGGCCGACCGGTCACCAGCGAACACGAGGTGGCTGTGGCTGTCGACGAACCCGGGGACGACGGCGGCACCACCGACGTCGACGCGGCGGTCGGCGACCGGGGCCGCTGCTGCCCGGCCGACCCAGGCGACCCGCCCCTCCTCCACCACGAGCGCAGCGTCCCTCACGGTGCCGATCCGCTCCTGGGCCGGGACGACCGGGCCGAGAACCGGTGTGTCGCCGTCGGGCCCGGCGCAGGTGACGAGCTCGCCGATGTTCGTGACGAGGGTCGACCGGGCACCGGCTCCGATGGGACCCGCGGTCACCGCCGGACCGCCGAGATGGCGTCGGCGAGCATCCGCCCGACGTCACCGGCGCGATGGACGCCACCGCGGACGACGTGCTCACCGTGGACGACGACGTCCGTGACGTCGGCCGCGGTCGCCGCGTAGAGGACCCGGTCGGCGGGGACCCCCGCGGTCCGGGCGCTGTCGAGGCGGACGGCCACGAGGTCGGCGAGCTGACCAGAGGCGACGAGCCCCCCACCGTCCCAGCCGAGCGAGCGGTAGCCGTCGATGGTCGCCATCGCGAGGAGGGAGGAGGGGTCGAAGCGGCCGCGCTCGAGGGTCTCGAGCCGCTCGTGCATCTCGACGCCGCGGACCTCCTCGAAGGGGTCGATGACGGCGTGCTGGTCGGAGCCGAGCGAGATCGGGACGCCGGCGTCGGCCAAGCGGCGGGCCGGCCCGATGCCGTCGGCGAGGTCGCGCTCGGTCGTCGGGCAGAAGCACGCGGTCGAGCGCGCTCCCGAGATCAGCTGGACGTCCTTGTCGGAGAGGTGGGTCGCGTGCACGACGGTCGTCGCGGGCCCGAGCAGCCCCTCGCCGGAGAGGAGCTCGGTCGGCGAGCAGCCGTAGAAGCCCTCGCAGGCGAGGTTCTCACCGGGCTGCTCGGACAGGTGGACGTGGAGGGGGCGGCCGTCGGGTCCGGCGAGCGCGCCGACCGCGGCGAGGTCGTCGCCGGGCACCGCGCGCACCGAGTGCACCGCCGTGCCGATGCGGGTCGTCGCGTCGTCGGAGAGGGCCGAGACCCGCTCGGCCCAGGCCTGCACGGTGCCGTCGCTGAACCGCTGCTGGACCTCGTCGAGCTCGAGGTGGCCGTCGGCGGTGAGGCCCCCGGCGAGGTAGCAGGTGTCGAGGAGGGTGAGCCGGATGCCGACCTCGCGGGCCGCCGCGACGAGGGCCTTGCCCATGACGTTCGGGTCGGCGTAGCGGCGCCCGCCCGGCGCGTGGTGGACGTAGTGGAACTCACCGACCGCCGTGTACCCCGCGAGGAGCATCTCGGCGAAGACCGCCTTGGCGAGGGCGTGGTAGCTCTCGGGGTCGAGGTTGCGGGTGACGCCGTACATGGCGTCACGCCAGGTCCAGAAGTTGCCGCCGTCGTCGTGCGTGCGTCCTCGCAGGGCCCGGTGGAAGGTGTGGCTGTGCCCGTTGGCGAGGCCCGGCAGGACGACGCCGGCGAGGCGCACGTCATCCGGCTCGGCCGTGGCCCCGACGAGCACCTCGCTGATCCGGCCGAGGTGGGTGAGGACGCGCACGGACCGCCGGACACCACCGGGGAGCACGGCATGCTCGCACCAGAACGCGGTCATGCACCCGCCCCGGCGAGGTCGGTGACGACGGACGCGAGGGCGTCGACGCCGGCGAGGCAGTCGTCGGCGGTGGCCCACTCGTCCGGGGAGTGCGAGACGCCGGTCGGGTTGCGCACGAACAACATCGCCGTGCGGACGCCGTCGTTGGCGAGGATGCCGGCGTCGTGGCCGGCACCCGTCCCGATGACGGGCGCACCGCCGAGCAGCGTGGCGACCCGGCGGGCGAGGACGGGGTCGAAGTCGGTCGTCGGCGTCCACGACTCCTGGGTGACGAGGCCGTCGAACTCGTGGACGACCTCGCGCACCTCGTTGACGACGCGGAGCACCGCATCCGCGACCGTGCCCCGGGCGTCGAGCCAGCCGGTGGCGCGCGACGCGATGGCGTTCACGCCTCCGGGGACGACGTGCACCCGCCCGACCGTGGCGACGCAGCCGTGTGTCTCGGCCGCCCGGCGCGTGGCGATGACCGCGGCCGCAAGGCCGAGCATGGCGTCCTCGCGGTCCTCGAGACGGGTCGTACCGGCGTGGTTCGCCTCCCCCGGGACGTCGAACCGCCAGCGCCCGTGCGGCCAGATGTCGCTGCCGACGCCCACGGCGTGACCGAGGTCGACGAGGGCCCGGCCCTGCTCGATGTGCAGCTCGACGAAGGTCCCGATGCGGGCGAGGGTCTCGTCGTCGCGGCCGAGGTGGAGCGGGTCGCGGCCGGCCGAGCGGATCGCCTCGGCCATCGAGATGCCGTCGCTGTCGGTGAGGGAGCGGGCGCGGTCGGGGCTGAGGGCGCCGGTGAGCACGCGCGAGCCGGCGCAGGCCACGCCGAACCGGGCCC
The DNA here is from genome assembly GCF_046764005.1 of Oryzobacter faecalis. NCBI lineage: Bacteria > Bacillati > Actinomycetota > Actinomycetes > Micrococcales > Intrasporangiaceae > Oryzobacter > Oryzobacter faecalis. The sequence goes on along the minus strand of NZ_JBKOFW010000002.1, from coordinate 540,887 downwards.
CCTCCTCGTCGGTGAAGTTGACGACACCGATCGGCCGGCTCGGCCGGAAGCCGCTCGCGCGCAGGCGGTCGACGGCGGCCAGCGCGCCGGCCACGCCGAGCGGACCGTCGAAGGCGCCGCCGTCGGGGACGGAGTCCAGGTGCGACCCCATGACGACCCCGGGGTCGCCGGTCGCGACGGCGGCATCCGCGTCGCCCCACCAGGCCCACTGGTTGCCGACGCGGTCGGTGGTGACGTCGAGGCCACGGTCGCTGCACTCGCCCTCGAACCACTCGCGGAGGTCGGAGTCGGTGCGCGTGAGGGCGAAGCGGTGGTAGCCCCCGCTGCCTGCGTCGCGCCCCATGGCCTCGAGGTCCCGCCACATGCGGCGGAACCCCGTGGCGGCCCCGTCTGCTGGAGGCGTCGACGACATGAGGACATTCCACCAACTCGGCTCGGTGGGTGGGGGCGTAGCGGCGGCCGCATTGTCTCGGGTGCCAGATTGTGCAACGTCAGGCCCCGTCCGGACGCGTGATCTCCGGTCCACGTCGTCGGGCGCGTCCCGCCCCGCGAGGACTGCCTAGGCTGGGTCCATGGACGGTGAGGAGCGCGCCCTCGCGGCGCTGGCGTCATCCGGGATCGACCACGAGGTGACCCGCCACGGCCGGGTGGGCTCGCTGGAGGAGGCCGCGGCCGCCCGCGGGGTCGAGCCGCGCGACATCGTCAAGACCCTCGTCGTGCGGCGGGGGGAGGGCGACTTCCTCTTCGTGCTCGTCCCCGGGGACCGCGAGATCTCGTGGCCCAAGCTGCGGACGCACCTGGGCGTCAACCGGATGTCGATGCCGGACGCCGACACCGCGTTCTCCGTGACCGGCTACGTCCGGGGCACGATCACGCCGTTCGGCTCGACGACCGCCTGGCCCGTCATCGCCGACGCGACGATGACCGGCCGACGGGTCTCCATCGGGGCCGGCGCGCACGGCGTCGCGGCCACGCTGGGGGCCGACGACGCCGTCCGGGCCCTCGGCGCCGAGGTCGCCGACGTCACCGACCCCGCCTAGGGCCGTCGACCGTCGCGGGGTCAGCCCTCGCGCATCGGGACGCGGACGCCGCGCTCGGCCGCGACCTCCTCGGCCCGGTCGTACCCGGCGTCGACGTGGCGGATGACGCCCATCCCCGGGTCGTTCGTGAGGACGCGGCGCAGCTTCTCGGCGGCGAGCGGGGTGCCGTCGGCCAGTGACACCTGACCGGCGTGCAGCGAGCGCCCGATGCCGACGCCGCCTCCGTGGTGGATCGAGACCCAGCTCGCGCCTGACGCCGTGTTCACGAGGGCGTTGAGGAGCGGCCAGTCGGCGATGGCGTCGGAGCCGTCGAGCATCGCCTCGGTCTCGCGGTACGGCGAGGCGACCGAGCCGCAGTCGAGGTGGTCGCGGCCGATGACGATGGGCGCGCTGACCTCACCGCGGGCGACGAGGTCGTTGAACGCCTCGCCGGCCCTGTCGCGCTCGCCGTAGCCGAGCCAGCAGATGCGGGCGGGCAGGCCCTGGAAGGCGATCTTCTCGGCAGCGCCGCGCATCCACTTCTGGAGGCGGTCGTTGTCGGGGAAGAGGTCGAGGACGGCCCGGTCGGTGGCGGCGATGTCCCGGGGGTCGCCGCTCAGGGCCGCCCAGCGGAACGGGCCCTTGCCCTCGCAGAACAGCGGCCGGATGTAGGCCGGGACGAAGCCCGGGAAGTCGAAGGCGCGGTCGTAGCCGCCCTGGCGGGCCTCGTCGCGGATCGAGTTGCCGTAGTCGAAGACCTCGGCGCCGGCGTCCATGAACCCGACCATCGCCTCGACGTGCCTCGCCATCGAGGCCCGGGCGCGGTCGGTGAGCTCCTCGGGCTTCTTCTCCGCGTACTCGGCCCACTCGTCGAGGCCGACCCCCTCGGGCAGGTAGCTGAGCGGGTCGTGGGCGCTCGTCTGGTCGGTGACGACGTCGACGGCGACCCCGCGGCGGAGCAGCTCGGGGAACACCTCGGCCGCGTTGCCGACGACCCCGACCGACCACGCGCGGCGCTCGGCCCTGGCCGCCAGCGCCTTGTCGACCGCGTCGTCGAGGGAGTCGGCCACCTCGTCGAGGTAGCGGTGCTCGACCCGGCGGCGCAGCCGGCTCTCGTCGACGTCGACGATGAGGCAGGCCCCGCCGTTGAGGGTGACCGCGAGCGGCTGCGCACCACCCATCCCGCCGCACCCGCCGGTGAGGGTCAGGGTGCCGGCCAGCGTCCCACCGAAGCGCTTCTCTGCCACCGCGGCGAAGGTCTCGTAGGTGCCCTGGACGATGCCCTGGGTGCCGATGTAGATCCACGAGCCGGCCGTCATCTGGCCGTACATCGTCAGGCCGAGGTGCTCGAGGCGGCGGAACTCGGGCCAGGTGGCCCAGTCGCCGACGAGGTTGGAGTTGGCGATGAGGACGCGCGGCGCCCACTCGTGGGTCTGCATGACGCCGACGGGGCGGCCGCTCTGGACGAGCATCGTCTCGTCGGCCCTGAGGTCCTGGAGGGTGCGGACCATCGCGTCGAAGGACCGCCAGTCGCGGGCCGCCCGGCCGGTGCCGCCGTAGACGACCAGGTCGTCGGGACGCTCGGCGACCTCGGGGTCGAGGTTGTTCATGAGCATCCGCAGCGGCGCCTCGGTCGACCACTGGCGGGCGGTGAGGGTGGTGCCGCGGGGGCTGCGCACGGGGCGGGCGCCGTCCATGTCCGTCTCCTTCGTCTGGTGGTTCCACTGTGGGGGCGGCGCGTGGTGGGCGGGACCCCTCGAGCCCGGAGCGTGTCTGCGATCCGAGACCCCGGCCCCGTGCCCTTCTCGAGTCGTGTGCTCAGGTGGCCGCCGGGGCGGCCACCTGAGCACACGACTCGGGGTGTCGGGGCAGACTCGCACCCATGACAGCAGCCGAGCCGCCGACCGGTGGCCACCCGACCGGCCGAGACCACCGCGGCGGGCACGTGCACGACGGGGTGTTCGCCAGCGGCCACGCCCACGGGACCCGGCCCGGCGAGGCCGAGTGGGACGCCCGCTACGGCGAGAACGCGTCGGGGATCTGGAGCGGCGCACCCAACCACGCACTCGTCGTCGAGGCGTCGGCGCTGCCGCCGGGTCGTGCCCTCGACGTCGGGTGCGGCGAGGGTGCGGACGCCGTGTGGCTCGCCCGCCGGGGATGGGAGGTCGTGGGGCTCGACCCGTCCGGGGTCGCCCTCGCCCGGGCGCGTGCCGTCGCGGAGGCCGCCGGGGTCGACGTCACCTGCGTGCACGGCGAGCTCTCGGGCGTCGAAACCACCTTGGGGACAGGGGAGTTCGACCTCGTGTCGGCTTTCTACTCGACGCTCTTCCATGACACCGACCCGCTGGCCGCCCTCACCCGGCTCGTCGCCCCCGGCGGGTCGCTGCTCGTCGTGCACCACGCCGACGTCGACCCCGAGCGGGCCCGCGCCCACGGCTTCGACCCGGCGGAGCTGCTCTCCCCGGCCGACGTCGCCGCGGGTGTGCCCGAGGGCTGGACCGTCGCGGTCGACGAGCGACGCGCGCGCGTCATCGACGGCGGCGCCGGAGCGCACCACAGCGACGACCTCGTCGTGCGGGTCACCCGCCCCGCCTGAGGGCCGCCCCGCCGCACGCCCGCGCGGACGTGGGTGAAGATCGTCGCCCTGGCGACGGTTATCACCCACGGTCCGCGACGAGGACCACGAGGACCACGGGGCCACGGGGACCTCGGGGGCGGGGTCAGGCGAGGGGGCCGGTGTGGGCCTCGGCGACGCGGCGGACCGTGCCGTCGGTGACGAGGCGGCGGGCGACCTCCACCTCGGGCGCCAGGAAGCGGTCCGGGCCCGGGGCGGAGGCGCCCGCGGCGACGAGGGCCTCGACGACCGCACCGGTCGCAGGTGCCGGCGCGAGCGGCGCCCTCAGCTGGAGGCCGCGGGCGGCGGTGAGGACCTCGACCGCGAGGACGCGGGCCAGCCCGTCGACCGACCGGCGCAGCTTCCGGGCGCCCGACCACCCCATCGAGACGTGGTCCTCCTGCATCGCCGAGCTCGGGATGGAGTCGACGGACGCGGGGACGGCGAGGCGCTTCATCTCGGAGACGATCGCCGCCTGGGTGTACTGCGCGATCATGTGGCCGCTGTCGACACCGGCGTCGTCGGCGAGGAACGGCGGCAGGCCGTGGTTGCGTGCCACGTCGAGGAAGCGGTCGGTGCGCCGCTCCGACATCGAGGCGAGGTCGGCGGCGACGATCGCGAGGAAGTCGAGCACGTACGCCACGGGCGCCCCGTGGAAGTTGCCGTTGCTCTCGACCCGACCGTCCGGGGTGACGACCGGGTTGTCGACGGCGCTCGCGAGCTCGAACGCCGCGACCCGGGCGGCGTGGTCGACGGTGTCACGGACCCCACCGGCGACCTGGGGGGCGCACCGCAGCGAGTAGGCGTCCTGGACCCGAGTGCACGCCTCGGTGCGGTGCGACTCGCGGATCTGGCTGTGCGCCATCACCTTTCGGATGTTCGCGGCGGACACCGCCTGACCCGGCTGGGGCCGCAGGGCGTGGAGGTCCGCGGCGAAGACGTCATCCGTGCCGAGCAGGCCCTCGACCGACATGGCCGCGGCGACGTCGGCGACGACGAGCAGCTCGCGCAGGTCGTGGAGCGCGAGGCACAGCATCCCGAGCATCCCGTCGGTGCCGTTGACGAGCGCCAGGCCCTCCTTCTCCTCGAGCTCGACGGGCGCGAGGCCGGCGGCCGCCAGCGCGGCACCTGCCTCGACGACCTCCCCCTTCGAGTCGCGCACCGGCCCCTCCCCCATGAGCGCCAGGGCGCAGTGCGAGAGGGGGGCGAGGTCGCCGGAGCAGCCGAGCGAGCCGTACTCGTGGACGACCGGCGTGATGCCCGCGTTGAGCAGCCCGACGTAGGTGGTCAGGGTCTCCTCGCGAATGCCGGTGCGCCCGGTCGCGAGCGTGGCGACGCGCAGCAGCATCAGGGCGCGGACGACCTCCCGCTCGACCTCCGGCCCGGACCCCGCGGCGTGGCTGCGGATGAGCGAGCGCTGGAGGCGGTGGCGCAGGTCGACGGGGATGTGCCGCGTCGCGAGCGCGCCGAACCCGGTGGAGACGCCGTAGTGCGGCTGGGTGTCGGAGGCGAGCCCGCGGACGACCTCGCGGGTGCGCCGGACCTCCTCGAGGGCGGCCGGGGCCACGACGACCGGGGCCCCGTCGCGTGCCACCCGGACCACGTCCTCGATGACGAGCGGTCCGCCCCCGACGACGACCGGCTCGAGCCCGGGGACCGCGTCGGCCGAGGCGACGTCCGTGGCGGGACCGCCGGCCCGGTAGGAGGTCGGCATCCGCTCGCGGGAGGTCTCGTCGCTCATGGTTCCCATTGCAGCGCCGACGGCGGGGCGGGACCACCACGAGGGGCCGCGTCATGTCTCGGATCCAAGACCCGGCTGTACCAGCGGCGACGACGGGGAGGGGCTGCGGCCCGGGTGGCGGACCGTGGGCCCCGAGGCGCTCGACGACGAGGCCTGACGAGGCGGACCCGCGGGGTGCGAGGATGGCGCCATGGCCAACGCACCGGCCGCGGGGCACGCCCTCGACGTCCTCGCCCTCATCGCCCGCCGCGGCGAACCGGTGCCCGCTGCCGCCATCGCCCGCGACCTCGGCCTGCCCCGTTCGAGCGTCTACCACCTGCTCAGCGTCCTCGTCGACCGTGGCTACGTGCGCCACCTGCCCGAGGAGCGCCGCTACGGGCTCGGGATCGCGGCCTACGAGCTCGGCTCGGCGTACCAGCGCCAGGCCCCGCTCGAGCGGATGGCCCGCGGCGTCATGGACCGCCTCGCCGAGGCCACCGGCCACAACGCCCACCTCGCGGTCCTCCACGGCCGTGACGTCCTCTACGTCATCGAGCAGCGGGCGCCCGGCCGGCCGCTCCTCGTCACCGACGTCGGTGTCCGCCTCCCCGCCGCGCTGACGGCCTCCGGGATGGCGATGCTGGCCGCCCTTCCCGCCGCCCAGGTCCGCGCGCTCTACCCCGACCGAGCCGCCCTCGTGCAGCGCGACGGCCGCGGCCCGTCGTCGACGACCCGGCTGCGCGCCGAGCTCCAGGCGGTGCGCCAGCGCGGCCATGCCGTGGAGGACGGGCTCGTCACCCCCGGGCTGGGGTCGGTGGCCGCCGCGGTGCTCGACCACAACGACTACCCCGTCGCCGGGGTGGCGGTGACGTTTCCGCAGGTGGACGTGGATGCGGCGACGACCGCCCTGCTCGTGGCAGCCGTCCGCAAGGCGGCCGCGAGCCTGTCGACCCGGCTCGGACGGGCTACTCGCTGAGGGGTACCGACCCCCCGGTCGGGCCATGGACGCCCCGTCCGGGAGGGTCATACGTTGACAGGTGGCCCGGTCGACGGCGGCCGGGCCATCTCCTTGTCGAGAGGACGGTCCCATGAGGACGTGGCGTTGGCGTGTGGCAGTGGCGGCCGGGGCGGCAGGAGCGCTCCTCGTCGGGGGCCAGGCGGTGGCCGCGCCGGGGGGCAACGGCTGGACGACGGCCGGCGGTGACCGGCAGAACACCCGGTTCGCCGCGAGCGAGTCGAAGATCTCGGCGGCCAACGTCTCCGGCCTGACCACCAAGTGGGCGTTCACGACCGAGGGCGACGTGTCGGCGACGCCGGCCGTCGACGGCCAGAACGTCTACGTCCCGGACTGGCGGGGCAACCTCTACGCCGTGAACAAGGCGACCGGACAGCAGGTGTGGCGCACGACGGCCTCCACGCTCACCGGCGTCGGCTTCGACAAGTTCCGCGCCACGCCGGCCCTGACGGACACCTCGCTCGTCATCGGCAACCAGGGCCCGTTCGGCGGCGGCGGAGCCGTGGTCGCGGTGAGCAAGGCGACCGGCGCCCTGCTGTGGCGGACCCAGGTGGAGACGCACCCGGCGGCGATCATCACGCAGTCGGCGACGGTGTTCGACGGCGTCGTCTACGTCGGGGTGGCCAGCCAGGAGGAGCTGCTCTCCGCCGTCGTCCCCGGCTACCCGTGCTGCTCCTTCCGCGGCAGCATGCTGGCCCTCGACGCGAGGACCGGAGCCATCCTCTGGCGCACCTACATGACCCCCGCGAACTTCCCGGGCAACGCGGTGTGGGGCAGCTCGCCGGCCATCGACACCAAGCGGCGCACCGTCTACGTCGCCACCGGCAACAACTACGACGCCCCGCCGGAGACCCTCGCGTGCGTCGCGGCGGCGACGACCCCGGAGGGCCGCGCGGCCTGCCTCCCGGCGGACAACTACTTCGACGCGATCGTGGCGCTCGACATGCGCACCGGTGCCGTGAAGTGGGTGACCAAGGCGCTGGACTTCGACGCCTGGACGGTCGACTGCATCCCGTTCATCGGGGACGGGTCGAACTGCCCCGAGCCGGCCGGGCCCGACTACGACTTCGGCCAGGCCCCCAACCTGTTCACCGTCGCGAGCGGGCCGATGAAGGGGCGTGAGCTCGTCGGTGCCGGGCAGAAGAGCGGCCAGTACTGGGCGCTCGACCCCGCGACCGGTGCGGTCGTGTGGGTGACCCAGGCCGGTCCCGGCGGCACGGCCGGTGGGCTCCAGTGGGGCTCGGCCACGGACGGGCGCCGTGTCTACACCGCGAACGCGAACAGCGGTGGCGTCTCCTGGAACGGCGCGAACACCGGTGTGTGGAGCGGGCTCGACGCCGCGACCGGCGAGCTGGTCTGGGAGGCACGACCCTCGCAGGGCGGCTCGACGTCCGGCCCGGTGACGACGGCCAACGGCGTCGTCTTCGGGTGCTCCCTCGACCCCCTCGGGCACATGTACGCCCTCGACGCGGCCGACGGCAGCGAGCTGTGGCGGTTCGCGAGCGGCGGCTCGTGCCTGTCCGGCGCGGCCATCTCGAACGGCACCGTCTACTGGGGCTCCGGCTACAGCAACTTCGGCTTCGGCACCCCGAACAACAAGCTGTTCGCCTTCGGCCTCGGCTGAGCCGCAGGGTCCACGTCGCCGGCTGAGGGCTCTCGTCCTCAGCCGGCGGCGACCCAGTAGGTCCGGGTGTTCGTGAACGCGTGCAGCCCGGCGGCGGCCAGCTCGCGCCCGTAGCCGCTGCGCTTGGTCCCGCCGAAGGGCACCCGCGGGTCGGACGCGACGACCGCGTTGACGAACGCGGCGCCCGAGGTGACCCGTCGTGCCACGGCCAGGGCCCGCTCGGTCGACCCGCTCCAGACGCTCAGCCCGAGGCCGTAGTCCGTGGCGTCCGCGAGCTCGACCGCGTGGTCCTCGTCGCGGGCGACCGCGACGGCGGCGACGGGGCCGAAGGTCTCCTCGTCGAACACCGGCATCCCCGGACCGGTCCCGAGGAGCACGGTGGGCTCGTAGAAGCTGCCCGGCCCGTCGACGCCCCGGCCCCCGGTGGCGAGCTCGGCACCCGCAGCCAGGGAGGCGTCGACCTGCCGCTGGAGGGCGTCGCGCAGGTCGCGTCGTGCCAGCGGGCCCACGGTCGTCGCCGGGTCCGTCGGGTCACCCTGGACGAGGGCGCGGACGCTAGCGACGAACGCCGCCGTGAACGCCTCCGCCACCGGTGCCTCGACGACGAACCGCTTGGCGCACACGCAGCTCTGGCCGGAGTTGGTGAACCTCGACCGCACCGCGGCGGCCGCAGCGGCCTCGACGTCGGCGTCGGCGAGGACGACGAACGCGTCCGACCCGCCGAGCTCGAGCACCGACGGCTTGGACGCCCGGCCCGCGGCGGCGCCCACCATCTCGCCGGCGCGGTTGCTGCCGGTGAGGGTGACCGCGGCGACCCGCGGGTCCTCGATGAGCCGGGCGACCGTCTCCGGGACGTCGGACTCGGCCACGACGAGGGCCGTGACCAGGTCGGCGGGGAAGCCGGCCCGGGCGGCGAGGTCGGCCATCGCGAGCGCGCAGCCGGTGACGTTCGGGGCGTGCTTGAGGAGGACGCCGTTGCCGGCGGCCAGCGTCGGGAGGGCGAACCGCATGACCTGCCACACCGGGAAGTTCCACGGCATGACCGCGAGGACGAGCCCCACCGGCTCGTGGGCGACCCAGGCCCGCGTCGGTGTCGGACCGAGGTCGACCGGGCTGTCGGCGAGCAACGCCGGGGCGTGGGCGGCGTAGTACTCCGCCGTGACCGCCGACTTGTCCACCTCGCCGTGGGCCTCGGCGAGCGGTTTGCCCATCTCCCGCGTCACGAGCGCGGCGAGGCCGTCGGCCTCGGCCCGGAGCAGGCCGGCGAGGTCGGTGAGCCGCGCGGCGCGCTCGGCCACGGGCACCCTCCCCCAGGAGGCCGCGGCCGCGGCTCCTGCGGCGACGGCGGCCTCGACCTCCGCACCCGTCATCGGCTCGTACGAGGCGATGGTCGTGCCGTCGGCCGGGTTTACGGTGAGGATGCTCATGTCGCGCGGAGCCCGCCCCGGTCGCTCTCGGAGAGGTGCTCGAAGGTCTCGCCGGTCGCGGTGATGGTCCGGGTGACGTCGCGCCCCCCGTAGACCCAGTAGATGCGCATCGTGCCCTCGCCCCGGTTGTGGAAGCGGTGGGGGATCCCCGCGGGGACCCAGGTGGCCTGTCCCGCAACGAGGTCGAAGGACTCGTCGCCGATCTCGGCGAGGGCCTCACCCTCGAGGACGAGCACCGACTCCTCGACGTTGTGGCTGTGCAGCGGGAGACCGGTGCCGGGCGCGAACCGGGTCTGGCCCGTCGTCACCCGGTTGGTCTCGCAGTTCCACCTGCCCACGTACGGGATGGTGACGACGCCGTTGCCGCGGTCGAACGGCACGACGTCCTCCGGCGTGATGAGCAGGTTCGGCGCCTTGGGCTGGGGGGTCATGGGTGTCCTCTCGGGGAGATGGGGCGGGGACAGAGGGGTTCAGGCGGAGCGGAGCCGGGTCAGCAGCGCGTCGGCGAAGCCGGCTGTGGAGCACGTGCCGCCGAGGTCGCGCGTGCGGGAGGAGGGGTCACGGAGCACCGCGTCGACGCCTGCCTCGAGGCGGCCCGCGGCGGCGACGAGCGCCGCGTCGTCGGACCTCTCGCCGTGCCACCGGAGGAGCATGGCGGTGGACAGCAGCAGCGAGGTGGGGTTGGCGACGCCCTGACCGGCGATGTCGGGGGCGGAGCCGTGCTGGGCCTGCGCCACGCACAGGTCGTCGCCCCGGTTCACGGCGCCGCCGAGCCCGAGGCTGCCGCACAGCTCGGAGGCCTGGTCGCTGAGGATGTCGCCGAACATGTTCGTCGTGACGACGACGTCGAACTCACCGGGCGCCCGGATGAGGCGTGCGGCCGTGGCGTCGACGATCAGCTCGCGGTACCCGACGTCGGGGAACTCCTCGCGCACCTCCCGGACGGCGCGGAGGAAGAGCCCGTCGCTCAGCCTGAGGACGTTGGCCTTGTGCACGGCGGTGACGTGCCGGCGCCGGGTGGCCGCGAGCTCGAACGCGGTGCGCGCCACGCGTTCCGACGCCTTCCTGGTGATCTTGCGGATCGAGAAGGCGCTGTCGGCATCCGGCATGAACTCACCCGAGCCGGCGAACATCGAGCGGTCCGAGTAGAAGCCCTCGGTGTTCTCCCGGACGATGACGAGGTCCATCGGCTCGCGCAGGACACTGAGGTCGTCGAGCGAGCGGCAGGGGCGGACGTTGGAGTGCAGCCCGAACCGGGTGCGCAGGACGGCCGAGGGGTTGAGCCCGCCCTGCTCCGTCGCCGGGTACTCGTAGTGCGAGACCGGCCCGAGGACGGTGCCGTCGACCTGCGGGACGAGGGCGAGGACGTCATCAGGGAGGGTCGTGCCGACGGCGGCGAGCGAGGCGAGCCCGATGTCCCGGGTCTCGACGTCGAGGGCCACGCCGGTGAGCCGGGCGAGCTCGGCGAGGACGTCGAGGGTGACGGCGGTGATCTCGGGCCCGATGCCGTCGCCGGGCAGGGCGAGGATCCTCACGGCGCGTCACCTCCGCCGTGGTGGAAGCGTCGCTCGGCGATGGTGTTGACCTGGCTGCCGGGGACGACGAACCGGTCCGCGGCGGAACGCCACTGCGCGAAGTGCGGGGCACTCCGGTGGGCCGCGAGCGCGTCCTCGTCGGCATACAGCTCGTAGAAGTGGAAGTGGTGCGGGTCGGCCGTGTCCTGCACGACGTCGAACCAGAGGCAGCCCGTTTCGTCGGCGACGGAGCGCTCGGCGTTCTCCCCGATGGCTGCGAGGAAGTCATCGAGGTGCTCGGGGACCACGTGGAGGGAGACGACGAGGGCGATCATGCGGAGGGCTCCTTCGTGAGCGGAGTGGGGAGGTCGACGCCGGTCTCGCCGGAGAGCCGGGTGAGGTTGTCCCAGGTGGTGTCGGCGACGGGGATGCCGGCCGTGGCGAGGCGCGCCGCGGTCGCGTCCTCGAGCTCGCCCGGGACGAGCACCCGGTCGGCCCAGTCGGCCGTCGGGGTGGCGCGCGTGCGGTCCACGAGGTCCTCCATCCGCGCCGCGAACTCGGCCGGTTCGGCCATCGCGGCGACGTCGACGGTGAGGAGGAGGTGGCCGGCGCCGCTGCGCCCCTCCGGGGTGTAGGGGCCGGCGACGCCGTCGCCGTAGGCGCTGCCGGTCAGGACGCCGGAGAGGACGTCCATCATGAACGCGATGACGTAGCCCTTCGGCCCGGCCATGGGGAGGATGAGTCCGTGGATCGCCGCGTCGGCGTCGGTCGTCGGGGTGCCGTGCTCGTCGGCGGCCCACCCCTCCGGGATGCCGGTGCCGCGCTCGGCCGCGAGGTGGACCTTGCCGCGGGCGACGGCCGTGTTCGCGAGGTCCATGACGACGACCCCGTGGCGGCCGGCGGGGGCCGCGATCGACCAGGGGTTCGTGCCGACCGCCTTCGTCCGCCCGCCCCACGGCGCCATCGCGGGGCTCGCGTTCGTGGAGAGGACGGCGACGCAGCCGGCCTCCGCGGCGCGCCTCGTGAAGTAGGCGGCGGTGCCGAAGTGCCCGCTGTTGCGGACCCCCACCGCGCTGACCCCGTGCGCACGGGCCCGCTCCACGCCGAGGTCGACGGCACGGCTCGTCACGACCTGGCCGATGCCGTGGCGCCCGTCGAGGACGACGACGGCGCCGTGGTCGCGCACCACCTCGGGCTCGGTCACGGTCTCCGTCGCACCGCTGCGCAGCCGCTCGAGGTACCACGGCAGGCGGAGCATCCCGTGCGAGGCGTGCCCCCACAGCTCGGCGACGACGAGGGTGTCGGCGAGGAGGGCGGCGTCCGGCTCGGGGACACTGTGGGCCTGCAGGACCGCCGTCGCGAAGGTGCGCAGGGCGTCTGGGGCGACGGTCCGGGTGCCGTGGGTGTCGCTGGTGACGGTCACGGTGCTGGCCTCCCTCCGGGTGGGTCGCTATGATGGAAGCATAGTTGTATACAAGTACGCAAGAAGGGTCCGGGGCATGGTCGAGGCACGCCGCACGTCGGGGGGCCGGCTCGTCTACGAGGAGCTGCGCCGGCGCATCCTCGCCCTCGAGCTCGAACCGGGGAGACGCCTCTACGAACCCGAGCTGTCGGCCCTGATGAAGGTCAGCCGCACCCCGCTGCGCGAGGCGCTGCGCCTCCTCCTCGCCGAGGACCTCCTCGAGCAGCTCCCCACGGGCGGCATGGTCGTGCGGGGGGTGTCGGCCACCGACGTCGCCGAGCTCTACGGGGTGCGGGGCGCGCTGGAGGGGCTCATGGCCGCGGAGGCCGCCGTGCGGCTCACCGACGACGACGAGCGCGACCTGCGGGCGCTCGTGGCGCGCAACGAACGGCTCGTCGACATCCCCGAGGACGCGATGAACGCCGGCCACGACTTCCACGCGCGGATCGCCCGGGCCGCCGGGCACGGCTGGGCCGAGCGGCTGCACGCCCAGATCGACGGCCACATGGTGCGCTACCGGCGCTACTCCAACAGCAGCGACGAGCGCCGGCAGGCGGCGCTGGAGGAGCACCGGGCGATCCTCGCCGCCCTCGTGGCGCGCGACCCCGCCGGGGCGCGGGCGGCCGCCGAGGACCACGTCCTGCGCGCCCGCGACGCCGCCCTGGCATCCATCGGCGAGGACCTCCCCGGCTGAAGGTCCTGCCCCGGCCTCGCGGTCGAGGTATTCCGGCGGCCCCAGTGCCTGGCCGAATACCTCGACCGGGGACGGGACACCGGGTCGGCGTTACGGCAGGCCGACCGGGTGGTAGCGGCGCTCGGGACGGCCGGCCGCCCCGTACCTCGGGCGCATCATCGCGACGCCGGTGTCGACGAGGTGGTCGAGGTAGCGCCGGGTGCTGCTGCGCGAGAGCCCGGTCGCCTCGGCGGCGTCCGTGGCGGACAGCCCCTCGGGCCCCGCGGCCGAGAGGGCGTCGGAGATCAGCACCATCGTCTCGGCGCTGATGTTCTTCGGCAGCGACTCCTGCGTCGTCGCCCGGGTTCGGAACACGCGGTCGATGTCGGCCTGCGACACGTCCTCGAGGTTCGTGATCGTCGCGCGGTGCCGTGCGTACTCGGACAGCCGGTCGCGCAGCGAGTCGATCTCGAACGGCTTGACGAGGTACTGGAACACCCCGCCGTGCATCGCCCTGCGCAGCGTGTCGAGGTCGCGGGCCGCGCTGATGATGATGACGTCGACCGGCGGCATCCCCGGCTCCCGCAGCCGCTTGAGGACGTCGAGCCCGGTCATGTCGGGGAGGTAGACGTCGAGGAGGACGAGGTCGGGCCGGGTCTCCCGCGCCGCACGCAGCGCCTCGGCCCCGGTCTTCGCCACGCCCGCGAGCTCGAACCCGGGCTGCCGTGCGACGACGCTCGAGTGCAGCCGCGCGACCATGAAGTCGTCGTCGACGACGAGCACCCGGGTCACGACGCCACCGCCGGCCGCCGCACCGGGAGGCGCACCGTGAACACGGCGCCGTTGTCGTTCGCCACGGTCACCGCTCCCCCGCGCTTGGTGCAGATGAGCCGCACGAGGGTCAGGCCCACCCCGCGCCCGCCCGGTCGGGTCGCCTTGGTGCTGAACCCCTTCCGGAACACGCCGGCACCCACCCGCTCGTCGACGCCGGGGCCCGAGTCGCGCACCACGACGACCACCTCGTCACCCTCCAGCCGCAACGTCGCCCGCACCGTCGGGTCCTGCGAGTCGGCGGCGGCGTCCATGGCGTTGTCGACGAGGTTGCCGAGGACGGTCGTCACGTCGGCCGACAGCTGCTCGTCGAGCCGGGGCAGCGCCGTGCCCTCGTCGATGAGGAAGGTCACGCCGCGCTCGGTGGCCTGGCTCGCCTTGGCGATGACGAGGGCGGCGACCGCGGGGTCCTTGACGACCGAGCCCACGCTCGTGAACCACTGGGTGCGGTCGGCGGTCAGCTGGCGCACGTAGGCGCGGACGTCGTCGTACTGCTCGAGCTCGATGAGCCCGCTGACGACGTGCATCCGGTTGCTGAACTCGTGCGCCTGCGCGCGCAGGGTGTCGGTGGCCTGCAGCGTGCGGTCGAGCTCGTTCTGCAGCTCGAGCATCTGGGTCCGGTCGCGCAGCGTCACGACGAAGCCGATGGGCCGCCCGCGGCTCTGCACCGGCCGCCGGTTGAGCGTGACGAGGCGCCCGTTGATCGGGACGACCTGGTCGGTCGCCGGGTGCGGGTTCTCGAAGATGTCGGCGACCCGACCGCTCGGGTCGATCTCCGCGAGGGTCCGACCGGTCGAGGTCTGCGGGATGCCGAGCAGGTGGGCCGCCTCGTCGTTGACGATCGTCACGACCCCCTGGAGGTCGACGGCGATGACGCCCTCCTTGAGGCCGTGGAGGAGCGCCTCACGCTGCTCGACGAGCCCGGCGATCTCCGGCGGCTCCAACCCGAACGTCTGGCGCTTGACGTGCCGGGCGAGCAGGAGCGACCCGGCCACCCCCAGCACGCTGGCGATCCCGAGGTAGGTGAGCAGGCTCGGCATCGCGGCCCCGAGGTCGTCGACGATCGAGGGGTAGTCGCGCACCACGGCGACGACCCCGTCGGTCCGGCGGGTCTGCGGGCTGATGACCGGCACCATCGCCATCGCCGAGCCGGTGCCCTCCTCGGTCCCGACCCAGGAGCGTCCCTGCATCGCCACGGACATCTGGATGCGCACCTCGCCCTCCCGCGGGAGCGGCTCCGAGGAGGCGATGACGCGCCCGTCGGTGTCGGCGATCATCACCGCGCTCGACCCCGAGAACTGCTTGCCGATCTGGACCACGGACTGCGCCTGGCTGCTGAACACGTCGTCGACCGACGCCGCCGCCTCGCGCACGCCGGGGTTGTCCGCGAGCCCCTCGGCGACGGCGAGGGCGCGGCGCCCCTCGGTGTCCTTGAGCCGCTCCTGCGACTGCGCGACGGAGACACCGGCGACCCCCACGAGGACGATGAGGACGATGCCCAGCTGCATGAGGAGCATCCGCCCGACCAGCGTCGTCCTGCGGGTCAGGAGGCGCGGGCTCCAGCGACCGCTCATGGCCGGATCGTGGCAGATGAAGGGTCCCGGGCGCCAAGAACGGGCTGAGCAGAATGCACACAATGCTGTTTGCGTGCGCAACGGTGACAGGTGCGGCGGCGGGCTCCACCCTCGGAGGAGACCGACCGCGAGGTCGGACCCCAAACGAGACAAAGGAGTCATCGTGCGCCTTCGCACCTCGCTCAAGATGACGGCCGCGGCCGTCGCCGCGGGCCTGCTCTTCACCGGATGCGGCGTCAGCTCGGAGGAGCCCGACGCCGGCACCGCGTCGTCCGCCGGACCGGTCACCGGCCTGCGCATCCTCGTCCCCAACTCCCCCGGCAGCGGCTACGACGTCACCGCCCGCGCCGCCGCTAAGGCGATGCAGGACGCCAAGCTCTCCGAGACCATCGAGGTCTTCAACACCGCGGGGGCCGGTGGCACCGTGGGCCTGCAGCGCCTCGTGAACGAGAAGGGGTCCGAGGACCTCCTCATGCAGATGGGCCTGGGCGTCGTCGGCGCGGTCTACACGAACAAGTCGGCCGCGACCCTCCAGGACACCGTGCCGATCGCGAAGCTCATCGAGGAGTCCGAGGCGATCGTCGTGCCGAAGGGCTCGCCGTACAACACCCTCGACGACCTGGTCGCGGCGTGGAAGGCCAACCCGGGCAAGGTGCCCGTCGGCGGCGCGTCCAACCCCGGTGGACCCGACCACCTGACCCCGATGCTGCTCGCCAAGGCGGTCGGCATCGACCCGAAGACGGTCAACTACGTCGCCTACGACGGTGGCGGCGAGCTGCTCACCGGCGTGCTCGGCAAGAAGGTCGCCTTCGCGGCCACCGGCGTCGGCGAGGTCGCCGAGCAGGCCAAGTCCGGCGACGTGAAGATCCTCGCCGTGACCAGCGCCGAGCCGGTCGAGGGCGTCGACGCCAAGACCCTCAAGGAGCAGGGCGTCGACCTCGAGTTCACCAACTGGCGCGGCATCGTCGGCCCTCCCGGCCTCTCCGACGCCAAGAAGCAGCAGTACATCGACCTGCTCACCAAGATGCACGACTCGGCCGAGTGGAAGAAGACGCTCACCGACCAGGGCTGGGCCGACGCGTTCCAGACCGGTGACGAGTTCGGCACGTTCCTGCAGAGCGAGAACGACCGGGTCGCCGGCGTCCTCAAGGAACTGGGCCTGGCCTGATGTCCGACGTCACGTCCGCGAAGGGGGGCCGCTCCGAGTACGGGGTGGCCCTCCTCCTCGCGGCCCTCGGCAGCTGGGCGATCATCGACGGGCTGCGGCTCGGCGACACCGCCTCGCGGGGGCCCGTGAGCGCGAGCACCGTGCCGGTGGCGGTCGGGCTCCTGCTCCTCGCCATGGCCGTCCTGCTCGTCGTGGACCTCGTCCGCGGCGGGCGGGGCGAGCCCGAGGGCGGCGAGGACGTCGACCTCTCCCACGGCAGCGACTGGCGCACCATCGGCCTCCTCGTGGCCGCGTTCGCCTTCAACGCGCTGTTCATCGACCTGCTCGGCTGGCCGATCACCGGGGCGGTGCTGTTCTTCGGCGCCACCTTCGCCCTCGGCGGGCGGCACTACGTGCGGCAGGCGCTCATCGCGCTCGTCCTCTCCGTGGGGACCTGGTACCTCTTCTTCCTCGGCCTGGGCCTGAAGCTCCCGGCCGGTCTCCTCCAAGGGATCCTGTGATGGACGGCATCAACGGCCTCATCGAGGGGTTCGCCACCGCGCTGACCCCGCTCAACCTCCTCTACGCGGTGGTCGGCGTCGTCCTCGGCACGGCGATCGGCGTCCTCCCCGGCATCGGCCCGGCGATGACGATCGCGCTGCTCCTGCCGCTGACGACCTCGCTCGACGTCCAGCAGGCGCTCATCATGTTCGCCGGCATCTACTACGGCGGCATGTACGGCGGTTCGACGACGTCGATCCTGCTCAACACCCCGGGCGAGAGCGCGTCGGTGGTCACGGCGATCGAGGGCAACCTCATGGCCAAGGCGGGCCGAGGAGCCGCCGCACTGGCCACGGCAGCGGTCGGCTCCTTCGTCGCGGGTACCATCGGCACCCTCCTGCTCGCCCTGGTCGCCCCGCAGATCGTCAAGGTGGCCATCGGCCTCGGCGACCCCGACCTGTTCGCGGTCATGGTGCTGGCGTTCATCGCGGTCACCAGCGTCCTCGGCTCCTCGAAGGTCCGCGGGCTGGCCTCGCTCGGCATCGGCCTGACCATCGGGCTCGTCGGGATCGACCTGACGTCGGGCCAGCAGCGGCTCACGTTCGGCATCCCGCAGCTCGCCGACGGGATCGACGTCGTCGTCGTCGCGGTCGCGATGTTCGCGGTCGGCGAGGCGCTGTGGGTCGCGGCCCACCTGCGCCGCTCGCCGGTGCAGGTCATCAAGGTCAAGGCGGCGCGGATGTCGCGCGAGGACTGGCGCCGGTCGTGGCCGGCGTGGCTGCGCGGCACGGCGATCGGGTTCCCGTTCGGGGCGATCCCCGCCGGTGGCGCCGAGATCCCGACGTTCCTCTCCTACGTCACCGAGAAGAAGCTGACCAAGCACCCGGAGGAGTTCGGGAAGGGCGCCATCGAGGGCGTCGCCGGCCCGGAGGCGACGAACAACGCGTCCGCCGCCGGTGGCCTCGTTCCGCTGCTCACCCTCGGCATCCCGACGACCGCCACCGCGGCGATCATGCTGGGCGCGTTCCAGACCTACGCCATCCAGCCCGGCCCGCGCCTGCTCCAGACGCACCCCGAGCTGGTGTGGGGCCTCATCGCGAGCCTGTTCATCGGCAACACGGTGCTGCTCCTGCTCAACCTGCCGCTCGCGACGGTCTGGGCCCGCCTGCTCCACATCCCGCGGCACTACCTCTACGCCGGCATCCTGTTCTTCGCCAGCATCGGGGCGTACGCCGCGAACAAGCAGAGCTTCGACCTGTGGCTGCTGCTCATCATCGGCGCGCTCGGCTTCTTCATGCGCCGCTACGGCCTGCCGATCGTGCCGGCGATCATCGCGATCATCCTCGGCCCCGCCGCGGAGGAGAGCCTGCGCCGGGCCCTGCAGATCGCCGACGGCTCGGTCACCGGGCTCGTCGACACCTGGTTCGCCCGCACGGTCTACCTCATCGTCGTCCTCATCCTCGTCGTGCCGCCGGTCGTCCGGCGGGTCCGGCGCGGGCGCGGGGACGACACCGACCTCCGGGACACCGTCCCGGCCAACAGGGAAGGACAGTGACGATGCCCGTCCTCGTCGGTTACGTACCCACCCCGGAGGGCAAGGCCGCCCTCGACACGGCGATCTCCGAGGCCGGCCTGCGGTCCGCCCGCCTGGTCGTCGTCAACGTCAGCCGCGGCGACGCGCTCGTCGACCCCCGGTACGCCTCCCCTGACCAGTGGGACGACGTGCAGGCCAGGCTCGCCGAGAGCGGCGTCGAGTACGAGGTCCACCAGGGCGTCGAGGCCAAGGACCCCGCCGAGCAGCTCATCGAGCTCGCGGCGAAGGTCAACGCCGAGCTCATCGTCATCGGGCTGCGGCGCCGGTCGCCGGTCGGCAAGCTCATCCTCGGCAGCCAGGCCCAGCGCATCCTCCTCGACGCGGACTCGCCCGTCCTCGCGGTCAAGGCGAGCCGCTGAACGAGCCCACTGGCGCCGCGGGGACGACGTCCCCGCGGCGCCAGTGGGCCGTCCTAGTCGTGGCGACCCTGCTCGTGCAGGTCGTCGCCTTCGCGGTCCGCCCGGCGACGATCTACCGGGGCATCGAGGCCGGGGTCCCCACCGCCTGGCTCGGTGTCCTGTCGGCCTGCTTCGCCCTGACCCCGCTCCTCCTCGCCGTGCCGGCCGGGCGGGTCATCGACCGGGTGGGCGAGCGGGTCGTCGGGGTCGCGGGCGCCGGGTGCCTCGTCGTCGCGACCGGGGTGCTCGTCGTCGGCGGCGACGCGGTCGTGGGGCTGTTCGCGGGCACCGTGCTCCTCGGCCTGGGCCACCTGTTCAGCATCATCGCCCAGCAGACGTGGGTCGCGAACGCCGACCTCGGCGGGAGCCTCGACACCGCCTTCGGCCGCTACACCTTCGCCGCGTCCTTCGGCCAGTCGCTCGGTCCCGGGCTGCTCGCGGTCGTCGGGGGCACCGCCGTGCGGCCCGACACCACCCCCGTGCTCGTGTCCGGGCTGGTGCTGTCGGCGGTGCTGCTCGCGGTCGTCCCGTGGCTGCGCCCCGCGGGTCCCCGCGGACCGGGTCGCCCGGACGGCGCCGACGCCGCGCCGGTCACCACGTGGGGCCTGCTGCGCCGGCCCGGGGTGGGGCAGGCGCTCGTCACGAGCAGCGTCATCCTCGCGGCGGTCGACGTGACCCTCGCCTACCTGCCGGCGCTGGGCGTCGAGCGGAACATCGGCGCGGCGACGGTGGGCACGCTCCTCGCCCTGCGCGGTGTCGCCTCGATGGCCTCGCGCCTCGGGCTCGGGCGGCTCGTCGACCGCTTCGGCCGCAAGGCCGTCATGGTCGGGTTCTCCTGCGCCGCCGCGGTCGGGCTGGTCCTCACCGCCGTACCGGCCCCCCTGGCGGTGCTGGCCGTGGGTGTCGTCGTCGCCGGCGTGGGCCTGGGGGTCGGCCAGCCGCTGACGATGTCGTGGCTCGCCGAGACGGCACCGCCCGGTGCGCGGGGGCGGTCGATGTCGCTGCGGCTCGTCGGCAACCGCGCGGGGCAGGTGGTCATCCCCTCCCTCGCCGGAGCCGTCGCCGCGGGGACCGGCGCGGCCGGCGTCATCCTCATGACCGCCGCCGCGGTGGGGCTGGTCGGCGTCGGCGCGACCCGGCTGCCCCTCGGCGGCCGGAGCGCGGGCTCGGCCGACGCCTGACCCGCCACCCCTTCGCCGCGAGTGCGGAAGTGGTCGCCGGGGCAACCACTTCCGCACTCGCGGCGGGATCCCGTCGATCCCGGCGCGGTCAGCCGCGGCGGCCGCTGCGCAGCGACGTCACGCGGACCTCGTCGAACTCCGCGGTGATGACGCCCGTCACCTGGTCCGTGGCGCCCATCGACACCAGCCCGATCCGCGCGTCCGGGCCGAGGTCGTGGGTCCACACCCCGCCGCGCACCCAGGTCCGTCCGTCCTGGCTGGTGTAGGCGGTGTAGCGCTCCGTGTCGCCGTCGGCGGCCCTGCGCTCGGCCCCGGCGAGCCGTTCGACGACGATCCGCAGCCACGTCCAGTCGGCTCCGGGCGGCCCGACGACGGTGTTCCCGTAGCGGCTCCACCCGTCCGGCACGGGAGCGGTCTCCTTGGCGAACTCGGTCTGGCGGGTCTCCCAGATGGAGATGTCGGTCAGCTTGACGAAGTCGTCGTCGCCGCCGTACACGACGAGCCCGGCCTGCGCGTAGTTGAAGCAGCAGCCCTCGTCGGGCAGGCCGTCGAGCCGGACCTTGGTCTCGACGACGTAGTCGCCCCGGGGGGCGTCGCGCACGAGGACCGAGGCGGTGTTCGAGTCGACGTAGAGGTCGGCGTGCTCGACCGGCCAGCGCAGCACGCCGCCGCCGACGCTGGCGGATCCGGTGCGCCCCGCCGCCCACGACCAGCCGTCGTCGAGCGTGGAGCCCGAGAACTCGTCACCGTCGAGCAGGGTGCCGACCTCGTGCGGCTCGACGAGCCTCGGGCGGTAGCGGCTGCGCTCGCCCTCCTGCGCCGCCGGCGCCGGCATCCGGGTGTCGGAGGGTCCGGCGCCGCCGCGCACCACCGGCCAGCCGTCGACCCAGTCGACCGGGTCGAGCAGTGCCGGCCGCTTCGTGAAGCCCGTGGCGAACGCGTAGTACGGGTCGGTCCGGTCGACGGCGTGGTAGACGGTCCACCACTGGCCGCCCTCGTCGGCGAAGACGATGTTGTGGCCGGTGCCGACCCAGCGGTTGCCGTTCTGGGTCAGGAACGGGGTCCCCCCGACGGCGGCGTCGAGGAAGGAGCTGCCCTCCTTGTCGACGAACGGGCCGTAGGGGCTGTCCGACCGGCCCACGAACACGCCGTACCCGGTGAGGGCGCCGTTGCAGCAGTTCGTGGCCGAGCCGAAGAGGTAGTAGGAGCCGTCGCGCTCGACCACGGTCGTGCCCTCGTAGCGGTTCCCGATGGCGATGCGCGTGTCGTCCCCGGTCGCCGCGGTCCGGGCGGTGATGCCGCTCGGCGTGACGTCCACCGCGGTCGCGAACACCCCGCCGTAGTACGAGCCGTAGTACAGGATCCCCTCCTCGCCCACGGTGTCGCCGAGGACGTCGGGGTCGAAGGTCCAGAAGTACGAGCACTCCCCGCCCTGCGGGTCCTTCCGGGGCCCGACGACCGGCTGCTCGGACCAGGTCCACGGCCCGGTCGGGCTCTCGGCCACGGCGACCCCGATGGCGCTGTCGCCGCGGCAGGTGTCCGAGCCACCGCCAGCGGCCGTGGTCTCGGTGACCGTCGTGAGCAGGTAGTAGCGGTCGGTGGCCTCGGAGTACACGACGTCCGGGGCCCAGAAGGCGGCGCTCGGGTCGATCCACGCCGGGAGGTCGCCGCCGTCGAGGGGGAAGGCGTCACCGGTGTAGGTCCAGGTGACCAGGTCGGTGGAGACGCTCGTGGGGATCCGGTGGAACACGGGGTCGCCGTTCGCGTCGACGTCCTCGTCGTCCAGCGGGTCGGTCGTGCAGTAGAGGTACCAGGCGCGCTCGCCGTCGACGGTCTCGCCGTCCTGGCCGGCGATGACCATCGGGTCGGCGCAGCTGTCGATCGTCCCCCCGCCGGGCACGACCGGCGCCAGGGGGTTGTCGTAGCCGCCGGTCACCGGCAGCGGCGGTGGCACGGCGGGCACGGTGGCCGCGGCCGCCTGTCCGGGCGCGACCCCTGTCGCCACGGGGGCGCCGAGGAGCAGGGCGAGGGTGCCGGCGAGGCCGGCGAGCCCGGCCCGTCGCCACCGGCGGGCGCGGCTGCGCCCTCGAACGGGGTGCGGCGTCTCGGACATGGTGGTCCTTCCTTCCGGTGGCTCTCGGTGGGTCTGCTCAGTCATCGGTCACTCCCATGACCAGTCCTTCGATGTCGTGCTTCTGCACGACCGGGCGCAGCGTGTCGACGACGCGGGCACCGAGGTGCGCGCGCACGGAGTCCGGCAGCGCCTCCCAGAAACCGCGCGTGACCGTGAGGTCGTGGAGGTCGGCGTGCCCCGCTCCCGGCGCGTCCACGCCGAGCACGACCACCGGCCTGACCCGGTCGCTGTGGTTGGCCGTCCCGCGGTGGACCGTCAGGGCGGAGCGTGCCGAGACGTCCCCGCGCCTCGGCATCCGCAGCTGCGAGCCGGCCTCGTAGCGCGGCCACTCCGAGCGGGGCGGGAACATCCCGTGCTCCCAGTCGACCCCGCCCTCGTACTGCGTGCCCGGGGCGATCTGGAACGGTCCCATGTCGGGGGTGGTGTCGACGGTGGTGACGTTGAACGCCAGCGACGTGAGGCGGCGCCCCACCCGGGTCTCCTCCGGTGCGGGGAAGTCCCGGTGCCACGGCTGGTCGGCCGCCCCGGGGAACGGGATGTCGAAGCCGATCTCGACGATCTCGTACGCCGGTCCGAGGACCGCCTCGCAGATGCCGGTGACCCACGGGTGCGACACCAGGTCGACGAACCCGCTGAGCTGCTCGGGGTTGACCTCGACGTACCAGCGCTGCGGCCCGCGGCTGATGGCACCGCCCTCCCGGTCGCGGGCCTCCTCGAAGGCCGCGAGGACGTCCTCGTGGAGCCGGTCCACCCAGGAGGGGTCGAAGGCGCCCCTCCGGGCGACGATCCCGTCGCGCCCCAAGTCCTCGAGCTCGCTCGCCCGCGGCAGGCCGCTCACGGTCCCTCCTCCACGGACGGCGGGTCCTGGCCGAGCCGCCACTGCGTCCTCGACAGGTACTCGGACCCGGGGTCGAGGACGGCCGAGCGGGCCCAGGACCGGTTCGGGGCGTCGGGCGGGTTCTGGGTCTCCAGCGCGACGCCGTCGCCCTGCCGGTACCACCGGCCGGAGGTGCCGAGGACGGTGCCGTCGAGGTGGTTGCCCGTGTAGACCTGCAGGCCCGGCTGGTCGGTGTGGACCTCGAGGTGGCGCCCTGAGCGCGGCTCCTCGAGCCGGGCGGCGCGGCGCAGGCCGCCCCCGTCGAGGACGAGGCAGTGGTCGATGCCGCGGACCGCCTCGGTCTGGGGGTGGGAGCGGCGCGCGCACGCGCCGAGGGCCTCGCCCCGGCGCAGGTCGAGCGGGGTCCCGTCCACCGGCTCGGCGCCGTCGAGCGGGATGCCCTGGGAGTCCACGGGCAGGTAGTGCGCCGCGTCGACGGTGAGCCGGTGCCCGTCGACGCTGCCGCTGCCCTCCCCCGCGAGGTTCCAGTACGTGTGGTTCGTGAGGTTGACGACCGTCGTCGCGGTCGTCGTCGCCCTGAGGTCGACGTGCACCGCAGCGCCGGTCACCGTGTAGGTGACCGACGCGGTGAGCTCACCGGGGAAGCCCTGGTCCCCGTCCTCGCTGACCAGCTCGAGGGTGATGCGGTCGGGGCCGAGGTCGGTCACGGTCCACACCCGGGAGTGGAACCCGCCCGGCCCGCCGTGCAGGCACGTGTCGCCCTCGTTGGGCGCGAGCCGGTGCACCACGCCGGCCAGCTCGAAGCGGGCGCCGGCGATGCGGTTGGCGAAGCGCCCCACCGTCGCCCCGAGGTAGGGGGTCGGCGTCCGCAGGTACCCGCCGACGTCGCGGTGCCCGAGGACGAGGTTCGGGCGCTCCCCGTGCGGGTCGGGGTCGAAGGCGTGCAGCGAGGCGACGGTGGCGCCGAGGTCGAGGACGCGCAGCTGCGGGCGGTCCGCGCCCCCGATGGTGTGGGCGTGCACCGGCGAGCCGTCGGGCAGCCGCCCGACCACCTCGGACACCGTCACGTGGCCACCTCGCGCAGCCGGTGGGCGATCGCCTCGGGCGACACGTCGTTCACCCAGGCGCCCGCAGCCGACTCGGACCCGGCGAGGTACTTCAGCCGGTCCGGGGTGCGCAGCACCGAGAACACCTGCAGGTGCAGACGGGACACCTCCCGGGGCGAGTGCACGGGCGCCTGGTGCCAGGCCGCGATGTACGGCATGACGACGTGCTCCCCACCGGGCGCGGGGTAGTACCGGTCGAGGCGCCCCAGCAGCTCGGGGTAGAGGACGGCGAGCTCGTCGCGCTCCTCGCCGTCGAGGGCCGCGAGGTCGGGGACGTCACGGTGCGGGACCAGGTGCACCTCCACCGGCCAGCGGGCCGCGAACGGGACGTAGGCGCTCCAGTGCCGCCCCTCCAGCACCATGCGGACCCCGGCGGCCCGCTCGGCCTCCAGCAGGTCCTCGCCGAGGGTGCGCCCGGTGGCGGCGTGGTGCCGGCGGGCCTGCCGCAGGACGGCCTCCGCCCGGGCGGGCACGTACGGGTAGGCGTAGATCTGGCCGTGGGGGTGGTGGAGGGTGACGCCGATCTGCACGCCGCGGTTCTCGAAGCAGAAGACGTGCTCGACGTCGGGGCGCGCCGACAGCTCCGCCGTGCGGTCGGCCCACGCCTCGACCACGGTGCGGACGCGGCTCGGGGGGAGGGCGGAGATGCTGCCCTCGTGGTCGCTGGTGAACGCCACGACCTCGCAGCGCCCACGGGCGGGGCGCAGGGCGTGCAGCGAGGCCCCCCTCCCGGCCGGCCCCGCCGGGGCGGGGTCGGGGACGCCGATGGGGTCGGGGACGTCGGGGACGTCGGAGGTCCCGGAGGCGAACGAGGGGAACCGGTTCTCGAACACGACGACGTCGTAGTCGGCCTCCGGGACCTCGGACGGCACCGTCCCACGCCCCGTCGGGCACAGCGGGCAGGCGTCCGCGGGCGGCAGGAAGGTGCGGTCGGAGCGGTGGCCGGCGATGGTCACCCAGTCGCCGGTCAGCGCGTCGAGGCGCAGCTCCCCGGCCCGGGACCGCTCGCCCAGCTCCCGGTCGTCCGACGCGGTCCGCGGCGGCGTCCCCGGCTCGTCGAAGTAGAGGATCTCCCGCCCGTCGGCGAGGGTGCGCCGCGTCCGGCGCACGGGACCCGCGGCCACGGCCGACAGGGCTCGCGCGGCCGTCACCGGTCCGCCTCCGTCGACTCCTCGAGGACGACGGTGCCGGACTCCACGCGCAGGGGGAGGCGGTGCGGGCGGCGGCGGTTCGACGTCGGGTCCCACGCGTGGAGGAACAGGTGCAGGCGCCCCGAGTCGTCGGTGAGGACGCTGCAGTGCCCGGGTCCGCTGAGCCCCGTCCCGGTGCTCGTGATGAGGGGCTCGGCGTCCGGCTCCTCGGTCCACGGCCCGAGGGGATGGGGGGCGTGGGCGACCGCCACGCCGTAGCCGGGCGTCTGCCAGTTGCCCCCTGAGTAGAGCAGGACGCACCCGCCCTCGCCGTCGTCGAGGACGGCGGGCCCCTCGAGGGTGTGCCAGTCGTGGGTGCCGCCGTAGATGTCGCGGTCCGCCTCGTACCGCTGCCAGTCGGCCGAGGCGCGCAGGACGACGGTCGTGCTGCCCTCGAGACGGGTCATGTCGACGAGCCGCTGCACCGCCAGCACGGTGCCGGGTCGGTCGCCGTCGACGAGGTCGGTGGCGTAGAACAGCCACCAGTCGCCGGCGGGGTCGCGGTACGGGGAGGGGTCGATGGCGAACGGCAGCCCGGCCGTCAGCACGTCCCCGGTGTCCTCGAACGGCCCGGTCGCCTCGGCCGAGCTCGCGACCCGGATCTGGTGGCCGGCGTCGCCCCGCCCGCGGGAGTAGTACATCCAGTACCGCTCCTGCGCGTACGCGACCTCCGGCGCCCAGTACTCCAGGCCCTCGGGGACCGACGGCGGCAGGACGAGGGCCCCGCCGGCGTCCTCCCACGTGTCGAGGTCGTCGCTGACCAGCACCTGGAAGGCCCGGCCGTCGATCGGCGTCCGCGGGGTGGTCCCGTACATGACGTAGCGGCCGTCGTGCGTCTGCAGCACGAACGGGTCGGCGCAGTAGCCGTCCCACAGCGGCGGGACCGGCTGGTGGGGCGGGGGGACCCCGTGGTCGGTGGACGTGGTGCGGATGGGCACGGCGCTCCTAGTGCGTCGACGTCCGGCCGCCCGCCCTCACGTCGGGCGACCGGACGAGCTGGGGTCAGCCCTTGAGGCCACCGCGGGCGATGCCCTCGATGACGAACCGCTGGCTGACGAGGAACAGGATCAGGACCGGGATGCTGGCGATGGCTCCGCCGGCGAGGATCGTGGCGTAGTCGGTGGTGTAGGCGCTCTGCAGCGTCGACAGCCCGGGCTGGATGGTCAGGCGCTCCGGGCTGAACAGCACGTAGAGCGGCCAGAGGAAGTCGTTCCAGTTGGCGAGGAACGTCAGCAGCGCCAGCGTCGCGAGGGCCGGGCGCGAGAGCGGCACGATGACGGCGAGGAAGACCTTCCACCGGCTCGCGCCGTCGAGCAGCGCCGCCTCCTCGAGCTCCACCGGCAGGGAGAGGAAGAACTGCCGCATGAAGAACACGCCGAAGGCGCCGGCCGCCCCCGGGACGATGACGGCCGCGAGGCTGTCGAGCCACCCGAACCTCGCCACGATGACGTAGTTGGGGATGAGCAGCGAGATCGGCGGGACGAACAGCGTCGCCAGCACCAGGCCGGTGAGGAGGCGCTTGCCCGGGAAGGACAGCCGCGCCAGCGCGTACGCCGCCGTGGTGGCGACGACGAGCACGAGCAGGGTCTGTCCGGTCGCGGCGAGCATCGAGTTGAGGAACCACTGCGCCACCGGCGTCTGCGGGGCGTCGAGGATCTTCGAGTAGCCCTCGGTCGTCGGGTCCTTCGGGAGGAAGGTGAGGTCGGCCCGCGACACCTCGCTCGTCGACTTCAGCGACGTCGACGCCAGCCACAGCAGCGGGGTGAGGAAGAGCAGGCCCAGCAGCCCGAGGAAGACCGCGCGCCACGGGACGCGGCGCCGACCTCCCTCCGCCGCAGGGGCCTCCCGGCGGTCCTGCCGGTCCGCACGGGTGCGCGCGGGGGTCGCCGAGGAGCTCATCGGGTCTTCTCCTTCGGGGTGCGCTCGCGCAGCAGCGACAGGATGGCCAGGCTGACGAGCAGCAGCACGAGGGTGAGCACCGTGCTCATCGCCGAGGCACTGCCCATGTTGAACCGGCGCAGGCCCTCCTCGCCGATCTGCATGATGGCGCTGCGGGTCTCTCGGCCGGGCTGGCCCTGGGTGATGAGGTAGGACTGCCCGAACAGGTTCGCCGAGGCCAGGATCGTGATCGTGAGGACGAAGATCGTCACCGGTCGCAGCCCGGGCAGGGTCACGTGCCGGAACCGCTGCCAGGCGTTGGCCCCGTCGAGCTCGGCCGCCTCGTAGAGGTCGGTCGAGATGTCCTGCAGGCCGGCGAGGAAGATCACCATGTTGTAGCCCGCGGTCCACCAGATCGTCGGCAGCACGAGCGCCACCCACACCCACGGCGTGGCCGTCGTGAACGGGATCCGGTCCAGACCCAGTCCGTCGAGGTAGTGGTTGACCACACCGACGTTCGGGTCGAGCAGGTAGCGCCACAGCAGGCCGATGACGGCCACGCCGAGGACGAACGGCGCGAAGAAGATCGCCCGCACCGCGTTGCGTCCCCGGAACTTCTTGTTGAGCGCGACGGCGAGCGCCAGGGGCAGCACCATGAGCAGCGGCACGCTGATGAGGGTGAAGATGCCGGTGGCCCGCATCGAGGACCAGAACGGCTCGGACGTCGTGGAGCCGCCGGTGAACAGCTCGACGTAGTTCTGCAGCCCGACGAACGGCTTGCCCGGCAGGAGGAAGTCCCACTGGTGCAGGCTGATCCAGAGCCCGTAGACGATGGGTGCGAGGACGAACGTGCCGAACAGGAGCAGGTAGGGCCCGAGGAAGAGCAGGGCCGTGCCGAGGCCGGCGCGCATGACGGCGGGGTCGGCGCCCCTGCCCTTCCTCCGCCTCGCGCCCCGCGGTTCCGTCGCCGGAACCGCGGGGGACACGCGGGTGATGGTGGACACGGTCAGGCCTGGTACTTCTTGCGGTTCGCGTCGAGCATCGAGTCCGCCTTCTTGGCGGCCTCGTCGAGGGCGGCCTTGACCTCCTTCTTGCCGAGGATGATCTCGTTGACCGCGGTCTCGAACGTCGGCGCCGTGACGTCACCGATGCCGGGCACCGAGGGCGGGAAGACGACGTTCGGCAGCTGCTCGGCGAGGGTCGACTGGACCTTCAGCTCCTTGAACTCCGCCGACTCGCGCACGCTGTTGCGGGCGGGGATCTGCCCCGACTTCGCCCAGTCGATCGAGCGCTCGGAGATGTAGGAGATGAAGGCGCGCGCCGCGGCGAGCTTGTTCGGGTCCTTGGTCGCCTGCGTGGTGACGACGAAGTTGTGCGAGCTCGCCCAGACGGCCGGCTTGTCACCGATGGTGGGGACGGCGGCGGCCGCCCACTCGAGGTCCTTGACCTTCTCCCACTCGTTCATCATCCAGATGCCGTCCCAGGTGAGCGAGTCCTTCTGCTGGCGGAAGGCCACGGCCTGGGCGTCGTTGGAGACGTTCTTCGGGCTGGCGCCGTTCTCGATGAAGCTGCGCAGCCACTGCATCGCCTCCACGCCGGCGTCCGAGTTGAAGGTCGCCTTCGCGCCCTCCCCGTCGTAGATGCCGCCGCCGAACTGGTGGATGAGCGAGGTGAACATCAGGTGCGCGGGCCACGTGGCCGTGACCCAGAACGGGTTCTTGACCCCGGCCTTCTCCTGCAGCGCCTTCACCGCGGCCTCGAAGCCGGCCCGGTCCGTGGGCAGGCCGTCGACGCCGGCCTTGGTGAGCTGGGCGGTGTTGCCGTAGAACCCGAGCGGGTGGATGTCGAGCGGGATGCCGTAGCGCTTGTCCTGGTACACACCGGCGCTCCACACGACGGGCGCGAAGTCGGACTCGGTGAGCTCGAGGCCGGAGGCGACCTCGTCGAGGGGCACGATGACGCGCCGGGCCGCGTTGGTGGCGAGCTGGTCGATGTGCATGATGCCGACGTCGGGGCCGGCGCCCGAGGACACCGCGTTGGGGACCTTGGCGTAGTAGTCGCCCCACTGGAGGGTGTTCATCGAGACGGTGACGTTCGGGTTGGCCTTGTTGAACTCCTCGACCATCTGCTTCATGAACGGGCCGTCACCGCCGGTGAAGCCGTTCCAGAAGGCGAGCGCGACCTTGGGGCCGGTGTAGGTGTCGCCCTTGCCGAAGGCGCCGCTGGAGGGGGCGGCCCCGGGCGGCGCGCTCGAGCCGGCGCACGCGGCGAGCGCGCCGCTGGCACCGACCGCGCCGAAGGACCCGAGCAGGAGGCGGCGGGAGAGCTCCCGGGGGGTGGAGGTGGCCGACATGGTGTGAACTCCTTCGTGGATGGCTGACGCGAGGTGCGCCGACGGGGCCGGGGGTACGAGGTCGGGAAGGGTGGAGGCGCGGGGTGCGCGTGAGCGGGTCATGGTGCGGTGCGGGCGAGGACGACCGCGGTCCACGAGACGGGGGACAACCGCATGTCGAGATACCCCGTTTCGGCCGTCACATCCGGGTCGGTGCGCGGCCGGACGGCGTCGGGCTCGGCGGCCGTGTTCGTGCGGTAGGGGTCCTCGCCCTCGAGCCGCAGGCACTCGACGACCCGGGTGCCCGGGAAGCCCCGCAGGTCGATCCCGACGTCCACGGCCTCCGTGGTGTGCCGGTTGACGAGGAAGACGGCCAGCCGGCCGCTCTCCTCGTCCCACGTCGCCGCGGCGTCGACGGTGTCGACCTCGCCGTGGGCGGGGGTGTCGTGGCGGGCACCCTGGACCGCCACGAGCAGCGCGGTGCCCCGGGCCAGCCGGGCGGTGTGGGCGAACGGGTGGTAGATCGTCTGCCGCCAGGCGGGCCCGTTCGCCTCGGTGCGCAACAGGCCGATGACGTTGACGAGCTGCGCCTGGCAGGCGATCTTCACCCGGTCGGCGTGCCGCAGGAAGGTGTTGAGGAACCCGCCCACGGCCACCGCGTCGGCGAGCGAGAACGTGTCCTCGATGAGCGGGGGTGCGTGCTCCAGCCCGAGGTTGGTGTGGCCCACGAAGTCGCGTTGGTACCAGACGTTCCACTCGTCGAAGGAGAGGTCGATCTGCTTGCGACGACGACGCTTGGCACCGACGTGGTCGGCCGTGGCGACGACGGCGCGGATGAAGCGGTCCATGTCCTCCGACGAGGCGAGGAAGCTGGCGAGGTCGCCGTCCCTCTCCTCGTAGTAGGCGTGCAGGCTGATGTAGTCGACCTCGTCGTAGGCGTGCTCGAGGACGGTGGCCTCCCAGGCCCCGAACGTCGGCATGTGGCTGTTGGAGCTCCCGCAGGCGACGAGCTCGATGGAGGGGTCGACCTGGCGCATCGCCTTGGCGGTCTCCACGGCCAGGCGCCCGTACTCGTCGGCCGTCTTGTGGCCGGTCTGCCAGGGCCCGTCCATCTCGTTGCCCAGGCACCACAGCCGCACGCCGTGGGGGTCGCGGTGGCCGTGCCGCGCCCGCAGGTCCGACAGGGCGGTCCCGCCGGGGAGGTTCGTGTACTCGAGGAGGTCGCACGCCTCCTGGACCCCGCGGGTGCCGAGGTTGACCGCGAGCATGGGCTCTACGCCTGTGCGGCGCGCCCAGCCGGCGAACTCGTCCAGACCCACCGTGTTCGGCTCCAGGCTCCGCCACGCCAGGTCCAGGCGCGTCGGGCGGGACTCCACCGGCCCGACCCCGTCCTCCCAGCGGTAGCCGGAGACGAAGTTGCCGCCGGGGTACCGCACGACGCTGACGCCGGCCTCGCGGGTCAGGTCCGCCACGTCCTCGCGGAAGCCGAACGCGTCGGCACGGGGGTGGCCCGGCTCGTGGATCCCGCCGTACACGCACCGCCCCATGTGCTCCACGAAGGACCCGAAGATGCGGCGGTCGACCTCCCCCACGGTGAACGAGGGGTCGAGCGCGATGGTGGAACGGGGCAACGGGGGCCTCCCACGGCGATGTGGACGTTCTCGGCCCTTCAGGTATACAACGTTGAAACAACGTTGTAAAGACTGTGGTTGGATGTTTCCATCGTGGGAAAGGAGGCTCGGGATGGCGGTGCGGCTGCGTGACGTGGCCGAGCATGCGGGGGTCTCGGTGAAGACGGTGTCGAACGTCGTCCACGGCCACCCCAGCGTCAGCCGGACCATGCGCGCCCGGGTGCAGTCCTCGATCGAGGCGCTCGGCTACCTGCCCAACATGTCCGCCCGGTCGCTGCGCACCGGACGGAGCGGGCTGATCGGCCTGGCGATCCCGGGCCTGGCCGACCCCTACTTCTCCCGCGTGGCCGAGGCCGTCATCGACGCCGCCGCCCGTCGCGGCATCTCGGTCCTCGTGGAGCAGACGACCGGCGACCCGACGCGCGAGGGCGACGTGCTCCTCGGGCGACGTCCCACCATCGTCGACGGCCTGATCTTCTCGCCGATCTCGATCACCCAGCAGGCCCTCGACGAGGCCTCGCCCGCCGTGCCCCTCATCCTCCTCGGGGAGCACCTCATGGTCAGCCAGCGCACGCGCGTGGCCGTCGACAACGTCGCCGCCTCCGTCGACGCGGTCACGCACCTGCTCTCGACCGGCCGGTCCGCGGTCGCCGCGGTCGGGGCCAAGCGGGGCTCGACGGCCGCCACCGCCGAGGTGCGCCTCGCCGGCTACCGCCGTGCCCACGGGGAGCGCGGCCTCACCGTCGACCCGGCGCTCGAGGTCGCCACCGCGCACTTCTCACGGGCGGCCGGCGCCGAGGCCGTGGACCGGCTCCTCGATGCCGGGACGCCCTTCGACGCCCTGTTCTGCTTCAA
Organism: Oryzobacter faecalis; assembly: GCF_046764005.1. NCBI lineage: Bacteria > Bacillati > Actinomycetota > Actinomycetes > Micrococcales > Intrasporangiaceae > Oryzobacter > Oryzobacter faecalis. Next base: position 508,629 of record NZ_JBKOFW010000002.1, on the reverse strand, counting down.
CGACCTGCTCGCGCTGGGCGCCATGCGGGAGCTGCGCCGCCGGGGCGTGCGCGTGCCCGACGACGTGGCCGTCGTGGGCTTCGACGACATCGAGGAGGGCCGCCACAGCGACCCGGGGCTGACGACGATCGCCCCGGACATGGGCGTGCTCGCGGACCGTGCCGTCGACAGCCTGGTCCAGCGCCTCGACGAGCCCTCGCTGCCCGAGGGCTACAGCGTCGTCGTGCCGCACCGGCTCGTCGTCCGCGAGAGCGCGCCGGCCGGCTGACCCTCCTCAGACGCCGATGCGCTCCCACGGGCCCCAGACGGCGAAGGTCAGCCCGCGGCTCGCCTGGATGTTGAGGAAGAGCGTGTGCCCGTCGGGGCTGAACGTCGACCCGGCGAACTCGTCACCGGTGCGCCCGGCCATCCGGTTCAGCGCGATGTCCCACAGCTGCCCGCCGCGGGAGAGGCCGCGGACGTAGTTGTCCTCGGTGTTGTCCTCGCAGAGCACGATCGTGCCGCGCCGGCTCACCGTGACGTTGTCCGGGAAGTCGAGGACGTCGCGGCCCGGCGACTGGTAGACGAGGAAGAGCGTCTCGGACCGGGTGTCGTAGCCCCAGACCTGCCCCGACCCGGTGCCGTAGCCGGTCGAGGTGTTCGGCCCGTCCATGACCGCCCCGCCGCCCTGCGTCGAGGTGAAGTAGACGACGCCGTTGTCGTAGACGGTCCCCTCGAGGCGGGAGAACCCGGCGGCACCCTGCGCCCGGCCCTGGTCGCCGACGTGGTTCAGCGCCTCGTCGTTCGTCGTGGGAGCCACCTGCCCGGGGGTGTAGGGGAAGGTGGGGTCCGGGTCGTCGATGTCGACCCACTCGACCCGGTAGCGCGTGCCCTTGGCCTGGCTCGCCTCGAGGTGGGCTCCGTCGACACCCTTGACCTTGAGCATCTGCAGGTGGCCGTCGTTGTCGAGGCGGCCGGTCTCCATCGGCGAGGTCCCCGGCGTGTAGCGGTAGAAGCCCGACGGGAAGCCGAAGTTGTCCTCGCTGAGGTACAGGTGCCCGCCGCGCGGGTCGAACGCCACCGACTCGTGGGCGAAGCGCCCGGCCTTCGTCACCGGCTCACCGCTCGCGCGCCCGCTCGTCGGCACCTCGAAGACGTAGCCGTGGGGCTTGGTGAGCGGGATGTTGGAGGTGCGCGTGAAGTCCGGGCCGACGTCGGGTCCGTTGACGGTCTCCTCGCACGTGACCCAGGTGCCCCACGGCATCGGGCCGCCGGAGCAGTTCATCATCGTGCCGTTGATGCCGGTCCAGGCCCGCGCGACCTCGCCCGTGCGGCTCGTCTCGACGACGGTGCAGCCGCCGAGGGCCTTCGGGTCGTACGTGTGGTCACCGATCGGGCCGAAGGCGGTGCCGTTGCCGTTGACCTCGTGGTTGCGGACGAGGGTGACGGTGCCGTCGTCCGCTTGGAACGCGGCCATGCCGTCGTGCCGCCCCGGGAGGACGGTGCCGTCGTCGAGGACGACCGGCGTCGACGTGTCGTGGAACGACCGGTAGGAGAAGCCCTCGGGGAGGTGGAGGCGCACCACGCCGTCCCGCAGGTCCGGGACCGCGCGCAGGCCGCGGAACGCCGGTGCGCCGAGGGCCCCGGCCGGTGCGGCGACGAATCCCGCGAACGGTCCGCCGAAGACGGCCCCTCCGGCGACGACGGCTCCTCCCTTGAGGACGGTACGGCGTTCGATCGACATGGTCATGCGCTCCCATCGGTGGTGGTCGGCGGATCCCTCACCGTAGGACGGTCGCGTCGCCGATGGAAGATTCGCGACCGGGTCCCTTCACCGACCCCGTCGCGGCCCGTTCTACGGTGGCGGCATGAAGGCGATGACGCTGCCCTCGTTCGGCGGACCCGAGGTCCTCACCCTCGCGGACGTCGACACCCCTGAGCCACGCCCCGGCGAGGTGCTCGTCGAGGTCGCGGCCTCGGGCGTGAACCGGGCCGACCTCCTCCAGCGCCAGGGGTTCTACCCGCCTCCGCCCGGTGAGTCGCAGGTGCCCGGGCTCGAGGTGAGCGGCCGGGTGGCGGCGCTCGGGGAGGGCGTCGAGGGCTGGGCGGTGGGCGACGAGGTGTGCGCCCTCCTCGCGGGAGGCGGCTACGCGGAGGCGGCGCGGGTCCCCGTGGGCCAGCTGCTGCCCGTGCCGCGCGGGGTCTCGCTCGTCGACGCGGCGGCGCTGCCCGAGGTCGTGTGCACGGTGTGGTCGAACGTCTTCCTCACCGCGAACCTCCAGCCGGGCGAGACCCTCCTCGTCCACGGCGGGTCCTCCGGCATCGGGACCATGGCGATCCAGCTGGCGCGCGAGGTCGGGGCCCACGTGGCCGTGACGGCCGGGTCGGCGGCCAAGCTCGAGGCCTGCCGCGCGCTCGGCGCCGAGGTGCTCGTCGACTACCGCGAGGAGGACTTCGTCGAGCGGGTCCTGGCGGCCACGGACGGCCACGGCGCCGACGTCGTCCTCGACAACATGGGCGCGAGCTACCTCGCCCGCAACGTCGCCGTCCTCGCCACGGCCGGGCGGCTCGTCGTCATCGGGATGCAGGGCGGCACGAAGGCCGAGCTCGACCTGTCGGTGCTGCTCCGCAAGCGCGCGGCCGTCATCGCGACGTCCCTGCGTGCCCGGCCGCTGTCCGAGAAGGCGACGATCGTCGCAGCGGTCCGTGAGCACGTCTGGCCCCTGGTCGAGGCCGGGCGGGTGCGGCCCGTGGTCCATGCGCGGTTCCCGCTCGCCGAGGCCGCTGCCGCCCACCGCGAGCTCGACTCCGGCACGCACGTGGGCAAGGTCCTGCTCACCACGTGACGGGGGCAGGCGGGCCCGCCACCCCTACCGGCACCGGACCAGGCTCCGGTAGACATCGGCCATGAGCATCGTCGCCGCCGTCCTCACCGCCCTGGTCGCGCTCGTCCACGTCGGCATCGTCGTGCTCGAGATGGCGCTGTGGACGACCCCTCGGGGCCGGGCCGCCTTCGGCCTCACGCCCGAGTTCGCCGAGCAGACCACGGTGCTCGCGGCGAACCAGGGCCTGTACAACGGGTTCCTGGTGGCAGCCCTCGTCCTCGGCCTGGTCGGGCCGGCCGACCACCGGTTCGCCTTCGCGGTGTTCGGCCTGTCGTGCGTCGTCGTCGCCGGGCTGTACGGCGCCGCCACGGCGAGCCGCCGGATCCTGTGGGTCCAGGCGGTGCCGGGCGCCCTCGCGCTCGCCGCCCAGCTGCTCTCGGCCTGACCCCGGTGTCCGGTGGCGGCTGCTGCCGGCTCAGCGCACGAGGACGTTGAGCAGGACGGTCAGCAGCACGGACAGCGCCACGGACACGAGGAGCATGACGAGGCAGCCGGTGGCACCGCCGACCGGTCGGACGCGCAGGGGACTCATGACCGCACCTGTGCCCGGTCCGGCTCCGTTCAACCCCGAGGACGTCGACCTCCTCGGTCCGTGGGGCGTGGCCGCTCGGCCGCCACACCCGCGGCGGGGCCGGGGCTGGCGTGTTGCAGGATGGGGGCATGAGCGAGCAGCCGCGTGACGACCGCGACCGGGACGACGAGGGTCAGGCGGTGCCCGCCACCGTGACGAGCGACGGCGAGCGCGTCGTCGTCGTGACCCCCCAGGGGATGGGGGTCGCGCCGCACGTCACGTCGGACGCTGCGCCGGAGCGCGAGCGGTCGACCAACCCCGCCGACCTCGTCGAGCAGCCCGCCAAGGTCATGCGGATCGGCTCGATGGTCAAGCAGCTCCTCGAGGAGGTGCGCAGCGCGCCGCTCGACGACCGCGGCCGGGCGCGGCTCGCCGACATCCACGACCGCTCGATCGCCGAGCTCAAGGACGGCCTCGCCCCCGAGCTCATCGCCGAGCTCGAGCGGATCGCCCTGCCGTTCAGGGACGCCGAACCCTCCGACGCCGAGCTGCGCATCGCGCAGGCGCAGCTCGTCGGCTGGCTCGAGGGGCTCTTCCACGGCATCCAGACCGCCCTGGTCGCCCAGCAGATGGCGGCGCAGGCCCAGCTCCAGCAGATGCGCCAGCTGCCGCCCGGTCACGGCGCGCACCAGGGCGCTCCGCACGGCACGCACCCGGGGGGCCCCGGCGGCCCCCAGCAGCCCGTCGAGCCCGGGCACGCCGAGGGCACCGGCCAGTACCTCTGAGGCCGTGCCGGTCGTGAGCCCCCCGGGCCGCGGTCAGAGGGCGGCCGCGGCGGCCCGGCCGGCCGTCCTCCCCGAGAACAGGCAGCCACCGACGAACGTCCCCTCGAGGGCGCGGTACCCGTGGACGCCACCGCCGCCGAACCCGGCCACCTCGCCCGCGGCGTACAGCCCCGGGACGGGCTCGCCCGAGGGCGTGAGCACCCGGCCCGACAGGTCGGTGTGCAGCCCGCCGAGCGTCTTGCGCGACAGGATGCGCAGCCGGACGGCGACGAGCGGGCCGTGCTTCGGGTCGAGGATGCGGTGGAGCGGGAAGGCCCGCTTGGTCAGCCGGTCGCCCCGGTAGCGCCGCGCCACCCGGATGGCCGCGACCTGGGCGTCCTTGGTGTACGCGTTCTCCACCTGCCGGTCGCGCTCGACGACCTGCTGCTCGATCCGGGCCGCGTCGAGGGGCGCCTCGGGGGTGAGGGCGTTCATCCTCGCGACGAGCTCGGTGAGGGTGGGCGCCGTGAGCCAGTCCTCGCCGTGCTCGAGGAAGGCCCTGACCGACGGGGTGACCTTGGTGACCGGCCGCTTGAGGACGTCGCGCCAGCTCCTGTTCGTGAGGTCGAGGTTCTGCTCGGACCCCGAGAGGGCGAACTCCTTGCCGACGATCGAGCTGTTCAGCACGAACCACGAGTGGTCGAAGCCGGTGTGCCGCAGGTGGTTCAGCGTCGCGAGGGTGTCGAACCCGGGGAAGTTCGGTGCGGGGAGACGGTTTCCGGCTCCGTCGAACCACATCGACGACGGTCCGGGGAGGATGCGGATGGCGTGGCCCGGCCAGACCGGGTCCCAGTTGCGGACGCCCTCGACGTAGTGCCACATCCGGTCGCGGTTGACGACGCTCCCTCCGGCCGCCTCGGTGATGGCGAGCATGCGTCCGTCGACGTAGGCGGGGACGCCGGTGAGCAGCTCGCGCGGCGGCTCCCCCAGCCGCGCCGGCCAGTTCTCGCGGACGAGGGCGTGGTTGCCGCCGATGCCGCCCGAGGTGACGAAGACGGCCTGGCCCCCGTACTCGAACTCGCCCACGACGTCGCGGTTGCTGGCCGCTCCCCGCGGCGAGCCGTCCTCGGCGAGAACCGCACCGCGCGCACCGGTGACGGCGCCGCCGGTGACGACGAGCCCGTCGACCCGGTGTCGCGGCTTGTAGAACACCCGCCCGGCCGCGATGTGCTCGCGGACGCGCGCCTCGAACGGGGCGACGACGCCGGTGCCCGTGCCCCACGGGATGTGGAAGCGCGGCACCGAGTTGCCGTGCCCGCCGGCGGTGCCGTCCCCGCGCTCGGCCCACCCGACGACGGGGAAGAAGGAGATGCCGAGCCCGCGCAGCCACGACCTCTTCTCGCCGGCCGCCCAGTCGACGTACGCGCGCGCCCACGCGCGCCCCCAGTGGTCCGGGCCCGGCGACCCGTCGTCGGCGACGAGGCGGTCCCAGCCCGCCGTGCCCTGCCAGTCCTGCCAGGCGAGGTCGACGCTGTCGGAGATGCCCATCCGCCGCTGCTCCGGGCTGTCGACGAGGAACAGGCCGCCGAAGCTCCACCACGCCTGGCCGCCGAGGTTCGCCTCGCCCTCCTGGTCGAGGAGGACGACCGAGCGGCCGGCCTCCGCGAGCTCGCAGGCGGCGACGAGGCCGGCGAGGCCGGCCCCGACGACGACGACGTCGGCATCCATGGGGAGAACCTAGTGCCCGACGACCCGGACCCGGCCACCCCCGACGGTCGTGACGAGGTGCGACACGTCGTCGAGGACGACGTGCGCCACCTCCTGGAGCTCCTCCCTCGGCGTCGTGCCCAGCACCCCGACGAGGCCGCGGCAGCCGGCCTCGCGGGCCGCCCGCAGCCCGGCGACGGAGTCCTCGACGACGAGGCAGTCCGAGGGGTCGACGCCGAGCCGGCGCGCCGCCTCCAGCCACGGGTCGGGGAACGGCTTGCCCCGCTCGACGTCGCTCGCGGTGACGACGACGGGAGGATGCGGCAGCCGCGTGGCCGTGAGCCGCGCCTCCGCGAGGTCGTCGGTGCTCGACGTGACGATGGCCGTGGGAACCCCTCCCGCGGAGAGCATCCCGAGCAGCTCGGCGGCGCCGGGGAGCACCGTGATGCCCTCGACGTCGGCGACCTCGATGGCCCGGATCCGCGCGAACGCCTCGGCGCGGACGTCCTCGGGGAGCAGCGCCGCGACGACCTGCTCGGCCGTGACCCCGTGGAAGCCGCGCAGCCGGCGCGGGTCGACGCCGTACTCGCCGCTCCACGCCGTCCACGACCGCTCGACCGACCCGATGGAGTCGATGAGGGTGCCGTCCATGTCGAGCAGGACCGCGCCGAACGGCTCGGCGAAGGGGGACGAGGACGCCGGGACGGGGGACGACATGACGTCACCCTAGGTCGGCGACCTAGGGTGGTCCGCATGGCCGAGCCGCGCCCGACCACGTCCGCCCCCGGGGCGGGTCGCACCACGGGGTCCGGGCGCGCCCGGGTCAGGCGGCTCGTCGGCCACCCCCGCACGGCCGTCCTCAGCGCCCTCACCGCGGTCGTGTCCCTCATCGGAGGGTGGACGTGGGCGGCCGCCACCCAGCCCGGCGGGTTCGACCAGGCCCGCGAGTCGATCTCGGCCCTCGCCTCGTCCGCGACCCCGCACCGCTGGATCATGACGAGCGCGCTCGTCGTCACCGGGCTCGCCCACCTCGTCACCGCGTGGGGGCTGGAGGCCGCGCGCCGGCCCGGTCGCGTCCTCCTCGCCGCCGCCGGTGTCGCGACGCTCGGTGTCGCCGCCCTCCCGCTGCCGTCGCGCACCGAGTCGTCGGCGGCGCACACCGTGGTCGCGACCCTCTCCTTCGCGCTGCTCGCCGCCTGGCCGTGGTTCGCGGCGCAGGAGGGTGGGGCCGCCGTCCTCCGGCCGCGGGTCGCGCGGCCCGCAGCGGTCGTCCTCACCCTCGCCGTTGCGTCGCTGGGGCTCGGGTTCGCCCTCGGCGGAGGGCTGTTCGGGCTGCACGAGCGCGTCGTCGCGGCGCTCACGGTGCTGTGGCCGCTCGTCACGGCCGTGGGCGTCTGGTGGTGGTCGGGTCACCGGGTCGGGTCGAGGCGGGTGCGCCACACCCTCGCCGCCGCCGGGCTCACGGCTGCGTGCGCGTTCGCGGGCATCTCGGCGACCTCGGTCGCGCCCGTGACCGCGGAGACCCGCAACTACCAGGCGTCCGTCTCCCTCGACCCGAACCCCGCCCGCAGCTCAGACCTCGTGGCGACCACGGCGTTCGGCGACATCGTCGTCGGCTTCGGTGGCGCCGCCCCCGGCATCCACGCCGTCCCGCAGGTCAAGGCCAACATCACCGAGGTGCTCTCCCGGCCGGGTGTCTCCCTGGCGACGCTGCGCCCCGGGCCGGAGGAGCTGAGCCAGGCGATCCGCGACGCCGCGGTCGACGTCGTCGTCCGGTTCACCGCCGGCGCCCTCGGTGTCGTCCTCCTCGTCCTCGGCGGGTGGGCCGCCGTGACCCGGCGCCGGCCGCCGACCGCGCTCGTCGTGGCCGGCCTCGTCGGCTGGCTCACGTCGACCGCCGCGGTCGGCGGGTCCCTGTGGGCCACCTACCAGCCCGACCGCCAGGAGACGTTCACGACGACCGGCGTCCTCGGCACGCTGCAGCGCAACCAGGGCATCCTCTCCGACGTCGAGACCCGCGCGACCCAGGTGGCCCCCTACCTGCGCAACCTCATCGCCCTCTCGACGGCACTGCAGCAGAAGTACTCCGCGGCACCGCTCGAGGCCGACACGTCCCTGCGCGTGCTCCTCGTCAGCGACATCCACGGCGGCAACCAGTACCCGCTGATGCGCACCGTCATCGAGGAGGAGTCGATCGACCTCGTCATCGACGCCGGGGACCTGCTCAACTTCGGCACCGTCGAGGAGGGCGAGGCCGCGGGCATCTTCGCCGGCATCGAGTCGCTCGGCGTGCCGTACCTGTTCACCAAGGGCAACCACGACGCGACGAGCGCGACCGACACGGCGGTCGTCGACCGGATGGCGCGCATCCCGAACGTCGTCCTGCTCCAGGGCGGCGACGGCGACTACACCGAGGTCGTCGCCGGGGGTGTCCGCATCCGCGGCTTCAACGACCCACGGTGGTTCGGCGACTCGGGCAAGGGGTCGCCCGCCAAGCAGGTCCCGGCGCGCGAGGCGTTCGTGGCCTCGTTCACCGGGCGCCCTGTCGCCGACCTCGTCGTCGCGCACGAGCCGTGGGCGGTGCAGGGCGTCGAGGCCGGCGTGACCGCGAACGGCCACATGCACTCGGTCGACCTCGAGGGCAACCGGGTCCAGGCCGGCACGTTCACCGGTGGTGGTCCGCTGACGCACTTCCTCGCCGGCGAGGCCGGTGAGGAGCTCGTCGGTCAGCCGTCGGCGTTCGACGTCCTCACCTTCGGCACCGACTGCCGGCTCGCGACGCTGACGCGCTACCGCTTCCGCGACGTCATCGAGGGGCGGCCGGCGTACGACGACGTCTCGCTCGTCAACGGCCGCCGGGTCGACGAGCGCGAGGCCGACCCCAGCCGCACCTGCACCCCGGACGGGGAGGTCACGACCGAGCCCGTCGCCGCGGCCGACCCGGCGAGCACGGCCACGGCGTCGCCGACGCCCTCGCCGTCGGGCACCCCGTCCGTCGTCGCCACCCTCGTCGGCCCGGGCGTCACGCCCTGAGGACGGCCCGCGTCACCCCGTGAGCTCGGTGCGGTAGGCCGTGTGCGCCTTGGCCTCGTCACCGCACGACAGCGGCGCCTCGGGCAGCGCCTCGGCCGTGACCCGGACGACGGTGCGCGGCGGCAGCCCCCGGCGCCCGAGGACCTCGACCGTCGTGCGGTCGCCGTCCTCCTCGACGAGCCCCGGGACGAGGTCGTCGACCGAGCCCGGCCCGTGCGCCCCGAGCACGGCGACGAGGGCCGCCTGCACCGGTGGGATCCAGCGCGAGGTACCGCGGAGGAAGGCGGCGTCGACCGCGCCCTCCCGCAGCGAGGTGACGGTGGCGAGCGCGGTGTCCGGGTCGAGTCGCCCGAGGCAGGTCCCGTCCGGCAGCGACAGGAGCGTGCCGGAGAACCGGTGCCCGCCCAGGTGCGTGCACTCCCACACCTCGTCGGGCAGCGCGCGGGCGAGGGTGGCGACGATGGGCCGGCCCCGCACGGCGCAGCAGGCGTCGCGGACGCCGTGCGTGCACACGAGGAGCATCGGGTCGGCGTCCTCGTCGCTCGCGCTGAGGGGCGAGCCGAGCGCCTGGGCGGCGGTGTGGAGGTCGTCGGAGGTGCGCCACAGGCCGCGGACCCATGTGCGGCGCACGGTGTCGACGGCGTACCAGGCGTTCTGTGCGTCGCCCTCGTCGCGGCGACCCGGGCGGCGGACGAGGAGGACCTTGCCACCGAAGGAGGCGGCCGCGTCCTCGACCTCCCGGCCCAGCGCGCCGAGGAGGGGCGGGGTCTGCATCGGCTTCTTGGCCCACGGTCCGGGGTGCTCGACGAGCAGCCACCGCGACGCGACGGGTGCCGTGCCCGCCTGCGGGTCGGCGCGGTGCCGCGACGCCGCCGAGCAGCGCGAGAGGTCGGTCATGGCCATCCCGCGATGCTATGCGGTGGTGGCACGCGGGCCGGCGGGAGGTCCACGGCGGTGCCACGCCCTCGGCCGCGTCGTCCGGCGCTGCCCGCGGGACCTCCACCCCCGGTCCCGCTCGGCAGGCGCGACCGGCCTACCAGCGAGTAGCGTCGCCGCCATCCACACATCGTCGTCTGGAGGTCCCATGGCCCACCGTCGTGCCCTGGCCGCCGCCGCGCTCTCCGCGGTGACCGCCCTCGTCGTCTCCGCCGCGCCGGCCACGGCCGCCGCCCCCTCCTACGTCGCGCTGGGCGACAGCTACTCCTCGGGCACCGGGACCCGCAGCTACATCGTCGACGGCACCTCGTGCCTCCGGTCGGTGTACGCCTACCCCTCGCTCATCGCCTCCGCCCGCGGGTACGCCCTGAACTTCCGGGCGTGCTCCGGCGCGAAGATCCCCGACGTCACGAACACCCAGCTCTCCGCGCTCGGCGCCGGCACGAACTACGTGACGATCTCGATCGGCGGCAACGACGCCGGCTTCGTCGACGTCCTCACCACGTGCGCCCAGCCGGCCTGGCTGAGCAACTGCAACGGGGCGATCGACAAGGCCGAGAGCTACATCCGCAACACCCTGCCGACCGCCCTGAGCTCTCTCTACGCGCAGATCAAGGCGCGCTCGCCGCAGGCGAAGGTGACGGTCGTCGGCTACCCGCGGATCTTCAACGGCGAGGACTGCAACCTGCTCACCTGGTTCTCGGGCAGCGAGATGACGCGCCTCAACGCCACCGCCGACCTCATCAACTCCGTGACGAGCGGGCGCGCCTCCGCCGCCGGGTTCTCCTTCGCCAACCCGACCTCGCGGTTCGTCGGCCACGCCGTCTGCGACGACGTCGAGTACATCAACGGGCTCTCGAACCCGGTCGTCGAGTCGTACCACCCCAACCGGTCCGGCCACTCCAGCGGCTACACCCCGGTCGTCAGCCCGCTCGTCACCGGCGCCACCGTCACCGCGAGCCCCGCCCTGATGACGAAGGCGGCGGGGTCCTCGAAGCGGCTCGCCGAGCAGCAGCGCCAGTACGCGACCCTCGACGCGTCGATCGCGCCGGAGCTGTTCGTCGTACCCGACCTCACGACACCGGAGGCGAAGGCCGCGGCCGCGAAGGCAGGGGTCGACCTGTCGAGCCGGGCGAGCATCGACGCCGCCGACCGCCGCTACGCCGCCATCCAGGCCCGGGAGCACGCCGTCCGCTGACCCCGGCCCCCGCGAGACGACCACACCCGAGGACTCGTCGAGCGGGGTCCCGCCCGGTGGTCCGGTCATGACGGCCCGGCCCGGTCCCTGAGAGGATCGGACCGGGCCGTCGTCGCACCCGGCGCGCGAGGCCGCACGCCCCAGGAGGACGCATGACCGACCGACCGCTCGTCGCCGGGGTCGACACCTCGACCCAGTCGTGCAAGGTCGTCGTCCGCGACGCGGAGACCGGCGAGGTCGTCCGCAGCGGGCGCGCCTCGCACCCCGACGGCACCGAGGTCGACCCACGGCACTGGTGGTCGGCCTGGGAGGAGGCCACCTCCGGCGGGCTCCTCGACGGGGTCGCGGCGGTGTCGGTCGGCGGGCAGCAGCACGGCATGGTGCTCCTCGACGAGCACGACGAGGTGGTCCGTCCGGCCCTGCTGTGGAACGACACCCGCTCCGCGCGGGCCGCCGCCGACCTCGTCGACGAGCTCGGCGCGCAGGCCTGGGCCGACGCCACCGGCGTCGTCCCGGTCGCGGCCACGACGGTCAGCAAGCTGCGCTGGATGGCGGTGCACGAGCCCGACCACCTCCGGCGGGCGGTGCGCTGCGTCCTCCCCCACGACTGGCTCACCGGCCGGATCCTCGGGGAGGCCGGCGCGCGCGGTGGCTGGACCACCGACGGCGGCGACGCGTCGGGCACCGGCTACTGGTCCGCGGGCACGCGCTCCTACCGCGAGGACCTCCTGCGCCACGCGGTCGGGGACGCGGGCGCGCACCTCGACGTCCCGCGGGTCGCCGCGCCCTCGGAGACGGTGGGGCACAGCCCGGCCCACGCGGGGAGCGGGATCCACGGGATGGCCGTGGCCGCCGGCACGGGCGACAACATGGGGGCGGCGATGGGCCTCGGGCTCACTCCCGGGGACGTCGTCGTCTCGCTCGGCACGTCCGGCACCGCCTTCGCGCGCCACGACCGGGCGGCGGCCGACCCGACCGGTGCCGTCCAGTCCTTCGCCGACGCCGAGGGCGGTTTCCTCCCGCTCGTGTGCACGCTCAACGCCGCTCGCGTCCTCACGGCCGGGGCCGCCCTTCTCGGTACCGACCACGCCGGGCTCGACCGGCTGGCCCTCGCCGCGGAGCCCGGGGCCGGGGGCCTCACCCTCCTGCCCTACCTCGACGGCGAGCGCACGCCCAACCTCCCGACGGCCACCGGGTCCCTGCACGGGCTGACCCGCGCCAACGCGACCCCCGAGAACCTCGCCCGCGCGGTCGTCGAAGGGATGCTCCTCGGGCTCGCCGACGCCGTCGACCGGGTGCGGGCGGTCGGCTGCCCGGTCGAGCGGGTGCTCCTCGTCGGCGGAGCCGCGGCGTCGCAGGCGGTGCAGGAGATCGCACCCGACCTGTTCGGGGCGCCGGTGGCCGTGCCCGCACCGGGTGAGTACGTCGCCGCAGGGGCGGCGCGCCAGGCGGCGTGGGCGCTGTCGGGGGCGGCCAGCCCCCCGGCGTGGCCGGTCGACGTCGACGTCACGGTCGACCCGGGCGACCTCGCCCGTGGGGCCGAGGTCCGCGAGCGCTACGCGGATCTCGTGACCGCCACCCACCCCGACGCCCGCTGACTCCGCCGGCCAGCGGGCCTGCTCCGGCGAGGTGTCAGGCCGTGGTGCCGGGCTCGAGGCGCGCGCCCGGCTCGATGACCACGCCGCGCCCGATGACCGAGTCGCGGGCCACGACGGCGATGTGGTCGTCGTGGGGGCGCGTGGCGCGGGTCGCCGCACCGACCCGCGCCCCGTCCTCCACCCTCACCCGTTCGTCGAGTACGGCCGTCGTGCCCCGGGCGTCGCGCCCGACGACGACCCCCGAGAACAGCACGGCGTCCTCGACGACCGCGCCGGGCTCGATGACGACCGCCGGCCCGATGACGCTGCGCCGCACGGTCCCCCGGACCCGGCAGCCGGGGCTGACGAGCGGGTCCTCCACGACGGCGCCGGCGTCGATGCGGGCGGCCGGCTGCTCGGGCCACCTGGTGTGCACGGGCCAGCCGGGGCGCCCGAGGGCGTCGACTCGCCCCGCCAGCAGGTCGCGGTGCGCGGCGAGGTACGCCGCGGGGGTGCCGAGGTCGGCCCAGTACCCGTCGAGCGGGAACACGTGCACGGCGCCGTCGCGGACCAGTCGGGGGACGAGGTGCTCGCCGTAGTCACCCAGGCCCGTCGTGCCGTCCTCGTCGGTCGGGGCGAGCTCGCGGCGCAGCTCGTCGAGGGTGCGCACGAGGACCTTGGGGTCGAAGACGAACACCTCTGCGGCGATCGTCGTGCCCGACGGCTCGTCGGGCTTGTGCTCGACCGCCGTGACGCGCTGACCGCGCCCGACCGTGACGACGTCCTTCTGCGCCGCCCGGGTGGGGGTCACCTCGGTGGTGACGACCGTGCAGTCGCTCCCCCGCTCGAGGTGCTGCTCGACGACGGGGCGCAGGTCGAGCGCGAACACCTGGTCGGTGCTGAGGACGACCACGGCGTCCGCCCCGAACCGGAGGACGGCGTCGGCGTACTGGTGGAGGTCGTCGGCGTTGCCGGCGGAGAAGCCGTCGACGGCCCGCGAGCCACCGCCCTCGGCCGGCATCAGCCAGCGCAGCCCGCCGCGGGTGCGGTCGAGGTCCCACGGGCGGCCCGACGCGAGGTGCCGGTGCAGCGAGCCGGCCTGGTACTGCACCGAGAGCCAGACGTCGTCGATGCCGCTGTTGACGAGGTTCGACAGCGCGATGTCGACGAGCTGGTAGCAGCCGCCGAACGGCAGGGTCGGCTTGGCGCGCTCGCGCGTGAGGACGTCCATCCGCGAGCCGTGGCCGCCCGCCTGGACGACCGCCAGCACCTTCGAGGACGACCGCATGGGCCCACTGTGCCTGACCCGGCGCTCGAGCGGACCCCTAGGGTGGCGGGATGAGTGACTCACCGCGCGAGCTCGACCTCGTCCTCGTCGGCGCGACGGGGTTCGTCGGCCGGCTCACGGCCCATCACCTCGCCGAGAGCGCACCGGAAGGGCTGAGGATCGGTCTCGCCGGCCGCTCGCTGACCCGGCTCCAGCGGCTCTCGCGCGAGCTGCCCGAGGGCGCCCGCGGCTGGCCGCTCATCCCGGTCGACACCACCGACCCCGACGAGTGCGCCGCCCTGGCGGCGCGCACGCGCGTCATCGCGACGACGGTGGGTCCGTACCTCAGGCTCGGGGCCGCGCTCGTCGCCGCGTGCGCCGAGGCCGGCACGCACTACGCCGACCTCACCGGCGAGACGCTCTTCGTCCACCGCAGCATCGCCGCCAACCACGAGACCGCCCGGGCCAGCGGGGCCCGCATCGTCCACGCGTGCGGCTTCGACTCCGTGCCGAGCGACCTCGGCGTGCTGCTGTGCGCCGAGGCCGCCCGGGCCGACGGGGCCGAGCTCGGCCGCACGCGGCTCGCGGTGAAGGCGATGAAGGGGGGCTTCAGCGGCGGGACCGTCGACTCGGGGCGCACCCAGGCCGCCGAGCTGCGCGCCGACCCGGCGGCCCGGCGGGCCGTCGCCGACCCCTGGGCCCTCGCCGACGGAGGACGCCCACCGCGCCCGGTGCCCACGGTCACGTCCGAGGCGGGTGCCGCGTCCTCGGGCGGTCTCGTCGACCGCCTGCCCGCGCCGGTCGCGGGTCTCGTGGGGCGCGCGGTCAAGGCCTCCCCGGTCCGGCGCCAGCCCGACACCGGCAGGTTCACCGGACCGTTCGTCATGGCGGAGTTCAACAGCCGCGTCGTCGCCCGGTCGGCCTCGATGCTCGGGTACGGGGCAGGGTTCCGCTACGGCGAGTTCTCCGACTTCGGGCCCGGGGTCAAGGGCGCGGTCAACGCCTCGGTCACCTCCGCCGCCCTGCTCGGCGTGGTCGCCGGGATGTCGTTCGCGCCGACCCGCCCCGTCCTCGACCGCCTGCTCCCGAAGCCGGGTGAGGGCCCGAGCGCCGAGACGATGCGGTCGGGGAGGTTCCGGATGGAGGTCACCGCCGAGGCGACGAACGGCTCGCGCTACCGGGCCGTGGTCGGCGCCCCGTACGACCCCGGCTACGGCGGCACGGCCGTGATGCTCGGCCAGGCCGCCCTCGCCCTGTGCGAGGACGGGGACCGGCTGCCCGACGCGGCGGGCGTCCTCACCCCGGCCACCGGCATCGGCCTCACCCTCGCGGAGCGGCTGCGCGAGCACGGGTTCACCCTCGACGTCGGCCCGATACCCACCAGGTGACCCGACCGTGCTCCGGCGCCGTCCCGGAGGCCCCGGTCACCCGTCGAGGGGGCTGAGCACGGTGACCCGGAACGGCGCGGCCACCAGGTCGAGCAGCGGGGCGTAGGCGCCCGCGGCGGCGGCCTCGAGGTGGGCCGCCCGCGCCTGCACGGACTCCCAGTCGGCGACCTCGACGAGGACGTCGGTCGACGGCATCCTCCCACCACCGGCCGGCGGCTCAGTCGGTGATCCTGAGGACGCGGGTCGCCCGGGACGCGGTGCGCGCGATGAGCTCGGCGTTGCGCTGGTCGCTGCCGAGCGAGCGCTCGCGGGCCTCGTCCTCGCCGCGACCGAAGTGCACGTGCCGCGCCACGAGCCGGGCCAGGCGCAGGTCCTCGTCGACGTCGACGAACCAGCAGGCGTCGAGCATCGGGAGCACCTCGTCCCACGGTGGCTCGTCGTGGAGGAGGTAGTTCCCCTCGACGACGACGAGCCTGGCCGCCGGTCCCACGGGGAGCGCGCCGGCGATGGCGTCCTCGACCTCGCGGCGGAACTGCGGTGCGTAGACGACCGAGCCGTCGTCGGCGCGGACCCGCCGGAGGAGCGCGACGAAGCCGGCGGCGTCGAAGGTGTCCGGGGCCCCCTTGCGCTCGACCCGCCCGAGCCGCCCGA
The DNA here is from genome assembly GCF_046764005.1 of Oryzobacter faecalis. NCBI lineage: Bacteria > Bacillati > Actinomycetota > Actinomycetes > Micrococcales > Intrasporangiaceae > Oryzobacter > Oryzobacter faecalis. The sequence continues at coordinate 492,733 of NZ_JBKOFW010000002.1, read as the reverse complement.
GCTCGGTGTGCGCGAGGTGCCAGCCGTCCATCCCGACGAGCGCGGCCTCGTCCGCGAACCGGGCCGCCAGCGCCTCGGCCGTCGTCGACTTGCCGGACGCCGGCGCACCGGTGATCCCGAGGAGGACGCGCCGCCCGTCGCGCAGGAGGTCGGCGGCCGCCCGCTCGAGGTCGTCGAGCGTCACGTCCTCCGCCGGGAGCCCTGCGCCGTCGCCGCCGGTCACCGCGCGGCCCGCGACGAGGACGCGGGCCCGGCGCCAGAGAAGGCAGACGGTGAGCCCTCCGTCCGGGAGGCGATCCGGGCGGCGATCCGCTCGGCGTCGATCCGCAGCTCGCGCAGCATCCCCGAGATCGGGTTGGTGAACCCCGTGAACCACAGGCCCGCGGCGCCGGGCGGTTCGTGCGCGCCGTGGACGACCGGCCGCTCGCGGTCGTCGAGGACGCCGAGCGACCCGACGAGCGCGTCGAGCCCGGTGCGGTAGCCGGTGGCGAGGAGGAGCGCGTCGGGCCGCAGCCGGGTGCCGTCCTCGAGCAGGACCTCCGCGCCCTCGACCCGCTCGACCGCCGCGACGGGTTCGACCCGGCGCGCCCGGATGGCCGCGACGACCCCGACGTCCTGCACCGGGACCCGCCCGGCGAGGACCCGCGAGTAGAGGTCGGCCCCCGCCCTCGGCATCCCGAACGCGGTGAGGTCGGGCTCCTGCACCACGGCGAGGGCGTTGGCGAGCCGGTCGACGAGGCGCGGGGGGAGGCGCCGCACGAGGATGCCGGTGCCCTGCTGCGGCCAGCCCAGCCGCGTCCTCGGGAGGATGTGCGGCGGCGTGCGGACCGCGAGCCAGACCCGGGTGGCGCCGTGCTCGGCGAGGTCGGTGGCGATCTCGGTGCCGGTGTTGCCGGTGCCGACGACGAGGACGTCGCGCCCCGCGAAGGGGCGGCCGTTGCGGTAGTCGCGGGCGAGGACGACCTCGCCGGTGAAGCCGTCGAGGCCGGGCCAGTCGGGCACGACCGGGGTGTGGTTGTAGCCGGTCGCGACGACGACGTCGCCCGCGGTGAGCGCCGACCCGTCAGCGAGGCGGACGCGCCAGCGCGCTCCCGGCGGCGCCGCGTCATCAGCCCGTTCGACCGCCTCGACGGCGACACCGAGCCGCGTCGCGAGGCCGTGGTGCGCGGCGTACTGCTCGAGGTAGGCGACGACGTCGTCGCGGGCGACCCACCGGCCGTAGCGGCGCGGGATCGGCAGGCCCGGCAGTCCCGACCAGCGCCGCGGGGTGTGGAGGTGGAGGCGGTCGTAGTGGGTGCGCCACGACTGGCCGACGACCGGTGCCCTGTCGACGACGAGGGCCCGGACCCCCCTGGCCTTCAGCGAGGCGGCGACGGCCAGGCCCCCCGGCCCGGCTCCGATGACGACGACGTCGACGTGGTCCACGCGGGCACGCTACCCCCGCCCGGTCGGGGGCCGGATCCTGGCCGGGGCGCGTGATCCCGGTCTCGGGGTCTCGCGTGACCGCCACCCTGACAACTACGCTGTGTCGTAGAAAGACGAAGGGAGGCCACCATGTCCGACCACGACCCGGTCACCGAGCTCTCCGAGGAGGAGTGCTGGGAGATGCTCCACGACGACGAGTTCGGCCGGCTCGCGTACCACCTGGCCGACGAGGTCCACCTCGTGCCGGTCAACTACGCGCTCGACGGGCACCGCCGCATCGTCATCCGCACCGCCGAGGGGAGCAAGCTCCTCGGGATGACGATGAGCGCCGACGTCGCCTTCGAGATCGACACGGTCGCCGAGGACGAGGCGCGCAGCGTCGTCCTGCGCGGCCGGGCCCACGAGCTCCACGGCGCCGAGGCCGACGCCACCGACCAGCTGCCCCTGCGCCCGTGGGTCGACACCGCGAAGTACCACGTCGTGGCGATCGAGGTCGACGAGCTGACCGGGCGCCGCTTCGAGCTCACCCGGCCGTGGCGGCACCTGCGACCGCACGAGACCGCCTGACGACGATCACCACCGCGGGGCGCACGGGGCTCAGCCGCGCACGGGCGTGAGCGGCTCCTGGCCGGCGAGCACGGCGAGGACGTTGTCGGCCGCGAGGTCGGCCATCGCCGCCCGCGTCTCGACGGTCGCCGACCCGACGTGCGGCAGGAGGACGACGTCCTCGCGCGCGAGGAGGCCCGGGTGGACGCGGGGCTCGTCCTCGAACACGTCGAGGCCGGCGCCGGCGATGACCCCGGCCTCGAGCGCCCGGACGAGGGCGGCCTCGTCGACGACCGGGCCGCGGGCGGTGTTGACGAGGTGGGCGCTCGGCTTCATCGAGGCCAGGCGCCCGGCGTCGACGAGGTGGTGGGTCTGGGGGGTCAGGGGGCAGTGGAGCGAGACGACGTCGGCGGTCTCGAACAGCTCGTCGAGGCCGACCACCCGCGCCCCGAGCCGGTCCACGGCGACCGGGTCCGGTTCCGACCGGCCGCTGAGGGCGACCTCCATCCCGAGCGCCACCGCCCGCCGGGCCGTCGCGAGGCCGATGGCTCCCGGGCCGACGACGCCGAACACCTTGCCGCGCAGGCCTGTTCCGAGGCCACCGGTCATGCTCCACCCCCACGGCTCCCCCGTGCGCACTCGCCGCTCGGCCGCGCCGAGGCGGCGCGTCGTCATCAGCGTCAGGGCGATGGCGAGGTCGGCCGTCGCGTCGGTGAGGACGCCCGGGGTGTTCGTGACGACGACGCCGCGGGCCCGGCAGGCGGCGACGTCGACGTTGTCGTGTCCGACGGCGACGTTCGCGACGACCCTCAGCGCCGGCCCGGCGGCGTCGAGCAGCTCGTCGTCGACCCGGTCGACGAGCATGCAGGCCAGCGCGTCGGCGCCGGCGACCGCGGCGAGGAGCTCGGCGCGCGGCGTCGGGGAGTCGACGTCGCGGTGGACGAGGTCGTGGGCGGCCGCGAGGCGCCCGGCCGCACCCCCGGGGACGCGCGCGGTGAGGACGACCCGGGCCATTGCTCAGACCAGCCGGCGGACGATCGGCAGCGGCAGGTGGCGGATCGCCTTCCCGAGCGGCACCCAGGGCCACGCCGGCACGAGGGCGTTGGCCTTCTCCTTCTCGATGGCGTCGACCATGGCGCGCACGCCGGTCTCGGTGTCGACCATGAAGGGGGTGTGCGTGACGCGCTCGTTCATCTCGCTGCGGATGTAGCCGGGGTAGATCGTCGAGACGCGGATGTCGAGGTCGGGTTCGCCGAGCATCTCGTTGCGGACGCCCTCGGCGAGCGAGGCGACACCGGCCTTCGTGGCGGCGTAGGTGGTGATCGTCTTGCGCATGCCGCGCATGGCCGTCACGGACGAGATCATGACGAGGTGCCCCCGCTTCTGGGCGCGGAAGATCTCCATGGCGGCCTCGGTCTGGGCGAGCGCGGCGACGAAGTTCGTCATCGCGGTCTGCCGGTTCGCGTCGTAGCGGCCGGTCCCGAGCGGGGCGCCCTTGCCGAGGCCGGCGTTGACGATGACGCGGTCGAGGGTGCCGAAGTCGTCGCGAAAGGCCCGGAACACCTCGAACACCGCGTCGTCGTCGAGGACGTCGAGCGCGCGCAGCTCGACCCGGCGGCCCGGGTTCGCGGCGAGGATCTCCTCGCGCAGCCCCTCGAGGCGCTCGGTGCGGCGGGCGCAGAGGGCGAGGTCGTGGCCGCGTGCGGCGAGCTGGCGGGCCATCTCTGCGCCGAGGCCGGAGCTCGCGCCGGTGATGAGTGTGGTGGGCATGAGAGGGGCTCCTCCGGGGTCACGGGTCAGGGGGCGCCGGCGATGAGCCGGGTGCAGCGGGCGTCGAGGATGCGGACGACGTCGCCGAACGCGCCGTACGCGGGGTTCGTCGTCTGTCCGTGGTGGAAGCGGTAGTGGATCTGCTGGGCGATGCCGGCGAGGCGGAAGGCGCCGAACACCTCGTAGAAGCGCCACTGCCCAGGGGTGACGTCGAGCGAGCGGGCCCGCAGGTAGTGCTCGACCACCTCGGCGCGCGTCATCATCCCGGGGGCGTGGGTCGGCTGCAACCGGATCGCGAGCGAGGGCGCGTCGTCGTCGGCCTGCACCCAGTAGGCGAGGGCCGAGCCGAGGTCCATGAGCGGGTCGCCGACCGTGGCGAGCTCCCAGTCGAGGACGCCGACGACGCGCGTGGGGTCGCCGGGGGCGAGGACGAGGTTGTCGAAGCGGAAGTCGTTGTGCACGAGGACGTGCGGGAGGTCGGCCGGCTGGTGGGCGTCGAGCCACGCCATCGTCGCCTCGAAGTCACCGACGTCGGGGGTGCGGGCACGCCGGTAGCGGGTGGCCCAGCCCTCGACCTGTCGCCGCACGTACCCGTCGCCGCGGTCGAGGGCGCCGAGCCCGGACGCGTTCAGCTCGACCTCGTGGAGGGTGACGAGGGTGTCGACGGCGTTGCGGCACAGTCGGTTCACGCTGTCTCGGTCGAGCCCGAGGTCGTCCGGGACGTCGCGCCGCAGGATCGTCCCGACGACGCGGTCCATGACGTAGAACTCCGAGCCGATGACGCCGTCGTCACCGCAGTACCCGACCATCGTCGGCACGAGGGGGAAGGACGGGGCGAGCGCGGCCTGGAGGTCGTGCTCGCGCCGCATGTCGTGGGCACCCTTGGCCTTGGTGCCGGACGGTGGGCGGCGGAGGACGAGGTCGCGGCCGCCGGCGTCGGGACCGCCCTCGTAGCGCAGCAGGTAGGTGAGGTTGCTCGCCCCGCCGACGAACTGGGTGACCTCCGGGGTGGTGCCGAGACCCGCTGTGTCGGAAGCGTTCTCGCGGATCCAGGTGGCGGCCCGCTCGACGTCGAAGGCGTCCTCGGCGCGCACCGGCGCTGCCCCGGGGGCGGGTGCGACGCTCACGGGAGGAACTCCGCCGGGTCCTGGCCGCCCTTGCGGGCCAGCCGCTTCGCCTGCGCGAGCATGGCCCGCTCGTACACCGGCCGCGCGAACCGCTTCGTGAGCCAGGCCTGCCGTCCGAGGCGCTCGGTGAGGATGACCTTCTTGCGCGCGTCGATGCCGTCAAGGACGATGCGCGCGATGGCGGCGGCGTCCTCCTTGGCCTGGGTGATGAGGCGGACACCGGCCTCCTGCATCGCGGCGTCCTTGCCGGAGAACGACTCGTGGAGGTTGGTGCGGAAGAACGCCGGGCACACGACGGAGACGTCGATCCCCCACGGGGACAGCTCGAAGAGGAGCGTCTCGCTGATCGCCACGACGCCGGCCTTCGTCGCGTTGTAGCTCGCCATCCCCGGTCCGTGGACCAGGCCGGCCAGGGAGGCGACGTTGGTGATGTGCCCCGCGCGCTGCTCCTTGAGGAGCGGGGTGAACGTGTGGCAGCCGCGGGCGACACCGAGCAGGTTGACGTCGACGACGCGCTCCCAGTCGGAGATGGCCTCGACGTCGATCCGCCCACCCGTGGCGACACCGGCGTTGTTGACGAGGAGGTCGAGTCCGCCCCACTCCGCGCGGACCCACGCGAGGGCGGCGTCCCAGTCGTGCTGGGACCGGACGTCGAGCCGCCGGTAGTCGACGCCGTCGGGGAGGGTGTCGGGTCGCTCGTCCGCGAGGTCGACGGCGAGGACGCGGTCGCCGCGCGCCGCCATGAGGCGGGCCAGCTCGAGGCCGAGGCCGGAGGCACCGCCCGTGACGAGGGCGCGGCGGGTCATCGGCCCGACCCCTCGGCCGCAGCCGAACGGTGCTGTGCCGCTTCGGTGTACGGCCGGAGCAGGTGTCGGGCGACGACGCCGAGGTGCACCTCGTCGGGCCCGTCGGCGAGCCGCAGGCTCCTGGCCCCGGCGTAGGCGGCGGCGAGGGGGAAGTCCTCGCTCATGCCGCCACCGCCGTGCAGCTGGATCGCGAGGTCGATGACGTCGCACGCTATCTGCGGGACGACGGCCTTGATCTCCGAGACCTCGCTCAGCGCCCCGCGGATGCCGACGGTGTCGAGCTTCCACGCGGCGTGGAGGACGAGGAGGCGGGCCTGGTTGACGGCGATGCGGGCCCGGGCCAGGCGCTCCCGGTTGCCGCCGAGGTCGGCCAGGGGCCTGCCGAACGCGACCCGGCTCGTGGAACGCGCACAGGCGAGCTCGAGGGCCTTCTCGGCGAGGCCGACGAGGCGCATGCAGTGGTGGACCCGGCCCGGGCCGAGGCGGCCCTGGGCGATCTCGGATGCCCGGCCCGGGCCCACGAGGATCGCGCCCTGCGGCAGCCGGACCCCCTCGAGGGAGACCTCGCCGTGGCCGAGCGGCTCGTCGAAGTGGCCCAGGGCGCTCAGCATCCGCTCGACCCGAACGCCCGGGGCGTCGAGCGGGACGAGGACCATCGAGTGCTGCGCGTGCCGGGGGGCGGCGGGGTCGGTGAGCCCCATGAAGATGCCGAGGCGGCAGTCGGGGTGCCCGGCACCGGTCGACCACCACTTGCGCCCGTCGAGGACCACGTCCTCGCCGTCGAGCCGGGCGGTCGCGCGCATGTTCGTGGCGTCCGAGCTGGCGACGCCGGGCTCGGTCATGAGGAAGGCGCTGCGCAGGCGGCCGTCGAGCAGGGGCACGAGCCACTGCTCCTGCTGCTCGGGGGTGCCGTACTGGAGCAGCACCTCCATGTTCCCGGTGTCGGGGGCGTTGCAGTTGAGGACGAGCGGGGCGAGGGTCGAGCGGCCGGTCTGCTCCGCGACGCTCGCGTAGTCGGCGTTCGTGAGGCCGGTGCCGCCGTCGGTGCCGAACCGCTCCGCCCAGGCGTCGCCGTGGCCGGCCGGGAGGAAGAGGTTCCACAGGCCCAGGGCTCGCGCCTTGGTCTTCAGGTCCTCCACGGCGGCGGTGGGTGGCCACGGGTCCTCGCCGCGCGCCCTCCGGGCGGCGACGTCACGGACGAGCCCGGCCTCGACCGGCGCGACCTCGGTGTCGACGAACTCGCGGACCCGGCGCGCGAGGTCGGCGGCCCGGGGCGACGGTGCGAAGTCCATGGAGCGACCCTAGACCGCACGTCCCGAGGAGTCGCCGGGGGATTGTCCCGGCGCGGACCGGGTACGGGGCAGGCCACGCACGGGCGGACCTGCACGCCGCGCGCCCACTGCCGTCACCCGTCAGGAGCAGCCCATGGACACCACCTCCGTCGTCTGGCTCGTCGCCGCCCTCCTCGTCGTCCTCGTCGTCGCCGTCCTCGTCAGGTCCCGCACGGGCTCGCGCCACACGGACCGGAAGCGGACGACGGCCGGCCAGCTGCGGGACGAGGCCGCGGCACGGGACCGGCGGATGCGCCAGGAGGAGGCCCACGCCGCCAAGGTGCAGGCGCAGGCCCAGCTGGCCGAGGCGGAGGCGGCCCGGCAGCGGCTCGAGGCCGAGCGCCTCACCGAGCTCGCCCAGGAACGCCTGAGCAGCGCCCGGAGCCTGCGGCAGGAGCGCGACGAGACCCTCCGGGAAGCCGACCGGCACGACCCCGACGCCTCGACGGCCGAACGAGGTGGCCGGTACGCGGCACGGATGCGGGCCGAGCGCCTCGAGTCCGAGGCCCGGCACCGGGACGGCGAGGGCGGCGAGGACGGCCACGACGCTCGCCGGGAGGCCCGGCGCGACGGCTGACCGCCGCTCCCGCTCCCCAGCCGCGACCTCGCGCCGGCGGTCCGGTCAGGCCAGACCCGCGCCGACGTGTCGTTGCGGACATCGCTGCGCCGGTCGTTCTCGAGCGGTGGAGAATGGGGGGTGGGAGGAGGTGTGTCGACATGACGGACGGACTTCCCACCACCGCGGTGACCAGCACGAGCGACGAGGAGCGCGACCTCCGGGCCCGCGCCCTGAAGCGCCTGGAGGACAAGCGTGGCCTCATGGCCCACTCGTTGGCCTACGTCAGCGTCAACGTGCTGCTGACCGCGATCTGGTTCGTCACCGGCGCCGGGTTCTTCTGGCCGGTCTTCCCCATCTTCGGATGGGGCATCGGCCTGGCCTTCCACGCGTGGGCCGTCATCTGGCCGGAGCCGGGTGAGGAGCAGGTGCGCGCGGAGATGGATCGCCTGCGCGGGCGTCGGACCTAGCAGGGTTCGAGTGTGACCGGGACGCCGTTGAGGACGGCGTTCCCCGACACCGCCTCGACGACGGACGGGTCGGTGAGGTCGTTGACGCAGACCCCTGGGAGGGCCGTGGCGCCGGTGAGCCGCACCCCGTCGCGGGCGTGCCCGTAGCCGTGCGGCAGGCACACCACGCCGCGCGCGACGTCCTCGGTGGCTTCCACGTCGACCTCGACCTCCCCCGCCGCCGACCGCACCCGCACCCGGTCACCGCCGCGCAGCCCTCTGACCGCGAGGTCGTCCGGGTGCGCCAGCAGGGCGTGGCGCGGGCGCCCGCGGGTCAGGCGGGGCTGGTTGTGCAGCCACGAGTTGTTGTCGCGCTGGTGACGCCGGCCGACGAGGAGCAGGTCGTCGGGCCCGAGCCCGGGGCCCGCCTCGAGCGCCGCGACGAGGCGCGGGAGGTCGTCGAGGACGACGTCGGCGTCGAGGTGGACGCGCCGGTCAGGGGTGTGGAGGCGCCCGGGGAGGCGCGGGCGCAGCGGCCCGAGGTCGAGGCCGCCCGGCCCGGCCCCGGTGAGCTTCCGGAGCGAGAGTCCGGCGCCACCGGTGCGCAGCAGGAGGTCGAGCTGGCGGGTCGGCGAGGTCCGCAGGCGGGCCTCGGCCTCGAGCGAGCGGCGGGTGAGCCGCCGCCGGAGGGTGGTGCCGAGGGAGGCCCCGGCGCGGCGCTCGCGCTCGCGGACGACGGCGAGCCCGAGGTCGCGGGCGATCTCCCAGTCGTGCCGACCCCCGGGGTCCTTCGGCAGCAGCGCCGGGGTGAAGCGGGCGGTGTCGCGGACCGCGAGGACGTGGAAGACCAGGTCGTAGTGGTCGCGCTCGAGGGGGCCGGTCGGGGGCAGGACGACGTCGGCGTGGCGGGTCGTCTCGTTGAGGTAGAGGTCGACGGCCACCATGGCGTCGAGGTCGCGGACCGCCTCGTCGAGGCGGTGCCCGCCGGGGGTCGACGAGACCGGGTTGCCGGCGATCGTCAGGAGGGCCCGGATCCGCCCCGGACCGGGGGTCGCCATGTCCTCGGTGAGCGTCGAGACCGGGAGCTCCCCGCCGAAGCCGCGCAGGCCGCGGACGCGTGAGCGCCTGCGGGAGAACCCTCCCGGGCCGATGAGGCCTCGCCCCACGAGGTCGACCGCCGGCGACGTGAACATCGTCCCGCCGGGGCGGTCGAGGTTTCCCGTGAGGACGTTGAGCGCTTGGCAGGCCCACTGGCACACCGTGCCGTAGGCCTGCGTGGAGACGCCCATCCGCCCGTGGACGGCGGCGGAGGGTGCGGCCGCGAGCTCGTGCGCGAGCCGGCGGACGTCATCGGCCGGCACGCCGCTGAAGCGCTCGGCGAGCTCGGGCGTGAACGGCTCGACGGCTGCCCGGACGGCGTCGATCCCCTCGACCCACGACGGCGGGGTGGCGAGGTCCGCGACGAACAGCTCGCGGACCATCGCGAGGAGGACGGCGGCATCCGAGCCGGGCCGGACGAAGAGGTGCTCGTCGGCGACCTTGGCCGTCTCGGTGCGGCGCGGGTCGAGGACCACGAGTCGCCCTCCGCGAGAGGCGAGCTCGCGTCGCCGCTGGGGGAAGTCGGGGACGGTCCACAGTGACCCGTTGGACGCCATCGGGTTGTGCCCGACGAGGACGAGCAGGTCGGTGCGGTCGATGTCGGGGACCGGGAGGAGGAACTGGTGGCCGTAGAGCGCCCAGGCGACGACGTGGTGCGGGAGCTGGTCGACCGAGGTGGCCGAGTACCGGCTCCTCGTCCGGAGGAGGCGGAGGAGGGTCGGGTGGTGGGTCAGCGCCCCGAGGCTGTGGACGTTGGGGTTGCCGAGGTAGACGGCCAGCGCGTCGTCGCCGTGGCGCTCCTGGACGCCGACGAGCAGCTCGGCGGCTCGGGCGAACGCCTCGTCCCACGTGGACTCGCGGAGCTCGCCGTCGGTGCCGCGCACGAGCGGGCGGCGGAGGCGGTCGGGGTCGTCCTGCAGGTCCGGGAGCGCGAGCGCCTTGGGGCAGACGTGGCCGCGCGAGAGGGGGTCGCCCTCGTGCCCACGGATGCCGGCGACGGTGCCGTCGGGCGCCATCGTCACCTCGAGCCCGCACATCGCCTCGCACAGCGTGCACGCGGCGTGCCGGGTGTCCGCGCCCGGGGCGGTCATCGGCGGCGCGGGTCGAAGACGGGGGCGACCCGCTTCATCGCGGCCTCGCGGGCGATCGTCGTGTTCCGTGTGGCGAGGAGGCGGGCCTGCTCGAACCGCTCGCGGGCGAAGGTGCGCCGGTCGCCGGCGGTCCAGGTGCGCTCGAAGAGCCGCTTCGTGGCGGCGACGGCGTCGGGCGAGCGGGTCGCGACCTCCTCGAGGAAGCGGGTCGCGGCGACGAACGGCTCGTCGTGGACCTCGCTCGCCAGGCCCAGCTCGACGGCCCGGGTGCCGCTGACGACCTCACCGGTCATCGTCAGCCGCTTGGCGACGTCGATGGGGACGAGCTGGCTCAGGGCCTGGGCGCCGCCCATGTCGGGGACGAGGCCCCAGCGCGCCTCGAGGACCGACCACTGGGCGTCCGCAGTGGTGAACCGCAGGTCCGCGGACAACGCGATCTGCAGGCCGCCGCCGTAGCAGTGGCCGTGGACGGCGGCGACGACCGGGACGGGGAGGCGGCGCCACGCCCAGCAGGCCTCCTGGAACAGGTTGGTGCCGCGCAGGGGGCTCGGGACGAACGAGCGGGCGACGCGGGGCGGGTCGGCGAGGACGGTGGCGAAGTCGAGGCCGGCGCAGAACGAGTCGCCGTTGCCGCCGAGGACGACTCCGCGCAGGGTGCGGTCGCGCCGCAGCTCACGGGCGGTGTCGCGCAGCCCTTCGAGGGTGTCGAGGGTGAGGGCGTTGAGCTTGTCCGGTCGGTCGAGACGGACCTGGGCGATGCCGCCCTCGACCTCGCAGCGCACGGTGCTCGACATGCCGCCACCCTACGTGCGCCCTGGGCTCCCGGCACGGTCGTGCTCGTCGCGTCGCCGGCCGCGGGCAGGGCTTCGGTGCCGCCCGGGCCGCGCCCTCCGGACACGGCGGGCGCCCCGGCGTCACCCCTGTCCGCCGACTACGCTTCGCACCCCCACACGATGCAAAGTCACCCGCCTCCCCACCGGACGCAAAGCCGGCTGCATCCCCCCACGACGCACCTGCCTTCGCCCCCACCAGGACGCACAGCCGGCTGCATCCGCCCACGACGCACCTGCCTTTGCGCCGTCAGGGGGAGCAAAGCGTAGTCGCCGAACGGCACCCCTGACGGACCGGCCTCAGCCCGCGCGCACGGCCTCGGCGTCGTCGCCCGCCGCCTGGCCCGCACGCGCACCCGCCTCCGCACCGGCACCGGCACCGGGGCCAACCGGACCCACTGGCCGCCAGGTCGCGCGATTGGGGTGCGAGCGCCGGTGGACGAGCACCGACAGCCCGAGCACGACGAGCCCCAGCACGGCCAGGGCCACGCCGACCCACGACGGCGCCGTGTACCCCCAGCCGGCCGCGATGACGACGCCACCGAGCCACGCCCCCAGCGCGTTCGCGAGGTTGAGCGCCGCGTGGTTGCTCGCCGCGGCCAGCGTCTGCGCCGAGCCGGCGACCTGCATGAGCCGCAGCTGGAGGTTGATGACGAGCACGGACGCCAGCACCGAGGTCAGGGCCAGCACGACGAGGGCCGGCACGACCCACCGGGCGACGACCGCGAACATCGCGAGCGAGACCCCGAGCCCCGCCATCCCGATGACGGTCGAGCGGATCACCGACCAGTCGCCCATCCGCCCGGCGACGAGGTTCCCCACGAGCCCGGACGCGCCGAACACGAGCAGGAACAGCGGCACCGCCGAGGACGGCAGACCGGTCACGTCGGTCACGGTCGGCGCGATGTAGGAGTACATCGCGAACATCCCGCCGAAGCCGATCGCGCCGACCCCGAGGGTCAGCCACACCTGGAGGCTGGTCAGCGCGGTCAGCTCCGAGCGCACGGTCTTCGAGCGGTCGCGCGCCAGGTGCGGCACCGCGTACGCGACGAGGCCCACGGTGACGACGCCGATGACCGCGACGAGCCAGTACGCCGACCGCCAGCCGAGGTTCTGCCCCAGCCAGGTCGCGCCCGGGACACCCAGGACGTTCGCGATCGGGATGCCGAGCATCACCCGGCCGACGGCGCGCCCGGCCTGACCCTGCTGGGCGAGGTCGACGGCGACGAGCGCCGCGACGCCGAAGAACGCACCGTGCGGCATCCCGGCGAGGAAGCGCGCGGCGACGAGCGTCTCGTACGACGGGGCCAGCGCGCTGAGGACGTTTCCGACCGTGAATGCCACCATGAGCCCGACGAGCAGCGCCCGCCGCGGCCAGGTCGCCCCGACGACGGCGAGCAGCGGGGCCCCGATGACGACGCCCGCCGCGTACGCGGAGATCGTGTGGCCGGCCTCCGGGATGCTGGCCGACACGCCCTCGGCGATCTCGGGGAGCAGCCCCATCGTGACGAACTCGGTGGTCCCGATGGCGACGCCGCCCATGATGAGGGCGATGGTCGCGAGGGTGGCATGGCGGGGCTGGGGCACGTACCGACAGCGTCGTGACGCCCCCCGGGCATTCCCGCTCCTACGATGAGGCGATGCGCGCAGCCCAGGTGACCCGCCTCGACGGGCCGAGCAGCGTCGAGGTCGTCGACCTCCCCGACGTGGACCCCGGCGCCGACCCGACGAAGGTCGTCATCGAGGTCGCGGCCGCCGGCATCTGCTTCCCCGACGTCCTGCTGACCCGCGGGCAGTACCAGGTCACCCCCGACCTGCCGTTCGTCCCCGGGTCGGAGGTCGCCGGCCGGGTCCGCTGGGCGCCCGCCGGCAGCGGGGTCGAGGAGGGCGACCGGGTCGCCGCGTTCCCGTTCCTCGGTGGCTTCGCCGAGCTCGTCGCCGCCGACCCGGCTGCCGTCTTCGCCCTCCCCGACAGCACGACCTACGAGCAGGGCGCTGCCCTCCCGATGAACTACCTGACCTGCCACTTCGCACTCCGTGAGCGCGGCCGCCTCACGGCCGGCGAGACCGTCCTCGTCCACGGCGCGGCCGGCGGCATCGGCACCGCCGCCCTCCAGCTCGCCCGGGCGTGGGGCGCCCGCACCATCGCCGTCGTCTCCTCCGCCGACCGTGAGGATGTGGCCCGCCGCGCCGGCGCCGACGAGGTCGTCCTCGCCGACGGCTTCCGCGGCGCCGTCGCCGACCTCACCGGCGGGCGCGGGGTCGACCTCGTCGTCGACCCCGTCGGCGGGGACCGCTTCACCGACTCGCTGCGCTCCCTCGCCCCCGGTGGCCGGCTCCTCGTCATCGGGTTCACCGCAGGGTCGATCCCCGAGGTGAAGGTCAACCGCCTCCTGCTGACCAACGCCTCGGTCGTCGGTGTCGGCTGGGGCGCGTGGTGGACCCACCCCGGGGGACCGGGCGCGGCGTTCCTCCGTCAGCAGTGGCACGACCTGCTCCCGCTGCTCGAGGCCGGCCGCATCGACCCGGTCATCGGGGAGGTCCGCGACCTCGCCGAGGTCGCCGACGCCCTCGCCGCCGTCGACGAGCGCCGCGCCCTCGGGAAGGTCCTGCTCGCACCCTGAGCGCAGGCGCCCGGCCATAGGCTCGGGGCATGGACTTCCGCAACGTCTATGCCCAGGGGTTCGCCCGGGTCGCCGCGTGCACGGTGCCCGTCGCCCTCGCCGACCCCGCGGCGAACGCCGAGCGCATCGTCGCCGAGGTCCGCCGGGCCCACGACGACGACGTCGCGGTCGTCCTCCTCCCCGAGCTGAGCCTGTCCGGCTACGCCATCGACGACCTCCTGCTCCAGGACGTCCTCCTCGACGCCGTCGAGGCCGCGGTCGTCACCGTGGCCGAGGCCACCGCGAAGCTCCTCCCCCTCGTCGTCGTCGGCGCCCCGCTGCGCCACGGCAACCGCCTGTACAACTGCGCGGTCGTCATCCACCGCGGCGAGGTCCTCGGCGTCGCGCCGAAGTCGTACCTGCCGAACTACCGCGAGTTCTACGAGAAGCGCCACTTCGCCGCGGGCACCGGCCACCAGGGCGAGTTCCTCGTCCGGCCCGGGTGGCCGGGTGCCGACGTCGACGGCGAGATCCCCTTCGGCCCCGACCTGCTGTTCCAGGCCGAGGACGTCCCCGGGCTCACGGTCCACGCCGAGGTGTGCGAGGACATGTGGGTGCCCGTGCCCCCGAGCCACGAGGCCGCGCTCGCCGGCGCGACCGTCCTGCTCAACCTCAGCGCCTCCCCCATCACGGTGGGCCGCGCCGAGGACCGCCACCTGTACGCGCGCTCGGCGAGCGCGCGCTGCAACGCCGCCTACCTCTACGCCGCCGCGAGCGCCGGCGAGTCGACGACCGACCTGTCGTGGGACGGGATGACGATGGTCTACGAGCTCGGCGACCTGCTCGGTGAGAGCGAGCGGTTCCCCGACGGCCCGCGCTCGACCGTCGTCGACGTCGACCTCGACCGGCTGCGCCAGGAGCGCCTGCGCCAGGGCAGCTTCGACGACAACGCGCTCGCCTACACCGCCGACGACTCCGGGTTCCGGGTCGTCCCGTTCCGCCTGAAGCCGCCGAGCGGAGACCTCGGCCTCCGCCGCGCCGTCGACCGGTTCCCGTTCGTCCCGGATGACGAGGCACGCCTCGCGCTCGACTGCTACGAGGCCTACAACATCCAGGTCTCCGGCCTCGAGCAGCGGATGCGCGCCATCGGCGGCGGCGACCCCGAGCGGATGCCGCGGATCGTCATCGGCGTCTCGGGCGGGCTCGACTCCACCCACGCGCTCATCGTCGCGGCCAAGGCGACCGACCGCCTCGGCCTGCCCCGCACGCACGTCCTCGGCTTCACGATGCCGGGCTTCGCGACGAGCGCCGGGACGAAGAGCAACGCCATCCACCTCATGGAGTCACTGGGCATCGAGTGGGAGGAGCTCGACATCCGTCCCGCGGCGCGCCAGATGCTCGCCGACCTCGGCCATCCGTTCGGGCGCGGAGAGGAGGTCTACGACGTGACCTTCGAGAACGTCCAGGCCGGCCTGCGCACCGACTACCTGTTCCGCGCGGCGAACCAGCGCGGCGGCATCGTCCTCGGCACCGGAGACCTGTCCGAGCTGGCGCTCGGCTGGTGCACCTACGGCGTCGGTGACCAGATGTCGCACTACGGCGTCAACACCGGGGTGCCGAAGACGTTGATGCAGCACCTCATCCGGTGGGTCGTGTCGTCGGGGCAGTTCGAGGGCGAGGTCAACGACACGCTGCTGGAGATCCTCGGCCAGGAGATCAGCCCGGAGCTCGTGCCGGCGAGGGAGGGCGAGAAGATCCAGTCGACCGAGGACTCGATCGGGCCCTACAACCTCCACGACTTCACCCTCTTCCATGTCCTGCGCCGCGGCTACCGCCCGAGCAAGATCGCCTTCCTCGCCGAGCACGCCTGGGCCGACGCCGCCCGTGGCGCCTGGCCCCACGGGTTCCCCGAGGGCGCCCGCCCCGAGTACGACCTCGCCGACATCACGCGGTGGATGGCGGTCTTCCACCGGCGCTTCTTCGGCAACCAGTTCAAGCGGTCGGCGATCCCCAACGGGCCGAAGGTCGTCGCCGGCGGGTCGCTCTCGCCGCGGGGCGACTGGCGGATGCCCTCGGACGCCGCGGCCACCGCGTGGCTCGCCGAGCTGGAGGCCGAGGTCCCCTCCTCCTGAGGCTGGTGGGGCACCCGGGGCCGGCGCGGGTGGTGGTAGCACACCAATCGCCTCGACGGGGGTTTACGGCCGCACGGGAGAGGGCCACCATCGGGAGCACGGCCGGCGCCCCGTCGGTCGAGGACGCGGTCGGGGTGCCGCACCGACTCCCCTGCTCCGCGTCGCCCACCTGGCACGGGAGACATCATGAGCGTGAGCACGAGCACCACCCCCACCCGCCGACTCAGCCGCCGCACCTCGGTCGCCGCGGCGCTCGCTGCCGTCGCCGTGGTGGGCGTCGGCGCGTTCCAGTACGCCGACGCGGCCGACCCGGGCGTCGACATCGTCTACGTCGCGACGGGCGCCGACTTCCCCGACGCCCTCTCCGGCAGCGTCCTCGCCGCCCTCGACGGGGCGCCCCTGCTCCTCGTGACCCGCACGTCGATCCCGGCCGCCACGGTCACCGAGCTCGAGCGGCTCGACCCGCGCTACATCCGGGTACTCGGTGGGACGGGTGTCGTCAGCGACGCCGTCCTCAACACGCTCAAGACGTACGCGACGGCCAACACGGCCGACGAGGTCACCCGCATCGCCGGTGCCAACCGGTACGCGACAGCCGCCGAGATCTCCAAGAAGGTGCCGGCCGCGGCGATGAAGATGCCCGAGAACCAGGTGAAGGTCGTGACGGGGTCGCCGGCGGCACCCACCGTGATCGGCGTCGTCGCGTCGACCACCGTGACGCTGCCCGACGTCTGCCCCGGGGTGGACCAGTGGAAGGTCCGCGCGACGGCCAACGGCTACTTCCTCACGTCGGGCTCGGTGACGTCCGGCGGCGCCACGGCCGCGCTGTCCCTGGACAACGCGGGGACGTTCGACGGCGCGACCGTGGTCAACCAGAACTTCGTCGAGGGCGTCGGCCAGACCCGTGAGGCCTACACCAGCGACTTCATCTACGACAACGTCGACGCGGGCAACCACACGATCCGCGAGTGGGGGGTCGAGAGCACGGACGTCAGTGTCACGATGGCCAACAACCGGCTGCTCGTCCAGGTGATCGGCTACACCTGCTGAGCGTGTCCCCGCTCGGCGGCGGCGTCCCGCAGGGCGCCGCCGTCGAGGCGGAACCGGGTCCACTCGTCCTGCGCGACGGCGCCGATCGACTCGTAGAACCCGATGCTCGGGGTGTTCCAGTCCAGGACCCACCACTCGAGGCGGTGGTAGCCGCGCTCGACGCAGAGGCCCGCGAGCGTCCGCAGCAGCTCCTGTCCGAGACCCGAACCGCGATGGGCCGGAGTCACGTACAGGTCCTCGAGCCAGATGCCGTGGGTGCCGGTCCACGTCGAGAACGACAGGAACCAGATGGCGCAGCCCACGACCTCACCGTCGACCTCGGCGACGTGGGCGAAGGCGGCGGGTTCGCGACCGTCCGGGAAGAGCCCCTCGCGCAGCTGCTCCTCGGTGGCGTCGACCTCGTGGAGCGCCTTCTCGTACTCGGCGAGCTCGCGGACGAGGCGGAGGACGACCGGCACGTCCTCGGGGGCTGCGGGGCGGATGCGCTGGCTCACCCGGCGATCGTAGGCGGCGGGCGAGGGCCCGCCTCGCCGGCTCCAGCAGTGGTGTGCCGCCGACTTCTTCAACCCGCTTGATCAATCGATCCAGCGGCTTGGGCACCTACTCAACCGGCTTGATCTATCAATCCAGCGGTTTGAGCAACCACTCAACCGGTTGGACGGATCGATCAAGGGGGTTGACGAGGTTCCGCAGCACGTGACGATGCACGACCGCCCGTCCGCCGCCCCCCGCGTGGCAGCGTGGACCCGTGACCGACCCGACCGACCCGATCCACCACCTCGCCGAGACCGAGCACTGGGAGGCCGCCCGACGGACCGGTCGCTACGAACGCTCCACCCTCGGACGCTCCCTCGCCGACGAGGGCTTCATCCACCTGTCGACCGCGGCGCAGTGGCCCGGCGTCCTCGACCGCTACTACCGCGAGCACGAGGGCGACCTCGTCCTCCTCACCGTCGACCCCGCCCTCCTCGACCCGGAGACCGAGCTGCGGTGGGAGGCAGGCGGACCCACCACCGGCGAGCTGTTCCCGCACCTCTACGGCCCCCTCCCGCTGGGCGCCGTCACGGCGACCCGCCTCCTCACGCCTCCCCACGGCGCGCCGACCGGCTGAGCGGCCGGCCCCGCCGGCGTCAGGAGGGCGCGAGGGCCGTGGCCGGCAGGTCGAACCAGCGCAGGTGCTCGAAGTCGTCCGACAGCACGGCGGGGACCGACAGGTCGGGCGGGACGGCCGCCGCCAGCAGCGCCGCACCATCGGCCAGGTGCGCCGCCAGCACGTCCTCACCCGCGGTGGCGTGCGAGCGCGGCACCTCCATGCGACCGTCGTCGGTGTAGCGGATGCCGCCCAGCCGGACGGGCGGCTCGACGACGCCCTCGCGGTGCCTCCAGCGCCCGGTCACCGGGTCGAAGAGGTAGTCGCCGAGGAGCCGCCACCCGTCGCGTGCGACGAGGCGGACGGCCTCGACGACGTAGTCGGCCACCGTCTCGGAGATGAAGTAGTTGAAGTTCACCCGCACCCAGCCGGGCTTGATGCCCTCGCAGCCACCGGTGATCTCGCGCTCGAACTCGTGGCTGCGCTCGAGGTCGATGCCGAGGAGCCGGTGTCCATACGGCCCCGCGCACGAGCACCCACCACGCGCCTGGATGCCGAACAGGTCGTTGAGCAGCGCGACGACGTAGTTGTGGTGGAGGTACTGCCCCGAGGGCGCCCGCACGACGAACGAGACGATCGACAGGCGCGGGGCGTCGAGGTTGCCGAGGATCTCGATGCCCGGCTCGGCCCGCCAGGCCGCGACCGCCCGAGACAGGAAGTGCTCCTCGCGCGCCCGGATCGTCTCGACCCCCACGGCCTCCTTGAGCTGGAACACGAGCCCGGCCCGGACCGACTCGATGATCGCCGGGGTGCCGCCCTCCTCGCGGTGGGCGGGGTCGGCGAGGTACGCGTGCTCCTCGGGGTTGACGTAGGCGACGGTGCCCCCACCGGGGACGACCGGCACCCGGTTCGTGAACAGCTCGCGCCGCGCGACGAGCACCCCGGGCGTCGACGGCCCGCCGATGAACTTGTGCGGCGAGAGGAATACCGCGTCCTTGTAGGCGAGCGGGTCGCCGTCGGCCGGTGCCGTCATCTCGATGTCGACGTAGGGGGCGGCCGCCGCGAAGTCCCAGAACGCGAGCGCCCCGTGGGCGTGGAGCATCGCCGAGATGCCGTAGGTGTCGCTGACGATGCCGGTGACGTTCGAGGCCGCGCTGAACGACCCGATGACGAGGGGTCGGTCGGCGAACTCCTCGAGCCGCTCGAGCAGGTCCTCCTGGCAGACCCCGCCGTCGGCGTCCTGGCGGATGGCGACGACGTCGGCGACGCACTCGCGCCAGGGGATCTCGTTCGAGTGGTGCTCGTACGGCCCGATGAGGACGACCGGCCGCTCGTCGGCGGGCACGTGCCGCGCCAGCTGCCAGCGGTCCTCGAGGTTGCTCGGCAGCCGCAGCCCGAGCACCCCGATGAGCTTGTCGATCGCGCCGGTGCAGCCCGAGCCGGTGAACAGCACGACGGTGTCGTCGTCACCGTGGACGGCGTCGCGGATGATGCGGCGCGCGTCCTCGCGCAGACGGGTGGTCTGCAGGCCGGTGCCGCTGCTCTCGGTGTGGGTGTTGGCGTAGCCGGGCAGCACCTCGTCGCGGATGAAGTCCTCGATGAAGGTCAGCGCCCGCCCGCTCGCCGTGTAGTCGGCGTAGGTGACCCGACGTCGCCCGTACGGCGTCTCCATGACGTGGTCCTCGCCGATCACCGACCCGCGGATGAGCTGGAGGAGCGCGTCGGCGCGCCCCGGTGCCTCGTTGCTGCCGTGCATGCGTCCAGCGTCCCACGGGTCGGGGCCGGCCCCGTCGCGGGACCGGCCCCTCCCCTCGTCGTGGGGCGAGCGCTCACTCGAGCGAGAAGCCCTCGACGTCGTCGTCCCACCAGCCGCCGCCGCCGTTGACGGTGCGGTCACGGGCGACGCCGCGCAGCACGTAGCCGCAGGCCTGCATCCCGGCCGTGTCGAACGACCACGTGCCGTTCGTCCCGGTCGTGGCGGCGGCGGGGTAGGCCGTGGCCCCCGTGACCGACCACCGTGGCGTGCCACCCGGCGTCGTGGCCGTGTAGGGCGCGCCCTCGACCGAGAGCGAGACGTGGTCGAAGTGCTCGTCGGTGGCGGAGAAGGTGCCCTCGAGCACCGCGCCGATCGGGAACTTCATGCACGAGCCCGCCGGGATGGTCGGCTGGCCGGGCAGGTGGTAGCCGGTGATCTCGACGTCGACGACCGGGCTGGCCTGGTCGAGGTGGAGCCGCACCTCCTGCCGGGTCGAGCTGTCCGGGCAGGTGATGACCTGCGCGGCGTAGGTCGTCGTGGCGTCCTTGGCCAGCAGCTCGATCTCCCACGTCCCGACGCGCGGCTGCGAGGACCACGGGTAGAGGAGGTTGCCCACGACCTGCCGCCAGCCCGCACCCGACGGCGAGGGGTCGGCGAGGTAGGTGAACCAGCCGCCGGCGTCGGCGCTCTGGTGCACCACGTGCTGCGTGGGCGGGGCCCCGCCGATCGACTCGGTGACCCAGACGTCGAACGGGCTGGTCAGCTGCTCGGTCGCGAGAACCGTTCCGTCGGAGGCGATCTGGTGGGCGAACAGCTTGTACTTCATCGGCGTCGCCGCGAGGTCGGGCGCACCCGGGATGAAGCCGGCGATGCCGATGCCGCCGCCGAACGGCCGCTCGTGCACGTGCGTGAGCCCGGTCGCCTGGTCGACCTGGCACACCGCCAGGCCGCTGACGCTCTCGAGCACCGGGGCCAGCGGGGTGACCGCGCCGGCGGGCAGCTCGA
The DNA here is from genome assembly GCF_046764005.1 of Oryzobacter faecalis. NCBI lineage: Bacteria > Bacillati > Actinomycetota > Actinomycetes > Micrococcales > Intrasporangiaceae > Oryzobacter > Oryzobacter faecalis. The sequence goes on along the minus strand of NZ_JBKOFW010000002.1, from coordinate 472,068 downwards.
AGCGGGCCTCCTCGCGGTTGCCCCACGTGGGCACCCAGCTCGGGTTGCCGGGCGGCGGCGCCTGCTGCCACGACAGGATGGCGCGCACGCGCGGCTGCACCGGACCGTCCGAGCAGGCCCGGCGGCGCGAGTACGACCCCAGCGGGTGGTACACCGAGAACCGCAGGCCGCCCTTGGGCACGTCCTCGTCGTGGACCACGGTCGACGTCGTGCCGACGTACTGCCAGCCCGATCCCCAGTCGACCCAGAACGCGACGTACTCGGTCGAGCCGGCGGTGCATGCCGACCCGCTGTAGCCGTACGGCCTCTTCACGGTGAAGACCCCGACGAGGGCGTCCTGCACCGGGTCGTAGCCGACGCAGCCGAGCTCCTCGTACGAGGTGTCGCCGTCGGTCTTCAGCAGCTCGGCGAGGAAGTCGGCGTACGACATCCCGATCTGGTCCAGGACCGAGCCGAGCGAGGCGCTGCCCGTGAAGGGCAGGGGAGCCGCGAGGGCGTCCTTGGCCGCCTTGCCCTTCTTCGTCGTGACCCGGCGCTGCTTCACCACCGGCGCGGACGTCACGGCCTCGCGCAGCCCGGTCGTCGTCGCCTTGAGGTAGGCGGGGAAGACGAACCGCGCGGCGGGCACGTCGTTGGACAGGTACGCCTCGGCGAGGTCGACCGGCGCGGGCGTCGGGGCGACGGTCACCTTCAGCTCGGACTGCGGGTCGATGACGTCGGCGACGAGCTCGGGCAGCTTGATCGCGCCGATCTCGACGAGCTCCCACAGCTTCGGGAAGCGGCGGCTGCGCGGCCGCACCCGCACGTCCATGACGTTGCCCCACGGCGGCGGCCAGTCGGGCTGTCCCGCAGGCGGCGGCACGTTCCACGACACGATCGCGCGCACCATCGGGTGGTTCTCGATCCAGCACAGGGTGTGCCGCATCGGCGTCACGACGTTGACGGCGTGCACGAGCGGGCGCGGCCCCGGGGTGTCGTGCACCGGGAACGAGTCGGCGCCGGCGTCGACCCAGGTGGCACCGTCATCCGTCGAGACGTAGAACCGCACGTACTCGGTGGAACCGGACGCACACAGCGGCCCGGAGTACCCGCTGTTCGCGGTGATGGCGACCGTCGCGGTCAGCTGGTCGAGCGAGGGCGTGAGGCCGACGCAGGTGAGCTTCTCGAAGGTCGTGTTCCCCGAGACCGGCTCGAACCCGAGCAGCTCGGTGGGCAGCACCCCCTTGGCGTCGACGAACGCACTGAGCGCGAGCGTCTGGGTGCGGACGGCGACGAGCGTGTCGTCGACCTGCACCGCGGTGTCCTTCTCGCCCAGGGGGCGACGTGGCTTCGTGGTCATGCTGTGATTCCTTCCCCGTGTGGGGCCACCCCCGACGGGTGCCCCCGGAGCCCTCGGCGAGGACTCCCCCGTACGCACCAAGAGCCCCCTCCCGTCACTCCTGATACGGCACCCCCGGCGACCTGCGACGACGCCCCCGCCGCACGACGAACCGCCGGCACCGAGGGGGCTCGCTGCCGGCGGTCGGCCGGTGTCAGGACGAGGGGGTGGGCGGGGTCAGCGGGTGCGCAGGATGTCGCCCAGCACGTCCGGGTAGTCGGTGATGATGCCGTCGACGCCCCAGTCGATGCCGCGGTTCATGTCGCTGCCGTGGTTGACGGTCCACACGTACGTCTTCAGGCCGAGCTCGTGGGTGCGGTCGACGATCGCCTTGTCGATGTTGCCCAGGGCCGGGTTGACGGCGTCGACCCAGGTGCTGGCGGCGACGAGCTGCTCGTCGGTGGGGCGGGTGTAGTACAGCAGCGCGACCGGGACGTCGGGGGCGAGCTGGTGGTAGGAGCGCAGCCACGCCTCGTCACCGGCCTGCATGATGACCTTGCCCTTGCGCAGCGCCTGGACGAACGTCGGGATGGAGCGCAGCTCCTTGTCGATGTCGGTCTCGATGCCGGGGAAGGCCCACGGGTCCTTGGCCTCGAGGAGCATGCCGGCGCTCGACCCGACGGCCTCGACCCACTCGCGCAGGGTGAGGATGCGCTCGCCCGCGAACTGCTGGCCGAACCAGATGCCGGCGTCGAGCTGCTTGATCTCGGCGAGGGTGTAGTCGGCGACCCGGTACGAGGTGCGCTCCGGGAAGACCTGCTCGACGTTCGTCGTCTTCGCGAGGCTGAGATCGTGGGTGACGACGAGGTGGCCGTCCTTGGTCCGCATGATGTCGTTCTCGATGTAGTCGGCGCCCTGCTTCAGCGCCAGCCTGATCGAGGCGAGGGTGTTCTCGGGGGCTGCCGCGGACGAGCCGCGGTGTCCGATGACCGCGACGTCCGGTGGGGCCGCGGCGGCTGCGCTGCCGACCGGGACGGCCGCGAGCACCGCGGTGAGGAGCAGGAGGAGGAGCGTGGGGAGGACGCGCGGGCGGGACATGGCAGGGGATCCGTTCCTGGGTCGACGACTCTGTCTGGACGATGCCGTTTGTAAGCGCTTACAGGCAGCACCAGCCATCGACCCTGCCACGGCCGGGTGGACCTGTGGGGGATCCGGTGCGCGCCGATCGACGACCGGTCGTCCTCCGGACTCTCGGCTCGAGCGGCTCCTGACCCGACCCTGACCGCCCCTTCACCGAGCGTTCACCGCCTCGACTCGCGAGGGCTGCGGCCGCGGGGCAGCGTGGACGGCATGCGCCTCCTCCGACCCGTCCTCGCCTCCGTCTTCGGCTCCGTGCTCGCCCTCGGCGCCGCCGGTGTCGCGCCCTCCGTCGCGTCCGCCGCCCCGCCCGCGCGGTCGACCGTCCAGCCCCTCGAGCGGGCCCACGCGCACAACGACTACGAGCACGACCGCCCGCTGCTCGACGCCCTCGACCACGGGTTCACCTCGGTCGAGGCCGACGTGTGGCTCGTCGACGGCGAGCTGTACATCGGCCACGACGGCCCCGACCTCACCCGCACGCTGCGCAGCACGTACCTCGACCCGCTCGCTGACCGGGTGCGCGACAACGGTGGCCGGGTGTACCCGCGGTGGCGCGACAGCCTGCGCCTCCTCGTCGACGTCAAGTCCGAGGGCACGGCGGCCTGGCCGGTCATCGAGGCCCAGCTGGGCGAGTACCCGTTCCTCGTCTCCTCGTACCGCGAGGGCCGGGTGCACGAGCGTGCCGTCACCGCCGTCATCTCGGGCAACCGCGACCTCCCGGCGATGAGCGCCGCCTCCACGCGCTTCTCGTTCTACGACGGGCGGCTCGGCGACCTCACCGGCCCGCTCGACGACTCGCTGATGCCCCTCGTCAGCGACAACTGGACGCGGCACTTCACGTGGCAGGGCGTCGGCGAGATGCCGGCCACCGAGCGCGCGAAGCTGCGCTCGATCGTCTCCACCGCGCACGCCCGCGGCTACGACGTGCGCTTCTGGGCCACGCCCGACCTCGCCGGCCCCGCCCGGGAGGCCGTGTGGCGCGAGCTCGTCGCCGCCGACGTCGACGTCCTCAACACCGACGACCTCCCCGGCCTCCAGTCCTTCCTGCTGGCGCAGGACCCGGAGGAGGCGGCCGCCTGACGCGACGCTAGGCCGCGCCCCCTCCCTCGCCCTCGCCCTCGCCCTCGACCGTCAGGACGATGAGCGGGCTGTGGCGGAGCATCTCGTCGACGTCGGTGCGCCGCCACCGCCTGGCCGCCGCCTCGATGAGCGGGCGGCGCTCGTCGGGGTCGCAGATGACGCGCGCCGTCGCGGGGACGTCGGCGACGACCGACTGCTTGAGGTGGATGACGACCCGCGGGTCCGCGTCGACGTTGCGGATCCAGTCGCGCGTGCGGTCGGCGCGCGGCATCCCGGTGATGAAGAGGCGGCCGTCGTCGCTGTGCAGGAAGATCTCGATGCGCCTGGCCCGACCGGTCCGCCGCCCCGTCGTCGTGAGGTCGATCAGCTGGCTGTGGCCGAGCGCGGCGCGGACGGCGTCGCTCGGGCGGTCTCCTGGCTCCATGTCCACTCCTCTCGGCGGAGGCGTCGCGCCGGTGACGGCGGGCGCGTCCGGACAGGAGAACCGCTCGAGGGCGAGCGGTAGTCCCGGTCGGTGGAGGACGCCGGGCCTCAGAGCTGGAGGATCGTCACCGCGACGGCGAGGGAGGCCGACACCCCCGTCGGGTCGTGGAGGTCGCCGGGGTTCCTGATGACGTCGTCGGCACGCGCGCGCACGGCCTGCCCCGGGTCGTCGGAGACGAGGTCCTCGCACAGGGCGCCCACGACCGCGCGGGCGTCGTGCTCGTCGAGCCCGTCGAGGGCGAGGCCGTCGTGGAGCAGCCTCGCCGCCTCCTCGAAGACCTCGAGCGCCAGGTCACGGTCGACCTCGGGCCGCTCCCTCGCAACCCGCTCGGCGGTCGCGAGCAGCTGGTCGTACGGCGGGTCGAACGTCTGGTGCGGCATCCCGCGAGCGTGACAGCCGGCCGCGCCCGGGCCAACCGGGTTTCGGCGCCGCCGCCCACCTGTCGCGACGTCGCCGCAGGTCGTACGGTGCTGAGCACGACGACGACGAGGAGAACCAGCATGAGCTCGGTCGACAAGGCCCCCGCCCCCGTGACGTGGATGCGGCGGCTCGAGGAGCTGTCCGCCCTCGACGAAGCGGTCGGCGCCGTCGAGCCCACCATCCGCTCGACCTTCGCCAGCGGGTTGCGCGGCAAGGTGCTGCGTGGCGACTGGCTGGGCCACGCCCTCCACCCGGTGCTCACGAGCATCGCCCTCGGGTCGTGGCAGTCGGCGTCGCTGCTCGACCTCGTCGGCGGGAAGGGCTCCCGCGATGCCGCGCGCCTCCTCGTCGGGGCGGGTCTCGCGGTCGCGGGTCCCACGGCCTGGACCGGCTGGGCGCAGTGGGCCGAGGCGGGGCCGCGGGAGAAGCGTGTCGGCCTGGTCCACGCTGCGAGCAACGGCCTCGTCATCGGGCTCTACGCGGCGTCCTGGGTCGCCCGCCGTCGCGGCGCCCACGGCGCGGGGGCCACCCTCGGGTACGCCGGCGCGTCGGTCGCTGGCTTCGCCGCCTACCTCGGCGGCCACCTCACCTCGGCCCGCAAGGTCGGCACTCGTCATCCCGCCTTCGCGACGACCGACACCGACTGACCTGCGCCGATCGTCGGACGTCATCGGTCGAAACGCTTGCGGGCGTCGATCCTGCGGGCCCACCCTTGTGGGGGACCTGCTGCAGGGCCCACCACGACAGGGGCGGTGACGATGACGAGCAAGGAGTCCGGCTCCGCGGCGGCCGGCTGGGTCAGCGCCATCGCCACCGCCGCCGCAGCCGCCATCGCGCTGTTCGCCTGGCTCTGGCCCGACCCCTCCGCCGACGGCCCGCCCCGCACCCCGGTGGCCGGCGCCGCGGTCACGACGCCGGCAGCGGGTGCGACGCCGGCAGCGGGCGCGACGGACGACGGGACGACGCCGCCCGCAACTCCCAGCCCGCGGGCGAGTGCCTCGCTCGAGCCGCTGCCGCCCATCCCACAGCCCGTGACCACCTGCAGCAGCATCGTTTTCGCCGGCCCCAGGACGAGCTGTCCGTTCGCGCTCAACGTCGAGGCCGGATGGCGGGAGGCCGGCGGCGGGACGGTCCGCTTCAAGGCGCACAGCCCGGTGACCAACCTCGCCTACGACATGCGCTGCACCGACGGCAAGGTCGTCGTCTGCACGGCGCAGACCACGGCGGTCGTCTACATCCGCAACTAGCCTGCCCCGTGCACCCGGCCCCTACCCTCGCCCGCCGCGGTGGGACTGGTCGGTCTGGGCGACCTTGCGGTCGGTCGTGATGATCCACACGGCCAGCGCGATGCCGGCCACGGCGGCCAGGAGGAAGAACACGATGGCGATCCCGGGGTAGCCGAGCAGGGTCCAGGACGACGGCACGCGCATCATCAGCGCGGCCCCGATGAGGGTTGCGGCGATCACCAGGCCGAGGGTGAGGCGGTTGGCGGTGCGCTGCAGCACCAGGTGGAGGCGCTGCTCGTCGATGGCGTCGACGCGGAGCCGGAACTCGCCGGCGGCCATGGCGTCGAGGATCCGGTTGGCGCGCTTGGGCAGCTGGGCCGTGAAGTCCTTCGCCTCGATCGCCGCGGAGAGCAGTCCGCCGGGGGTCGCCTTCAGCCTCGAGGCGAAGATCTGGCTGACGTTGTCGCGGATGCACTGGGCGGGGGCGAACGTCGGGTCGAGGTGGGAGGTGGCCTGGTCGAGGTTGAGCATGGCCTTGCCGATCATCGACATCTCGGCCGGCGGGCGCAGCCCGTGGACGCCGGAGAGGCGGCTCAGGTCGACCAGCACCGTCCCGACCTGCAGGTCCGCGCCGCTCGCCACCGCCTCGGAGACCAGGTGGGTCACGTCGTCGCGGAAGGCGGCCGCGTCGTAGCCCTCGATCGGGTGGCCCATCGCCGCCAGGATCGCGGCCGTCTCCTCGCCGTCGCCGTCGCTGATCGCCAGGAGGAGCTTGACGACCTGGTCCTGGACGCGCGGGGGGACCGAGGCCGTCATCCCGAAGTCCAGCAGGGCCAGCCGGCCGTCGTCGGTGAGGAGGAGGTTGCCGGGGTGGGGGTCCGCGTGCAGGACCCCGTGGTCGAGGATCATCCGCAGGTAGGCCTGGAACAGCTGCTCGACGATCGGGCGGGCGTCGATGTCCATGAGCCCGAGGCGTCCGATGTCGGTGATCTTGCGGCCCTCGACACGGTCCATGGTCAGGAGCCTGCTCGTCGTGTACTCCAGGACCGGCTGGGGCACGAGGAGCCGGTCGCACTCGGCGGTCAGCTCCGCGAAGGTGACGAGGTTCTTGGCCTCGCGCCGGTAGTCCAGCTCCCCGGCCACCGAGCGGCGGAACTGGGCGAGCAGCTGACCGAACCCGAACTGGCGGCCCGCCTCGGTGCGCTTGTCGACGACGGTGGCCAAGCGGGTCAGGACCTCCATGTCGTCACGGATGGTCTCGCGCACCCCGGGCCGCTGCACCTTGACGACGACCTCGTGGCCGTTGCGCAACGTCGCGGCATGGACCTGCCCGATCGACGCCGAGGCCAGCGGGTCGACGGAGAAGTCACTGAACCGCTCCCCGATCGACGCCTCCAGCTCGGACTCCACGACCTCCCGGACCTCGGCGAACGGGATCGGCTCGACGGTGTCCTGCAGCCTGGCCAACGCGGTCGTGTACGCGGCCGGGAGCAGGTCGAAGCGGGTCGACAGCAGCTGCCCGAGCTTGATGAAGGTGGGCCCCATCCGTTCGAGGTCCGCCGCGAACTGCTCCGCCGTCTCGGTGTCCCCGCTGATGGGGTCGCCGGTCCCGGGACCCGGGTCATCGACGGAGAACTCGTCCAGCTGCGCCCCGGACACCAGGTCGGATCGGCCGTAACGGTGCAGGAGTCGCACGAGGTCCACGTATCTGCTGTCCACAGGGCTCGGCATGCGCACATCCTTGCGCCTGCACCCTCGAGTGCAACCACCGGCACTCCTCTGGGACTCTGGCGGTGTGACGACTGGAGCAGAGCGTGACCGCGACACCGAGGGTCGGGCTCGTCAAGCGAGGCCTCGGGACGCGTTGGGTCGACCACTGCCCTACGGCGCTGAGGGTGTCGAGCCGGTGTCCGAGGAGCCCCTGCCGCCGCGGGAAGCGCTGAGGAAGGCCAGAGAGCTCATCGACGCAGGCCGCCCGTTCGCAGCCCACGAGGTCCTCGAAGCACGGTGGAAAGCCGGACCGACCGAGGAGGCGGATCTGTGGCAGGGCCTTGCGCAGGTCTGCGTTGCTCTCACCCATGCCGCCCGCGGGAACCAGGTCGGGGCGGAGCGGCTCTTCGAACGGGCGGCGGACAGACTGGCCGCGTTCGCATCGACGGGACGCGGGGCCCACGGCGTCGACGTGACCGAAGCGGCGGATCAGGCTCGCAGGCACATCGGCACCTTCTGACGGTGCACCGTTCCACGGTCTCTTGCGAGCCCTCAGTCCGTCAGCGGCCTGACGCGCACGTGCCGCGCGTTCGGCGCCAGCCGATCGCGCATCCGCTCGCCGGCGTGGGCTAGCTCGCGCCCGCCTCATCCGCGCGGCGGGTGGGGTAGCGGAGATGGAGGACGCGGTTGCCCTGGATGACCGTCGTCGCGTCTCCCAGGAGGTGCTGGGCGTCGAGGTCGCCGAAGAACCTCTTGCCCCTGCCGAAGACGACGGGGACGACGTCCATGGCCACCTCGTCGACGAGGCCGAGCGCGAGGGCCTGCCCGCCGACGTTGCCGGCGCAGATGGCGACGACCTTGTCCCCGGCTCGGCGCTCGGCCTCCTCGACGGCCGCGGCGACGTCGGAGAAGAACGGCACGTCGGCCTCCGGGTGCCAGCCGTCGGGCTTCGGGCGGTGGGAGACGACGACCAGGTGCTCACCGGCCGGCGGGTTGCCGTCCCAGCCGTTCGTGAGGTCGAACAGGTGACGGCCCATGATCGTCGCGCCGATGCTGTCCCAGAACGGGCGGGTGTACGCGGCGGAGGCGGCACTCACCCGGAACCGTGCGTGTTGCCGCTCGCCGGCCTCGTCGGTGAGCGGTTGGTCGCCGTTGACGTACCAGTCGAAGAGCGGTCCGGGGTCGTCGTCCTCACCGGCGATGTAGCCGTCGACCGAGACCACTGCGTGCAGCACCACCGTTGCCATCCCTCGACAGTGGCAGACCCTCCACGCGGTCGGGGTCCTGCGCACGGGCCGCGTCGATCCTCCGTGAGTCGGGCCGCGTGGATCCCCCACGGCGCCCGCAGCCACGAGACGTCACGGGGAAAGCTCAAGCGACTGGATCAACACATCAAGCGGCTTGCGGGAGTCGGCGGATCACGTGTGTCGTGCCCGAGCACGCGCGTCATCGGAGCGCAAGTGCATCGGTGTGCACGTTTGCACGGCAGTGCACTTCAGCGCTACCGTCGTCGTCGTGACCATCCGACCCCGCTCCCGCGACACCGGCCGCGACCGCTGTGCCGTCGTCTCGGCCGCGACCTCGCTGCGCGACCGCAAGCGCGACGAGACCCGCCGCTCCCTGGCCGACGCGGCCTACGCGATCGTGCGCGACGAGGGCGTGGAGGCCCTGACCGCCGAGGCCGTCGCCGACCGCGCCGGCGTCTCGCGGCGCACCTTCTTCAACTACTTCCCCTCCGTCGACTCCGTCCTCACCGCCAGCCTCGCGCAGTTCTTCGACTCGGTCACCGAGCGCCTCCACGCGCGTCCGGCCGACGAGGACGTCCTCGACACCGCGCTCGCCTGCCTCACCGACTCGAGCGACACCGAGCTGCTCGAGCGGATCGCCGTCATCGCCCGCGCCGCCGAGGTCTCGACCCACGCGCGCGGCCTCGTCCTCGTCGAGATGCACGCCTGGCTCGACGAGCTCGAGGAGTGGCTGCGCGGCCGGCTCCCGGAGGGCACGAGCGACCTCGTCGTCTCGACGACGGCCTCGATCGCCGTCGGTGCGGCCGAGGGCGCCTTCCGCGTCTGGGCCCGCGCCACCGCGGATCCCACGGCCGAGCCGGTCGACCTCGGCGAGGCCGTCGCCACCTCGCTCGCCATCGCCCGCACCGGCCTGGGCTCCGCCCGGCCCCACCGCACCGGCAGCGCCGCCGGCCGGTCCTCCTGACCGCCCCACCCCGAGAAGGTCCCATGTCCTCCCTCCTGTACCGCCTCGGCCGCTGGTGCGCGACGCACGCCTGGCGCGTGCTCGCCCTCTGGGCGGCGCTCCTCGTCCTCGTCGGTGGGCTCGCCGGAACCGTGGGCAACCCGCTGAGCAGCCGGATCACCATCCCGGACACCCAGTTCCAGCGCGTCCTGGACAACCTCGGCCGCGAGATCCCCGAGGCCGCCGGCGGATTCGCCACGGTCGTCCTCGAGAGCGGGTCCGGCGAGTTCACCGACGCGCAGCGCGCCGCCGTGCAGGAGGTGCTCGCCGACTGGCGCGAGGTCCCGCACGTGACCCGCGTCATCGACCCCTTCGAGGCGCAGGAGCAGCTCGACGCGTCCGGCGCCGAGCTCGAGGCCGCGCGCACGCAGCTCGCCGAGGGCGAGAAGAAGCTCGCCGACGGCCGCGCGCAGCTCGACGCCGGGAAGGGCCGGCTCGCCGGCGGCGAGGCCCTCCTGAAGCAGCTCCAGGCCGCGAACCCCGACGACCCCTCGATCCCGGCCCTGCGCGAGCAGGTCGAGGAGGGACGCGCTCAGCTCGCCACGGCCGAGGCCGACCTCGAGAAGGGCACCGCCGAGCTCAAGGCCGGGCGCGACCAGCTGGCCGACGGCACCGACGTGCGCGCCGCGTCCGGCGGCACCGGGCTCGTCAGCGAGGACGGCCGCGTCGCCGTGACCCAGCTGCAGTTCGACGACGCACCGCAGTCGGTGCCGCTCGAGGACCGCGAGAGGATCCCCGCCGCGGCGGAGGCGAGGCTCGCCGCCGCCGGCGTCACCGCCCACTACAGCGTCGAGATCACCCAGGACGTCGCGCTCGTCGGTCCCGGCGAGGTCATCGGCCTCACCGTGGCGGTCCTCGTCCTCGTCGTCGTCCTCGGCAGCCTCGTCGCGGCGGGCCTCCCGCTCCTCGTCGCGCTGCTCGGCGTCGGCGTCGGCCTCGGGGCCGCGATGGCGACGACGGCGGTCGTCGACCTCAACCAGACGACGCCCGCCCTCGCCCTCATGCTCGGCCTCGCGGTCGGCATCGACTACGCGCTCTTCATCGTCAACCGCCACCGGTCCTCGCTGCTGCGCGGTGACGACCCCGTCGAGTCGATCGGCCGCGCCGTCGGCACCGCGGGCAGCGCGGTCGTGTTCGCCGGGATGACGGTCGTCATCGCCCTCGCGGCCCTCACCCTGTCCGGGATGCCGATCCTCGCCGAGATGGGCCTCGTCGCGGCGGCGACGGTGGCGGTGGCGGTCGTCGTCGCCGTGACGGTCAGCCCCGCCGTCCTGCGGCTCATGGGCCCGCGGGTCGTGTCCCGCCGCGGGTGGCGCAAGGCGGGCTGGGCCGTGCCGGGCGACCCCGCCTCGCGGACGGCCCCCTCGGCCGACGACCCCGAGGACGGAACCGCCTCCGCCGAGGAGGAGCACGGCGGCTGGTACGTCCGGCTCGTGACCCGCCACCCGTGGCTCACCGTGCTCGGCGTCGTCGCCGTCCTCGGGACGGCCGCGGTCCCCGTCGCCTCGATGCAGCTCGGGCTCCCCGACGGCGGCGCGGAGCCGAAGGGCTCGTCCGCCCAGGTGGCCTACGAGACGATCGGCTCGGCCTTCGGCGCGGGCATGAACGGCCCCGTCGTCGCGGTGGCCACCCTCCCCGAGGGCGACCGGCCCTCCACCGACGCGCAGGTGCTCCACGAGCAGGCCCGCATCGCCACCGCGCTCAAGGACGTCGACGGCGTGCGCAGCGTGCTCCCGTTCGGCGTGAGCGGGGACAAGGACACCCTCGCCTTCCAGATCGTCCCGACCACCGGCCCCGCCGACCCCGCGACGAAGGAGACCGTCGACCGGATCACCTTCGCGAGCGGTCTCCTCGAGCGGCACACCGGCATCGACGTCGGGCTCACCGGCCAGACGGTCGCGAACATCGAGCTGTCCGAGCGGATGGCGGCGGCACTGCCCGGCTACCTCCTGGTCGTCGTCGGCCTGTCGGTCGTCATCCTCGTCCTCGTGTTCCGGTCGGTCGTCGTGCCGCTCGTCGCGACCGGCGGCTTCCTCCTGTCCATCGGAGCCGCGTTCGGCGCAACCGTCGCGGTGCACCAATGGGGTTGGGCCGCAGCGGCATTCGGCGTCAACCACCCCGGACCCATCCTCGCGTTCGGGCCGATCATCCTCATCGGCGTGCTCTTCGGCCTCGCGATGGACTACCAGATGTTCCTCGTCTCGGGGATGCACGAGGCGCGCGCCCACGGGCAGGACAGCCGCACCGCCGTCCGCACCGGGTTCGTCCACGGCGCCAAGGTCGTCACGGCCGCCGCGGTCATCATGTTCTCCGTCTTCCTCGGGTTCGCGTACTCCCACCTCGCGATGGTCCGGCCGATCGGGTTCGGGCTCGCGGTCGGCGTCATCGTCGACGCGGTGCTCGTGCGGATGACGCTGACGCCGGCCGTCATGCACCTCCTCGGCGACCGCGCCTGGTACCTGCCGCGCTGGCTCGACCGGTTGCTGCCCGACCTCGACGTCGAAGGGCTCAAGCTCGCGCAGCGCCTGGAGTCAGGCCACTTCGGCGGCGGGCGGCACACAGCACCAGCGCCGGCGGCCACCTCTGAGGCCGAGCACACCAAGGAGCCCGTCTCCTCCTGACCCGACCCCGGGTCAGCGGGGGAGGGCGCGGCGCGGCAGGGCGCTCGGGTGGTGGATGAGGTCGGTCAGCAGGGCGACCGCCCGCTCCGCGGCCGGGTTGGCGGTGCCGGAGTCGCGGACGAGAGCGGCCAGGTGCCGCACCGGCGCCGGCGGCTCGAGGTCGATGCGGGCGACGGTCGCCGGCAGGCTGCGGGCGGCGAGGCCGGGCATCACCGACACCCCGATGCCGGCACCCACGAAGCCGATCGCCGTGTAGTGGTCCTGCGCCTGCACGGTGAACCTCGGGCGGAATCCGGCTGCGGCACAGGCGGCCACGAGCAGCCGGTGGCCGAACGCCTTGGGGTAGTCGTTGCTCACCCACGTCTCCCCGCGCAGCGCCGTCAGGGGGATGGCGGCCTCCTCGGCCAGCGCGTGGGTTCGGGGGACGACGGCGACGTACTGGTCGTCGATGAGGTCGACGCGGTTGTAGCCCTGTGGCACAGGGGAGTCCGGCGGGTCGATGACGAGGTCGATGTCCGGCCGCGGCCCCCGGTGCTCGACCTCGGTGAGGACGAGCTCGAGGACGAGGTCGGGGAACTCGTTGGTCAGCCGCTTGACGAGAGAGGGCATCCACGCGGCCCCGGCCGACGCGAAGTAGCCGATCGTCAGCCGCCCCGACCGCCCGTCGCGCAGGTCCGAGACGACCTGCTCGAGCCGGCCCCACTGGCTCATCACCTCGTCGCTCTGCGCGTCGAGGACGACCGCCGCGTCGGTGGGGACGATCCCGCGCCCCGAGCGCTGGAACAGGGTGAGGCCGGTCTCGCGCTGGAGGGCCTGGAGGTGCTGGCTGACGGCCGAGGACGTCAGCCCGAGGTTGTCGGCGGCGGCCTGGACCGAGCCGCTCGCGACGACGGAACGGAAGACGCGGAGGCGGTGGGGGTCGAGCATGGGCCAATGTTAAGCGCTGCTTGATGACTCCTAAGCAAAGTCGCGTTGTGCTGAACAGTTGCAGGGTCCACCATTGAGGACATGAACACTGCATCCCTCTCCGTCCAGAAGGCCCGCGCCATCGCCTCCCAGTTCCGGACCAGCCGCCAGGCCGGCCGTGGCTGGACCCAGCACACCGACCGCGACCTCGTCCGCGAGTCGCACGAGCTCTACCTCATGGCCCAGTCCAGCCCCCGCATGTTCTGAGCCGCACCCCGACCCGGCAGGCGCCACCGCCGCCGCCGCCGGGACGCGCGACCGCACCCGGTCGCACCGCCTCACTGACCCTCACGCCACGACCTGGCGGAGGGTCAGAGTCGTCTCCGGGGTCGTGTGCTCCAGCTCGGCGCGCTGGGCGAGGTAGAGCTCGGCGCACGCGAGGGCGTCGGTGAGCGCCTCGTGGAGGGGGTAGGGCGGCAGCCCGCGACGGGCCCGGGCCGTCGCGAGGCGCAGCGCACCCGGTTCGGCGTGCCGCCGATCGGCCCGCACCAGCGCGCGGCGCTCGAGCTCGAGGGTGTCGACGACGACGAACGGGGGCTCTACCCCCCACGACCGCCGGCAGGCCGCCCCGAGGAAGCCGGTCTCCACCGCCGCGAAGTGCGCGAGGAGCACCCGCCCGGCGAGGGCGCCCAGGAGGGCGCCCACCGCGTCCTCCGGCGCCGTGCCGTGGACGAGGTCGTCGTCGGTGATGCCGTGGACCGCCGCGCTCTGGCCCACACCGTCCGCGCCCCCGTCGCGCACGACGACGCGGCCGGCGCCCCCGAGGCGGACCTCACCCCCGTCGACGGGGACCCAGCCGATCGACAGGATCCGGTCGCGGCGCGGGTCGAGCCCGGTCGTCTCGAGGTCGACGGCGAGGAGCGGCAGGCGGTCGAGCGGGGTGTCCCGGTCGGGCAGGGGTGTCGCGAGGTGGTCGGCGAGGGGACCGGGCCGCACCCGGCGCAGCGCCCGCAGCCGGCGCCCCTCCGGACCACGGCGCAGGAGGGCGTCAGCCCAGCCGTTCACCGGACCTCCGGGGGGCTGCTCACGACACGTACTGGACCGGGTAGCGGTGCGCGAGCGCACCCTGGGCGGCCCGCACGATGGCGAACGCCTCGCGCAGGTGCCGCTTGTCGAAGTTCGAGAGGGCGCTGGGGTCGACGTACGAGTCGGGGGCGGTCCCGGCCCGCACCTGTGCGGCCTGGTGTCGGAGCCGCACGTAGGAGATGAACTCGTAGGCGTCCCGGAGGTCCGCCGCCCGCTCGTCGGCGAGGACGCCGGCGGCCCGCGCGGCCTCGAGGCGCGCGTGGGTGTTGACGGCCGGCGTGCCGACCGCGAGCGCGTGGACCCGGGCGAGCTCGACGACGGCCGCCACGCCGCCCCGCTTGATGTCGAGCGTGCGCCGGTGCTCGCCCTCCCTCTCGAGGACGAGCCCCCGGAAGAACCCGAGCGGCGGCTCGCGGTCGCGCGCGTGGGCGGCCAGGTGGGTGAGGAAGGTCGTCGAGCCCGGCGTGATCGACAGGACGTGCCGCTCCAGCCGCTCGTGCAGGGTGCGGTCCCCGTGGACGGGCCGCATGTCGAAGAAGACGCTCGCGCCGAGGACGGCCTCCGGGACGGGCTGGGCCACCCACCGCGAGAACCGCGTGCGCCACCCGTCGAGGCTGCGTCGCCATCGCGGGTTGCTCGCCATGATGTCGCCGCGGCAGCGCGGCCAGCCGCAGGCGGCGAGGTCGGCGGTCACGCGCTCGGCGAGCGCCTCGAACCACGCGGCGTCCCCCGCCCCGGCGGCGTCGTCGACGACGAGCGCGCTGTCCTGGTCGGCCGCGAGGGCCTGCTCGAGCCGGGCCCGCGAGCCCAGGGTCACCCAGCAGTACGGCACCGGCGGCGGCCCGAGGTCGGCTTCGGCGAGGGTCAGCAGCCGGCGCTCCACGGCGTCGCCGACCGCCGTCACGACCCGGCCGATGTCGTCGGCCGTGGCGTCCTGCTCGACGAGCGAGGCGACGACGTGGGGCAGCCGGCTCGCCGCCCGCGCGACCCCCTCGGCATCCGGCTGGCCGGCGACCTCGCTCGCGAGGTAGACGGGGTTGCCCTGCTCGACGCGCAGGAGGTCGGTCGTCGTCACGAGGCCGACCGGGCGCCCCTCGGCGTCGACGACCGGCACGTGGTGGATGCCGCGCGCGACCATCTGGAGGAGCACCTCGAACGCCAGGGCCTCGACCGACCCGGTCACCGGCTCGCGCGTCATCACCTCGCTCACCGGGACGGTCGGGTCGACCCCGGCGGCGAGGACGCGCGTTCGCAGGTCCCGGTCGGTGACGATCCCCTCGAGGCGCCCGCCCTCCATGACGAGGAGGGAGGAGACGCCCTCGTCGTCCATCGTCCGCGCCGCGTCCCGCACGCTCACGGTCGCCGGCACGGCGACGGGTGCCCGCTCGACGAGGTCCCGGACCCGGGTCCGGAGGATGGCCGAGCCGGTCGTCGAGAGCTGGAGCTCGGCGACCGCGCCGCTCAGCCGGCGGCGGCGCTGGGCGTCGAAGAACGCGTCGACGTCGGGGTGGTCGGCGCACAGCCGGGCGAAGTCGTCGGCGGGGAGGAGGAGGGCCAGGCAGTCCTCGATGGCGGTGACGTCCATCGTCGACGGGTTCCCCTGCGTCAGGGTGATCGAGCCGAAGCAGGTGCCCTCGCCGCCCCGGTCGACGAGGGTGCCCTGCGCGTCGTGGACCTCGGCCGCGCCGGACCGCAGGACGAAGAGGTGGTGGTTGTCGTGCCCGCGCTCGATGAGGCGGGTGCCGCGCCGGTAGTAACGCACCGTCATGCGGGCGGGCAGGCGGTCGAGGACGGCCGGGGGCAGGGCGTCGAACGGCTCGTGCGCGGCGAGGAAGTCGCGCATCGGCGCGAGCTCGGCGTCGAGGGCCATGTGTCCATCGTGGCAGGAGTCCGCCCGCGGGCGCCCGGGCCGCGTCCGCGCAGGTCAACCGGCTCGTCGAAGGTCGCGCCCTGCGGACGCAAACCCCCGCTCGTCCCGCCGGGGTGCTTGAGTGAGTGGTCCGCGGTGCCGAGCCCGGCGCCCGAGTGGAAGGGAACAGCCATGAGCGACATCCCGAGCGAGGAGCAGCTGCCCGACGTGGGCTTCGGCACCGAGGGACCGGCCGACAGCGGAGCCGACGAGACCGGCGTCCCCGGCGAGCACGACGGCGGCGCCGACGGCGGGGCGGACGGCGGCGGCGCCGACGCCGAGGGACCGGCCGACAGCGGGGCCGACGAGACCGGCGTCCCCGGTGAGCACGACGGCGGCGCCGACGGCGGGGCGGACTCCGGGCAGTGACGACGCCCGCCGACGCCCGGGCCACGGTCCCGACCGACGGCCCGGGCGCCGGCGCGGCCACGCGCGGGCTCGCCACCTTCGTCGCCCTCACCCGCGAGGAGTTCGCCCGCGACCACTGGGGCCGCGCCCCCCTCCTCACCCGCGCCGACGCCCTCCCCCCGCCGACCCACGGCTTCGGCCAGGCCGCGGTCGACGAGCTGCTCTCCTCCCGGGCGCTGCGCACCCCGTTCCTGCGGATGGCTCGCACCGGCGCCACCCTGCCCGACAGCGCGTTCACCCTCGGCGGGGGTGTCGGGGCGACGGTCGGTGACCAGGTGAGCGAGGACAAGGTGCTGCGCCTGTTCGCCGAGGGGGCGACGATCGTCCTCCAGGCGCTGCACCGGACGTGGGCACCGGTCGCGACGACGGCGCGCGAGCTCGCCGCCGACCTCGGCCACCCGGTCCAGGTCAACGCCTACGTCACCCCTCCCCAGAACCAGGGGTTCGCGGACCACTACGACGTCCACGACGTCCTCGTCGTCCAGGTCGCCGGCGAGAAGCACTGGCGCGTGCGTCCTCCCGTCCTCGAGGCGCCGCTGCGCAGCCAGCCGTGGACCGAGCGCCGCGACGAGGTCGCCCGCGCCGCCACCGCCGCCCCCGTCGTCGACGCCGTCCTGCGTCCCGGCGACTGCCTCTACCTCCCCCGCGGCTGGCTCCACTCGGCCACCGCGCTCGGCGGGGTCAGCACCCACCTGACCTTCGGCATCCACGTCTGGACCGTCCGCACGCTCGTCGACGACCTCCTGCGCGCGGCGGCCACGCACCTCGACGCCGACGCCGAGGCCCGGGCCTCCCTCCCCCTCGGCGCCGACGTCCTCGATGCCGGGACGAGCCGTGACGCCCGCGGGGTCGTCCGTGCCGCCCTCGACCGCGCCCTCGACGCCGTGACCGACGACGAGCTGGCCGCCCTCCTCGCCGCCCGGGCCCGCGGCGCGCAGCGGGCCGAGCCGCTCGGCGTCCTCGGGCAGCACGCCGCCGCCGAGCGCACCCACGTCCACGGGTGGCGCGTGCGCGACGGCCTCGCCTCCCGGTGGGAGGGCGACACGCTCGTCACGCGCGTCGGTCGCGTCGAGGTCCCGCACGACGCGCACGACGCCCTCCGCGTCGTCCTCTCCGGCGCCCTCGAACCGGGGCGGCTGCACGAGGACCTGCTCCGCCGTCTCGTCCTCGCGGGGGTGGTCGTCCCGTCGGATGACGAGGCGCCGGCCGCGGCCCCGCGCCCGCCTCTCCCCTGACCGGGTACCTAACCCGAGGCCCGGACCACGAGGGTCGTCGGCAGGACGGTCTCGGCCGGGACCTCGCGGCCTGCGATCCGCGCGAGGAGGAGGTCGGCCATCACCGCGCCCATCTCCTCGACCGGCTGCCGCACGCTCGTCAGCGAGGGGTCGGTCAGCAGGCAGACCGGGGAGTCGTCGAAGCCGACGAGCGCCACGTCCTCCGGCACGCGGATCCCGTTCTCGCGCAGGACGCGCAGCGCACCCGCGGCCATGAGGTCGGAGGCCGCGAAGACCCCGTCAGGGCGCTCCCCCGTGGCGAGGAGCTCGCGCATCGCGGAGGCCCCGGACCCTTCGCCGTAGTCGCCCTCGACGACGCGGAGGACGTCCGGGTCGCGGCCCGCCTCCGCCCAGGCGTCGCGGGCGCCGGCGAGGCGGTCGACCCCCGACGACATGTCGAGGGGGCCGCTCACGACCGCGACGCGGCGCCGCCCGGACCGCACGAGGTGGTCGACCGCCGCGCGGCCGCCGGCGCGGTTGGCGGCGTCGACGACGCACGCCGGGTGCCGGCCGACGGGCCGTCCCGCGGTGACCGTGGGGAGCCCGCGCGCCTCGAGGACGTCGGCGAGGTCGTCCCCCGCGTGCATCGACAGCAGGAGGGCGCCGTCGACGTGCTGGTCGGTGAGGTACTCCTCGACGCGGGCGCGCTCGGCCGCGCAGCCCGCCATCGTGAGGACGAGCTGGTGGCGCGAGGCGGCGAGCCGCTCGCCGATGCCGCGGACCGTCGCCGCGAAGAACGGGTCGCCGAAGAGGCGGTCGCCGTCCTCGGACACGACGAGGGCGACGGTGTCGGTGCGGCGGGTGACGAGCGAGCGGGCCGCCCGGTTGGGCACGTAGCCCAGCTCGTCGACGGCGCGCTGCACGGCGGCCCGCGCCGCGTCGGACACCTGGGGCGAACCGTTGACGACGCGCGAGACGGTGCCCCGCCCGACCCCGGCGGCGCGGGCGACCTCGTCGAGGGTGGGGGCCCGCCCGGCACCCGTGCCGTGGCCGGGTTCCCGGTCGGCCTCGGCACGGGTGCCAGACGGTGCGGGACGGGACGGCCGCGGTGGACCCGCGACGCGGCTGCGCGTGGGAGCGCTCCCATCCTCCACGTCCCGATCGTGCCGCGTGCAACGCGCGAGATCCACCCCTGTCGAGGGAGCGTGTCGAAACCGTGACCCCGGGCTGCCGGTCGACCACGCCCCGGCCCGCATCCCTCGGACGTGGGTGAACATCGTCGGCAGGCCGACGATGTTCACCCACGTTCGCGAGAAGGGCTCGTCCGGTGGCGGCGCGCCCGCACAGGGGTCCGGTCGGATTGTGTGCGGTGCCCACATGAGGGCGCCGCCCGCCCGCGCCTAGCGTCCTCGTCCATGGCCGACGCACGCGACGACGCCCCCCGACCGCCCGTCGCCGGGCTGCTCCCCGACCTCGACGGGCGCACCGCCCTCGTCACCGGGGCCGCGAGCGGCATCGGCCTCGCCGTCGCCCGGGCTCTCGCCGACCGCGGGGCCAAGGTCCACGCGGTCGACCGCGATGCCGGCGCCCTCGCCGCCCTCGCCGACATGGCGCTCGTCACCCCCGTCGTCGCCGACCTCTCCGACCTCGACGCCCTCGGTGGCCTGCCCACGGACGTCGACGTGCTCGTCAACAACGCCGGCGTCCAGCACGTCAGCGCCGTCGAGGACTTCCCCGTCGACCGCTTCGACCTCATCCACCGGCTCATGCTCGCCGCCCCGTTCCGCCTCATCCGCCAGTCGCTGCCGCACATGTACGAGCGCGGATGGGGGCGGGTCGTCAACGTCTCGAGCGTCCACGGGCTGCGGGCGAGCGCGTACAAGTCGGCGTACGTCAGCGCCAAGCACGGCCTCGAGGGCCTGTCGAAGGTCGTCGCGCTCGAGGGCGGGCCCAAGGGCGTGACGAGCAACTGCGTCAACCCGGCCTACGTCCGCACCCCGCTCGTCGAGGCGCAGATCGCCGACCAGGCCCGCACCCACGGCATCGAGGAGTCCGAGGTCCTCGAGGACGTCATGCTCGCCCCCGTCGCGGTCAAGCGGCTCGTCGAGCCGGAGGAGGTCGCGAGCCTCGTCCTCTTCCTCTGCGGCCCGGCCTCGGCGTCGGTCAACGGCGCGAGCCTGACCATGGACGGCGGGTGGACGGCCCACTGAGGGCGCTCGGCCCGCCGCGCGGGCCCCGCGCCCTCCCTAGGATCGGGGCCGTGACGACGCAGCCGGAGGCGGGGGCCGCCCTCGAGGACCTCATGGGCCTGCTCGAGCTGCTCGCCGACGACGCCCCGGCCGCCGACGTCGCCGCCGCCACCGCACCGCCCGCCGCGCGCGACCTCGCCCTGCGCATCGCCACCGCCCGGGAGGTCCACCAGCGGCGCGAGGCCGGCCTCGCCGCCCTCCTCGAGACGGCCCGGGCGCTGGCGACCGAGCACGACCCGGCGCAGGTCCTCGACGCGATCGTCCGCCGGGCCCGTGCCCTCCTGCGCGCCGACCTCGCCTACCTCACCCTCTTCGACGCCGAGCGCCAGGACACCTACATGCGCGCGACCGACGGCTCGGTGTCGGCGGCGTTCCAGTCGGTCCGGCTCGCGCTCGGCGCCGGCCTCGGGGGCCTGGTCGCCAAGACCCGGAAGCCCTACTGGACCGCGGACTACTGGACCGACGACCGGTTCCGCCACACCCGCGAGATCGACGGAGCCGTCGGCGAGGAGGGCATCGTCGCCATCTGCGGCACGCCCCTCGTCGTCGACGGCGAGTTCGTCGGCGTGCTCTTCGCCGCGAACCGCAGCTCGCGCCCGTTCACGCACGAGGAGGTCGGCCTCCTCAGCAACCTCGCGACGCTCGCGGCGGTCACGCTCGTCCAGACCCGCGCCCTCGCGGACGCGGAGGACGCCCTCCACCGGCTGTCCGAGGCGCACGAGACCGTGCAGCAGTACGCCGCCGGGGTGGAGAAGGCCGCGGCCGCCCACGACCGGTTCGCCTCGCTCGTCCTCGAGGGTGGCGGCGTCGACGACCTCACGAGGGCGCTGGCCGAGCTGCTCGGCGGGTGGGCGGTCGTGCTCGGCGAGGACGGCGCGGTGCGCAGCGCGTCGCCGTCGACGGCGCAGGTCCCCGAGGGGGTCGCCGACCTCGACGCCGGGCGCCTCGTCGAGCGCAACGGCGTCTACGCGCTCGCCATCGCGGCCGCCCGCGAGCGCCTGGGCACCCTCGTCGTCGGGGGCGCCGGCGCACTCGACGACTCCGACCGCCGCACCGTCGAGCGGGCGGGGGTCGTCACCGCCCTCGTCCTCCTCTTCGAGCGCCAGGCCGCCGACGCCCGGCAGTCGGCCCGCAACCGCGTCCTGTCCGAGCTCGTGACGGCCCGCGGCTCGCAGGACGACCGCCTCGAGCTCGCGCGCGGGGCCGGGGTCGACCCCGGCACGCCCTACTGCCTGCTCGTCCTGCGCGGTGACCCGTCGGCGTCGACCCGCGCGCTGCTGCTCTCGGCGGGCTCGGTCGTCGGCGAGGGCGCCCTCGTCGGCGCGCACGACGGCGACATCGTGGCCCTCGTCCCGGGCAGCGACCCCGACGCCCTGGCCCGCACCACCGCGCAGCGCCTCGGCCGGCGGACCGCCGCGACCGTGGCCGGCGTCGGCCCGCTCCAGGGGGTCGACGGCCTCCCGGCGGCCCACGAGGAGGCCGTGCGCACCGTCGCCGCGCTGGTCGCCCTCGGCCACCGGGGCCGCGGCGCCGCGGCGACCCAGCTGGGGTTCGCGGGCCTCATCGTCGGGTCGGCCCCGGACGTCGAGGCATACGTCGGGCGCGAGCTCGGCCCGCTCGTCGAGTACGACCGCAGGCGCGGGACCGACCTGCTCGGCACGCTCGCGGCGTTCTTCGAGGCCGGCCGCAGCCCCCTCCACGCCGCCGGGCGGCTGCACGTGCACGTCAACACCGTGGCGCAGCGGCTCGAACGGGTCGGCGCCCTGCTCGGTGAGGACTGGCAGGAGCCCGAGCGCTCCCTCGAGCTCCAGCTGGCGCTGCGCCTCAGCCGCCTCCTCGACCACCCCTGAGGCCCGTGTCCCCCATCTCCCCCGCGGCGAGTGCGGAGGTGGCTGCCGGGGCGACCACTTGGGCACTCGCCACGGGTGGGAGGGTGGGGGCGTGCGCGCGCTGACCTACAACGCCTTCGGAGCCACGCCCGTCGTCGCCGAGGTGCCCGACCCCGTCGCCCCCGCGGGTGGCGCCGTCGTGCGCGTGCTCGCGAGCGGGCTCTGCCGCAGCGACTGGCACGGCTGGACGGGCCACGACCCCGACATCGCGACGTTCCCGCACGTCCCCGGCCACGAGCTGGCCGGTGTCGTCGAGTCGGTCGGGGCGGGGGTCGACGCCGCCTGGGTCGGCCGCCGGGTGACCGCTCCCTTCGTCATGGCGTGCGGGGTGTGCCCGGTCTGCCGCGGCGGCGACGGCCAGGTCTGCCCGGACCAGCGCCAGCCCGGCTTCACCGACCCCGGGTCCTTCGCCGAGCTCGTGGTCGTCCACGCGGCGGCGACCAACCTCGTGCCGCTCCCCGACGGGCTGGCGGTCGAGGCCGCGGCAGGCCTCGGGTGCCGGGTCGCCACCGCGTACCGCGCGGTCGTGCACCGGTCCCGGGTCGAGGGCGGGGAGCACGTCCTCGTCATCGGGTGCGGCGGAGTGGGGCTGGCGGCGGTCGCCGTCGCCCGCGCCCGCGGAGCGCTCGTGTGCGCGGTCGACGTGTCGGCGGACTCCCTCGAGCGGGCGCTCGCGAACGGGGCCGACGAGGTGGTGGACGCATCGATCGGGGTCGACCGGGTGGTCGAGGCCGTGCGCCACTGGTCGGGCGGGGCGGGGGTCCGCGTGGGCATCGACGCCCTCGGCTCCCCCGACGCGTGCCGCACGAGCATCCTCGCGCTCGCCCGGCGCGGCCGACACGTCCAGGTGGGCCTCCTCCCGCCGGCCGCCGGCGCGGCCGCGGTGCCGATGGAGCGCGTCATCGGCTGGGAGCTCGACGTCCTCGGCAGCCACGGGATGGCGGCCGCCGACTACCCCGCCCTCCTCGACGACGTCGTGAGCGGGCGGCTGCGCCTCGACGACCTCCTCGCCCCCGACACCGAGCCGCTCTCGCTGGAGGAGGCGGGCGCGGCCCTCGTGGCGATGGGCGACGCCCCGTCGCGCGGCATCCTCGTCGTCGACCCGACGCGCTGACCCGCGCCGCCCCGGCACCGGGCGGGACGTCAGCCGGGGAGGTGGCCGAGGAGGAGCCGGTCGACGTCGTCCGGGCGCTGCATCGAGGGCGGGTGGGCGACGTCCGGCCAGTCCACGCGTCGCCCTCTCGGGACGGCCGAGACGACGAGCTCGGTGGCGGCCCGACGCGTCCTGCGGCCCGGCGGGACGCTGCGCTTCGTCGAGCACGGGCTCAGCCCCGACGCCGCGGTCGGGCGGATTCGGTCGTGGGCGGGCCGGCGCGGCCATGGGGCTGGTTCGTCACCGGCTCCGCCCTGCCCCGCTGACGCCGGCCGCCGGCCGCCGGCGCGCACGCGAGCGCCATCGGCCGCGGGACTCAGGCCAGGGAGAGGAAGAGGCGCTCCATGGTCTCGACGTCCATCTCCTGGCCCTCGGGGTCGGCGAGGCACTGGCGCAGCCCGACCGCGATGACGGCGAACCCCGCCCGGTCGAGCGCCTTGGAGACCGCCGCCAGCTGGGTGACGACGTCCTGGCACTCGCGGCCGTCCTCGATCATCTTGAGGATGCCGCCGATCTGTCCCTGGGCGCGGCGCAGCCGCTTGACGACGGCGTCCATCTCGGCGGGGTCGAGCTGCATGCGGGCTCCTCGGGGGGTCAGGCGTTCTGCTGCTCGGCCGCGGCACCGGCCTGCGAGGCGGCGAGCTGGGCCCGCACGTCGTCCATGTCGAGGCCCTTGATGCCCTGGATGACCTGCTCGAGACCGGCCGGGGGCAGGGCGCCGCTCTGGCGGAAGACGAGGATCCCCTCGCGGAAGCCCATGATCGTCGGGATCGAGGTGATCTGCGCGGCACCGGCGAGGGCCTGCTGGGCCTCGGTGTCGACCTTGCCGAAGACGACGTCGCCGTGGGCCTCGCTCGCCTTGTCGTAGGTCGGGGCGAACTGGCGGCACGGACCGCACCACGAGGCCCACCAGTCGACGAGGACGATGTCGCTGTCGGTGATGGTCTGCTCGAAGGTGTCGGCGGTCAGCTCGACGGTGGCCATGGGCGATCTCCTCGCTGGGTCGGGTGGCCCGGGCCCAGGGTATGCCCCTGGGGGTGTCGTCCCGGGCGTCGGTCTGCGGGGTGCAACACGACAGGAGGCCCGCATCATCCCGGGATGTGGACGGCGGGGGAGGATGTCGGCGTGTCGACCAGCCTCTCCCGCGCCCTCGACGCGGTCCTCGACGGGCTCCCCGCCGAGGCCCTCCGCAGGGCGACGGCGACCCTCATCGAGGTCTACCGCAGCGGCGGGCCCCCGACCGAGCAGGTGCTGCGCGACCCCGTGACGGCCGCCGCGTACGCCGCCTACCGGATGCCGGCCACACACGCCGCGGTCGCACGCGCCCTCCGTCACGCGACCGACCTCGTCGACCCCGCCGACCTCGGCGTGCGGTCGCTCGTCGACCTCGGAGGAGGCACCGGCGCGGCCACGTGGGCGGCCGCCGAGGCCTTCGACGGGCTCGAGTCGGCAACCGTCCTCGACGGCTCGTCCGACGCCCTCGCCATCGGTCGTCGGGTGGGGCGACACGGCCCCCCGCCCGTGGCCTCGGCGACCTGGGAGCGCCGCCTCATCACTGCGGATGTCGCTGTGCCGCAGGCCGATCTGGTCACGGTCAGCTACGTGCTCGGTGAGCTCGACGAAACCCTCCACGCAGCCGTGGTGGACGCCGCGACCCGGGCGGCGCGGCACGTCCTCGTCATCGAGCCGGGCACTCCGCGGGGATACGCGGCGGTGCTCGCGGCCCGCGACCGGCTCGTCGCGCTCGGGTGGCACGTGCTGGCCCCGTGCCCGCAGGAGGGGCCCTGCCCGGTGGCGGCCCGCGCGGGCGACTGGTGTCACTTCTCGGTTCGCCTGGACCGGTCGGGCCTGCACCGACGTGTCAAGGCGGGTGCCCTCGGGTACGAGGACGAGAAGTTCTCCTACGTCGTCGCGAGCCGTGAGCCGGTGCCCCGCGCGGCCGGGCGGGTGCTGCGCCACCCGGTCAGCCGCAAGGGGCTCGTCCAGCTCGAGGTGTGCGACACGCGGGGATCTGCAGGGAGGGTGGTCGTCACCCGCAGTGACCGGCTCGCGTACCGTTCAGCGCGCGACGCGTCCTGGGGAGATGCGTGGCCACCCAGCAGGCCCGGTTAGGGTCGATCGTGTACGCAACCAGCACTGAAGGAGTCAGACACATGACGAAGAAGGACATCGCCCAGGCCGTCGCCGGCCGGACCGACGTCTCCGCCTCCGCCGCCGAGGACATCATCGGCGCGGCCCTGGACGTCATCGGCGAGCAGCTCGCCAAGGGCGAGGACGTCCGCCTGGCGGGCTTCGGCACCTTCGAGCCCCGCGAGCGCGCGGCCCGCACCGGCCGCAACCCGCAGACGGGCGAGGAGATCGCCATCGCCGCCTCGACCTCCGTCGGCTTCAAGGCCGCCGCGCAGCTCAAGCGCGCGGTCAACGGCTGACGCGTCGCACCACACGCCGAACGGGGCGCCGACCACACGGTCGGCGCCCCGTTCGCGGTCTCCCGCCGGGTGCCGGCTCAGCCCTGCCGGGCCTTGAACCTCGGGTTCAGGCGGTTGATGACGTAGACCCGCCCGCGGCGGCGGACGACCTGCGAGCCCGGTGCGTTCTTGAGCGAGCGGATGCTGGCGCGCACCTTCATCGCACCTCCACCCGCCCCTGCGCGACGGCGCGCACGAGTCGGCGCGGGACGGCGACCTCCCGGCCGTCGACGGTCACGGGCACGAGGTCGGGGACGACGGCCTTCCAGCCGGCTCTGCGGTGACGGGTGTTGCTGCGCGACGTGCGGCGCTTCGGGACGGCCACGACGGGCTCCTCTCGGTGGGGGTGGGTGGAAGGGGGGTTCAGGCGGCTCGACGGACCGGGCCGAGCCAGGACTCCAGACCGTCGCTCGCGACGTCCCAGAACGGCCCGCGCGCCGCGAGCTCGGCCTCGGTGAGCAGGCAGGCCTCGAAGGTCGCCCGCAGCCGTTCGCGCGCGTCGTCCTCCCGCAGGCCGGTGACGAGGATGCGGGTCAGCGGCGTCGCACGGGCCCAGGAGCCCGTGACGCCGACGCTCAGCTGGCCCCCGGCGCCGTCCCAGGCGATGACGTCGGCCGGCCGGCTGGCGAGCCAGAAGCAGCCACGGCTGCGGAACGGGCCGCCGCCGAGGACGTCGGCGTGCTCGCGCAGCCGCTCGGGGTGGAACGGGCGCGTCGAGGTCAGCTCGAGCGTCCACGCGTGCGGGCCCTCGGACTCCCGGCTCGGCCCGTCGTGGACCTCGCCGACCCACGCCTCCGACGCGTCGTGGTCGTGCAGCCCCGGGAGCAGCTGTTCGGCGCGCAGCCCCGGCCAGTCCGCCGTCACGAGCGCCCCGGGACGCGCGAGGCGGCGGACGAGCTCGACCGCCGGCTCCGGCGTCTCGCCGAAGATCGCGACGAGGTCGGCGTACTCGACCATCGCGCCGAGGACCTCGCCCACGCCGCGCCGGTCGGTGTCGAGGGTCCCCAGGCGCCGCTCGGGGAGGATCTCGTCGCCGAGGAGGTCATCGAGGGCGGCGGCGCCGTCGAGCGCGGTGACGACGCCGGCGACCCGGACCCCCGGAGCCACCGAGGCGTCCCAGCCCAGGACGCGGCACACCGAGAGGGCGTCGGCAGCGACGGGGAGGTGGGCGACGACCGCGCCCCACCGGCCGATGGCACCGAGGCGCTCGAGGGTGGGCAGGACGTCCTCGCGGACCGCGCAGCTCGTGCAGGCGTGCTCGAGCGGGACGACCTCGCGCTCGAGCAGCCCGGTGAGGTCGCTCACCGTCCGCACGAGGTGGCCGGCCGCTGCGTCGAGGTCGTGCCGGACGACGACCGCGTCGGGGAGGTCGAACTGCAGCCCGATGGTCGCCGCCGCCATCGAGCCCGCGTCCAGGCCCGTGACGAGGAAGACGGGTGTCGCGCTCACGAGCCGGCCCCGCCGGTCTCGCCCTCGAGCTCGACCGTACGGTCCGGGACACGGGTCGAGCGGGTGAGGAACATCGCGCCGGTGGAGGTGTCGCGGAAGACGACGGGCTCGTAGCGCGGGTGGATGTCGGGTCGCACGGTGGTCCCTTCGGGAATGGGTTGAGAACGATTATCATTCTATGTCATGCTCGGTGCTCCGCCACACCCCGAGAGGACCCCATGTCCCGCACCTGCCAGGTGACCGGTGCCGTGCCCGGCTTCGGCCACGCGGTCTCGCACTCGAACCGCCGCACGAAGCGCCGCTTCGACGTCAACGTCCAGAGGAAGCGGTACTGGGTGCCCAGCCTGCGCCGGCACGTGCGGCTCACGGTCTCGGCGCGGGGCATCAGGACCATCGACGCCCGCGGGATCGACGCGGTCGTCACCGACCTGCTCCGGAAGGGAGTGAAGCTCTAGATGGCCAGGAAGTCCGCCGACGTCCGCCCGAAGATCGTCCTGCGCTCGACCGCAGGGACGGGGACGAGCTACGTCACCGAGAAGAACCGCCGCAACGACCCCGACCGCCTCGTGCTGCGCAAGTACGACCCGAAGGTGCGCCGACACGTCGAGTTCAAGGAGTCCCGCTGATGGCGAAGGCGAGCCTGCGGGCCAAGGACGCCCGGCGGCGGGAGGTCGTCGCCCGCCACGCCGAGCGCCGAGCCGCCCTGAGGGCCGCGGCGCGTGACCCCCGTGGGACGCAGGAGAGCCGCGCCGCGGCGCGCCTCGCCCTCCAGAGGCTGCCGCGCGACGCCTCGCCGACGCGCCTGGTCAACCGGGACGTCGTCGACGGGCGGCCGCGCGCCGTCCACCGCAGGTTCGGGCTCTCGAGGATCCGGCTGCGCGAGATGGCGCACCGGGGCGAGCTGCCGGGGGTGACGAAGAGCTCCTGGTGACCGCGCGGCGGGCCGGCAGCCCGGGGACCACCGAGAACGCGCACCCGCAGGGCCTGTCGCCACGGATTCCGTCGTCGATCGCGGTGGACGCCCCCTTTTCCGATGGTCCGGGGCCTGCGTATGCTCGAGGTCATGCACCAGTACATCGGCGGGGAGCGGCGCGACGCGTCCTCCGGCGAGACCTTCGACGTCCTCGACCCGAGCACGAACGAGACGGTCGAGACGGTGCGGCTCGCCGGGCCCGCCGAGGTCGACGCCGCCGTGGCCGCCGCGGCCACCGCCTTCGAGGAGTGGTCGCGGGCCACGCCGGTCGAGCGCTCCACGGTGCTGCTCAGGGCAGCGGCGATCCTCGACGCCCGCGCCGAGGAGCTCGCCGCCCTCGAGTCGCGCCAGGCGGGCAAGCCCATCCGCCTCGCGCGCGAGTTCGACGTGCCGGGCACCGTCGACAACACCGCCTTCTTCGGCACCGCCGCCCGCCGCCTCGACGGGATGGCGAGCGCCGAGTACTCCGGCGACCACACCTCCTCCATCCGGCGCGAGCCGATCGGCGTCGTCGGCTCCATCGCCCCGTGGAACTACCCGCTGCAGATGGCCGCGTGGAAGGTGCTGCCCGCCATCGCGGCCGGCAACACCATCGTCCTCAAGCCGGCGGAGATCACCCCGCTGACCTCGCTGCTCTTCGCCGAGGCCCTCACCGAGGCCGGGGCACCCGCGGGGGTCGTCAACGTCGTCACCGGCACCGGCCCCGTGGCGGGCGAGCACCTCGTCGGCCACGACGGGGTCTCGATGACGTCGTTCACCGGGTCGACCGTCGTCGGCCGCCGCGTCATGGCCACGGCGGCGCGCACGGGCAAGCGCGTCCACCTCGAGCTCGGCGGCAAGGCCCCGTTCGTCGTGTTCGACGACGCCGACCTCGAGGCCGCGGTCCACGGTGCGGTGGCCGCGTCCCTCATCAACACCGGGCAGGACTGCACCGCGGCCACCCGCGCGATCGTCCACCGCTCCCTCCACGACGACTTCGTCCGCGGGGTCGCCGACCTCATGGCGCAGGTCCGCCTCGGTGCCACCGACGACGAGGCCACCGACCTCGGGCCGCTGTCGTCGGTGGCGCACCGCGACAAGGTCGCCGGGATGGTCGAGCGGGCCCGCTCGTACGCGAAGGTCGTCACCGGCGGGGCGGCTCCCGGCGGCGACCTCGCCCGTGGCTGCTACTACGAGCCGACCCTCGTGTCCGACGTGCCGCTGGACTCCGAGCTGTGGCGCGACGAGGTGTTCGGCCCCGTGCTCGCCGTCGTGGCGTTCGACGACGACGACGAGGCGATCCGGCTCGCCAACGACACCGTCTACGGTCTCGCCGCCTCGGCGTGGACCCGCGACACCTACCGCGCGGGCCGCGCGTCCCGCGAGATCCGCGCCGGGTGCGTGTGGGTCAACGACCACATCCCGATCATCAGCGAGATGCCGCACGGCGGGTACGGCCACAGCGGCTTCGGCAAGGACATGTCCGCGTACTCCTTCGACGAGTACACGAACGTCAAGCACGTCATGCACGACACCACCGCTGTGGCCGAGAAGCCGTGGCACCGAACGATCTTCACCCTGCCGTCCTGATGCAGCCGGTCAGCCCCCAGACGTCCGAGAGGTCCCGATGAGCGAGTTCGCCACCCCCGACACCACCCCCGACGCCGAGCGTGGTGCCCGGGTCGCCCGCGACGACCGCGCCCACGTCTTCCACTCGTGGTCGGCGCAGGCGCTCATCAAGCCCCTGCCCATCGCGGCCGCCAGCGGCAGCCACTTCTGGGACTTCGACGGCAACCGCTACCTCGACTTCTCGAGCCAGCTCGTCAACGTCAACATCGGCTACCAGCACCCCAAGCTCGTCGCCGCCATCCAGGAGGCCGCGGCGCGCCAGTGCACGATCGCACCGTCCTTCGCCGACGAGTCCCGTTCGGAGGCAGCACGGCTCATCGCCGAGCGCGCCCCCGGGAACCTCGACAAGGTGTTCTTCACCAACGGCGGCGCCGAGGCCACCGAGAACGCGATGCGGATGGCCCGCCTGCACACCGGGCGCCACAAGGTGCTGGCCACCTACCGCAGCTACCACGGCGCGACGGCCGGCTCCATCACGGCGACGGGCGACCCGCGCCGCTGGGCCAACGAGCCCGGCGTGCCCGGGATCGTCCACTTCTGGGGTCCCTACCCGTACCGCTCGCCGTTCCACGCGTCGTCGGCCGCCGAGGAGTGCGAGCGGGCGCTGCAGCACCTGCGCGACGTCATCATGGTCGAGGGGCCGTCGACCATCGCGGCCGTCATGCTCGAGACCGTCGTCGGCACGAACGGCATCCTCGTGCCGCCGGACGGCTACCTCGCCGGGGTCCGCGAGATCTGCGACGAGCACGGCATCGTGTGGATCGCCGACGAGGTCATGGCCGGGTTCGGGCGGTGCGGCGAGTGGTTCGCCGTCGACCACTGGGGCGTCACCCCCGACCTCATCTGCTTCGCGAAGGGCGTCAACTCCGGGTACGTGCCGCTCGGCGGCGTCGTCATCAGCGAGCCGATCGCGCAGACGTTCGAGGAGCGGGTCTTCCCCGGCGGCCTCACCTACTCGGGCCACCCGCTCGCGTGCGCGTCGGCTGTCGCCTCGATCCGGATCTTCGAGGAGGAGGGCATCCTCGAGAACGTCCGCAAGGTCTCCGACACCGTCATCGCACCGCGCCTGGCCGAGATCGCGGCGAAGCACCCGAGCGTCGGCGAGGTCCGCGGTCTCGGGTACTTCTGGGCGCTCGAGCTGGTCCGCGACCCCGGGACTCGCGAGCCGCTCGTGCCGTACAACGCGTCCGGGGCGGCCGCCGGCCCGATGAACGAGTTCGCGGCCGCCGCGAAGGCCGAGGGGCTGTGGCCGTTCGTCCACTTCAACCGCACCCACGTCGTGCCCCCGTGCACGACGACGGCCGAGGAGATGGCCGAGGGGCTCGACATCCTCGACCGCGCCCTCGACGCCGCCGACCGCCACGTCGTCTGACCCGCCCCGGCTCTTCCGCCTGGTCCGCGAACCTCGAGGGTCGCACCGGAACCCTTCCCGTGCGACCCTCGGCCTTCCGGTGCGCTGACCTCAGGGCGTTCAGCCGGCGCGCGCCGGGAGGGTGACGCCGCACTCCTTCGCCGCGGCGGCGACGTCGGCGCGCACCGCCTGTCGCTCGGCCTTGCTCAGCGGACCCCAGGGGCGCTGGACGTCGGCATCACGCAGGCACTGCCGCTGGGCCTCGGTGAGCCCGTCCCAGAACGCGCGGGCGCGCGCGAACGGGAGCTCGACGTCGCAGGCGTCCGCGGCCTTCCTCACCGTCTCGCGCAGGGCCGTGCGCTCGGCGTCGGAGAGCGGGCCGACCGGGCGCGTGCCGACCTCCGTCCTCAGGCAGGCCTGCTGGCTGTCGGTGAGGCCGCGCCACCAGCCGCGGGCGGCCCGGGCGGGCGCATCGGCGGTCGCGTCTGCGGTGGCGCCACCCGAGGTCTCGGAGGACGTGCCGGCGGGCTCGGCCGCCAGCGCGGCCTCGACCGCGGCGACGGGGGCCGGCGTGGCGAACGCGCTCGTCGCGACGACACCGGTCGTCGCGGTGGCGCCGCCGAGGGCGAGGACGGCGAGGCAGGTGCGCAGGGCGGTCATGGAGGTCTCCGTTCACGGGTCGGGAGGTGCTGTCGGAGGACGACCCTCCCGCCTGCACCTCTCGGTCACCGCAGGGCGACCTCGCGATCTGCTGGAGGTCCGGTGCCCGTTCCCGCCGCCCGTGGGGAGCCCGCACCGTGCCCCCACCCGGACCGCCCTCCCCACGGGGTCGCCGGGCGTCGTCGACGCCTTCAGCAAGTCCCGAGGAAACCTCCAGACCCGCGCCGGGCCCGCGTGGGAGCGTGACGACGTGGCCGCACCCTCCCCCGCCTCGGTGCTCGTCGTCGACGACGAGGAGAACATCGCCTACCTCGTGTCGTCGGCCCTGCGCCTCGCCGGGCTCGAGGTGTCGACGGCCGGCTCGGGTGCGGCTGCCCTCGCCGCCTGCTCCCCCGGGCACCCCGACCTCGTCGTCCTCGACGTCATGCTCCCCGACCTCGACGGCTTCGAGGTGCTGAGACGGCTGCGCGCCAAGGGAGTCCGCGCTCCCGTGCTGTTCCTGACGGCCCGCGCCGACACCACTGACAAGGTCCGCGGCCTGACGTCGGGGGGCGACGACTACGTGACGAAGCCGTTCGCCCTCGAGGAGCTCGTCGCCCGCGTCCACCTCCTCCTGCGCCGTGGGGGCGCGGCGGCCGCGCCCGCCGGCCGGCACCAGGTGCACGACCTCGTCCTCGACGAGGACCAGCACCGCGTCTGGCGCGGCGACACCGAGCTCGCCCTCACGCCGACCGAGTTCACCCTCCTGCGCTGCCTCCTCGTCAACGCCGGCCGCGTCGTCACGCGTGCCCAGATCCTCGACCACGTGTGGCAGTACGACTTCGCGGGCGAGTCGGCGATCATCGAGTCGTTCGTGTCGACGCTGCGCAAGAAGGTCGACGCCGTTCCTCCCCGGCTCATCCACACCGTGCGCGGGGTCGGGTACAGCGTGCGGGAGCCCGGATGACGCTGCGCCGCCGGCTGGTCGTCGTCGTCGCGGCCCTCGCGGTGGTGCTGATCGTCGCGGGCGTGGCGCTCGTCCTCGTCCAGCGGGCCTACCTCGTCGGCCGCATCGACGCCCAGCTGGCGACGCTCGCGCAGAGCCCGCGCGCCATCCTCCTGGCGTCCGCCCGCGCCGACGCCGGAGGGTCCGCGGCCGGGCTGTCGGACGTCTACGTCGGACGGATGACCGCCGACGGGCGGCTCACGACCGTGCTCGCCCCCGCCTCGGACCCCGCGCTCGTGCCCGCCCTCAGCGCGGGCGAGCGCGTGGTGTCCCCGGAAGGGCGGGCGACGTCCTCCGGGCAGTCGCGGCGCGTCCGGGTCGTGACGGCCCCGCTGCCGAACGGCCGGGCGCAGGCCGTCATCGCCGTGCCGACCACCTCCGCCGACGCCGCGACGAGGCGGCTCGCCCTCACGCTCGGCATCATCGGCGTCGCCGTCGCCGGCGTGCTCGGGCTGCTCCTGTGGTGGGTCGACCGTCTCGGCCTGCGACCCATCGCGAGGATGACCGACGCCGCCGACGCCATCCGGGCCGGAGACACCTCGCGGCGCGTGCCACCCGGCGTGCCGGGAACCGAGGCCGAACGGCTGGGGGCCGCCCTCAACGCGCTGCTCGACGAGACGGCGGCGACGAACGAGCGGATGCGGCGGTTCGTCGCCGACGCCTCCCACGAGCTGCGGACCCCCCTGACGACGCTCTCGGGGTACGTGTCGCTCCACACCGGTCGAGCCGGGTCCGACGACCCCGCTGCGCCGAGGCGGGAGCCGCAGGACCCCGAGGCCGCCGACGCCTTCCGCCGCATCGGCGAGGAGGCCGCCCGGATGCGCCGGCTCGTCGACGCGCTGCTCGACCTCGCCCGCCTCGACGACGCCGAGGCGACCGGGGCCCTGCGGCGCGAGCCCGTCGACCTCGCGGCCGTCGTCCGCGACGTGGCGGCCGACCTCGCCGTCGTCGCCCCCGACCGCCAGGTCTCCACGGACGTGCCGCCGGCCCTCGTCGCCGTCGTCGACCGCGACCTCGTGACCCAGGCGCTCGTGGGGCTCACGTCGAACGCGGTGCGGCACACCCCGGGAGGCACTCCCGTGTGGCTGACCCTGGCGGAGGAGGACGGGCACGCGGTCGTGCGGGTCGCCGACGCCGGCCCCGGCATCCCGGCGGAGCACCTCCCCCACGTCTTCGAGCGCTTCCACCGGGTCGACCGGGGCCGGGCCACCGCGTCGGGGGGGACGGGTCTGGGCCTGGCGCTCGTCGACGCGGTCGCGCGCGCCCACGGCGGGACCGCGTCGGTGGCCTCCCCACCCGGTCGGGGGGCGACCTTCACCCTCGCCCTGCCGCTCGCCGCGGGCTGACCGTCCACAGGGACCGGAACGGTTCCCCCCATGTCGGTCCAACGGCTTACGGTGGGAGGTCAGGGTCCGACAGGGCGGGCCCGTCGCCGGGTGGCTGTCGGAGGTCGTGATCGTGGGTCGGGTGTTCGCCGTCGACCGCATCGCCGACCTCACCAACCGTGACCTCGACGAGGTCTGCGGCACGGTCACGGTCGCGCGCGGCCTCGCCTACGCCAAGCACGGCCACGTCGTCGACCTCGACGTCTCCGACGACGGGCGGGCTGCCGAGGGCTGGGTCGGTGGCAGCTCGGGCCAGACGTACACGACGCGGGTGGCGCTGACGCCGGTGGCCGCGGCCACGCCGCGCGCCGGCCACGCGAACCTGCGCCGTTGGGACAGCAGCTGCTCGTGCCCGGTGTCCGGCGACTGCAAGCACGCCGTCGCGGTCGCCGCCACCGTCCGCGACCGCCAGCCCGCCCTCGACCGCGCCGCCGGCAGGCCCGACGCCCCGCCCCGCCCCACCTGGGAGCGCGCGCTCGGCGGCCTCCTCGACGACCCCGGCGCCGAGCCCGACCACACCCCCGTCGGCCTGCTCCTCGAGGAAGCGGGCTCCGGGAGGCCGGGGACCCGCGGGTCCGACCCCGGCCGGCCCACCATCCGGTTGCGGCCGGTCGTCCCCGGGGTCCGTGGCGGCTGGATCCGCACCGGCGTCTCGTGGGAGTCCTTCGCCGGCGGCTACTACGGGTTCGGGCGGGTCAGCTTCAGCGACGACCACCGCGACGCCCTCACCGCCCTCGCCGACGCCCACCGCCGCTCCGTGCGCGCATTCGGCTACGGCCGGATGCCGGACGCCATCCAGCTCGACCACCTCGGCCCCGGCTGGGTCTCGCTGCTGCGCGCCGCCGACCGGGCGGGGGTCCGGCTCCTCACCGACCTCGACGGCACCGGCGAGGTCGCCTTCGCCCCCGACCCCGCCGAGCTCGTCGTCGACGTCGTCCGCACCGACGACGGCGCCGAGCTGCGGCCCCACCTCGACCTCCCGGGCGGCGTCGGCGCCACCCACCTCGTGGGATCGCCGGCCTCCGGATTCTGGCTGCGCGACGGCCCGGTGCTCGTGCTGGGGGCGTTCACCGAGCCGCTCGACTCCACGCGCCAGCGCCTCCTCGACCTCGGCGTCGTCGAGGTGCCCGAGGACGACTGGGCCCGGTTCACCGTCACCCACCTGCCGGGACTGCGCCGCAAGGCGCGCGTCCGGTCGGTCGGCGGCGACCTCGACCTCCCGGAGGCCGTGCCGCCGCGGCTCACGCTGCGGGCCACCTACGAGGCGGGGCACCGGGTCCGGCTCGAGTGGGGGTTCCGCTACGGCGCGGCCGGCGGCGGGGTCCGGGTCGCGCTGGGGTCCGAGGAGCCCGACCCGATGCGTGACCGCACCACCGAGCGCGCGCTCGTCGAGGCGCTGCACGGGGTCGCGGCGGCCGAGACCTTCGAGCCGCTCTGGCAGGTCGTGGCGCGCGCCCGGCGGCTCGTGCCCGAGGTGCGCCTGCACGGCATCCGCACCGTCGACTTCACGACCGACGTCCTCCCCGCGCTGCGCGAGGTGCCCGGGCTCGAGGTCGAGGTCGAGGGCGAGGAGCCCGACTACAGCGAGGCGCTCGAGGCCCCGCTCATCCAGGTGTCGGCCACCGACGCGTCCGGTCCGGGGTCGGGGGCCGGCTCGGCGGGCGCGGCCGCCGCCTCCGCCACCGACTGGTTCGACCTCGGCATCGCCGTCACGGTCGGGGAGGAGGACGTGCCGCTCGCCCCGCTCATCGAGGCCCTCGCGCGCGGGCACGAGCACCTCATCCTCGACTCCGGCACGTGGTTCACCCTCGACCGGCCCGAGCTGGAGGCGCTGCGGTCGCTCGTCGAGGAGGCCCGCTCGCTGCAGGACCGGCCCTCCGACCCGCTGCGCATCTCGGCCGTCCACGTCGGGCTCTGGGAGGAGCTCGCGGCGCTCGGGGTCGTCGAGCAGCAGAGCGAGCGGTGGTCGCGCTCGGTGTCCGCCCTCCTCGACGCCGACGACGGCGCGCCGGCCGAGGTGCCGGCCGGGCTGCGGGCGACGCTGCGGCCCTACCAGGTCGAGGGGTTCCGGTGGCTGTCGCTGCTCTGGGACCGCGGCCTCGGCGGGGTGCTCGCCGACGACATGGGCCTGGGCAAGACCCTCCAGATGCTCGCGATGGTGCTGCGGGCGCACGAGCGCGGCGAGCTCACCGACCCGGTGCTCGTCGTCGCCCCCACGTCGGTGCTCTCGACGTGGGCCGGGGAGGCCGAGCGGTTCGCGCCGTCGCTGCGCACCGTCGTCGTCGACCGCACCCGGGCCAAGGCGCGCGAGTCGCTGGCGGCGACCGTCGAGGGGGCGCAGGTCGTCATCACGTCGTACGCGGTCGCCCGGATCGACGAGACGGTGTGGCGGTCGCGCTCCTGGGGTGCGGTCGTCCTCGACGAGGCGCAGTTCGTCAAGAACCACCAGGCCAAGACCTACCAGGCGGTGCGGCGGCTCTCGGCGCAGGCGAAGTTCGCCATCACCGGCACCCCGCTCGAGAACTCCCTCATGGACCTCTGGTCGCTGCTGTCGATCGTCGCCCCCGGCCTGCACCCGCGACCGGCCCTGTTCCGCGAGCGCTGGGCCACCCCCATCGAGCGCGACGGCGACGCCGAGCGGCTCGCCGCCCTGCGCCGGCGGATCAGGCCCCTCATGCTGCGGCGCACCAAGGAGGCCGTCGCCACCGAGCTGCCGCCGAAGCAGGAGCAGGTGCTCTCGGTCGACCTCCACCCCCGGCACCGGGCCGTCTACGACCGGCACCTCCAGCGCGAGCGGCAGCGCCTCCTCGGGCTCATCGACGACGTCCAGGGCAACCGCATCGCCATCCTCCGCGGGCTCACGGTGCTGCGCCAGCTCGCCCTCGACCCCTCGCTCGTCGACGACGCCTACGCCGGGCTCGCGACCTCGGCCAAGGTCGAGACACTCGTCGAGCAGGTCGGCGAGCTCGCCGACGAGGGGCACCGGGCGCTCGTGTTCAGCCAGTTCACCGGGTTCCTGCGGCTCGTGCGCGAGCGGCTGGAGGCCGAGGGCATCGCGTACGAGTACCTCGACGGGTCCACCCGCAACCGCGGCGAGCGCATCGCCGCCTTCCGCGAGGGCGAGGCGCCGGTCTTCCTCATCTCGCTCAAGGCGGGCGGGTTCGGGCTCACCCTCACCGAGGCCGACTACGTCTTCGTCCTCGACCCGTGGTGGAACCCCGCCGCCGAGGCGCAGGCCGTCGACCGCACCCACCGCATCGGGCAGACCCGGCCCGTCAACGTCTACCGGCTCGTCTCGCGCGACACGATCGAGGAGAAGGTCGTCGCCCTGCAGCAGCGCAAGCGCGACCTGTTCACCAAGGTCGTCGACGAGGGCTCGGCGCTGTCCTCGGCCCTCACCGCCGACGACCTGAGGGCGCTGCTCGAGCCCTGAGACGTGCGCCGCGACGCGCCCGGGCCCCGCACGAGAACGGGCTCCCGCTTGCACAGACGCCCGAGAGGGTGTTCGGTGGGCCGGTGCAGCTGAACCGTGCGGTGCCGGTCCTCTCGGTGCCCGACGTCGCCCGAGCCGTCGCCGTCTTCCGCGACGTCCTCGGCCTCGACGTCGTCATGGACCTCGGCTGGGTCGCGACCCTCGGGGCGCCCGAGGGGCCGCAGATCTCGGTCATGCACGAGGACGCGACGGCCGCCTGCAACCCCGACCTGTCGCTCGACGTCGACGACGTCGACCTCGCCCACGAGCGAGCCCTCGAGCTGGGCCTGGAGATCGTCCACCCCCTGACGACCGAGCCGTGGGGTGTGCGGCGCTTCTTCGTCCGCGACGAGGGCGGCAACGTCGTCAACGTCCTCTCCCACGCGCAGGCCGCCGCGCCGGTCGCGGTCGAGGACGAGGGCGGCCTCCGCGCCGCCGGCTGACCTCGGCCCCCCTCCCCTCACGGCGAACGTGGGTGAAGATCGTCGGTGGGCCGACGATCTTCACCCACGTTCGCCGTGAGGGAGAGCGGGCGGGTCAGTCGGGGCGGGTCATGGCCTGGGGGTCGACCCACCGGTCGTAGTCGTCCTCGGTGACGTGGCCGGAGGCGACGGCGGCCTCGCGCAGCGTCGAGCCGTCGCGGTGGGCCTGCTTGGCGATGGCGGCCGCGGCGTCGTAGCCGATGTGCGGTGCGAGCGCGGTGACGAGCATGAGGTCGGCGTCGAGGTGCTCGGTGATGCGGTCCCGGTCGGCCTCGAGCCCGATGACGCAGTGGTGGGTGAACGAGCGGCACGCGTCGGACAGCAGCCGCACCGACTCGAGCACCGCATGCGCCATGACCGGTGTGAAGACGTTGAGCTGGAAGTTGCCCTGGCTGCCGGCGAACCCGACGGTGGCGTCGTTGCCGAAGACGCGCGTGACGACCATCGTCATCGCCTCCGACTGCGTCGGGTTGACCTTGCCCGGCATGATCGAGCTGCCGGGCTCGTTCTCGGGGATCCGCAGCTCGCCGATGCCCGTGCGGGGCCCGGACGCGAGCCACCGCACGTCGTTCGCCAGCTTCATCAGCGCGCCGGCGAGGGTGCGCAGAGCCGACGAGACCGCCACGAGCGCGTCGTGGGAGGCCAGCTGGACGAAGAGGTTGTCGGCCTGGCGGAACTCCTGCCCGGTCTCCTCGGTGAGGAAGCGGGCGACGAGCGGGCCGAAGTCCGCCGGTGCGTTGAGCCCCGTCCCGACGGCGGTCCCCCCGATGGCGAGGGCGCGGGCTTTCTCGCCGGCGTACCGGACGTCGGCCTGGGCGTCGCGGACCTGCGCGGCCCAGGCGCCGATCTCCTGGCGCAGCGTCACCGGCGTGGCGTCCTGGAGGTGGGTTCGCCCGACCTTGACGACGTCGCCGAGCTCGTCGGCCTTGGCGTCGAGGGCGGCCGTCAGCGCGTCGACCGCGGGGTGCAGCCGCTCGGCCAGCTCGAGGACGACCGCGACGTGCACGGCCGTCGGGAAGGTGTCGTTGCTCGACTGGCTGCGGTTGACGTGGTCGTTCGGGTGCACCGGGTCCTTCGAGCCCAGGACCCCGCCGAGGGCCTCGATCGCGCGGTTGGCGATGACCTCGTTCGCGTTCATGTTGCTCTGGGTCCCGGACCCGGTCTGGAACACGACGAGCGGGAAGTGGCCGTCGAGGTCGCCGCGCGCCACCTCGTCAGCGGCTGCCACGACGGCACGCGCGACGTCGTCGGGGAGCAGGCCGAGCTCGGCGTTCGCGAGCGCGGCAGCCTTCTTGAGCAGGCCGAGCCCGCGGATGACGGGGCGCCCCCACACGAACGTGTCGCGCCCGATGTCGAAGTGCTCGAGGCTGCGCTGGGTCTGCGCGCCCCAGTAGCGGTCGGCCGGGACCTCGACCGGCCCCATCGTGTCACTCTCGGCCCGCGTCGTCGCCATGCCTCCACGGTAGATCCGTCCGCCGAGGATGGCTCGGGTGGCGGACGAACCACCGCGCGGAGGTCTCCCGCGGGGGGTCGCCGTCTGTCACACTGCGACCTCTGTCCACCTCGCACCGTCGCGACCCGGCAGCACGGCCTCGCGGCGCCCGGCAGAAGGAGCGCGCGATGCCCGGGCCGACCGACCTCCCCGTCGCCGACGGCGTGCTCGCGCCGACGGCCCGGATGGCGCGGCGCGAGTGGCGGACGGCGCTCGAGCTCGCGACGGCGGCGGTCCGCACCCGCGACCTGCAGGAGTGGCCCCGCGGCGACGGGCACCCGGTCATCGTCCTGCCCGGCTTCCTCGCCGGACCGGAGTCGACGGTCTTCCTTCGGGCGCACCTGCGCCGCCTCGGGTACCGCACCCACGACTGGCGCCAGGGCCGCAACCTCGGCGTCCACCCCGGTCTCGGCGAGGCGCTCCAGGACCTCCTCCTCGAGGTCCACGACCGCTACGGCCGACGGGTGAGCCTCGTCGGCTGGAGCGCGGGCGGCATCTACGCCCGCGAGATGGCCCGGGCGCTCCCCCACTACACGCGCTCGGTCATCACCCTCGGCAGCCCGTTCCGCGGGCACCCCGAGTCGACGCGGGCGTGGCGGGTCTACCAGCTGCTCAACCGCGGACGGCACACGGACGCCCTCTTCACCGAGGAGGCGCGCGCCGCCCGTGCCGCGCCGCTCCCCGTGCCGACGACGTGCATCTACAGCCGCAACGACGGCATCGTCGCGTGGGAGTGCTGCGTCTCCGAGCCGGCCGACCACACCGAGAACGTCGAGGTCACGGCGAGCCACCTCGGCTACGGCCACGAGCTCGCGACCCTGCGCGTCGTCGCCGACCGGCTCGCGCAGCCCGAGGGCGGCTGGGCGCCCTGGGCGGCGACGCCGCGCGGCGAGGTGGGCTGACCCCCGGTGGCCCGCACCGCCTGGGCCTCGCCCCTCGACGCGTTCTTCCTCATGGCGGAGACGGCCCAGATGCCGATGCACGTGGCGTCGCTCCTGCACTTCACCCCGCCACGCCGGGGCCGCGACGGCTTCCTCCAGCGGCTCGTCGCGGACCTGCGCCGCGCTCCGGTGGAGGCGCCGTGGAGCCTGCGCCTCCAGACCCGGGCCCTGCGCCGCCAGCCGGTGCACCGCTGGGTCGAGGACGCGGACTTCGACATCGACTACCACGTGCGCCACCTGGCCCTGCCGAGCCCGGGCGGGGAGCGCGAGCTCGGCGTCCTCGTCTCCCGGCTGCACTCCAACGCGCTCGACCTGCGGCGGCCGCCGTGGGAGCTGTCCTTCATCGAGGGCCTCGAGGGCGACCGCTTCGCCGTGTACGTGAAGATCCACCACGCGCTCGTCGACGGGTTCACGGGCATGCGGATCCTCCAGCGCGGGCTGTCGACCGACCCCGACGACCGGGACCACCCGTTCTTCCTCAGCACGACCCGGCGGCGCGACACCGACCGCCCCGAACAGCGGCCGGACCCCGTCGCCGACGTCACCGCCGTGCTGCGCGGCCTCGCCACCTCGATGGGGTCGGTGCCGTCGGTGGGGCGGGCGCTCCTGGGCACCCAGCTGCGACGCGCCCCCGGGGCGGGCACCCGCGCCGTGACGTCGTACCAGGCGCCCCCGAGCATCCTCAACGGCCGGGTCGGCACCGCCCGCCGGTTCGCGACCCAGCAGCTGGAGGTCGAGCGGCTGCGGGCGATCGGGCGGGCCCGCAACGCGACCCTCAACGACGTCCTCATGGCCGTCTGCGCGGGTGGTCTGCGCTCCTTCCTCACCGACGCCGACGCGCTGCCCGACCGCCCGCTCATCGGCTTCATCCCGGTCAACGTGCGCCCCAAGGACAGCCAGGGCGGCGGCAACCAGGTCGGTGCCACCCTCGTGTCGCTCGCGACCGACGTCGAGGACCCGATGGCCCGCCTCGTCGCCGTGACGGCCTCCTCGCGCGCGGCGAAGGCCCGGATGCGGGGGATGACGGCCGACGCGGTCGTCGCCTACAGCGCCCTGCTGCTCGCGCCGGCCGGGCTGCAGGTGCTCCGTGCCATGGGCAACCTCCCCCTGCCGATCCCCCTCCCACTGACGCTCAACGTCTGCATCTCGAACGTCCCCGGCCCGACCGAGCACCTCTACTGGCGCGGAGCCCGGCTCGAGGCGACCTACCCGGTGTCTATCCCCGGGCACTCGATGGCCCTCAACATCACGGCGCACTCGTACGCGGGGATGCTCGACGTCGGTTTCGTCGGCGACCGCGACGGCATCCCGCACCTGCAGCGCCTCGCGGTGCGCACCGGCGAGGCGCTCGACGAGCTCGAGGCGGCCGCCGCCCCCTGACGCGGCGGCCCACCCCGAGCCGGCAGGCGGGGCTCAGCCCTCGCTGTCTGCGCCCCCGCCGCCGCCGCCCGCGATGTTGACCATCCACGGGACGCCGAACCTGTCGACCAGCGCGCCGAACTCGTCGCCCCACATCTGCTTCTCGAGGGGCATCGTCACGGTGGCGCCGTCGGACAGTCCCTCCCAGTAGCGGCGCAGCGACTCGTCGTCGCCGCTGAGGGACACGGTGATGGCGTTGCCCGGGTTGTGGGTGTCCTCCTGGCCCGGCGGCATGTCGGAGGCCATGAGCGTGAAGCCGTCGGGAGTCGTCAGCTGGGCGTGCATGACGCCGTCGGCGGCGGGGCCCTCGGCGCCGTACTCGCCGAAGGTGTTGACGACGAGGTCGCCGCCGAGGACGCCCTGGTAGAAGGTCATCGCGTCGCGCGCGGTGCCGGGGAAGTTGAGGTACGGGTTCATCGTGCTCGCCATGGGTGTCTCCTTCTCGGTGGGGTCGGAGCGGACGCTACGCCGACCTGCCGACAGAGGGAACGGGTCGACGGGGCCGACCCTCGACCCGCCCCGGGCACGACACCCGCGGGACACCGGATCGACGTGCACCGTTCGCCCCACGCGGGCCCGGACCGGCCTACGGTCGGGCGCATGCCCCGTCCCACCCCCCGCCGGGCCGTCGCGGCCACCCTGACCGCCACCGCCCTCGCCGCCGCGACCGTCGCCGCGGCCTCGTCCTCCACGGCTGCGCCCGCCGGGCCCGCCGCACCCGCCGCACCCGCCGCGGCCCAGGCCCCTGACCGCACCCTGCGCGTCGCGACCTTCAACGCCTCGCTCAACCGCACCGCCGCCGGCCAGCTCGTCCGCGACCTCTCGACGCCGGACAACGCGCAGGCCAGGGCCGTTGCCGAGGTCATCCAGCGGACGAACCCCGACCTGCTCCTCGTCAACGAGTTCGACTGGGTCGAGGGCGGTGTCGCGCTGGACCTCTTCCGCGACAACTACCTCGAGCGCGGCCAGAACGGCGCGGACCCGGTGCAGTACCCCTACGCCTTCGCCGCGCCGGTCAACACCGGCGTCCCGAGCGGGCTCGACCTCGACAACAGCGGCACCGTCGGCGGCCCCAACGACGCGTTCGGCTTCGGCTTCTACCCCGGCCAGTACGGCATGGCCGTCTTCAGCAAGCACCCGATCGACACCGACGCCGTCCGCACCTTCCAGCACCTGCTGTGGAAGGACATGCCCGGGGCCCTGCTCCCCGACGACCCGGCCACCGCCGCCCAGGCCGACTGGTACTCCCCCGCCGAGCTCGAGCAGGTCCGCCTGTCGAGCAAGTCGCACTGGGACGTCCCGGTCGAGGTCGGCAACCGCACCGTCCACTTCCTCGTCAGCCACCCGACCCCGCCGGTGTTCGACGGCCTCGAGGACCGCAACGGCACGCGCAACCACGACGAGATCCGCCTGTGGGCCGACTACGTCGGCAGCCCCCGCGGGTCGGCGTGGATCACCGACGACGAGGGCGTGGGCGGCGGCCTGGCACCGGGGGCGAGCTTCGTCATCGCCGGCGACCAGAACAGCGACCCCCGCGACGGCGACTCGATCCCCGGCTCGGCCCAACTCCTCCTCGACCACCCCCGCGTCAACGCGGGCAGCACCCCGACGAGCGAGGGCGCCGTCGAGGCGAGCGCGGTCCAGGGCGGGGTCAACCTCACCCACCTCAGCCCCGCCGCGCAGGACACCGCCGACTTCTCCGAGCCG
This sequence comes from Oryzobacter faecalis, assembly GCF_046764005.1. NCBI lineage: Bacteria > Bacillati > Actinomycetota > Actinomycetes > Micrococcales > Intrasporangiaceae > Oryzobacter > Oryzobacter faecalis. The sequence goes on along the minus strand of NZ_JBKOFW010000002.1, from coordinate 428,613 downwards.
CCGGGCAACCTGCGCGCCGACTACGTCCTGCCCAGCCGCGACCTGCGCATCCTCGGCTCGGCGGTGTTCTGGAAGCCGTCCTCCGACCCGCTCTCGCGCCTGACCACCGGGTTCTTCCCCAGCGACCACCGGCTCGTCCACCTCGACGTCCGCGTCCCCGGGCGCCCCTGACGACGGCTCCCCGGCCGCGCGCCCCGGTCACCCCTTGCCGGGGCGCGCGCGCTGGAGGACGATCGCGGCGCGTTTCGGTACCACCACGGGCCGGGGGGACACTGGTGGGACACCGACCGCCCCCTCTCGACAAGGAGCCACCCCGTGACCGAGGGAACCGTCCGCTGGTTCGACGCCGAGCGGGGATTCGGCTTCATCGCCCTCGGGGAGGAGGCAGAGGACCTGTTCGTCCATGCGTCCGAGATCGTCAGCGGCGACGCGGTGAAGGTGCTCCGCGAGGGGCAGGTGGTCGAGTTCGAGATCGGCGAAGGGGACAGGGGCCCGCAGGCACGCCGCGTCCGGGTCACGGCGGACCAGGCCGCCGACACGACGCTGGGCGTGCTCGGCACCGTCACCTGGTACGAGCCCGCCAAGGGGTACGGGTTCATCTCGGCCGACGGCGGTGACGCCGAGATCTTCGTGCACAGCTCCGCCATCGTGGGTGGCGGCGTGCTCGTGGACGGGCAGCGGGTGGCGTTCCTCGTCGTCGACGGGGAGAAGGGGCCGCAGGCCGACCACCTGCTCCCCCTGGGAGCACCGGCTGCGCGGCAGGCGACGGCATCCGACGGGGCGGACGGCACCGTGTCCTGGTACGACTGGGACAAGGGCTTCGGGTTCATCACCCCCGGGTCCGGCGGCCCTGACGTCTTCGTCCACGTCCGGGAGTTGGCCGGCGGGCTCTCCGAGCTGGATGAGGGGGACCGGGTGACCTACGACGTCGTCATGAGCGAGAAGGGCCCGCAGGCCCGCGACGTGCGGCTGGCGCGCGGCTCGACGTCGCGGGGCGCGCCCGCGAGCTCGACGACCCACCCCCGGCCAGGTCGCCAGCGGGCATCCGGCGTCCCGGCACGCGGTGGCCAGGGCGTGGTGGCGCGCTATGACGCGGAGCGCGGGTTCGGCTTCATCTCCCCGGATGCCGGGGGCGAGGACCTGTTCGTGCACGTGTCGGTCATCAGGGGAGCCGAGTCGCTGCAGCAGGGCGACCGGGTCCGCTACCAGGTCCGACAGAGCGACCGAGGACCGCAGGCCGACCGCGTCGAGCGGATCTGAGGGACGCAGGGTTCGACGAGCGGCGCGGTCAGAGGCGGCGGATGACGGCGCGGCCCCGGGTCACCAGCGCGTCGCGGCGGGCGGCGTCCATGCCGTCCCAGGTGCGCCTCACCATCCGGGCCGGGGGGTTGGCCTCGAAATCCCCCGCGGTGGTCGTCGGACCCGGCATCGCGCAGCCGGTCGGTGAACTCGCGCCCGGCCGCCCGGTGCAGGTCGAGCTTCTGGGCGTGGAAGGGCTGGTGCCGGAACAGCAGGTCGTCCTCGACGAGCACGAACCGGGTGCCGCGCGGCGCGGAGGGGAGCGACTCGTGGAGCTGGTGGGGCCAAAGGACGTGCAGCCGGCGACGCGGCGCCACGCGGCTCAGGCCCCGGGACCGAGCAGACCGAGGACGGCTCCGGCCACTCGGTGCCCCGAGACGAGCGCACCCTGGATCGACGCCGTGTCGCGGTGGTCGCCGCACACGAGGACGCGGCCGGTCACGAAGGGCGAGGTCGTCGTCCGCAGCGGTGGCGCCTGGACGGGGAGCGCGTGGCGGATGTCGTCGCGCCGCAGCAGGGTCCACCGGGAGGCGTCCGCCCCGAGGACCTCCCCGGCCTGCCGGCGCACCACGGCCTCCTGCGCCGCTCCGTCGGCCCCACCGGGCGGCAGCAGGCAGGTGGCCTCGACGAGGTGCCGACCCGCAGGGGCGTACGAGGGGACGGCGTTGCTGACGACCGCGAGGTTGACGACGGGGCCGTCGCGCCGTCCGTCCACGGCGAGCAGGTCGGAGTCGGTGGGCGCCTCGTCCGCCGAGAACCACCACGTGCGCAGCCCCTTCGTCGCCGGCGCGGGGACGTCGACCAGCGCGCCGACAGCCTCCGGTCCCACCGCCACGACGGCGGCGCCCGCCACGACCCGGCCCCCGTCCTCGAGCTCGACGACCGCCCCCGACCCCGTGTCCCGGACCGCCGCCACCGGGGTCGACAGCCGGACGGCGGCCCGTCCGGGGGGCAGCCGGTCGGCCAGCTGCGCGGGGAGCGCGCGGATCCCGTCGGCCGGCAGGCCCGGCAGCCCGAGGGCGAACATCCGCACGAGGAGCCGGGCGAAGGACTCGGACGTCTCGCCGACGTCCTCGGCGAGCACTCCGGCGAGGAACGGCTCGAGCACCTCGGTGCGCAGCGGACCGCGCACCCCGGCGGAGTCCAGGCCCGCGCGCAGCGGCCGGTCCGGGCCCCTCAGCACGCGCCGAGGTGCGACGACGGCCGGACCGGCCCACCGGGCGAGCGCCAGCAGCGCCGCCGGGTCGAGCAGCCCCGAGCGCAGCGCGGCGGGCACGCCCGAGGGGTCGCGCAGGGGGTGCGTGAGGCGGACGAGCCCCCGGTCGCGGCGGACCAGCAGGCCCGGCCCGAAGGGGCGCAGCCCCAGGGCCTCGACGTCGACCCAGCGCCGGACCGCTGGGTAGGCGGGGTTGAGCACCTGGAACCCGCGGTCGAGCAGGAACCCGTCGACCGCGTCGGTACGCTGCCTGCCCCCGACGACGTCCCCGGCCTCCAGGACGACGACGTCGCGCCCCGCCTCGGCGAGGCGTGTGGCGCACCGGAGCCCGGCCAGCCCGGCACCCACCACCACGACGTCCGCGTCCATGGCCCGACCCTAGGCCGCGACCCGTGCGTGGACGCCCCGTCGCCGGGGGTCCCCCGCGTTGTCTAGGGTCGAGGTCCCCGGGCGGCGCCTGGGAGAGACTGACCGCAAGACTGTCCACGACCGGATGAGAGGCGGTGACCGCGTGAGTGCCGAGGCGACCTCCGTGGGTCTCGACGCGCGCCGTCGGCCCCGGACCCCCGACGAGACGCTGGCGCGCGCCGACGTCCTCCTCGAGGACACCCTGGTCGGCCTCGCCGACGCGCTGGCCCGGGCCTCGGCCGACGGCGACCCGTACGACCTGCGCCCCGCCGCCCCGGGTGCCCTCGCGGTCGACCTCACCGCCGAGCTCACCGAACGCTCGCGCCACCACGGCAAGCGCCTGCGCCCCCTCCTCGCGCACTGGGGCTGGGTCCTCGCCGGCGCCCCGCGCGACACCCATGACGACCTCGCGCGGGTCGCGGCGGCCCTCGAGCTGCTCCAGCTCTTCGCGCTCGTCCAGGACGACGTCATGGACCGCTCGGCCAGCCGCCGCGGCCGCCCGACCCTGCACGTCCTGGCCGCCGACCGGCACCGCGCCCTCGGGGGTGTCGGCGACCCCGAGCTCTTCGGCGACAGCGTCGCCGTGCTCGTCAGCGACCTGGCCCTCAGCGAGGCCACCCTCCTCGTCGCGCCGACCCCTCCCCCCGTGCGAGCGGCCTGGCGGCTCATGGCCGTCGAGCTCGTCGAGGGCCAGCTGCTCGACGTCACGCACACCGCCGACCGCCGCCGCGACCTCGCCACCTCGCGGCGGATCGCCCGGTTCAAGAGCGGTCGCTACACCATCTCGCGCCCCCTCCAGCTCGGCGCCCTCGTCGGCCGGGCCGACGAGTCCCTCGTCCGCCGGCTCATCGCGTGGGGCGACCTGGTCGGCGACGCCTTCGCCGTCCGTGACGACGTCCTCGGCGTGTGGGGCGACCCGGCGGAGACCGGCAAGCCCGCCGGTGACGACCTGCGCTCGGGCAAGCCCACGGCCCTCCTCGCCTGGGCCGCCGACCTCCTCCCGGACGCCGACCGCCACCTCCTCACCGCCTGCGACGCGGGCACCCTCGACGACGCGGGGGTCGACGCCCTCCAGCGCGCGATGACGGCCGCGGGGGTCCGCGAGCGCGCCGAGGCCGAGGTCACGGAGCGGGCCGAGAGGGCCCTGCGCGACCTCGACGACCTGGGCGTCGACACCGAGGCGGCCACCGCCCTGCGCGGGCTCGTGGAGTCGATCGCCTGGCGGTCCGCGTGAGGGTGGTCGTCGTCGGCGCCGGCCTCTCCGGCCTCGCCGCCGCCTGCCACCTCACCGCCGCGGGGCACGACGTCACCGTCCTCGAGCGGGAGGACGTCGTCGGCGGGCGCGCGGGCGTCCTCCACCGCGGCGGGTTCCGCTTCGACCCGGGGCCCGTCGTCATGACGATGCCCGACCTGCTCGCCGACCCCATCCGCGCCGTCGGCGGCGACCCCGGGGCCCTCGTCCCCATGCGCCGCCTCGACCCCGCCTACCGGGCCGTCTTCGCCGACGGCAGCGAGCTGCACGTGCGGGCCGAGCACGCCGACCTGCGCGAGGAGGTCCGGCGCGTCTGCGGCGAGGAGGACGCGCGTGGCCTCGACCGGTTCGTCGCGTGGCTCGAGGAGCTCCACGACACCGAGTTCGACGCGTTCATCGACCACAACTACGACTCGCCGCTCGACCTCCTCCGGTCCCCGGCCCGCGCCGCACGGCTGCTGCGGCTCGGCGGGCTGGGGGCGCTCGGCCCGGCGGTCGCCCGGTACTTCGAGGACGAGCGGCTGCACCGCGTGTTCTCCTTCCAGGCGCTGTACGCGGGCGTGGCCCCCGCGCAGGCGCGCGCGGTGTTCGCCGTCATCACCTACATGGACACCGTGCGGGGCGTCTTCCACCCCGAGGGCGGGATGCACGCGGTGCCGGTGGGGATGGCGCGCGCGCTCGCCGACGCCGGCGTCGCGATGCACCTCGGGGTCGAGGTCACCGAGGTCCTGCGGCGCTCCGACGGCGCGGTGGCCGGGGTCGCCACCGCCGGGGGCGAGCGGCTCGCGGCCGAGGCCGTCGTCTGCACCGTCGACCTGCCCGTCGCGTACGAGCGCCTGCTGCCCGGGGTCCCCGCCCCGCGCACGGTGCGCCGCGGCGCGTACTCGCCGTCCTGCGTCGTCTGGCACGTCGGGGCGTCGGGGTCACCGGCCGAGCACCTCCGGCACCACAACATCCACTTCGGTGCCGACTGGGACGGCGCGTTCGCGGCGCTCATCGACCGCGGCGAGCTGATGCCCGACCCCTCGCGCCTCGTCACCGTGCCGACCGTCTCCGACCCCACCGCCGCCCCCGCCGGGTCCTCCACCCTCTACGTCCTGGAACCGGTGCCGCACAACGGGTCCGGTATCGACTGGAGCCGCGGGGCCGGGCCGATGAGGGAGCGGCTGCACGCCTTCCTCGAGGCCGGCGGCTACCCCACCGACGTCCGCGAGGAGGTGCTCGTCACCCCCGACGACTGGGCCGCCCAGGGCCTGCACCTCGGCACGCCCTTCGCCCTCGCGCACACCTTCGGTCAGTCCGGCCCGTTCCGCCCGGCCAACGTCGACCGGCGCGTCCCGGGTCTCGTGTTCGCCGGGTCGGGGACGACGCCGGGCGTCGGCATCCCGATGGTGCTCGTCAGCGGGCGGCTCGCCGCCGAGCGCGTGCAGGAGTACGCCGGCGCCGCGGCACCGCGCCGCCCGCGGGACAGGGTGGCCCGATGACGACCGCCTCCCGTCCCGAGGTGGTCGCCGAGGGCTACGCCCGGTGCGCCGCCGTGACGCGCGAGCACGGGACGACGTACTGGTGGGGCGCCCGCCTCCTGCCGTCCGACGCGCGCCGCCACGTCCACGCCGTCTACGCGCTGGCCCGGCTGGCCGACGACATCGTCGACGACGCCGGCCCCGAGCCGGGGCCCGAGGCCGCGGCAGCGCTCGACGCCTTCGAGCAGCGCTTCCTCGAGGCGCTCGCGGCCGGCCGGTCCGACGACCCGGTGACGGCGGCGGTCGTCGAGACGGTGGTCGAGCGCGGGATCGCGCAGGAGTGCTTCACCCGCTTCTTCTCCTCGATGCGCGCCGACCTCACCGTGCGCGCGTACGAGACGTGGCACGACCTGCTCGGCTACATGGACGGCAGCGCCGCGGTCATCGGCGAGATGATGCTGCCCGTCCTCGAGCCGGTGGGCGACGCGGCCCACGCCGCGCGCTCGCTCGGCCTCGCCTTCCAGCTGACGAACTTCCTGCGCGACGTCGGCGAGGACCTCGACCGCGGCCGCGTCTACGTGCCGCAGGAGGACCTGCGGCGGTTCGGCGCGGACCCCTGGGCGCGCCGGGTCACCCCCGAGTGGCGGGCCCTCATGGCCTTCGAGGTCGAGCGCAACCGTCGCCTGTACCGCGAGGCCGATGCCGGCCTGCCGGCGCTGCCCCTCGACGCGCGGCGCTGCGTCGCCACGGCGCGGGTCCTGTACGCGCGCATCCTCGAAAGGATCGAGGTGGCCGACTACGACGTGTTCTCCTCCCGCGCAAGGGTGCCCACCCCGGCGAAGGCCGCGCTCGCCGCCCGGATGCTCACGGCGCGCGAGCCGATGCGGGTGGTCCGGGCCGACCGGGCGAGCCGCGACCCGCACGAGGGCGCCTGGGTCGCCGACGACGCGGTCGTCCTCGTCGACGACTCCGGGGCGCCGGTGGGCGAGGCGCCGAAGTCGGCGATCCACCACGACGACACCCCGTTGCACCTGGCCTTCTCCTGCTACGTCGTCGACCCCGACGGGCGGCTGCTCGTCACGACGCGCGCGGCGTCCAAGCCGAGCTTCCCGGGCGTCGTGACGAACACCGTGTGCGGGCACCCGCGGCCCGGCGAGGACCTCGCCGACGCCGTGCGCCGCCGGGCGCGCAGCGAGCTCGGGGTCGACCTCACCGAGCTGCGCCTCGTCCTCCCGCGGTTCCGGTACCGGGCCGCGATGAACGGGCTCGTGGAGCACGAGGTGTGCCCGGTGTTCGTCGGGTTCGTCGAGAACGCTTCCGTCGCACCGGATCCCGAGGAGGTCGACGCCACCGAGTGGGTCCCGTGGGCCGACTTCTCCGCCGACGTCCTCGCGGCGCGCCGCTCCGTCTCGCCCTGGGCGGCCGACCAGGTGCCGCTGCTCGCCGCGCTCGGTCCGGACCCGAGGACGTGGCCCGCGGCGTCGCGCGCCGACCTCCCGCCGGCGGCGACGCTCGGCGCCGGGGCCGGGGCGGTGTGAGCGTGGACCGCTACCAGTACCTGCTCCTCATGGCGGGGTGCCTCGTCGTCACCCTGCCGCTCGAGGTCGTCCTGCGGGCCCGGGTCTACCGGCAGCCGCGGCGCCTCGTCCTCGCCCTGCTGCCGATGCTCGTCGTGTTCCTCGCCTGGGACGTCCTCGGCATCGTGCGCGGCCACTGGTGGTACAGCGAGCGGTACACCACCGGCATCCTCCTGCCCCTCGACGTCCCGGTCGAGGAGGTCGTCTTCTTCGTCGTCGTCCCGATCTGCGCCCTCCTCACCTACGAGGCCGTCGGCACGGTGCTCGGGTGGGTCCGCGAGAGGCGTGGCGATGCCTGAGTACACGGCGCTCGCGGTGGTCTCGGTGGTGGGCGTGGTCCTCCTCGAGCTGCTCTGGCTGCGCACCGGGCTGTTCCGGCAGGCGCGCTTCTGGCTCGCGATGGCGATCGTCTACGCCTTCCACGTGCTCGTCGACGGGTGGCTGACCAAGCTCTCGGCGCCGATCGTCCTCTACGACGAGGAGCAGATCACCGGGGTGCGCATCCCGTGGGACATCCCCGTCGAGGACTACCTCTTCGGGTTCAGCATGATCGTCCTGACGCTGCTCGCGTGGCTGCGCGTGGGACGACGGGAGGAGGCGCGATGACGCGTGACGGATGGGTGCTCGCCGACGCCTTCGACCGGGCCGCCCCCACCTACGACGCGATGGTCGCGCTGTCGCCGGGGTACCACGACCAGCTCGCCACGGCGGCGACGGCGCTCGTCGACCGGCTGCCCCGGGCGGGTGCCGACGGCGGGCCGGTCACCGTCCTCGACCTCGGCTGCGGGTCGGGGGCCTCGACCCGGGCGGTCCTCGACGCCTGGGCGCGCGCCGGCCGGCGCCCGAGCGACCTGAACGTCCGTGGCGTCGACGCGTCCGAGGGGATGGTCGCGCAGGCGCGCGCGAAGGAGTGGCCCGACGCGGTCGAGCTCGTCGTCGCCGACGCGGTGCAGCACCTCGCCGGGCTCGCCGACGGCTCGGTCGACGGCGTCCTCGGCGCGTACCTGCTGCGCAACGTCCCCGACCGCGAGCGCCTCGTGCGCGAGGTGGCCCGCGTCCTGCGCCCGGGCGGGGCCTTCGTCGTCCACGACTACTCCGTCGCCGGGTCGCTGCGGGCCCGGGTGGCCTGGGCAGCGGTGTGCCACGGCGTCATCATCCCCTTGGCCGTGCTCAAGCGGTCCGACGTGCCGCTGCACCGGTACCTGTACACGAGCGTGCGGGACTTCGACTCGGTCGAGACGGTCTGCGGGCGGCTCCAGGCCGCGGGGCTCGTCGACGTCCGCCACCGGTCCTACCCCGGGTGGCAGGACGGGGTCGTCCACACCGTCGTGGGGTCGCTGCCCGATCGCGGGTCGAGGTGACGTCCGACCGGGTCCGCGTGGGTCGAGGTGTTCGGCCGGTGCGCGAGACCCGCCGAACACCTCGACCGGCGCCGCGGTACCGGCCGGGCCGCGACCGGCGGGCCGAGTTCCACCCGCCCCCCGAGCCCGCCGCCGGCACTCCACCCGACCCCGGCACGCGGCACGTCGTCGTGGTCGGGGGTGGCATCGCCGGCCTCACCGCCGCTCTCGGCCTCGCCGAGCGCGGGGTCAGGGTCACCGTCCTGGAGCGGGAGCAGCGCCTCGGCGGTCGGGTGCGGTCGTGGCCGGTCACCCTGCCCGACGGGTCCACCGGCCAGATGAGCCGCGGCTTCCACGCCTTCTTCCGCCAGTACTACAACCTGCGAGCCGTCCTGCGCCGAACCGACCCCACCCTCGACCGCCTCCGGCCGCTCGACGACTACCCGCTGGCCCGCGCCGGCGGCGGCACCGACTCCTTCGCCGGCATCCCGCGCACGCCGCCGTGGAACCTCGTCGAGTTCGTGCGGCGCAGCCCCAGCTTCGACCTGCGCGGCCTCGCGGCCGTCGACGTCGAGGCCGCACTCGGCCTCCTCGACGTCGACTTCCCCGACACCTTCGTCGCCCTCGACGGCGTCAGTGCCGCCGACCTGCTCGACCGGCTGCACTTCCCGGAGGGCGCCCGCCACCTCGCGCTCGAGGTGTTCGCCCGCAGCTTCTTCGCCGACCCCCGCGAGTTCTCCGGGGCCGAGCTGCTCGCGATGTTCCACCTCTACTTCGTCGGCTCGGCCGAGGGCCTGCTCTTCGACGTCCCGCGCGACGACTACGACTCGACGCTGTGGGCCCCGCTCGGCCGGTACCTCCATGGCCTCGGGGTCGAGGTCCACACGGGACGCGAGGTCCGCACCGTCACCGAGCGCGGGGACCGGCTCGCCCTCCTCCACGGCAGGCCGCGGTCGACGGAGCAGGAGTGGACCGAGGCCGACGGCGTCGTCCTCGCCCTCGACCCCGTCGGGCTGCGCACCGTCGTCGAGGCGTCACCGGGGCTCGGCGGTGACGCCGACGCGGGCGCGACCTGGCGCCGGCACGTGGCCGGCGTCCGCTCGGCCCCCGCCTTCGCGGTCCTGCGGCTGTGGCTCGACGGGAGGGTCGCGCAGCACCGTGCCCCCTTCCTCGGAACGAGCGGCCACGGGCCGCTCGACAACGTGTCGGTGCTCGAGCGGTTCGAGAACCACGCAGCCGAATGGGCTGCGGCACACGGTGGTTCAGTGGTCGAGCTGCATGCCTACGCGCTCCCGGAGGGCACGGACGAGGCAGCCCTCCGCACCGACCTCGTCGAGCGCCTGCACCGCCTCTACCCCGAGACGGCGGGGCTGCGCAGCGTCCACGAGGAGTGGCTCGTCGAGCGCGACTGCGTCCTCGTCGGCGTCGAGCCGTGGGCGACGAGGCCCGGGGTCGTGACGCCCGAGCCGCGCCTCGTCCTCGCCGGTGACGCCGTGCGCTGCGACCTGCCCGTCGCCCTCATGGAACGGGCCGCGACCACCGGGTGGCTCGCCGCCGACCGGCTGCTCACCGGCTGGGGCCTGCCAGGGCACGGGGTGTGGTCCGCGCCGACGAGCGGGCGGTTCGGCGCGCTGCCGGGTCTCGCCCGCCGCGGGATCGGCGCCTACCGGGCGCTGTCGGCCCGCCGCAGCGAGTAGCGCCGCGCCGCGTAGTCGAGGTCGTCGGCCCACAGCTGTCGCGCCGACGCCCTCATCCCCACCTGCACGAGCGGCGCGAGGGCGCGGGCCACCCGGAAGCCGGTGCGGTCCGACGTCGCGACGACGGCCTCGGTCATCACGGTGACCGCGGGGTGTGCGCCCGGTGCGGTGATGGGCGTCGCGTGCGTCTCGACGACGCTGCCGACCCCCTCGCCCGCGGTGATCGTCATGACGACCGTGTGCGAGTCGGGGCAGGTGAACTCGGCGGTCACCGGCACGGCGAACGTGCGTCCGAGCCGGTACGCGACGTCGAGGACGAGCCGGTCGTCGGTCGAGGCCGCGTCGTCGACGGAGAGGTCGCTGAAGGCGTAGGGGTGCAGCCACGCGCCGTGCCAGGGGTCGAGGCGGTTGGCGACGATGTCACGCGGCTCGCACACCGAGCGCAGCGAGATGACCGACGCGATGGCCTCCTCGGGCCGTGGCCGGACCGCGAGCACCGGCCGGTCGGTGGGCCGGACGCCCTCCTCGACCTCGCCGACCCGCACCCAGGCGAGGACGCCGTCGTCGTGGGCGGCGAAGGTGCGCCACAGGCCGCCGTCGCCCTCGCGCCCCAGTGGCATCCCGTGCCACCGGCACAGCACCGTGCCGTCGACGACGTCGCAGTCGGCCAGCGGCGCCCCGAGGTGCGGGCAGGCCCCGGGGCCGGCGAGGAGCGAGCCGTCCGCGTCCCGCCAGAGGACGACCTCGCGCCCGGCGACCGTCCGCAGCAGCGTGCGCCCGGCGACGACGTCGGCGGAGGCGGCAGCCACGAGCCAGCCGTGGGTCGGACGGCGCAGCGCCGCGGCGAGCGAGGCCTCGATCCGGCCGGGCTTCGCCTCGCGCCACGTGCCGCGCAGCCGGTCGGGCGGGGTCAGCGGCATCCGGCGCACGGGGACGCGGCGACGCACCTCGGCGCGCCACGAGCGGTCGGTGCGCAGCAGGCTCACCGCATCACGCTAACCCCCCGCCCGCCCCGCCCACCAGTGACCTTCGACGCCACGGGAGCGAGGATGGGGTCGTGGACCTCCTCCTCGGCTCGGTGCGGGTGGCGGCCGGCGGGCCCCTCGACGCCGACGCCGTCTGGGCGCGCTACACGAGACCCGCCGCCTGGCCGGGATGGGCGCCGCACCTGCGGTCCGTCGACTACCCCCACGACGTCGTCCGCGCCGGGACGGCCGGACGGGTCACCGGGGTGGGCGGGCTCGTCGCGGTGTTCCGCGTCGACACGGTCGACGAGGACGAGCGCACCTGGTCCTGGTCGGTGCGGTCCGGGCCGCTGCGGCTGCGGCTCGAGCACGGCGTCGAGGAGGACGGTGCCACCGGCAGCACCGCGTGGGTGCGGGTCCACGGACCGCGGCCGGTCGTCCTCGCCTACGCCCCCCTCGCGCGCTGGTCGCTGGGCCGCCTCGTCACCGCGTGATCCGGTCAGGCGTCGACCTCGACGACGATGCCTGCCCGCGGTGCGCGGTGGATGCCGACGCGTGACGTCACCGCCTCCACGAGGTCGGAGAACCGGGCCTGGAAGCCGTACTTGGCGACGACCGCGCGCCTGACCCGGGCGACACCCTCGCGGTCACGGACGACGGTCGCGCGCCCGTGGACCGTCGGCGCGTCAGGGGCGACGACGCCGCGGACGGTGCACGGGCGCAGCTCGACCCGCGCGGTGTGGGCGAGGCGCCTGGTCTTGCCGGTGCCGTCGACGGTGATGACGACGAGCCGGGCGGGGTCGTCCTCCGGCGCGGCGACCCAGACGGGGGTGCGCACGGCGGCGCCGTTACGACGGAACGTCGTGAGCTCGACGTACCGGGCGTCGGCGAGGGGGTGCCGGGCGCCCGCCGGCCGGTGTGCTGCTCGGTCGTCCATCCACGCAGCGTAGAACCGCCCGGATCGGAGCAGGTCAGGACGCCCCCCTGTGCACGATGCGCGGGATCGGGGTGCGGGCCGCTAGGGTTGACGGCAGTTGTTGAGCTTTCCGTTGTGCAGTGGTTGCAGGATCGTCCCGCCGGGGCGAGAGGCGCTTTCTGAGCAGAGGTACGTACCAGGCATCACCAACGCGGAGGCCACCGACTCGTGGTGGCGCTCCCCTCAGAAAGAAGGCCAACCATGGCTACTGGCACCGTGAAGTGGTTCAACGCCGAGAAGGGCTTCGGCTTCATCGCCCCCGACGACGGCTCCGCCGACGTCTTCGCCCACTACTCGGCGATCCAGTCGAACGGGTACCGCTCGCTCGACGAGAACGCCAAGGTCGAGTACGAGACCCAGCAGGGCCCCAAGGGCCCGCAGGCGGCGAACATCACCGTCATCGGCTGACCCTCGTCACCACCGCGCCCGTGCCGGGCGCATCCCACGACCGCCGTCCGCTCCGGGCGGCGGTCGTGTGCGTCCGGCGCCCGGCGCGGCACCCGCGGGGCGGCTAGCGTCGGGTCATGACGCCGACCATCGACCTCAACGCCGACCTCGGGGAGTCCTTCGGCACCTGGGTGCTCGGGGACGACGCGGCGATGCTCGAGGTCGTGACGAGCGCCAACGTCGCCTGCGGCTTCCACGCCGGCGACGCCACGACCATCCGGCGCACCGTCGCGCTCGCCGCCGAGCGGGGCGTGGTCGTCGGCGCGCAGGTCGGCTACCGCGACCTCGCCGGGTTCGGCCGGCGCCGCCTCGACGTCGCGCCGGCCGACCTCACCGCCGACGTGCTCTACCAGCTCGGTGCGCTCGAGGCGATGTGCCGCGTGGCCGGCACCCGGGTCGCGTACGTCAAGCCGCACGGCGCGCTCTACACGACCGCGGCGGTCGACGAGGGCCAGGCGCGCGCGGTCGTCGAGGCCGTCGCCGCCTACGACCGCACGCTGCCGCTCCTCGGCCTGCCCGGGTCGGTGCTGCTGCGCGTCGCCGACGAGGCGGGGATCCCCGCCGTCGGCGAGGCCTTCGCCGACCGCGGCTACGCCCCCGACGGCCACCTGCTGCCGCGCTCGGCAGGCGGCGCCGTCCTCCACGACCCGGAGGAGGTCGCCGCGCGGGTCGTCCGCCTCGTCACCGAGGGCACCGTGGTCGCCGCCGACGGCACCGTCGTCGAGGTGGCCGCGCGGTCGGTGTGCACGCACGGCGACACCCCCGGCGCGGTCGCCATCGCACGGGCCGTGCGCCGCGCCCTCGAGGACGCGGGCGTCGCCGTCGCCCCGTTCGTCGCCCGCCCGTGAGTGGCGCCGAGGTGGGTGGGCCCGAGGGGAGCGGCCGCGAGGCCGTGGCCGTCCTCCCGATGGGCGAGGGCGGGCTGCTCCTCGAGGTCGCCGACCTGGATGCCGTCCTCGCACTCGCCGCGACCCTCCGGCCGCTCGTCGACGCGGCGGAGGGTCCGTGGGCCGGCGTGACCGACGTCGTGCCGGCGGCGCGCACCGTCCTCCTCGTCACCCGCGACGGGGCCGACCTCCCCGCCCTGCGCTCGGCCGCCCTCACCGTCGTGAGTGCTCCGGTGGTCGACGGGACGACCACCTCAGCACGCGAGGCCGTGCGGGGGCGCTCGGGGGCCGAGGTGGAGGTCGTGGTGCGCTACGACGGCCCGGACCTCGCCGAGGTCGCCGACCTCAGCGGCCTCACGACCGACGAGGTCGTCCTCGCCCACACCCGCACCCCGTGGCGGGTCGCGTTCGGCGGCTTCGCCCCCGGGTTCGCCTACCTCGTCGGCGGCGACCCGCGCCTGCGCGTCCCCCGCCGCGACAGCCCGCGCCCGTCCGTCCCGGCCGGCTCGGTGGGCCTGGCCGGCGAGTTCTCCGGGGTCTACCCGAGGGCGTCGCCGGGCGGCTGGCAGCTCATCGGCAGCACCGACGCGGTCCTCTGGGACGAGCGCCGCGACCCGCCCGCGCTCCTCGCCCCCGGCGCGACCGTCCGTTTCGTCGCCGTCGACGGCCCCACCGACGGCGCGCCGTGACCGCGGCGCTCGAGGTCCTCGCGACCGGCCCGCTCGTCCTCGTCGAGGACGAGGGCCGCCCGGGGCACGCCGCCGTCGGGGTGGGCCGTTCCGGTGCCGCCGACCGCGGGGCGCACCGGCTCGGGGCCCGGCTCGTCGGGCACGACCCCGCCCTCGCGGGGCTCGAGGTGCTGCTCGGTGGCCTCGTGGTGCGGGCCCACGGCCGGCTGACCGTGGCGCTCACGGGGGCGCCGGCGCCCGCCACCGTCGACGGCCGACCCGTCGCGCACGCGTCGCTGCTCGACCTCCCCGACGGGGCGGTGCTCCGGCTCGGCACACCCGACCGCGGGCTGCGCACCTGCCTCGCGGTCCGCGGCGGCATCGCCGTCGACCCCGTCCTCGGCTCGCGGTCCACGGACACCCTGAGCGGCCTGGGCCCACCGCCGGTCCGTGCCGGCGACGTGCTCCCCGTCGGGGCGGCCGGCTCGCGCCTCCCCCACCTCGACCACGCCCCCCGGCGCGAGGACGCCTCCACCCCTGCGGTCCTCGACGCGACCCCCGGGCCGCGGGCGCCCTGGGTCGGCGGCGAACCCGCGCTCGGCGGCCTCATCGGTCCGGTGTGGACCGTGGGCGGCGCCAGCGACCGGATCGGCCTGCGGCTCAACGGTTCCCGCGTCGAGAGGGACGCGGCCCACCGTGAGCGCGAGCTGCCCAGCGAGGGTCTCGTCCGGGGCGCGGTGCAGGTCCCGCCCGGTGGCGAGCCGGTCGTCTTCCTCGCCGACCACCCGGTCACCGGGGGCTACCCCGTCGTCGCCGTCCTCACCCCGGACGCCGCCGACCGGGCCGCCCAGCTGCGCCCCGGCGACACCGTCCGCCTCCGGCTCGTCACGCGCGGCCGTCCCACTCGTACGTGACCTCCGGGCGCCCGATCCCGGGGTAGCGGTGGCCGCGGCGCACCCGGCCGCTCTCGACGAGGTGCTCGGCGTACCGCCGGGCCGTGACCCGGCTGACCCCGAGGACGTCGCCGAGCTCGGCCGCGGACAGCGGCTCACCGGCCTCCCGGACCGTCGCAGCGGCCCGGCCGAGCAGGTCCTCCGTCATGCCCTTCGGCACCGCCGGCGCCGTCGACGGCCGCAGCCGCGCCAGCACCGAGTCGACCTGCGCCTGGGTGTCGGCCTCCGCGGCGCCGACGAGCGTCTCGCGGTAGGCCCGGTAGGACTCGAGTCGGTCGCGCAGCGTCGGGAACACGAAGGGCTTGAGGACGTACTGGACGACACCGAGCGAGACCGCCGAGCGCACCATCTCGAGGTCGCGCTGCGAGGTGACGGCGATGACGTCGGCGGCGTGGCCGTGCCCGCGCATCGTCCGCACGACGTCGAGCCCCGGAAGGTCCGGCAGCCCCATGTCGAGCAGCACGAGGTCGACCTGCTCCCGGTCGAGGTGGCGCAGGGCCTCGCGGGCGGTGTGGGCGATGCCCGAGACGGCGAACCCGGCCACCCGTGCGACGTACGCCGCGTGCGCCTCCGCGACGACCCGGTCGTCCTCGACGACGAGGACGGCGATGGGTCCGCCCGGTGTCACCGGGCGACCTCAAGGGGGATGGTCACGGTGACCCGTCCGCCCGGCGCGGCGCCGATGTCGAGCGTGCCGCCCAGCCGGGCGACGGTGTGCCGCACGAGCGCCAGCCCGAGGCCGCGCCCTCCGGCGCCGTCACTGGGCTTGGTCGTGAACCCCCGTTCGAGGACGAGCTCGCGCAGCGCGTCGGGGATGCCCGGGCCGGTGTCGGTGACCGTGAGCTCGACCCGGTCCGCGACCGTCCGGGCGGTCAGCTCGACCCGGCGCTCGCCCTCGATCCCGGTCACGGCGTCGAGGGCGTTGTCGACGAGGTTGCCGACGACGGTGACGACGTCGCGCGGAGAGGCGGCGCCCGCGGGCCACGCCAGGCCGGGGTCGATGACGAGGTCGACGCCGCGCTCGTGCGCCTCGGCCGACTTCCCCAGCAGCAGCGCCGACAGCGTGGGGTCCTCGACCCCCGCGACGACCCGGTCGGTGAGGTGCTGCGCCCGCTCGAGCTCCTCGGTCGCGAAGGCGACCGCCCGCTCGGGGTGGCCGAGCTCGATGAGCGAGACCATCGTGTGCAGCCGGTTGCTCGACTCGTGCGCCTGCGAGCGCAGCGCCTCGGCGAGGCTGCGCGCCTGGCCGAGCTCGCCGGTCAGCTCCTCGAGGTCGGTGCGGTCGCGGATCGTCACGACCGACCCGAGGTCCTCGCCCTCGCGCTGCGCCCGCGCCTTGTTGAGGACGAGGACGCGGCGGTCGGTGACGTGGAGGTCGTCCTCGCGGGCGTCCTCGTCGGTCATCGCCTGCACGAGCGGCTCGGCGAGCCCGAGCTCGGCGACGGCCTCGCCGGCCGGGTCGGACGAGAGCCCGAGGAGGCGGCGCGCCTCGTCGTTGGCGAGCCGGACCCGCCCCTCGGGGTCGACGAGCACGAGCCCTTCGGTCACCGAGTGCAGGATCGCGTCGTGGTGGTCGTGCATCGTCTGGAGCTCGCGCGCCGAGAGCCCACGCGTCTGCCGCCGCACGCGGCGGGCGATGAGGGCCGCGCCGACGCCCCCGAGGAGGCCGGCCAGGGTGCCGGCGACGGCGAGCGGGACGAGCTCGGCCGAGAGCAGCTCGTCGACGTCGCCCTTGCTCACCCCCACCGCCACGAGCCCGACGACCCGTCCTCCGTCGAGCACCGGGACGACGGCGCGACGGCTCGGGCCGAGCGTGCCGACGTAGTCCTCGAGCACCGTCCCGCCGGCGAGGGCCTCCTCGGTGTGCCCGAGGAAGGTCTTGCCGATCTGCGCCGGGTCGGGGTGGCTGAACCGGATCCGGTCGGTGCCCATGATGACGACGAAGTCGGTCCCGGTTCGCAGCCGCACGCCCTCGGCGAGGGCCTGCAGGGCGCCGGAGGTGTCCCGGGCGCGCACCCCCGCCACGACGTCGGGCTCGGCGGCCACCGACTGCGCGACGGCGAGGACCTGCGTCGTCGCCTGCTGGGTCACCGCCCGCCGGGCCTGCACGTACGCGGCCGCCAGCCCCGCGAGGACCACGGTCGCGACGAGGGCGACGACGAGGGCCGTCGTCTGGGCCGCGACGCTGCGGCGCAGCACGGGTCAGGCCCCGGCCGGGGCGTCGCTGCCCGTGAACACTGCGTACACAACGGTGACGATATCCGCCGGGTCCGGAAGTCTCCTCGGGACGGCACCCGCCCGGACAAAGGAGTTCGCGCCATGAGCAGCAGCACCCTCGACCACCCCACGACACCGGGCGGAAGGCCCCCCGAGGCGAGGAAGCGCGACCGCACGCACTTCCTCTACCTCGCGGTCATCGTCGCGATGGTCGCCGGCATCCTCGTCGGCTTCCTCTTCCCCGAGTTCGGCAAGGAGCTCAAGCCGCTCGGGACGTTCTTCGTCAACCTCATCAAGATGATGATCGGCCCGATCATCTTCGTGACGATCGTCCTCGGCATCGGGTCGGTGAAGCGTGCCGCCCAGGTCGGCAAGGTCGGCGGGCTCGCCCTCGGCTACTTCGTCACGATGTCGACCCTCGCCCTCGCGATCGGCCTCGTCGTCGGCAACATCGTCAAGCCCGGTGCGGGCCTGAACCTCACCGACGAGCTCGCCAAGAGCGGTCGGGAGGCCGCAGCGACCGAGGCCGAGTCGACGACCGACTTCATCCTCGGGCTCGTCCCCGACACCCTCGTGTCGGCGCTGACGTCCGGCTCGGTGCTCCAGGCGCTGCTCGTGGCGCTCCTCGTCGGGTTCGCGCTGCAGAAGATGGGCCCGGCCGGTGAGCCGATCCTGCGCGGCATCAAGCACGTCGAGAAGCTCGTCTTCCGCCTCATGGCGATGATCATGTGGCTCGCCCCGGTCGCGGCGTTCGGCGCGATGGCCGCCGTCGTCGGCGCCACGGGCATCGACGCCCTCAAGAGCCTGGGCCTGATCATGGTCGCGTTCTACGCCACCTGCGCGATCTTCGTCTTCGGCGTCCTCGGCTCGCTCCTGCGCCTCGTCGCGGGCATGAACGTGTGGTCGCTGTTCAGGTACCTCGCCCGCGAGTTCCTCCTCATCCTCTCGACGTCCTCCTCGGAGTCGGCGCTGCCCCGGCTCATCGCGAAGATGGAGCACCTCGGGGTCTCGCGTCCGGTCGTCGGGATCACCGTCCCGACCGGCTACTCGTTCAACCTCGACGGCACCGCGATCTACCTGACGATGGCCTCGCTGTTCATCGCCGAGGCGCTCGACAAGCCGTTCTCGATCGGCCAGCAGGTCTCGCTCCTCGTCTTCATGATCATCGCGAGCAAGGGCGCCGCGGGCGTCACCGGTGCGGGTCTGGCCACCCTCGCCGGCGGCCTCCAGTCGCACCGGCCCGACCTCGTCGACGGCGTCGGCTTCATCGTCGGCATCGACCGGATGATGAGCGAGGCCCGCGCGCTGACCAACTTCGCCGGCAACGCCATCGCCACCGTCCTCATCGGCACGTGGGTCGGCGAGCTCGACAAGGACCAGGCGCGGTCGGTGCTCGCCGGTGAGCGTCCCTTCGACGAGGCGACGATGCTCGACGAGGAGGACGAGCCGGGTCCGGACCAGCGCGACCTCGTCGGCGACCCGCTGTCCCGCACCGCCGGCCACTGAGCGCACCGGGGCCGCGGAGGGGTTCACGGCCGCCCCGGTGACCCACACCATCCGCTCCAGCGAGACCTACCGCCTGGTCAGTGCTGCGATCGCAGCCCGTACCAGGCGGTAGGTCGCGCCTCAGGCGGAGGGTGACACCGTGACGACCACCTTGCCGCGGGCCCTGCCCGCGGCAAGGTGGTCGATCGCCGTCGCGGCCTTCTCGAAGGGCGCGACGAGGTCGAGGACGGGACGGACCGCGCCGGTCGCGACGATGGCGTCGAGCTCCTCCAGGTCGGCGCCCAGCTCCTTCGACACGTGCATGACGAGGCGCTGGCGGACGAAGGGGCTGAGGAGGGCGGCCGCCACCGAGTGGTGCAGGCCCGCGGTGAACCGGCCGCCGTTCTCGGTGCCGATGCAGACGAGCGTGCCCCGCTCGGTGAGGACGCGGCGCAGCTCGCGGCGCGGCCGGTTGCTCGCGATGTCGAGGACGACGTCGTAGCGGACGCCCTCGGCGCCGATGGCGTCGCGGGTCCGGTCGAGGACGTGGTCGGCGCCGAGCCGGCGGGCGAGGTCGGCGCCGTCGGGGCCGGCCATCGCGGTGACCCGTGCCCCGGCGGCCCTCGCGAGCTGGACGGCGAAGTGGCCGACCCCACCGGAGGACCCCACGACGAGCACGCGCTGCCCCTCGGTCACGCCGGCGCCGCGGATCGCCTGGTGGGCGGTGAGCCCTGACACCGGGAGGGCGGCCGCCTCCTCCGCCGACAAGCCTTCGGGCGGGTGGGCGATCCGGGCGGCCGACGTGGTGACCAGCTCGGCGAGGCTGCCGTTGGCGGTGCCGTGCACGCGGTCCCCGACGGCCCAGCCGGCCACGCCCGGACCCACGGCCTCGACCGTGCCCGCGAAGTCGCGCCCGGGCGTCCGGAACCCGGCGCGCGGTGCGCGGAACCCGAGACCCGGGCGGGCGAGGAGCGGGGTGCCGGTCATGACGTGCCACGTGCCGCGGTCGACGGCGGCGGCGCCGACCCGCACGAGGACCTCGCCCTCCCCCGGCACGGGGTCGGGGAGGTCGACGACGTGGAGCTGCTCGGTGCCGCCGTAGCGGTCCTGGACGATGGCGCGCACGGCGCCTCCTTACGCTGTAAGTTCGGATGGTGGTCCCACGGTAGCCTTACGTCGTAAGATCGGACAAGCCCCGACGCATCCGGGACCACCCTGAGGTGGCCCTGACCCGCGCCGCCACCCCCCTGACGCGAGGAGTCCGATGTCCAGCGACCGCGCCGACCGAGCCGCCGACCGCCCCACCCTGAGCCGAGGTCGGGTCGTCGCGGAGGCCGTCGCCCTCGCCGACGAGGCGGGCCTCACCGCGCTGTCGATGAGGTCACTCGCGACCCGGCTCGGTGTCGAGGCCATGTCGCTGTACCACCACGTGCGCGGCAAGGACGTCCTCCTCGACGCCATGGTCGACGCCGTCTTCGCCGAGATGCACCTCCCCGTCGTCGGTCGGCCCTGGCGGCCCGAGCTGCGGCTGCGCTCGGTGTCCGGGCGCGAGGCGCTCCGGCGACACCGGTGGGCCGTCGGCCTCATGGACTCGCGGCGCACCCCCGGCCCGGCCAGCATCGCGCACCACGACGCCGTCCTCGGCTGCCTGCTCGCCGAGGGCTTCGACCTCCCGACGACCGGCACGGCGTTCGCCCTCCTCGACGCCCACCTGTACGGCTTCCTCCTCCAGGAGAACGCGCTGCCGTTCGAGACCGTGGACGAGCTCGCAGAGATCGGCGCCGAGATCCTCGTCCCGGAGGTCCGGGCCGCCTACCCGCACTTCGCGGCGTTCGCCGAAGGACACGCCCTCCAGCCGGGGTACTCGTTCGGCCACGAGTTCGAGCCCACCCTCGACCTCGTCCTCGACGCCGTCGAACGACTTCGCGCCGGCGGTCCCGCTGCTCGCCCTGGCGCGGGAACCACCGTGGGACAGCCGGATCCGGTCGAGGTGGTCGCCCCCGTCCTCGGTGTCGACGGTTGCGTCGGCGGATGGGTGGGGGCCCTCCTCGTGCCCGGGGCACCGCGTCCCCGGGTCGTCGTCGCGGCGACGATCGCCGAGCTCGTCGAGACCGTCCGCGCGGAGGTCCCGGTGCAGGTGGTCGGCATCGACATCCCGATCGGGTTGCCCGACACCACGGTCCGGCAGGCCGACGCCCTGGCCCGTGGAGCGCTGAAGGGCCGGGCGAGCTCGGTCTTCACCACCCTCACCCGCCCCGCCTACGAGCAGCCGACCCGGACGGAGGCCGACGCCGTCAACCGGGGCCTCAGCGGGCAGGGCGTCGGCGCCCAGGCCTTCGCGCTGCGCGCGAAGATCCTCGAGGTCGACGCGTGGCTGCGGACCCGGCCCACCGTCGAGGTCCTCGAGGTCCACCCCGAGGTCTCGTTCGCCGCGATGGCGGGGGCCGTCCTCCCGGGCAAGCGCACCGACGAGGGACGGGCGGCGAGGCTCGCCGCCCTCGAGGCGGCCGGCCTGCCGCGGCCCTCGGTCCTCGAGGGCTCCGGGTACGCGCCCGACGACGTCCTCGACGCGTGCGCCGTCGCGTGGACGGCCGTGCGACGGGCCGCCGGGCTGTCCCGCTCGCTGCCCGAGGTGCCCGAGGTGTTCTCCGACGGCCTGCCCGCCGCCATCCACGTCTGAGGGCGGGAGCGCCGGGGGAACTCGGTCGCCGGTCCCCCGGCGGCGCTGGCAGGGTGGCTCCATGACCGCACGCGTGTCCCACACCACCATCGACTGCCACGACGCCTACGCCCTCTCCGAGTGGTGGAAGGAGGTCCTCGACTACGTCGACCTCGAGGGCGACCCGAACCTCCCCGGCCACGAGGAGTGCATGATCCTCAGCCGCGACGGCGGGCACCGGCTGCTGTTCATCGAGGTCCCCGACGACAAGGTCGTCAAGAACCGGATCCACCTCGACCTCGAGCCCGTCGAGGGCAGGCGCGACGACGAGCTCGCCCGGCTCCTCGCGCACGGGGCGACCGAGGTCTCCGACCACCGCGGCCGGTACGGCCCGGGGAGCGGCTGGGTGGTCCTCGCCGACCCCGAGGGCAACGAGTTCTGCATCCTGCGCAACCGCGCCGAGCGCGAGGCATCGGCTCCGGCGGCCACCGCGGAGCCGGCTCCGTCCTCGGACTCCTGAGGCCCGCCGCGGCCGTCGGGCGGCGGAACACCGCGACGGGGTTGGCGGTTGACGCCCGGGAGGAGCGCCCGCCCCTGACGGCGGGCCCCCGCCACCGCACCGAAGGAGCCGATCGCCCGTGTCCGACTGGAACCAGAACATCATCGACGAGTTCCGCGCCAACGGCGGGACGGTGACGACGATGGGCTTCGGCCGCCGCCTCGTCCTCCTGCACCACACCGGCGCGCGGACGCGGACCCAGCGCGTCGCCCCCCTCGCGGCGCTGCGCCCCGACGTCGACACGTGGTGGATCGCGGCCTCCAAGGGCGGCGCCCCCGACAACCCGGACTGGTTCCACAACCTGAGGGCGCACCCCGACGTCGTCATCGAGACGCCGGACGACGGGACCGTCGCGGTCCGCGCCCGGGTGCTCGAGGGGGCCGAGCGAGACACCGCCTGGGCCGAGTTCACGGCGATGTCGGAGGGCTTCCGGTCCTACGAGCAGAAGACGGCGCGCGTCATCCCCGTCGTCGAGCTGGCCCGCCGGTGAGCCGGTCCGACGTCGGGGCACGGGCGAGCCGCTGGACCTACGACGACGTCCCGGACCTCACCGGGCGCCGCGCCCTCGTCACCGGCGCCTCGTCGGGCATCGGGGTCGTGGAGGCGCGCGAGCTCGCCCGGGCGGGCGCCGACGTCGTCCTGGCGGTCCGTGACACGACGCGGGGTGAGGAGGTCGCGACGCGGCTGCGCGCCGCGGGGGTCCGCGGGAGCGTCAGCGTCGAGCCGCTCGACCTCGCCTCGCTCGACTCGGTCCGGGCCCTCGCCAGGCGGGTGGAGCAGCCACTCGACCTCCTCGTCAACAACGCCGGTGTCATGGCGACCCCACGGCACCGCACGACCTCCGACGGGTTCGAGCTGCAGTTCGGCACCAACCACCTCGGGCACTTCGCCCTCACCGGCCTGCTCCTGCCACGGCTCCTCGAGACGCCCGCCCCGCGGGTCACGACGGTGTCGTCGCTGGCGCACCTCGGCAGCGACGGCCGGGTCGCCGAGGGCAACCCCGCCGACGACTACGACCCGCAGCGCGCCTACTCACGCTCGAAGCTCGCCAACCTCCTGTTCGCGTCCGAGCTGCACCGCCGCACCCTCGCCCCGGGGTCGGCGCTCGGGTCGCTGACGTCGACCGCGGCCCATCCCGGGGTGTCGAACACGCGCCTGCTCGCCAGCCGCGACGGCCTGGGGGCGTTCGGGGTCGTGCGCGCCGCCGCTCCGGTGGTGGGGCGGCTGTTCTTCTCCTCGCCCGAGCGCGGGGCCGAGGCCGTGGTGCACGCGGCGACCGTGGCCGAGCCCGGGGCGTTCGTGGGGCCGCAGTGGCTGGGCGGGTGGCGGGGCCCGATCGGCCCGTCGCGCCGCTCGCCGTGGGCCGACGACGTCGGGCTGGCCCGGCTGCTCTGGGACCGCAGCGAGGAGCTGACCGGGGTCCGCTTCCCCGCCTGAGCAGGCACCCGGGCCGGCACGGCGGGGTCGTGTCGAGCCGACCCGTCGAGGGAACGGCATCATCGTGTCGAGATCCCGGGGGCGGCTCCGTCCACGGGTGTCGACACTCTCCAGCGGGCCGCCCAGCGACCCGGAAAGGGGCCCGCAATGGCCAGGTACCTGCTCATCGTCACCTTCGAGGCCGGTGTCGACGACACCCCGATGGAGCAGTGGGAGCCGGAGGAGGTGACCGCCCACCTCGACTACTACCGGGCCCTGAACGCGCGGCTCGAGGAGAGCGGTGAGCTCGTCGGGACGACGATCCTCACTCCCCCGGACGCGGCGCGGATCGTGCGCGCCGCCGGTCCCGGCGACCGGGTCGTCACCGACGGCCCGTTCCAGGAGTTCAAGGAGTGGGTCGCCGGCTTCCAGGTCATCGACGTCGAGTCGGACGACCGAGCGCTGGAGATCGCCTCGCTCGTGTCGGCCGCACCGGGGCCGGGAGGGCTGCCCTCGCGGCAGCCGATCCACGTCCGCCGGATCATGGACGACGGCCCCTCGGACGCCGCGTCGATGGGTGAGTGGCTCCAGGGGGCGGGTGGCGGCAGGTCGTGACCGCTGACCACGGGGTCGAGGACCTGCTGCGCGAGCTGGCGCCGCGGGTCCTCGGCATCGTGGCGCGCCGGTCGGGCGACTTCGCGGCCGCGGAGGACGCGGTGCAGGAGGCGTTGCTCGCCGCGGCCACGCACTGGCCGTCCTCCGGGGTCCCGGAGAACCCACGCGGCTGGCTCGTCACGGCCGCGATGCGCCGGTTCGTCGACGAGGTCCGGGCCGACGTCGCGCGACGGCGGCGTGAGGAGACGTTCTCGCGGACGGGCGGCGCCCCAGGTCGTCCGGGAGCCGGGCCGGGCGGGGATGCGGGCGCCGAGGTCGTCCACCACGACGACTCGCTCACCGTCCTCCTGCTGTGCTGCCACCCTGCGCTCACCGCCGCCTCCGCGGTGGTGCTGACGCTGCGGGCCGTCGGCGGGCTGACGACCGCGGAGATCGCGTCCGCGTTCGCGGTCTCCGAGGCCACGATGGCGCAGCGCATCTCGCGCGCGAAACGTCAGGTCCGTGATGCCGGCGCGGTGTTCGAGCTGCCCTCGTCGCCGGACGCCCTGTCCGACAGGGTCGCCCGCGTGCTGCGGGTTCTCTACCTGGTGTACACCGAGGGCTACGCGGCGTCGGGTGGCTCCGCGGTGCGCCGCACCGACCTCTGCGCCGAGGCCATCCGCCTGGCGCGGCTCTGCCACCGCCTCGTGCCTGAGAACCATTCCGCCACAGCCCTGCTCGCACTCCTGATCCTGCTGGAGGCTCGGGCGCCGGCGAGGGTGGACGAGCACGGGCTCCCCGTCCTGCTGTCCGAGCAGGACCGGTCCCGCTGGGATGCACGCATGGTCGCCGAGGGCACCGCTCTGCTGGACTCGACCCTCGACGGCGGCGACGTCGGCGAGTACCAGGTCCAGGCGGCCATCGCGGCGGTGCACGACCGGGCCCCCCGGGCGGAGGAGACCGACTGGCCGCAGGTCCTCGCCCTCTACTCGCTGCTCGCCCGCGTGGCGCCGTCACCGTTCGTCGAGCTCGGTCGCGCCGTCGCGCTCGCGGAGGTGGAGGGGCCGGAGGCGGCGCGGCTCGTCCTCGCCGGGATCGGGCCCACCCTCGGCGAGCACGCGCGCTGGCACGCGGTGCACGGCCACGTCGCCGAGCTCGCCGGCGACCTCGGCGAAGCCCGGCGGCGCTACCTCGGGGCCGCCCGCCGGACGACGAACCTCGCCGAGCAGCGTGCCCTGACCATGCGTGCGGCCCGGCTGGGGCGATCGGCAGGTGCGCGCTCCGAGTGACGGCGCTGGTCCCGGGCGGGGTGCGGGTCCCGGCAGTCGGGAGGCTCGGCCGACGGCGTGGCCACGTCCCGGTCATGTCGATGACGCGGCTCCGGTTCTCGGCTCACTCCCACCTGTCGAGGTGCCCCCTTGTCAGGCCACCGGACACGTGGCGCTCGGCGTCGTTCCGCTGTCCGCTCACCACCCGCTGGGCATAGCCGCCCACCTCGCCTTCCGTTCGGCCTCCTTTACAGGCGCCTGGGCGGCGTCCCGCTCCGAGTCGTTCCGTTGCCCGCTCACCACCCGCTGTTCGCACCGCCCGCCTCGCCTTCCGTTCGGCCTCCTTCACAGGCGGCCTCGACGGCGTCCCGCTCGGCCTGGTTCCCTTGCCCGCTCACCACCCGCTGGGCGCACCCGCCCACCTCGCCTCGCGCCGGGCCTCCTTCACAGGCGGCCTCGACGGCGTCCCGCTCGGCTTGGTTCCCTTGCCCGCTCACCATCCCCTGGGCGCACCCGCCCACCTCGCCTCGCGCCGGGCCTCCTTCACAGGCGGCCTCGACGGCGTCCCGCTCGGCTTGGTTCCCTTGCCCGCTCACCATCCCCTGGGCGCACCCGCCCACCTCGCCTCGCGCCGGGCCTCCTTCACAGGCGGCCTCGACGGCGTCCCGCTCGGCTTGGTTCCCTTGCCCGCTCACCACCCGCTGGGCGCACCCGCCCACCTCGCCTCGCGCCGGGCCTTCTCCACAGACGTCCTGGACGCGTCGCGCCACCTCCCGGCCCCTCCCACGCGAACGTGGGTGAAGATCGTCGGCCCAGCGACGATTCTCACCCACGTTCGCCCGACGCAGGGCGGTGCGGAGGGCGCGCACCGACGTCAGGTTGCCGCGCGAATTCGGCTGTGGGTCATCCACATTCACGCTATCGAACACTTGTGCTAAGACTCGCTGACGGGTAGGCTCGCGGGTACAGGGGAGGGGGACAGTATGAGCAGCACCGCACCAGCGACCAGCAGCCGCACCGGGCATCCGAGCGAGCTGCTCGCCCTCCTGCACGACGCGCAGACGCTGCTCGCTGCGCTCCCCGCGCCGTCACCGGCCTCCGGTTCCCGGCAGGCGTGGGCCGAGGTGGTCCGGTCCTGCCAGCGGGTCGTCAACGCGGTGTCGGCGGTGCAGGACGAGGCGATCGTCGCCCTGGCCGCGATCGAGCCGGTGCTGCTCGAGGACGGCACCGACGCCGAGACCCACAAGGCGCCCGGTCACGTCGCCCTGGACGCGGCCGCGGTCGTGTCCGGGGCGCTCGAGGTCACCGCGAACCACGCCAGCGACCGGGTCCGCGACGCGGTCCGGTGGGCCGCCGACGGGGAGGCCGGCACGACCGCGTGCACCGGCCTCGGTGGGCTGCATGCGGCGATGCGCACCGGCGATCTCGACCGGTACCGGGCGGGGGTCGTCGCGCACGAGCTGGAGGAGGCGCCGGCGCCGGTCGCCGAGACCGTCATCGCCACCCTCGGTGAGCACCTCGCGTCCGAGACCGGGGTGCAGCTGCGGCGGCGGACCCGGCGGCTGCTCGCGAGGGTCAGCCCCGACCTGCTGCGCCAGCGAGCTCAGCGTGCGCGGCAGGAGTGCGGGCTGCGCCGCCGCGTCGGCGAGCCGGGCGTGGACGTGTGGGACGGCTCCTTCCCCTCCGAACAGGCCGCCAAGGCGTGGGCCGCGATCGACACCCGCGCCCACCAGCTCCTCACCGACGGCGCAGTCGACCGGATCGACCGAGCCCGCGCCCAAGCGTTGATCGATCTCGTCATGCAGTCGGCGACGGTCACCACCATCATCACCCTCACCGTCCCCGCGAACGACGTCGAGCCCGCGGCCGACGCCCGGACCGCTACCGCGACCGGAGAGGACCCCACGACCGTGGCTGCCGCCGATCGGCTCACCGCCGGCGACGCCGTCGACGGCGGGTTCGTCGAGGTCGCCACCGGACGCGGCACCGAGCAGGTCCTCGTCCCCACGACCTGGCTCACCGACCGGATCCACCCCGCCGACGGCGGCGACCAGGCGGACGTCCGGGTCGAGAACCGAAGCTGCGACCCCGTCACCGGCGCCATCCTCGACCACCGGACCTCCAGCGCGTACCGGCCTCCGGACACAATGGCGACCCTCGTTCGGCGACGCGACGGCAGGTGCCGATTCCCGGGGTGCTCCGTCGCCGCCAAGTTCTGCGATCTCGACCACGTCCGGCCCTGGCCCGACGGCTCGACCACCGCGAGCAACCTCATGTGCCTGTGCCGCCGCCACCACCGGATCAAACAGCGACCCGGCTGGCGAGCCGTCCTGCACCCCGACGGCACCGCCACCTGGACCGACCCCACCGGCCGACGACGCACCACACTGCCGGTCGACGCCCTCCACACCGCCACCCTCCCCGCGACCCCGGCCGCCACCACCGGCACCGCAACCCCCGCAGGGGAGACCGCACCGCCCAGCACAGTCGCCGCCGGCAGCGACCGACCCGGCACCCCCGCACCACGGGCCGCCCCACCCGACCGGTTCAGTCACCTCGAGTACGCGCTCGAACACCTCCTCGGCGCCGACCTGACCACTCTGCCCGCCCTGACCCGCTCCACCACCAGCTCCAGGCGCGCAGGCCGAGTCAGCGTCATCCGCCCCGCCGACACCATCACCGTCCTCGACCCCCACCGCCCCTGCAGACGACCTCGCGGCCGCAGCGACAGGTTCCCCGACGAACCACCCTTCTGACCCGCCGCGAACGGCGACCGCCCGGAAACCCCGCGCGCAGATCGCACCGGAACGTCCACCTTCCACACCTCCTGACGCGCACCCCGCTCGGTCTGGGATCCTTGGGCCATGACGCTGCGCCGCGCGAACCTCGCCCGGATCTCGGGGGGCCTCTTCGACGTCCTCGTCATCGGCGGCGGCATCAACGGCGCCGTGTCGGCCGCCAGCCTCGCCGGCCGCGGGGCGAACGTGGCCCTGGTCGACCGGGGCGACTTCGGCGGCTTCACGAGCCAGGAGTCGAGCAACCTCGTGTGGGGCGGCTTCAAGTACCTCGAGAACTACGAGCTGCCCCTCGTCTTCGACCTCTGCCGCTCCCGCAACCGCCTGATGAAGGCCTACCCCGACAACGTCAAGGAGATCGGCTTCCTCGCGGCGCTCGACCGCTCCGCCCCCTACAAGCCGTGGTTCGCGGCCCTCGGTGCCACCGCCTACTGGGGCATCGGGGCGTTCGGCACCGACCGCCCCCGACTCCTCAGCACAGCCGACATCGAGAACGAGGAGCCGGCCGTGCGCACCACCACCCTGCGCGGCGCCATCCAGTACCAGGACGCCTACCTCGTCGACAACGACTCCCGGTTCGTCTTCTCCTTCGTCCGCTCCGCCATCGAGGCCGGTGCGAGCGTCGCCAACTACGTCGAGCTCATCGGCGCCGAACGCGAGGGCGACCGCTGGACCTGCCACCTGCGCGACGTCGACAGCGGCGAGGAGCTCACCGCCCGCGCCCGCGTCCTCGTCAACGCGGCCGGCCCGTTCGTCGACGCCGTCAACGACGGCCTCGACACGACGACGACGCACCGGATCGTGTACTCCAAGGGCATCCACCTCGTCGTCCCGCGCCTGACGACGACCCGCCACGACCGCGTCCTCGCCTTCTTCGACGACACCCAGCGCCTCTTCTACGTCATTCCCATGGGCCACCGGTCGGTCATCGGGACGACGGACACCCGGGTCGACAGCCCCTACACGCAGGTCACGGATGACGACCGCGACTTCCTCCTCGCGCAGATCAACGCCCGGCTCGACCTCGACCACCCCCTGACGAGGAGCGACGTCATCGCCGAGCGCTGCGGCGTCCGCCCCCTCGTCGTGAAGCGCGAGGGCAGCGACCACACCGAGGCCGACTGGACCTCCCTCTCGCGCAAGCACGTCGTCGCCCGCGACGACGCCCGCGCGGTCGTCACCGTCCTGGGCGGCAAGCTTACCGACTGCCTCAACGTCGGCGAGGAGGTCGCTGCCGACGTCGAGGCTCTCGGCATCCCCCTCGAGAAGGACCTGCACAACTGGTACGGAGAGCCTGCCGCCGCCACGCGCAGCGAGTTCTACCGCCAGGCCCGCCTCATGAAGCTCGACAGCCTGCGGACCCGTCCGGATGTCGAGCCGCTCACCGACCGGCTCTGGCGGCGCTACGGCAGGAGGGCCTTCGACATGCTCGAGGCCATCCGCGCCGACCCCGGCATGGGTGAGGACGTCATGGGCAGCACCGACTACCTCCGCGTCGAGCTCCACAACGCGGCCGAGCACGAGATGGTCGTGACCCTCGACGACTTCATGCGCCGCCGCTCCAAGATCGACCTCGTCGTCCGCGACGAGGACATCGTCGGGTCCCCGGGCCTGCGCGAGGTCGCCGAGATCCTCTTCGGGGACGACGCCGGGCGGCGGCTCGCCGACTACCTCGAGGTCAGGGAGCGGACTCGGCGACCCGCTTGAGGCGGGCCAGCCCCTTCTCGAAGTCGGGCCCCACGAGCGAGTCCATCGACTTCACGAGCGAGAACACCCGCGTGAGCGGGGTCAGCTCACCGTCCATCCGCCACTCGACCGCCGTCGCGTCCGGCCCGGAGGGCGTCAGCGTGAAGACGAAGGTGTTGTCGGCCGGGAACGGCTTGTCGAAGTGCAGGTCCGCGCCCACCGCCTGCGGCTCGTCCCGGGTGATCGTCATCCAGCCCTTGCCGGCCTTCCTGTTGCCCTCCCAGGCGTAGTGGGCGCCCACCCCGCGGTCGGGCCCGGTGTAGGTGCGCTTCATCGCGGGGTCGATGTCCTCCCACGGCGACCACGCCGTCCACTCGTGGAAGTCGTTGAGCAGGCCCCGGATCCTCTCGGCGGGGGCGGCGATCGTGGCGCTACGCGTGACGGAGTACGGCTTTCCCATGGGCGAAGTCTGCCCGGCCTGGCACCCGTCCGGCCAGCGCCGGTGCTCCCACGCGCGGCCCGGCGGTGACAGGGTGGGGGTGACCGAGGAGAGGAGACCCCCATGGCACGCCCCGTGCACTTCGAGATCCAGGCCGACGACCTCGACCGGGCCCGGACCTTCTACGGCGACGTCTTCGGCTGGACCTTCAAGGACTGGTCGTCGATCACCGGCAGCCCGTACTGGGGCGTCATCACCGGCGAGGACGGCCCCGGCATCGACGGCGGCCTCATGGAGCGACCGCACCCGGCACCGCCGGAGGCGTCCGGCTGCAACGGTGCCGTCCTCACCATGCAGGTCGACGACTACGACGCCGCGGCCGCGAGGATCGAGGCAGCCGGCGGGCGGGTGACGATGCCGAAGTCGGCGATCCCCGGCATGGCCTGGCAGGGGTACTACCTCGACACCGAGGGCAACACCTTCGGCCTGCACCAGGCCGACGAGGACGCCCGCTGACCCCAGGCCCCTCCCGGCACCTCTGCAGCGCCGCAGCCTGCGCATAGCATCCGGGTCGACTCGGGGTCACGTCAGGGGCGTGCCTGACAGCGGTCCGCGCCGGCACGAGGCAGGCTGGGTCCCATGACGACCACAGCGGCCAGCGGGGTCACGGCGCCGCGAGGCCTCACGACCGTGGCGCCGGCCCGACCCGCCCCGGCCGGGCCCTCACCGGTCCGGGCCCACCGGACGACGACCGCCACCGAGGTACGCGGCGCCCGCCTCGCCGGGGTCTCCCTCCTCGCCGTCACGGTCCTCGCGGTGCCCGCAGCAGCCGTCGTCTCGTCCGCGGCCCCGGACGGCGCCGCCGCCCGGCTCGCCGGTGTCGCCTTCCTCCTCGTCGCCACGCTCGACGTCGTCGCGGCCTGGGGTCTTCACCTGCTCCTGCGCCGCCGCGCCACCCCCGCCTCGACCGCCACCCTCGTGAGCCGCGCGGGCTACGCCGCACTGCTCGCCGGGTCGGCGGCGGTCCTCGCCTGGCCCGGCGGCGCCGGCGCCCCCGCCTTCGCCCGCGAGTGGTCTGTCGCCCTCGTCGTCTTCGGGCTCCACCTCGTCATCGCGGGAACCGCCCTGTGGCGCACCCGGATCGCGCCCCGGGCCGTCGCCCTCACCACCGTCGTCGCGGGCGTCGCCTACCTCCTCGACGACGTCCTGACCCGCCTCGCGGCGGCCGACGCGTCCGTGGTGCTCGTTCCCCTCATGCTCGGCGAGCTCGTCCTCGTGGGCTGGCTGCTCCTCACGGCGAGGCGCGGCGCCTCCGCCCCCTGAGCACGGCAGGGCACCGACCCGCTCACCCCCGGCGGGTGAGGAGCAGGTGGGTCACTCCCGGGTAGTCCCCCGCGACCGCCTCGATGGCGAAGCGCTCCTCGAGGGCCTCCTGTCCGTCCCAGAGCCGCTGGCCGCGGCCGAGGACGACCGGCGCGACGACGAGGTGGAGCTCGTCGACGAGGTCGGCGTCGAGGAAGGAGCGCACCGTCTCGGTGCCACCCCCGAGCCGCACGTCGCCGTCCCCGGCGAGCGCACGGGCCCGCTCCAGCGCCTCCTCGGGCGTGACGTCGAGGAAGTGGAACGTCGTGCCGCCCTCCATGACGAGGTCCGGCCGGGGGTGGTGGGTGAGCACGATGACGGGCGTGTGGAACGGCGGCTCGGACCCCCAGAACCCGTGCCACTCGTCGGGGATCGGCCCCGTGCCGACGTGGAACTTGCGCCGGCCCATGATCTCCGCCCCGATGCCGTCCCAGTGGGCGGCCTTCATCCGCGCGTCGACGCCGTCGGGCGGCCCCCCGCCCTCCTCCGGCGAGGCGAACATCCACGTGTGGAGCCGTTCGCCGGCGTGCCCGAACGGCTCGTCGTCGGTGAGCCCCTCCCCGGTGCCGAAGCCGTCGAGGGAGACGGTGAACGAGTGGACGCGCAGCCGGCCGGCCATGGCGTCAGTCAAGCCCATGGCGCGCCGCCGCGGAACCCCGGTGGCACGATGGCGGACGTGGGCTACGACGACGGCTTCCTCGACGCACCCGTGCCACCGCCCGTCGCCCCCACGGCCGCGGACCCCCTCGACTACACCCACTTCTCCCTCGTCCTCGACCCCGCGCGGCGCCTGGCGGCGTGGGTCGCGTGGAACGTCGACGGCGACCGGTTGCACCCCGGCGAGGCGATCCGAGGTCGGGGATCCGCTTCCGCCCCGACCCCCGCGTCCCCGAGGATCACCAGACCCTCGACCCGGTCTACGCCGACAACCGCCTCGACCGGGGCCACGTCGCGCGTCGGGCCGACCTGCTGTGGGGGCCGCTGGAGGAGGCCCTGCGCGCCAACTCCGACTCGTTCCATTTCACGAACATCACCCCGCAGATGGACGACTTCAACCAGGAGCGGCTCGGCGGCAGCTGGGGGATGCTCGAGGCCGCGATCCTCTCCGCGGAGGGACTGCGCCCACGGCGGCTCACGCTCTTCGGCGGACCGGTGCTCGGGGCCGACGACCCGCCCTACCGCGGGCTCGTCCGCATCCCGCGCGAGCACTGGAAGGTCGTCGTGTACCGGCTCGACGGGGCGCTGCGGTACCGCTGCTTCCTCCTCACCCAGCAGGTCGACCCCGACCTGCGCGGTGCCGTCGGCTACCTCGACGAGTTCGACACCTGGGCCCTGCCCCTGCCCGACCTCGCGTCCCGGACCGGCCTCACCTTCCCCGGCCTCACCGGCGCGACCGGCGACCCGGCGCGGGCTGACGCGGACACCCCCGTCGACGCCGGCCGGGAGGACGGGGCGCGGCTGGTCCTCAGCGCCCTCGACGTGCGCTGGTGACGAGCGGACCCGCGGTCCGCGCGTCAGCCGGCCGGCGGCGGGTAGGTGGAGCCCCGTGGACGTCCTCGTCGGCACCTCGGGCTGGACCTACCGCAGCTGGGCCTCCCCCGTCTACGCGGGTGTGCCGCAGCGACGCTGGCTCGAGCACTACGCCTCGCTCCTTCCGACCGTCGAGCTCAACGCCAGCTTCTACCGGTGGCCGGCCGACCGGACGTTCGCGGGCTGGCACGACCGCCTGCCCCGCGGCTTCGAGATGGCGGTCAAGGCGCCCCGCGCCCTGACGCACGCCCGCCGACTGGCCGACCCGGACCGGTGGGGCGAGATCGTCGGTCGGGGGCTCCGCCTCCTCGGCGACCGCGCCGGGCCCCTCCTCCTGCAGCTGCCCCCGGACCTCGAGCGCGACGTCCCCCTGCTCGGCCGCGCGCTCGCCGCGATGCCGCCGAGCGCCCGGGTCGCCGTGGAGACCCGCCACCCGACCTGGGTGCACGAAGACCTCTTCGCGCTTCTCGAGCGGCACGGGGCGGCGTGGGTCGTCGTCAGCGGCGCCGGTCTGCCGTGCGTGCTCCGGGCCACCGCGCCGCTCGTGTACGTCCGCTGGCACGGACCCGACCCCGACCACCTCTACCGCGGCTCGTACCCGGACCCGGACCTGCACTGGTGGGCCGACCGCATCCACGAGTGGGTGGCCGCGGGGCACGCCGTGCGGGGCTACTTCAACAACGACGAGCACGGGTTCGCGGCGGCCAACGCCCTGCGGCTCAGCGAGATCCTGTCGTCGACAGGGGCCGGGTGAGCACCCGAGGGATGGCCCCATCGGGCCATGGGAAGGCGCCCCCGGGCTTCCTACGCTGGCAGCCGTGGACGCCTTCAGTCACCTCCAGGCCGGCCTGCGCGCCGTGCTGGAGGCGAACGCGCCGGGCTCGACGGTCGAGCACGTCGTCGTCGCGCTGCCCTCGTTCAGCATGGGCGAGACGCTCCTCGCCCACTACGCGACCCGTCTGCCCTCGCTGGAGCACCGCTACCTGCTCGGGGCCCTCCAGGTCGGCCGCACCCCCGGGGCGCACGTCGTCCTCGTCACCAGCGGTCCGCCGTCCGGCGACGTCCTCGACTACTACTCCCGGCTGGCGAGCCCCGACGACCCGGACGACGCCCGCCGCCGGATCTCCTGCCTCGTGGTCCCGGACGCGAGCCCGCGTGGGGTCGCGGCCAAGCTGCTGGACCGGCCCGACCTGCTCGGCGAGCTCCGCGAGCGCATCGGCGGCCGTCCCGCCCTCGTCGAGCCGTGGAACGTCACCGAGGACGAGGTCTCGGTCGCTCTGGCCCTCGGCGCCCCCCTCAACGGCACGCACCCGGCGCTGTGGTCCCTGGGGTTCAAGAGCGCGGGGCGACGACTCTTCACCGAGGCCGGGGTGCCCGTCCCCTCCGGCGTCGAGGACGTCCACGACCGGGAGCAGGCCGCCGCAGCGGTGGCGCTGATCCGGCGGATCCGTCCACACCTGGACCGGGTCGTCCTCAAGCAGGACAACAGCGGTGCGGGGGACGGCAACTGGGTGGTGTCCACCCGGGACGAGGACGGGCGCCGCGTCCCCAGGTCCCGGCTGGGGACGGACGCCTTCGGTGTGGTCCCGGACTGGTTCGCGGCCGACCTGGCCGCGGGCGGGGTCGTCGAGGAGCTCCTCCGCGGTCGCCGGGTCAGCAGCCCCAGCGCCCAGGTGGACATCCGCCCCGGGGGCGAGGTGCGCGTCCTCGCGACCCACGAGCAGGTCCTCGGCGGTCCCAACGGGCAGGTGTTCACCGGGTGCCGCTTCCCGGCCGAGGACGCCTACGCCCCCGAGCTCGCGCGCCACGCGGCCGCCGTCGGCGTCCGCCTCGCAGGGGCCGGCGCGGTCGGGAGGGTGGCGGTCGACTTCGTGGCCGTCCGGCGCCGGGGCACGTGGTCGGTCCACGGCCTCGAGCTCAATCTCCGCAAGGGCGGGACGACGCACCCCTTCACCGCCCTGCGCCACCTCGTGCCGGGCGTCTACGACCCCGGCCGGGGCTGGGTCACGCACGCCGACGGCCTACCGCGGTGCTACCGGTCGAGCGACACGGTCGAGGACCCTGCCTGGGTCGGCCTGCCCCCGGGTCGGGTCATCGAGGCCGTCGCAGGCGCGGGCCTCGCCTTCGACCACGGGACCGGGACCGGCGTCGTCCTCCACATGCTGTCGGCGCTGGAGCGGGACGGGAGGTTCGGGGTGACCGCCATCGCCCCCACGCCGGCGGAGGCGGACGAGATGTACGCGGCGGTACCGTCGGCCCTCGCGGGTCAGCGAGGGACGAGCATGGCCCGGGCCGCGGCGCGCAGGTCGCCGTCGGGGTCGGCCGCGAGCGCGTCACGCATCCGCTGGTAGCCCGCCCCGGCCCGGAGCATCGCCTCGATGCCGGCCAGCTCGGCCTCGCACCCGAGCTTCCGGGCGGTCGGCGCCAACCGGGTCAGGAGCTCGCGCAGGTCGTCGGTGACGAGCACCTCGCGGCTCTGGACGTCGGTGATGATGATGGCGTCCAGCCCGTACCTCGCGGCGCGCCACTTGTTCTCCTGCACGTGCCACGGAGGGAGCGGTGGCGGGAGGGTGCCGTGGTCGAGCTGGCCCTCGAGGTACCGGACGAGGCAGTGGATGAGCGCGGCGACCGCGGCGACGTCCTCGACGCGGGCGAGCCCGTCGCAGGTGCGCACCTCGATCGTGCCGAGCCTCAGCGAGGGCCGGATGTCCCAGCGGAGCTCGCTCGGGTCGCTGACGACGCCGGTGGTGAAGACGTCGCGCAGGTAGGCGCGGTACCCCGACCAGGTGTCGAACTGGAAGGGCAGCCCCGCGGTCGGCAGCTGCTGGAAGAGCATCGTCCGGTTGCTCGCGTACCCGGTGTCCTCGCCCGACCAGTACGGCGAGGACGCGCTGAGCGCGGTGAGGTGCGGGTGGTAGGTGAGGAGGGCGTTGATGAGCGGCCAGACCTTCGCCGCCGACCGGACCCCGACGTGGACGTGGACCCCGAAGATCACCATCTGCCGGCCCCACCACTGGGTGCGGTCGATGAGGGTGGCGTAGCGCTGCCCGTCGGTGACCTCCTGGTCGGCCCACCTCGCGAACGGGTGCGACCCGCCGCCGTAGAGGTCGACCCCCACCTCCTCGGCCGCGGCTCGGATGCGGGCGAGCCCCTCGACGAGGTCGGCGTGCGCCTGGGCGGCGTTCGCGCACACGCCGGTCGTCAGCTCGACGGTATTGGTGAGCAGCTCCTTGGTGACCCGGCTGCGCGCCGTGGCCTGGCGGGCGTGCGCGCCACCCGCGTCGTCGTCGACGAGGGCGAGCAGCTCCTTGGCGCGCGGGACGAGGTCGAGGGTGGTGGGGTCGACGAGGCCGAGCTCCCACTCCACGCCGAGCGTGCGCTCGGGTGAGGGCGGGAAGGTCAGCGTCTCGACGAAGGCCGCGATCTCGTCGGGCCCGGCCCCGTCGGGCACGCTGGTCATGGCGCCAGCGTAGCCGCGCCCCGGTCCACCCCCACCCGGCCTCGAGTGCGGACGACGGTGGCTGGGGCAGCCATGTCCGCACTCACCGCGGGGCGGGGCGGCCCCGCAGTCGTCAGGCGGCGACCAGCTCGGTGTCGTCCGGGCGGCCGGTGAGCTCGGCCCGCCGGTCGGCGGCCCAGCCCGGCCCGCGCAGCAGGAAGCCCCAGCGGTCGCGCCACGTGTCGGCGCCGGCGATGTCGCGGAGCATGTCGCGCCACTCGTGGCTCGCGATGCGCCACCAGCCGAAGCTGTCGATGTTCGTCGTCAGGCCGTAGACGACCGGCTCGCCCTCGGCCTCGAAGGTCCCGAACAGCCTGTCCCAGACGATGAGGATCGAGCCGTGGTTGCGGTCGAGGTAGCGCGAGTTCGAGCCGTGGTGGACCCGGTGGTGGGACGGGGTGTTGAGGACCCTCTCGAGCCGGCCGATCGAGCGGATCGCCTCGGTGTGGATCCAGAACTGGTAGATGAGGTTGAGGGCCCGGGCGTTCTCGATGACGCTCGGCCGCACCCCGGCCAGTGCGAGCAGGCCGTACGGGACCGTCATCGTCAGCCCCTCGGCGACGGGCTGGCGCAGCGCCGTCGAGAGGTTGTAGCGCTCGCTGCTGTGGTGGACGACGTGCATCGCCCACAGCCAGCGGCTCTCGTGGTTGAGCCGGTGGTTCCAGTAGTAGATGGCGTCCCACCCCACGACGGCCACGGTGTTCGCCACCCACCCGGTGCCGAGGTCGCGGCGGTTCGTCGCGTAGAGGCGCGTGGCGCTCGTCTGCGCGGCCCAGGTCGTCGCCACGGTGAGGGCGGTCGAGGCGACGGCGGCCGCCGCCGTCGCCCCGGTGACGCGCGCAGCCAGCGGACGCCGGCCCCGGTTCCGGTCCGTGCGGAGGGCGGACCCGGTGGAGAGGACCGGCCGGTCGCCGCGCCGGGAGGCGACCTCGAGGGCCGGGTGACCCTCGGGCAGGGTCCCCGCAGGCGGCAGGCCCCCCTCGGCCCGGCGCCGGCGGACGACGTCGGCGACCGTCGTCGCGGCGGTGGCGAGGACCGCCGTCGTCATGAGCGCCTTGCCCCAGCGCCCCACCCCCGGGGTCACGGGGTCGAGCAGCCTCTTCGTGACGAACGGAGCGGCGAGGCTGCCGACGCCCATCGCCAGGCTGGCGACGGTGTCGGCGAGCTCGTAGTCACCGGCTCGCACGGTCCCCGGAGGCGCCGGGTTGCGTCGCTCCCAGACGTACTCGGCCGTCATCGCACCGACGTAGGCGGGGATCGCGAGGACCGTGAGGTCGGGTCGGCGCACGGGTCGGGCCTTTCCGTCGGGGCGGGGATGCTACGGCACGTTACCCACCGGTAGGGCGCGGGTCGAGCCACTGTGACGCACCGCCCACCGACGACGCACGGCGACGGTCGCGGGCGGTCTCCACGGTCGCCCCGGTCGCCGACCACCGCCGTGTCGTAGCGTGCTCGCAGATCGGGCGACGACGGAGGACGAGGCGTGGGCACGGACGGCACGGCACCGGCGGGCGACGCGCCCGACGACGGGATCGACGGCGGGGCCGACGCCGGAGCGGGCGGGATGGGGCAGCGGCAGGCCGTCGCCCTCGTCTTCGGGTCCTCCGCGGCGGTGCTCGTCGTCGAGATCGTGGCGCTGCGCCTCCTCGCGCCCTACCTCGGCCTCACCCTCGAGACGAGCACGCTCGTCATCGGCCTGGCGCTGGCGGCGATCGCCGGCGGCTCGTGGGTCGGGGGGCGGTGGGCCGACGACCGCGACGGGCGCGCCCTCCTCGGCCTGCTCCTGTCGGCGTCCGGGGTCGTCGTCGCAGCGACCCCCTTCCTCGTCCGGGGGTCGGCGTCGTTCGCCGGAGGCGCCTTCCTCCTGCTCGCCGCCGCCGCGACCATCATCGTCCCCGGCTGGTTGCTCTCGGCGGTCACGCCCATCGTCACCAAGCTGCGGCTGCGCTCGCTCGCCCGCACCGGCGCGGTCGTCGGCTCCCTGTCGGGCATCGGGACGGTCGGGGCGATCACCGGCACGGTGCTCACCGGGTTCGTCCTCGTCTCACGGGTCCCGGTCACGTGGATCATGGTCGGCCTCGGCATCGGCCTCGTCGTGGCGGGCCTGGCCGTGGAGGTGGTCGCCCGGCGCGGTGCGGCCGCCGCGGTGGCGGGGGTCGTCCTCGTCGGGGGCGTTGCTGCCGGGGTGCTCC
This sequence comes from Oryzobacter faecalis, assembly GCF_046764005.1. Taxonomy (NCBI): domain Bacteria; kingdom Bacillati; phylum Actinomycetota; class Actinomycetes; order Micrococcales; family Intrasporangiaceae; genus Oryzobacter; species Oryzobacter faecalis. The sequence continues at coordinate 389,764 of NZ_JBKOFW010000002.1, read as the reverse complement.
CGAGCGGGTGCGACGCCGAGACCCAGTACCACTGCGCCCGCGTCGAGGTCGACCCCGGCCGGGCGAGCGGGCGCACGCTCGTCCTCGACAACCTGCGCCACTCCTACGTCGACCTCGCCGACCCGACGCACCTCGAGTTCGACTACGTCCGGGCGCTCGCCGCGGCGACCGAGAGCCGCTGGCCGGCGGGCGCCCCGCTCGTCGCGCACCACCTGGGCGGGGGCGGCCTGACCCTCCCGCGCTGGCTCGCGGCGACCCGGCCGGGCACGACGAGCACCGTCTCGGAGATCGACGCCGGCGTCGTCGCCATCGACGAGGAGCACCTCGGTCTGCGCACCGGCCCCGATCTCGTCGTCCGGGTCGAGGACGCCCGCCTCGGGCTCGTGGCGGAGGACGCCGGCACGCGCGACCTCGTCGTCGGCGACGCCTTCGGCGGGGTCAGCGTCCCGTGGCACCTGACGACGCGCGAGTCTCTGACCGAGGTGCGCCGGGTGCTGCGCCCGGAGGGGGTGTACGCCGCGAACCTCATCGACAACGCCCCGCACGCGTTCGCGCGCGCCGAGGTGGCCACCCTGCGCACGGTCTTCGACCACGTCGTGCTCGCGACGACACCGGACGTCGCCGAGGGGCGCGGCGGCGGCAACCTCGTCGTGCTCGCGTCGGACGCCCCGCTCGACGCGGCCGCGTGGCAGCGCGCGGTCACCGCGCGCGGCACGGACTGGCGCGTCCTCGAGGGCGAGGCGCTCGACTCGTGGGTCGGCGCCGCGCAGGTCCTCACCGACGACCACGCCCCCGTCGACCAGCTGCTCACCCCGTACCGCATCACCGCCTGACCGCTCCTGCCCACGGCTGCGCCGGCGGCCCACCAGCCCCGGCCGCCCCGGCGGTCCCGGCCGCCCCATCGGTTACTCGCGGGTAAGCGCGGGTCAAGGCGGAGGTAAAAGTTCGTCCAGACCGGGGCGCCCGGACGTCCCGAAACCCCCGCGCCCCGTCTCTGCCGACCTACGGTCACGTGTCCATGACGCCCCGGGGCCCGACCGACAGGGCCGCCACCGCCCGCCATGCGACGGGGCTGGAGGAACGATTCCCCGTGAGAAGCACATCAACGACCGCTCTCGGAGCCGTCGCCCTGGCCGCCCTCGTCGGCCTCGCCGCCACCCCCGCGGCGAGCGCACAGGAGGACCGCGCCCCCGTCTCGGGCTTCCTCGCCGACACCCTCGGTGACCTGTCCGGCAGCGAGCGCGCCGTCGTCATGGTCCACGGCACCTCGCTCGCCGCCGCGCGCGACGCCGTGACCGCTGCCGGCCTGACCAAGGCGTTCTCCTTCGACCGCATCGGCGTCGTCGGCGCGGTCGGCACCGCCGCGCAGATCCAGGCCGTCCGCAGCAAGCCGGGCGTCACCTACGTCGAGGGCAACCAGCCGGTCGAGCTGTTCCAGGAGACCTCGAACATCGCCACCCGCGGCCTCGAGGCCTCGCGCACGCTGACCGGCGCCAACGGCCTGCCCCTCGACGGCAGCGGCGTCAGCGTCGCCGTCATCGACTCCGGCGTCGACCCGACCCACCCGTACTTCAAGGAGGCCGACGGCTCCAGCACGGTCGTCGCCAACCTCAAGACCGTCTGCGAGCCACTGACCGAGGGCGTCTGCACGGTGCAGAGGGTGCCGGGGAACGTCGACACCGACACCCTGTCGGCCGGCGGCCACGGCACGCACGTCAACGGCATCGTCGCGGGCAACCCGACGACCCTCACCGACGGCGGGAAGCTCCAGGGCGCCGCCCCGGGGGCGAAGCTCGTCTCCCTCTCGACCGGCGGTGGCCTGTTCATCATCGGCGCCGACGCCGCCCTCAACTGGGTGCTCGAGAACCACGCCGCCCCCTGTGGCTCCGGGGTCCCGGCGAGCACCTGCCCGCCGATCAAGGTCACGAACAACTCGTACGGCCCGTCCGGTGGCGGCTCGTTCGACCCGAAGTCGGCGACCGTCAAGCTCCAGCGCGAGCTCGTCAAGGCCGGCGTCGTCTCGGTGTGGGCGAACGGCAACGACGGCGGCGACGGCTCCGAGAGCCTGTCGAACCCGCCCGGCATGGACCCGACCGGTGGCATCCTCTCGGTCGCGTCCTACTTCGACCGGGACACCGGCACGCGCAACGGCACCGTCTCCGACTACAGCTCGCGCGGCAAGCGGGGCGACCAGTCGACCTACCCGGACATCTCGGCGCCCGGCGAGAACATCACGTCGTCCTGCCGCCTCTACCTGGCGATCTGCTCGACCGGGCTCGACCCGCGCAACGGCCCCGGCCCGCTCGACATCGGCACCTTCAACACCATCAGCGGGACCTCGATGGCCGCGCCGCACATCGCGGGCATCGTCGCCCAGCTGTTCCAGGCGAACCCGTCGGCCACCCCGGCGCAGGTCGAGACCGCGCTGAAGACGACGGCCTACAAGTACACCGACGGCGCCCCGTACGAGAGCGGCAGCCTCGGCACGACCTCGTTCGACAAGGGCCACGGCCTCGTCGACGTCGTGGCCGCGGCCGGCGCCGTGCGCTGACGTCGCAGCTCACCACCCGCTGCGCCGCGCGGCCGCCCGGTCGGGAACCCTGCAACCGACCGGGCGGTCCGTGGTGCGGCCCCCCTCGACGGGGGCCGCGCGACGGAGCACGATGGAGGCAGGTGCCGAGGGCCGTCGTCACCACCTGCGGCACCCCCCTCCCCCGGTGACGAGGAACCCAGGAGGACGCCATGAGGGCCGACCGCGGAGACCGCATCATCCTGGCCGGTGAGCACGTCGACAACCCGACCCGGGCCGGTGAGGTCCTCGGCTGCGGCGCCGACGGCGGGCCGCCGTACACCGTCCGGTGGGATGACGGGCACACCTCCACCCTGTTCCCCGGGCCCGGGTCGGTCCTGCGCGTCCTCGACGCCGGGGCGCAGCCGGAGACGGTCCCCGAGGCCACCCCGACGGCCTCGGGGGTGCTGCGCGAGTGGACCGTCCGGGTGACGATCTTCGAGCGCGGCGACGACACGACCGCGACCGTCGCGCTGCTCGCCGACGACCCCGACGCCCTCACCGCCCGAGGCACGAGCCATCGCGGCCCCGAGGACGCGGCCGACTCCCGCATCGGCGACGAGGTCGCCGTCGCCCGGGCGCTGCGTCATCTCGCCGACCAGCTGATGGCCACGGCGGAACGGGACATCGAGGCGAGCACGGGCGAGCAGGACGTCCTCGTGCGCGCCCTCTGACCACAGTCGCCAGAGGACGCGCACGTCGGTCACCAGCGGTCAGGGAACCGCGACGCGACCCTCCGCACGACCGTTGGAGTACCAGTGGCTCATGCCCGCGCGGTAGTTGTTGCTGCCGTACGCCGCGCGTAGGTCCGCGTAGGTCCCCATGTAGTAGGCGGGCCCGAACTCCGCCGACCCCTGGCGGCCCTCACTCATGCCGTTGACCGTGAAATGGTCGAGGACAGCCCAGTTGGCCCAACCCGCGAGGTCGCCGTAGCGAGCGCGGTAGTAGTTCGGCTCGAAGAAGGTCGACGCGCGCCGGCCCTCGAAACGGCCGTACGAGACGAAGTGGTTGATCGCCCCGGCGTAGTTGTTCCAGCCGTAGGCGGCCGAGACATCCGGCTGGACATTCATGTAGTAGATCGGGTCGAAGGTCGCCGACCCCGCTCTCCCCCAAGGAATCCCATAGTTCAACCAGTGCCACTGGACGTGGTCGTAGAAGTTGCCGCCCTGGGTCGCGACCTTGCCCTCGGCCCACGACCGGACGTCGGGGTAGGCGGCCGCGTAGAACTTGCGGTCGAAGATGATCCGCACCAGCCGCGGGTCACTCATGTTCGAGTTCTGGATGTAGGTGTAGCCCTGCGTACCGAGCTGGGCCCGCCAACAGTCGTTGTCGCACACGGCAGGCGGCGGGGGCGGCGGGTTCTTCTTCCACACCTTCACCCAGTTCACCTGGAAGTCCTGCGCCGGGTTTCCCGCGGTCTGCTTGTCGATGTTCGTGAGGATGGCGTTGAGCGGGGTGTCCTTCGCGTACTGCGGACCGTACGTCGCCGACAGCACGCCGTCCGTGTAGAACTTGATGTGCTGACCCGGTGCCCACTCGGCGTGGAACGTGTGGAACTGGTTGTCCATCAGGGGGTTCGTCGCCGACTGCGACAGGCAGTGCTTGTAGCCGGTCTTCGGCGTGTACGACGAGTAGTACGTGTGGTTGAGGCCGTAGTACGGGCCGTCGACGGTGCCGTGGTTCGTGGGCATCGACGTGGTCGCCTTGCAGCCGTTGGCGAGGGACTTCTGCCCCGAGTTCTCGATGACGTCGATCTCGTTGGTGGCCCCGGCCCCCGGGGCGGTGTTCAGCCAGAACGAGCTGAGATGCCCCTGAGAGGTGTGGACCTTGATCCGCGCGGCGAAGATGTAGGTGCCGGACCCGAACTGCGCCGTCGAGGTGATCCGGCAGCGCCACAGAGTCTTCGAGGCATCGGCCGGATCCTCGTTCGGGAACGGCTTCAGGGTGAGGATGCCGGCGGCGGTGTCGATGGTGGCGCACTCGTTCATCGGCCGTGGCTTCCACGTGCCGTCGGCGATCGGCTTGTAGCCGAGGTTCTTCCACACCGGTGCACCGCCGACCGTGTAGACGCTCATCCCGTCGTTCGGGTCGGTCCCCACCTCGTGCGCGAGGTTGAACCCGTCCTCGAACACCTTGGTCCAGGACGGGTCGCCGACCGGTGGCAGCGTGGCTTGCGATACCACTGCCGTCTGCACGGACGGCACGACGCGAGCGAGGGGCGCCGCCTGCGAAACGGCTGGACTCGCGCCCCCCGCAAGGCACGCGAGGACGGCAAGTCCGACGATGCTTCGATTCACTTTTCCCCTCCGAATGAATGGTTCTCCCCGAGTACCCGACGCCGTCGAGTGCGCCGAGCCTACTGACAACGCGCCGTTCGGCAACCGGAACCGCGCCGCCGCTCCCCAGGGGCGATGACAAGGCATGGATCGGGTCCGTCAGGGCCTTCGGCACGCAGCGACCGCCCGGCGGACGGGGGTCGCCGGGCGGTCGCCTCCTCGTGCGGTCACTTGGTGCACCCACGCTGCCGCCGGGATCGGGGGGAGGTCAGAAGCCTCCGTCTCTGGCCATGTTGTTGAAGCGGGAGTAGTGCCCCTGGAAGGCGAGCACGATGTCCTTGGTCGGCCCGTTGCGGTGCTTGGCGACGATGACGTCGGCCTCGCCGTCGCGCTCGGGGTCGGACCTGTCGCGGTGCAGGAGGATGACGACGTCGGCGTCCTGCTCGATCGAGCCCGACTCGCGCAGGTCCGACATCTGCGGGCGCTTGTCCGTGCGCTGCTCGGGGCCACGGTTGAGCTGGCTGATCGCGATGACCGGCACCTCGAGCTCCTTGGCGAGCAGCTTGAGCGCGCGCGAGAACTCGGCGACCTCCTGCTGGCGGGACTCGACCTTCTTGCCGGACGTCATCAGCTGGAGGTAGTCGATGACGATGAGCTTGAGGTTGTGCTGCTGCTTGAGCCGGCGCGCCTTGGCCCGGATCTCCATGAGCGACATGTTCGGGCTGTCGTCGATGAACAGCGGGCTGTCGGAGATCTTGCCCATGATGCGCGCCAGCTTGTTCCACTGGTCCTGGCTCTTCAGGCCCTTGCGCAGGTCCTGGAGCTGGATGGTGGCCTCGGCCGAGAGGATGCGCATGGTGATCTCGGTGCGCGACATCTCGAGGGAGAACACCGCGGCGGCCATCTTGTGCTTGATGGCGGCCGCCCGGACGATGTCGATGCCCAGGGTCGACTTGCCGACGGCAGGCCTCGCCGCCACGACGATCATCTGGCCGGGGTGGAGCCCGTGGGTCAGCTCGTCGAGCTCGAGGAAGCCGGTGGGGACACCGATCATGTCGTCGGTGCGCCCCGACGCGGCCTCGATCTCGGTGAGGGTGTCGTCGAGGATGTCGGCGAGGATCGCGTAGTCCTCGCCGCCGCGCTTCTCGGCGACCGAGTAGACCTCGGCCTGGGCGCGGTTGACGATGTCGTCGACGTCGCCCTCGCCCTGGGCGTACCCCATCTGGACGATGCGGGTGCCGGCCTCGACGAGCCGGCGCAGGACCGCCCGCTCGTGGACGATCTCGGCGTAGTAGCCGGCGTTCGCGGCGGTGGGCACCGACTGGATCAGCTGGTGGAGGTAGGCCTGGCCGCCCACGCGCGTGAGGTCGCCGCGCTTGCCGAGCTCGTCGCCGACGGTGATGGCGTCGGCGGGCTCGCCGCGGCCGAAGAGGTCGAGGACCGCGTCGAAGATCAGCTCGTGGGCGGGGCGGTAGAAGTCGTGCGCCTTGACCGCCTCGAGGCAGTCGGCGATGGCGTCCTTGTTGATGAGCATCGACCCCAGCACCGACTGCTCGGCGTGGAGGTCCTGGGGCGGGACGCGCTCGTCCGGCGGGCCGTCGGGCACACCGCCGTACCCGGTGCTCAGCTCCGCGATGGACACCTGCTCTACCCCTTACGTCCGGCTCGCGCCGGGTCGTCGACCTGTGGTGCGCCGGGCCCTCGGACCCGGGAGCAACCCTCCCAGTCGGCACCGACACACCCACGCGCCCGGCCACCGTAGGCGCACGACCGGGACCCACACCAACCCTGCCCGCCAACATCGGCCGAACGGCTGTGCACAGCGTGGGGACAAGCTGGGGAAAACGCCGCGCGGCGATGTGCACACTCGGTGGACAACCCTGTGGAACCCTCTGTGACCGGTCCCACGTCACCCCGGCCGACCTGCACGTTCACCATCCACGCCATGTGGAGGTGAGAAAGTTCGGGCGTGTCGGATGTCCACATGACCCCCTCGGCCGAACGGCCACCGGACGAGGCCGCGCAGGGCGCAACGAGACCTCGCGGCGCGGACCCCAGGGGCCTCAGCCGGCTCGGCCGTACCGCTCCGCGGAGCGTGCCCGCGCCTTGGCCGCCTCGACCTCGCGGTCCTTCGGCGGGGCGTTCGTCACGAGGTGCTCGAGGAGGTGGCGGACGACGTGCGCGACCTCGTCGACGGCCTCGTCGAAGGCCTGCTGGTTCGCCGCCGAGGGCTTGGTCGACCCGCTGACCTTGCGGACGAACTGGAGGGCGGCGGCGTGCACCTCGTCGTCGGTGGCGGGGGGGTCGAAGTTGTGGAGCTGGCGGATGTTGCGGCACATGCCTCCACGGTAGGCCGCCGACCCGACGGTCCGCCCGGTCGACGCCGGGGAGGTGAGGCTCGCCTCGCAGGCGCCGGCCGGGCGCCATCGCCACAATGGGGCCATGAGGACGGTGTCCACCGACGAGCTGGGCCGGGTCCTCGCCGCGCTCCCGGGCGACCCACGGGTCGTCGTCTCCGGCAACTCGGCGGTCCCGTGGCCGGCCGTCCGGGCGCTGGACGAGCACCGCGAGACCTACACCCTCCACGCGCTCAACGCGCCCCCCGGCATCCCCGACCGCGAGGGCGTCACGGCCGAGACGTGCTTCGTCGGCGCCGGGATGCGCCGCCACTCCCGGCTGTCCTACGTGCCGAGCCGGCTCTCCCTCGTGCCCGTCCTCCTCCACCGGCGCCTCACGCCCGACGTCGTCGTCGTCCACTGCGCACCGCCGCGCGACGGGGTGCTCAGCCTCGGCATCGAGGTCAACGTCCTCCCGGCGGCGCTCGAGGCGTGCCGGGCGCGCGGGGGCCTCGTCGTCGCGGTCGTCAACGACGCGATGCCCTACACGTTCGGCGACGCGCAGGTCCCCGTCGAGGCCGTCGACCTCGCCGTCGAGGTCTCCGAGCCCCTGCCGACGCACGTGGACACCGAGCCCGACGAGGACAGCCGCGCCATCGGGCGGCGCGTCGCCGAGCGCGTCCCCGACGGCGCGACCCTCCAGATGGGCATCGGCGCCGTCCCCGACGCCACCCTCGCCGCCCTCACCGGGCGCCGCGGCCTGCGGATCTGGACCGAGATGTTCTCCGACGGCGTCCTCACCCTCGACCGCCTCGGTGCGCTCGACGCGGACCACCCCCTCACCGCGTCCTTCCTCTTCGGCTCACAGGAGCTCTACGACTGGCTCGACGGCAACGAGCGCGTGCGGATGACGCGTACCGAGCGCACGAACGACCCCGGCCTCATCGCGCAGCAGCGGTCGATGACGTCGGTCAACACCGCGCTCGAGGTCGACCTGTTCGGACAGGCCAACGCGTCACGGATCGACGCACGCATCCACTCCGGCTTCGGCGGGCAGACCGACTTCGTCGTCGGGGCGCTGCACTCCCCCGGCGGGCAGTCGCTCATCGCGCTGCGGTCCTGGCACCCCAAGGCCGACGTCTCGACCGTCGTCCCGCTCCTCGACGAGCCGGTGACGAGCTTCCAGCAGAGCGCCGTCGTCACCGAGCAGGGGGTCGCCGAGCTGTTCGGCCACGACCAGCGCACCCAGGCGCGACACCTCATCGAGGAGGCCGCCCACCCCCGCGTCCGGGACGAGCTGTGGGAGGAGGCCGCCCACCTCGGGCTCGCCTGAGCGACAGGGGGATCCGATGATGACGCCGCACCCCTCCCGTCGCTCCGACCCACCCCTGGCCGCGGCCGTCCGCGAGGCCCTCGCCGGGGTCGGCGACCCCGGGCGGGCCCTCGCCCAGCAGGCGTACATGAAGTCGTCCCTGCCCTACCGCGGCGTCACGAGCCCCGAGCTCAAGGCCCTGCTCCGCGGCCTCCTGACCGACCCCTCGCTCGCCCCCGCCGACCGCGCCCAGTGGGAGGCGACCGTCCGCGCCCTCTGGGACGACCCCGAGGTCCGTGAGGAGCGGTACGCGGCCATCGCGGTGACCGGGCACCGGCTGGCCCGCCCGTGGCAGGACCCCGAGGCCCTCACCCTCTACCGGTACCTCGTCGAGACCGGCGCGTGGTGGGACCTCGTCGACGCCGTCGCCCCCGACCGGGTCGGCCCGATCCTGCTGTCGCACCGGAGCGTCGTCGACCCCGTCATCCGGTCGTGGGCGGTCGACGACCACCTGTGGGTACGGCGTTCGGCGATCCTGGCCCAGCTCAGGCACCGCGAGGCCACCGACACCGGGCTGCTCGCCGACGTCCTCGACGCCAACCTCGAGGACTCGCTCCACGGGCGGCAGTTCTTCGTCCGCAAGGCGGTCGGGTGGGCCCTGCGCCAGCACGCGCGCACCGACCCGGCCTGGGTCCGCCGCTACGTGGACGAGCGGGGCGACCGCCTCTCCGGCCTGTCCCGCCGCGAGGCCCTCAAGCACCTCTGACCTCCCCTCCCCCGTGGCCGCCACTCCTCCTCTTTCGCGACCTACCGCCTGGTCGGTGTCGTGATCACGACACCGACCAGGCGGTAGGTCGCGGCGTAGGGGCGGTGGACGAGGGAGAAAGGGGCCGGGCGGGGGGCAGGGAGGGAAGGAGGTCGAGGGCGACCCGTCCCCGGGCGGCGGCCGGGACCGGCCGTCTGGAACAGTGCCGGGATGACGTCGCCCAGCCGGAGCCAGCACCGGGAGGTGCTGCGCCTGGCCGTCCCGGCCTTCCTCGCCCTCGTGGCCGAGCCGCTCTTCCTCCTCGCCGACGCGGCGATCGTCGGCCGCCTCGGCGTCGCGCCGCTCGCCGGGCTGGGCGTCGCGAGCGCGGTCCTCCTCACGGCGGCGAACGTCTTCGTCTTCCTCGCCTACGGCACGACGGCGGTCGTCGCCCGGCAGCTCGGGGCCGGGTCGAGGTCCGGCGCCATCGGTGCGGGGATCGACGGCACCTGGCTGGCGGTCGGCCTCGGGGCCGTCACCTCGGCCGTGGTGGCTGCCGCGGCCGAGCCCGTCTGCCGGGTCTTCGGCGCCTCCGACGCCGCCCTCGACGCGGCGGTCACGTACCTGCGGATCTCGGCGCTCGGCATCCCGGCGATGCTCGTCGTCCTCGCGACGACCGGTGTGCTGCGCGGCCTCCAGGACACCCGGACCCCTCTCGTGGCGGCGGTCGGCGGGTTCGGGGCCAACGTCGTCCTCAACGTGTGGTTCGTCCACGGCCTCGGCTGGGGGATCGCGGGCTCGGCCTGGGGCACCGTCATCGCCCAGACGGGGATGGGTGGCGCGCTCGCCGCCGTGCTCGTGCGGTACGCCCGGGCCGACCACGTGGCGCTCCGCGCCCACCCCGGGCGGGTCGTCGCGGCCGCCCGCGGCGGGGTGCCGCTCCTCGTCCGCACCCTCGCCCTGCGCGCCGTCCTCCTCGTGACGACGTGGGTCGCGGCCGGTCTCGGCGACGTCCCGCTCGCGGCGTACCAGGTCACCGCGACCATCTGGACCTTCCTCACCTTCATGCTCGACGCGCTCGCCATCGCCGCGCAGGCCCTCACCGGGAAGGCCCTCGGCGCGGGCCGCCTGGAGAGCACGCGCGCCGCGACCTCGCTCATGCTCCGCTGGGGGCTCGTCGTCGGTGTCGTCCTCGGGGCCCTGCTCCTGCTCGTCCGCCCCTGGGTCGGGCCGCAGTTCACCCCCGATGCCGCCGTGCAGGCCGCCATCGCCGGCGGTCTCGTCGTCGTGGCGCTGGGGCAGCCCCTCTCCGGGTTCGTCTTCGTCGTCGACGGCGTCCTCATCGGGGCGGGCGACGGCACCTGGCTCGCCCGGGCGATGGTCGTCGTCCTCCTCGCCTACCTGCCGGTCGTCCTCGCCGTCCACGTCGCGGGCGACCGGCTGCTCGGGGAGGGAGGGGACGGCGGTGTCGGCGGCCAGGTCGGGGCCGTGGTGTGGCTGTGGGCGGCCTTCACCGTGTTCATGGCGGTGCGCGGCGTCCTCATGTGGCGCCGGGTGCGCACCGACCGCTGGATGGTCGTCGGCGCCACCCGCTGAGCCCCGGACGCACCGGACCCCGCGACCGTGCGGTCGCGGGGTCCGGTGGTGGAGCGGTGGAGCGTTACGGCGTGACGCCGCCGACGATGACCGCACCGGTGCCGAGGACGGCACCCGCGGTCGAGACGACGCGCATCTCACCGAACAGCTGGCGTCCGGCCGCCGGGGCGACCTTGGCCGTGACGGTGCCCGTCACCGGGGTGGACGCCCCGGCGGCGAGGTCCACGACGGTGTCGGGGACCGCGAGGGTCCCGAGTGCCGGGGAGAAGAAGACGTCGAGGTAGTCGTACTCCGTCGTCCCGGCCGGGACCGCGTAGCCGTCGACGACGACCCGGTAGGTGCCGGCGGTGGGGTTCGCGAGCGAGACCGACTCCTCCGAGTCACCGTCCGCGGCCTGGCCCACCAGGGTCGTGCCCCGGTAGACGAACAGGTCGAGGTCGGCCCCGAGGTCCGAGGTGCGACCGATCGTCGCGGTGAACCGCTCGGCGCCCGCGGGGACGTCGACCGTGAACTCCTTGACCTCGTGGTTGCCGATCGTCTTGCGCTCGGACAGGGCGGAACCGAGGCTGCCACCACGCGCCGACAGCGACACGTCGCCGAAGTCGTTGGTGACGGTCCACGAGACCGGCGTCGCGACGCCCGCCTGGACCGACGGCAGCGTCTGCGACGCCGGGTCGACCGTGACGCCCTGGGCGGCGGCCTTGATCGTGTACGGGTTCACCAGGCTCGGCGACGTGCGCCGTGCCTCGATCTCCAGCTCCCAGACGCCCGGCAGCGGGTTCGCGTAGGCACGCGAGGTGCTGTTGCAGCTGGGGGCGCTGAAGTTCGTGAAGCACGCCAGCGAGCTGGTCGACTCCACGGGGACGCCGTACGGGTTGACGGCGATCCAGCGGACCTGGTCGCTGCCGGCGATGCCGGACAGGTTGACCTGGAGCGCCTTGGCGCCCTGCGGCACCGTCACGAAGAGCTTCTTCGTGAGGTTGCGCTCCACCGTGCCCGACTGGGTCTGGGCGAACGACGGGGCGACGAGGTCCCGGGAGAGGACCACGGTGAGCAGGACCCGCTGGTCGACGACCGGCGTCGCCGGGTCGTCGATCTCGAGGATCGCCGAGTGGGCACCCGGGGTGCTCGTCAGCGCCTTGACGGGGATGTCGACCGCCCCGCCCTTGGGCATGGGGCGGCTGGACGCCGGAAGCGAGAACGTGCCGTCGTTGCCGACGAGGCGCAGGTCGTGCGCGACCCGGCCGCCGGCGCCGCTGGTGCGGGTCGCCTTGACGACGTAGGTCTTGCTCTCCCCGGACACCTGACCGCCGTTGGCGGCGTCGCAGCGGTTGTACACGCCGGTGCCGCGGTCGGGCGTCGCGAGGAAGTCCGAGATCGGCGTGCAGACCGGCGCGTCGACCGTGATGTCCTGCGCGGCGGGCCTGTTCTTCAGCAGCGCCCACGCGCCGGGGACGTCGACCTGGCCGGCGCCCTGCGCGATGGCCTCGACACCCTTGACGAAGTCCGCCGAGGTGTAGAGCGAGTCGCGGATGTGGCGCGGGGTCACGTCGACGCCGGTGGCCTTGGCCGCCGACAGCAGCAGCGCGACGCCGCCCGCGGTCTGCGGGGAGGCCATCGAGGTGCCGTTGAACATCGCGTAGCCCGGGGGCAGCGGGTAGCCGGCCTCGGCGACCGGACCGCCCGGCTGCCAGGTCGGGACCGAGGAGATCGCCGAGCCCGGAGCCATGACGTTGGGCTTGAACCCGCCGTCCTCACGCGGACCGCGCGAGGAGTAGTTGTGCAGGGTCAGCGGGGTCGAGACCTCGGCGCCGTAGTTGGACAGCCAGGTCTCCTTGGTGATCGAGGAGCCGACGCTGATGACCTTCGAGGCCACCGACGGGTCACCGATCGTGTTGATGCCCGGGCCGCTGTTGCCGGCCGAGATGACGAGCTGGACGCCACCGTCGATGAGCGCGTCGTAGAGACGGGCGCGGGCGTTGTTGCCGTCGTTGAGGGCCGGGAGACCGCCGATCGACATGTTGACGACGTCGACGCCGCGGTTCTCGACGAGGTCGACCATGCCGTCGGTCAGCGCGACCGCGGTGCAGCCGCCGCCCCACGAGCAGGCGCGGGTCGAGACGACCTTCGCGCCGGGCGCCTGGCCGTCCATGTCGCCCCCGAACAGGCCGTGGCCCGCAGCGATGCCGGCGACGTGCGTGCCGTGGGCGGACTCGACGATGCCGATGTTCACGAAGTCGGCCTTCTGGCCGGGGAGGCCGGCCGGCGTGAGGTCGATGTCCTCCTTGTACTCCACGACGAACGGCATCGACTCGGCGATGGCGGTCGCCGGGTTGTCGGTCCCGAAGTGACCGATGTCGAAGTTCTCCTTGTACGGGCGCATCCGCTCGGCGTCCGAGAAGGTGCGGTCCTGGTTGGAGTCGACCCAGATGTCGTGGCTCGCCTCGTCGTAGAGGACACCGAAGAGGTCGGTCTTGTCCCCGTCGCGGTTGACGTCACCGGCGGGCTCGCTCGCAGCGGTGATCGCCTCGTTGAAGCGGTTGTACCGGAAGGTGCCCGACCGGGGTGCGGTCCAGGTGAGGCCGGAGGCGGTGAAGGTCGGCGTCGCGGTGACCGAGGTCAGCATGGCGCGCCACGAGCCGTCGTTCTCGAGCAGCGGGTGGGTGCCGGTGACCCAGTCGACGATCTTGCGCTCGCCGGTCGTGGTCTCCTGCAGCGCGGGGTGGTCGAGGTCGACGCCGGAGTCGATGACACCGATGGTGATCCCGCGGCCGTCCCAGGCCGGGTTGGCCTTCTTGAACGCCACCGAGCCGATGTCGCGCGTCGGCATGTACGGGTTGTCGTCGGGGGTGCCGGCGCCGGGCGCGGGCTGCGCGGCGGCGGCCTCGGCCTCGCCGCTCGCGGCCTCGGGCCGGGGCAGGGGGATCGACTCGTTGAGGTCGACGGCGAGCACGGAGCCGGCCTTGGCGACGGCGTCGACCTTGTCGGTCGGGACGCTGGCGCTGACGTAGCCGTACCGGTCGCTCACCGTGGCGGTGAGGCCACCGGCGGCGCGGACGGCGGCAGCCGCCTGCTTCGCCTCGCCCTTCGGCGTCGCGAGGATGACGGTCACGCGCTTGTCACCCTTGCGCTCTGCCTTCGCGAGCAGCTCGCGGTCGCGCGACCCGAGCTTGTCCTTCTTCTGCTGGGCCTTGATGCTGCCCTTGCCCGTCTGTCGGGGCTCGGCAGCCGACGCGGTCGTGGAGACCGCCCCCGCGGCCACGGTCGCGGCGGCCAGGGAGGCCAGGGCGACGCGTGCCCGTCGTCTGTTCGGTGGTGTCATTCGCGGATCCTGTCCAAGCGGATGGTGGGAGAGCGCCCCGGTCGATCGGGCCGGAGCCGGGTCAGTGGATCACGGAAACAGGCCGAAAGGGGAGGTCGGAACCGATTTCTGACCATTCCTTTACCTACCTGAGCGAGCGCCGTTCTCCCCCAACGTCGCCCGCCGTCCACGAGGACCGGGCGTCAGAGGTCGACGACCTCGACCGCCGCCTCCCGCCTGGGGTCGCCCGCGGCCTCGAGCAGGCCGTCCTGGCGACGGTAGGCCGCACCGACGCCGCCGAAGAACATCTGGAGGACGCCGTGGTCGGTGCCGCTCAGCCCGGCCCGCTGGAGGGCCTCGGTGATCCCGGCGTCGGTCTCGTGGTCGACGACGGTGGTGCCGTCGGGGGCGGCCCGCACGTGCAGCCGGGGTGCCTCGATGGCGGTCCGCAGGTCGGCGTCGTGCAGGCAGCCCTGCCCGAGGACCTGCATGAGGGCGGTCGTGATGCGGTCGGCGCCCGGCGAGCCGATGGCGATGACGCGGCCGTCCCGGGTGCGTCCGGTCGTGGGCGCCATGTTCGAGGCGAGGCGGGTGCCGGGCGCGAGCCGGTGCAGCCCGAGGCGGTTGAGCTCGGGCTCACCGAGGGCGTTGTTGAGCAGGATCCCGGTGCCGGGCACCGTGATCCCCGCGCCGTAGCCGCACGACGCGGTGACGGTGCACGCGGTGCCGTCGGCGTCGACGACGGAGATGTTCGCCGTGCTGGCGCTCGTGGGCAGGCCGGCGAGCCCGTGCCGGTCCACCGACAGGAGCAGCTCGTGGCCCGCGGCGTCGAGGTCGTGCGAGACGTCGTGGACGTCCACGCGGTAGCGCAGAACGGCCTGCTGGATGGCGATGACGTCGTCCCATCCGAAGTTCCCGCGAGCGGCCAGCTCGCCGAGCATCACCGCGAGCATCGGCCCCCCGACGCTGGGCGGCGGGTTGACCGCGAGGTCCCAGTCCCCGACGGCCCGGCGCACGGGCGGCCGGACGAGCGGGGTGTACTCGGCGAGGTCGCGGTGGCTGATGAGCCCGCCGTTGCGCGCCATGTCGTCGACCATCGCGCGCCCGACCTCGCCCGTCGTGAGGACGGACGCGCCCTCGCGCCCCACGAGCGAGAGGACGTCCGCGAGAGGCCCGTTCGTGCGGACGTCACCGGGCTGCACCGGGGTCCCGTCATCACGTGTGACGACGGCGAGCGCCTCGGGATCCCGGCCGAAGAGGGCGTGGGCCGTGAAGCCGAGGTAGCGCGAGGCCGCGGCGCCGATGGGGTACCCGGAGCGGCAGGCCGCCTCGGCCGGGGCGACGACGTCGGCCCATGGCAGGGTGCCGAGCTCCTCGACGGCGAGCTCGCAGGCCGTGACGGCCCCGGGGGTCGCGACCGACCCGTGGCCGGCCCAGAGGGTCACGCCGCCGCCGTAGTCGGTGGTGACCTCCTCGACGCCAGCCCCGAAGCGCTCGGCGGGCAGCCCGCGACCGGGCATCTCGACGTTGCCGTCGAGGACGACCGGCGGACCGTCAGCGGGCCACACGGAGACGTAGGCCCCGGACGCGAGGGAGACCATGCCGGGCTCGGTGCTCATGGCGGCGAGGATCGCGGCCACGGCGACGTCGACCGCGTTGCCCCCGGCCCGGGCGACCTCGCGGCCGGCGGCGAGGGACACCGGTCCGGTCGCGGCGATGGCGACCCGTCGACCCATGCGCCGCATCCTGCCACCGCCGCCGCACCTCGTCCCAGAGCCGACCCGACGTCTCACGGGGACCGGTAGCGTTGGCGCGCATGACGCGTCAGCCCCTCGGCATCATCGCCGGCACCGGGTTCTACGACCTCGGGGCGCTCGAGGAGCCGTCCGCCCGCACGGTGTCCACGGCGCACGGCGAGGCCTCCGTGACGACCGGGACGTGGCACGGCCTCCCGGTGGTCTTCCTCACCCGCCACGGGGCGGGGCACTCGGTCCCGCCGCACCTGGTCAACTACCGCGCGAACATCCGCGCCCTGGCCGACCTCGGCGTGCAGGACGTCGTCGCCGTCAACGTCACCGGCAGCATCGACCCGGAGCTCGCCGCGGGCGACCTGCTCGTCCTCGACGACTTCCTCGACTTCACCAGGCAGCGGGCCGTCACCTTCTTCGACGGCACGACCCCCGAGGGGGTCGTCCACACGGACGTCCTCACGCCCTACCACCCCGAGATCCGCCGCGAGCTGCTCGAGGCGGCGGCCGCCGCGGGGCGGCCGGTCCGGGACGGCGGCGTGTACGCGTGCTTCGAGGGCCCCCGCTTCGAGACGCGCGCCGAGATCCGCCTGGCGGCCCTCGCAGGCGCGGACGTCGCGGGCATGACCGGGGTCCCCGAGGTCACCCTCGCCGCCGAGCTCGGGCTGCGCTACGCCGCGATCTCGCTCGTCGTCAACCCCGCCTCCGGTGTCGGGGACGCCGAGGAACCGATCACCATGGAGGAGATCGACGCCGCCCTCGCCGCGTCCTCCGCCCACGTCCTCGCGATCCTCGACGAGCTCGTCCACACCCGCGCGACCCTCACCACGCCCGACGACGGGGACGACGCATGAGCCGCGTCGTCATCGAGAACGCCTCCCTCGTCGTCACCGTCGACGACACCGACACCGTCCTGGCCGACCGGACCATCACCATCGAGAACGGCCGCATCACCGCCATCGGACCCGCGGCCGCCGGCCCGGAGGAGGCACCGGACACCCTCGTCGTCGACGGACGCGGCAGGCTGGTGATGCCGGGCCTGGTCAACCTCCACACGCACCTGCCGATGACGCTGCTGCGCGGCCTCGCCGAGGACGTCGACCTCCAGGGCTTCCTCGCCCGCGTCTGGGCGGCCGAGGGCGCGGTGATGGACCCGGACACCGTCGAGCTCGGGGCCACGCTCGGCGCGCTCGAGAGCCTGCTCGGCGGGTGCACGACGCAGCTCGACATGTACTTCCACCACGAGGCGACCCACCGCGGCGCCGTGGCGGCCGGGAGCCGGCACGTCATCGGTCCGGTGTTCTTCGAGGGGCCGGGCCCGGACGGCCTCGCCTGGCAGGAGCGCCTCGCGGGCCTGCGGGCGTGGCCGGGCGTCCTCGACGCCATCGGCGGGCCGGCCGTCCCCCTCGTCGCCGCCCCGCACGCCACGTACACCTGTCCCCCCGAAGGGTTCGCGGAGGTCGTCGCCGTCCTGCGCGAGCTGCTCGCCGACGGCGACCGGGCCGGCCTGCTCACGACGCACGTGTCGGAGAACGAGGCCGAGAACGCCGGTGTCCGCGAGCGCTACGACGCCACGCCGACCGAGCTGCTCGCCCGCAGCGGCTGGGTCGAGCCGGACCTCCCGCTCGTCCTCGGGCACGGCGTCCACCTCAGCGACACCGACCGCGACCTCCTCGCCCTGGGACGCACCGCCGTCGCCCACTGCCCCGGGTCCAACCTCAAGCTGGCGAGCGGCGCGTTGCGCTGGGGCGACTACTCGCACACCGGTGTCCGGATCGGCCTCGGGACCGACGGGTGCTCGAGCAGCAACGACCTCGACATGTGGCAGGCGATGCGGCAGGCCGCCCTCCTCGCCCGCCTCACAAGTGGCCGGCCGGACGTCGCGAGCGCCCACGAGGTGCTCCGCGCGGCGACGATCGAGGGGGCGCGGGCGCTCGGCCTGGGCGACGAGATCGGCTCGGTGGAGGTCGGCAAGCGGGCCGACCTGGTCCTGCTCGACCTCGCGGCCCCGCACCTGACGCCGGTGCACGACGTCGCGGCGCTCCTCGTCTTCGCCGCGGGGCGGGGCGACGTCACCGACGTCCTCGTCGACGGCGAGGTCGTCGTCCGCGACCGGCGCAGCACCCGGGTCGACACGGCAGACCTCCTCGCCCGGGCCCGCGACCGCGCCGCCGTCGCGGGCGCCGCCGCCGAGGGGGTGCGGGCATGACCTTTCCCGTCGACACCCCGGCCGCGGAGGTCATCAGGGCACTGGAGATGCAGCCGATCCCGGAGGAGGGCGCCTGGTTCGTCGCCGGGCCCCGTACCCAGGCGATCAACGCGATCACGGTGCTCCTCACCGACCAGCCCGACGGCTTCTCGGCGATGCACCGGCTGACGATCGACGAGGGCTGGCAGTGGCTGGGCGGCGCCCCGGCCGCCCTGCTGCGGCTGCGGCCCGGCGGGTCCGGCGTCCTCAACTACGTCGACGCGACCCGCAGCCAGTTCCTCGTCCGGCGCGGCACGTGGATGGGCGCCTCGAGCCTCGGCGCGTGGACCCTCCTGTCCTGCTGGTGCTCACCGGCGTTCCGGCCCGAGCACTTCGAGCTCGGCGACCGCGACCTGCTGACCGCCGGCTACCCCTCGTACGCCAAGGAGATCGCGGCCCTCACCCGCGACGAGCCGGTCGGCCGGATGAGGTCGTGACCGCCCTCGTCACCGGCGCCAGCGGCGGGCTCGGTGCGGCGGTCGCCGTGGCCCTCGCGGCGGCCGGCCACGACGTCGCCGTCCACTACCGCGGCGACGAGGAGGGCGCGGCCCGCACCGTCGCGCGGGCCGAGCACGCCGGCACCCGGGCCGTCGCCCTGCACGCCGACCTCGCCGTCGGGGACGCGGCGGCGCTCGACGCCGCGGTCGAGGACCTCCTCGACCGGTGCGCCCGCGCGGTCGGCGTCCCCGACGTCGTCGTCCTCAACGCCGCGCCGCAGGACCACGTGGCGTGGGACGACCTCGACACGGCCACCTGGGACACCCACCTCGTCGGGGGCCTGCGCCCGACCGCGGCCCTGCTGCACCGGGCGGCCGCGCGGATGACCGACGGCGGGGTGCTCGTCGCCGTCGGCTCGGTGGAGGGACTGCGGGCCACCGGCGCCGGCACGGCCTACGGCGCCGCCAAGGCGGCCCTGCACCACCTCGTCGGGAGCGCCGCCCACGCCCTCGGGCCGCGCGCCGTCCGGGTCGTCGGCGTGGCCCCCGGGCTCGTCGACCGGCCGGGCCTCGAGGACGACTGGCCCGACGGGGTCGCGCGCTGGCGCGCCGCCTCGGCGCTGGGGCGCCCCGTCCTCCCCCTCGAGGTAGCGGCGGTCGTCGCCTTCCTCGCCTCACCCGCCGCATCGGGCATCACGGGCACCGTCCTCCCCGTCGACGCCGGGTGGTCCTCCGGCCCCGGTTGGTGACTCTCGCCAGTCGGGAGGCACACATTCCGTCAGGGCGCCCTCTGGAGCAGGTCACAACCCGGCAACGACACTCGGGGCCTCGGTCGTGCGACCCCCGATGGGCCTTAACATCTGCACGTCTGACCCGACCTTCGAGGAGAAGCTTCATGAAGTCCACCCGTACCCTGGTCGCCGTGCCGGCCATGCTGGCGCTGGCACTGGCCGGCTGTGGCGGTAGCACCGGCACCTCCGGCGGTGGCAGCACCGCCTCCGGTTCGGCCGCCTCCGGCGCACCGACCGACGACAGCAACTGCGCCGACGCCGCCGTCTTCTGCATCGGCCTCGTCACCGACACCGGCAAGGTCGACGACAAGTCGTTCAACCAGTCGGCCCACGAGGGCGCGATGGCCGCCGCCGAGCAGGCGAAGGGCTTCTACAAGTACGTCGAGACCCAGGACGCCAAGGACTACGCCGCGAACATGGCGCAGTTCACCAACAAGAAGTACGACGTCGTCGTCACGGTCGGCTTCCTCATGACCGACGCCACCGCGACCGCCGCCAAGGGCACCCCCACGACGAAGTTCATCGGCGTCGACCAGTTCTTCGACCCGGCGAAGGTCACCGAGAAGAACGTCACCGGCATCCTCTTCCCCGAGGACCAGGCGGGCTACGGCGCCGGCTACCTCGCGGGCCTGATGACCAAGACCAACAAGCTCGGCCAGGTCCTCGGTCTCGAGATCCCGCCGGTCCAGAAGTTCGCGAAGGGCTTCGAGGCCGGCGCCAAGGCGGCCAACCCGAGCGTCTCGGTCACCACCGTCTACCACCCCGCCGGCGACAACGCCTTCAACGACCCGGTGTGGGGCGCCGGCGAGGCCAAGAAGCAGCTCGCCCAGGGTGCCGACATCATCTTCGGCGCCGGCGGCAACACCGGCAACGGGGCGCTGCAGGAGGTCGCGAAGGCGTCCGGCGCCGGCACCGAGAAGTTCTGCATCGGTGTCGACACCGACCAGTGGGACACCGTCCCGGCCGCGCAGCCGTGCCTCATCACCTCGGCGATGAAGCTCATCACCGAGGGCGTCACCACGACGATCCTCGCCGGCAAGGACGGCGACTTCGAGGGCACGACGACCATGGGCAAGGCCGGTCTCGCGCCGTACCACGACTTCGACTCGGTCATCCCGGCCGACGTGAAGACCAAGGTCGAGGAGATCGTCAAGCAGATGGAGGCGGGCACGCTGAAGACCGGCGTCACGCTCTGACGCCTGTCGGCCACCGGCGCGTGAGCGCCACGACCAGCGCCTGACCCTCGAGGGGGCGGGCATCCCTTGAACCGGATGCCCGCCCCTTCGCTTCGCCCCCCGCCTGCAC
The DNA here is from genome assembly GCF_046764005.1 of Oryzobacter faecalis. NCBI lineage: Bacteria > Bacillati > Actinomycetota > Actinomycetes > Micrococcales > Intrasporangiaceae > Oryzobacter > Oryzobacter faecalis. The sequence goes on along the minus strand of NZ_JBKOFW010000002.1, from coordinate 369,100 downwards.
CCCTACCGCCCACCGCCACGCCGGGCCAGACTGTGGGCACCCGAGCCATTGGAGACCCATGTCCGAGACCAGCACGGCGCAGAAGACACCACCCCCGACGAGCCCACCTCCGCAGGAGCAGGACCGCGGAGGGCTTCTCGCCTACCTCATCGGTCACCAGAGCGCCGTCGTCATCGTCGTCGCCCTCGTCATCTCGCTGGCCATCGGTGCCGCGCTCATCCGCTACCAAGGGGTGAACCCCTGGTTCGCCTACGAGACGCTGGTCCGCGAGGCGCTCGTCGTCGACGGCGCCTTCACCCGGACCCTGCAGAAGACGGCCCCGCTCGTCCTCACCGGGCTCGCGGTCGTCCTCCCGCTGCGCGTCGGGCTGTTCAACATCGGCGGTCAGGGCCAGTTCGCCACCGGGGCGATCATGGGCGCCTGGGTCGCCTACCTCGCCGGGGGCGCCGGTGTCCTCGGCGCGGTCCTCGGGATGGTCGTGGGCCTGGTGTTCGGGGCGTTCGTCGGCTGGATCGTCGGCGTCCTCAAGGCGTGGCGCGGGGTCCACGAGGTCATCTCGACGATCATGCTCAACTACATCGTCGCCGGCGTGACGTTCTGGCTCGTCGTCAGCGGCCCCCTCGAGGCCGAGTCGTCGAAGACCAGCGGCATCCCGCAGACCGAGGAGATCCCCGAGGGCGCCCGCATCGGTGCCGTCGTCGGCATCCCCATCGGCTTCGTCATCGCCGTCGCGCTCGCGGTGCTGTGCTGGTGGATGCTGTCGAGGACGACACTCGGCTTCAAGTTCAACACCGTCGGCGCCAACAAGGCCGCGGCCGGCTACGCGGGGATCCCGATCAACCGCATCGTCATCCTCTCGATGGCGCTCGGCGCCGGGCTCGCCGGGCTCGGTGGTGCGCTCGAGGCCGAGGGCACGCTGCACCGCTACGAGCCGGCCATCGTCGGGACGCTCGGCTTCGACGGCATCACCATCGCCCTGCTCGCCCGGGCCAACCCGCTCGCGACGATCCCCGCGGCGGTCCTCGTCGGGATCCTGCGCACCGGTGCCGCCGGCCTGCAGTTCAACACCGGCATCGCACCCGAGATCGTCGACGTCCTCCTCGCGATCATCCTGCTCATGGTCTCGATCCCCATCCTCGGCAAGTGGCTCTTCCGCAGCCGCTCCGACAAGGTGTCCGTGTCCACCTCGAGCTGGGGGAGCTGACATGGGGTCCTGGGTCGCCAAGAACCGCACGACGCTCGCCGTCACCGGCGCCGTCCTCGTCGCCGCCTACGCCTTCTACTTCCTCAAGAACGACATCGCCCCGTCGATGTACGGCGCCGCGTGGGGGTACGCCATCCCCCTCGTCCTCGCCGCCCTCGTCGGCGTCATCGGCGAGCGCTCCGGCGTGGTGAACATCGGCATCGAGGGCCAGATGATCCTCGCCGCGTTCGCCGGCTTCTTCGCCGCCGCGTTCAGCGGGTCGATGGTCGTCGGCGTCCTCGCCGGCATCGGCACCGGCCTCATCGCCGGCGGCTTCCTCGCGTGGACGACGGTCCGCTGGCGGATGGACCAGATCATCGCCGGTGTCGTCCTCAACATCATCGCCACCGGCCTGACCTCCTTCTACCTCGTGTCGGGCGAGATCCTCCCCGGGGTCATCCCGAACCTCGACATCCCGGTGCTCAAGGAGATCCCGCTCCTCGGCGAGACGTTCTTCAGCGGGCGCAGCGTCATCGCCCTCGTCGCGATCATCGCGGCGGTCGTCGTGCACCTGGGCCTGTTCCACACCCGGTGGGGCCTGCGGACCCGCGCGGTCGGCGAGTACCCCTCGGCGGCCGACACCGCCGGCATCAACGTCGAGCGGCTGCGGATGCTCAACGTCACCCTCGCCGGGTCGCTGGCCGGGCTCGCGGGCGTCTACCTGTCGATGGACGCGTCGAGCTCCTTCGAGCGCGGCATCACCGCCGGCCGCGGCTTCCTCGCCCTCGCCATCATGATCATGGGTGCGTGGCGCCCGCTGCGCGCGTTCGCGATGGCGCTGTTCTTCGGCTTCGTCAACGCGGTGGCCTCCCAGCTGCAGCAGTCCGGGCTCGGCCAGGAGGAGGGGAGCGGGTTCTTCCACGGCATCGCCTCCATGGTCACCGCCCCGCAGATCCTCGGGACGTTGCCCTACGTCGCCACCCTCGTCGTCCTCGCGGTCGCCGCCGGCCGGGTCCGGGCGCCGGGTGCGGTCGGGCAGCCCTACGTGAAGAAGGACCAGTGATGAGCAACCAGACCCCCGACGGGCCCGCGGTCCCCGACGTCCACCAGGACCCCGAGGCCGCGGTCGCGGCGCACCTCGACACGAGCGAGGAGCACCTCGCCGCCGTGGTGACCAACGAGGCGATCCTCGAGCTGCCGCCGGAGCAGTCCGGCTTCGGTGAGGGCAACGTCGGCGAGGTGCTGCTCGACATCGAGGGCCTGTCGAAGTCGTTCGGTCCGGTCAGGGCCAACCGCGACATCACCCTCCACGTGCGTCGCGGTGAGATCGTCGCGCTGCTCGGCGAGAACGGCGCCGGCAAGTCGACACTGGTGAACCAGATCTTCGGGCTCATCACGCCCGACAGCGGGACGGTGACGATCAAGGGCGACGCGACGGCCATCAAGGACCCGCGCGACGCGATCCTCCGCGGCATCGGGATGGTGCACCAGCACTTCCAGCTCGTGCCCGTCATGACCGTCGCCGAGAACATGGTGCTCGGGCACGAGCCGGTCAAGGGCGGCCAGGTCCTCGACCTCGCGGCCGCACGCGAGATGGTCCGGACGCTGTCCGCCAAGCACGGGCTCTCCGTCGACCCGGACACCGAGGTCGAGGACCTCCCCGTCGGCACGCAGCAGCGCGTCGAGATCCTCAAGGCCCTCTCGCGCAAGGTCGACCTCCTCATCCTCGACGAGCCGACCGCGGTGCTGACCCCGCAGGAGACCGACGAGCTGCTCGCGGTGATGAAGGAGCTCGCGAACTCCGGGACGTCGATCGTCTTCATCACCCACAAGCTCCGTGAGGTGCTCGCCGTGGCCGACCGCGTCTACGTCCTGCGCCAGGGCGCGGTCGTCGGCGAGGTCGCCACCAAGGACACCGACGCCCGCGGCCTCGCGACGATGATGGTCGGGCGCGAGGTCGTCCTGTCCGTCGACAAGACCGACGCCTCGCCGGGCGAGACCGTCCTGTCGATCGACGACCTCCACGTCAAGGACGACCGCGACCTCGGGGCCGTCAACGGGTTCTCCCTCGAGGTCCGGGCCGGGGAGATCGTCGGGGTCGCCGGCGTCGAGGGCAACGGGCAGCGCGAGCTCGTCGAGGCCCTCGCCGGGATGCGCAAGGTCGTGTCCGGGTCGATGCGCCTGGGCGACCTCGACCTCACCCGGGCCAACCCTCACCAGACGCACCACGCGGGCGTCGGGCACGTGCCCGAGGACCGGGAGAAGCACGGGCTCGTCGCGTCGTACTCGATCGCCGACAACCTCGTCCTCAACGAGTTCGACCAGCCGCCGTACTCGAGGAACGGCGTGCGCCAGTTCGACGCGGTCCGCGAGAACGCCGAGGCGCTGCGCACCGAGTTCGACATCAGGTCCTCGGGCGTCGGGCAGTCGGCGGGGTCGCTCTCGGGCGGCAACAAGCAGAAGGTCGTCGTCGCGCGGGAGATGTCGTTCAAGCCGCGCCTGCTCATGGCGGCCCAGCCGACCCGTGGTGTCGACGTCGGGTCGATCGAGTTCATCCACCGGCGGATCGTCGAGGCGCGCGACGCGGGGGCGGCCGTCCTCCTCGTCTCGGCCGAGCTCGACGAGATCCTCTCGCTGTCGGACCGGATCGCCGTCGTCCACGGCGGCACGGTCGTCGCCGAGATGCCCGGCAAGGGGGCCGACCGCACCGAGATCGGCCGCCTCATGGCCGGCGACCACTGACCCCCTCGCCTCAACTTTCCCGCCTGATGCCAGAAGGTTCGGTGGGGCACCCCGACATTCGGGGTGCCCCGCCGAAGGTTCCGGCATCAGGCGAAAAAGTTCCCTCGTCCTGAGAAGAGACTTGGTTACGTTTGCGTAAGTTACGGAAACGTAGGTTACGCTCGCGTATGTGAGCGCACCTTCCATCGACCGACCGACCACGACGCCCCCGGCGCCGCGCGCGCGGCTCGGGGCGCACACCCCCGGCCCCCTGGGCGGGGCCCTGCGCGGCGCCCGCCGGGTGGCCGAGCTCCTCGCCACCCCGCTGGTCCCCAGCGACTACCTGGACCTCATCGACCCGATGCGCGCCGGCGCCGACCTGCGCGGCCGCATCGTCGAGGTCCGCCCCGAGACCGCCGACGCCGCGACCGTCGTCATCCGTCCCGGGCGCGGCTGGCTCGGGCACGTCCCCGGTCAGTACGTGCGCATCGGCGTCGACATCGAGGGCGTGCGCCACTGGCGCGCGTACAGCCTCACCCACCGCGCCGACGGCTCGCCCGCCGCGGGCATTCCGGCCGGCTGCATCGCCATCACGACCAAGGCGATCCCGGGGGGCAAGGTCAGCACCCACCTCGTCCGCAACACCGCCCCCGGCACCCTCGTCATGCTCGACCAGGCGACGGGCGACTTCACCCTCCCGACCCCCGCGCCGGCGAAGGTCCTCTTTCTCACCGCCGGCAGCGGCGTCACGCCCGTCATGGGGATGCTGCGCAACCACCTTGACGAGCTCGAGGACGTCGCCCACGTCCACTGCGCGCCCACCGCCGCCGACGTCATCTTCGCCGACGAGCTGCTCGAGCACGCCGCCACCGGCCGCCTCGACCTGCGCCTCAACGTCGACGAGGACGACGGCGTCCTCCACCTCTCCCGCCTCGACGCCCTGGTCCCCGACTGGCGCGAGCGCGAGACCTGGCTGTGCGGGCCCACCGGCCTGCTCGACGCCGCCGAGGCGCACTGGGAGGCCGCCGGCGTCGCCGACCGCCTGCACACCGAGCGCTTCCGCCCCACCGTCGTCGAGGCGGGCGAGGGCGGCACCGTGACCTTCCTGCGCAGCGACCGCGTCGTCGAGGCCGACGGCGCGACCCCGATCCTCGACGCCGGCGAGGAGGCCGGCGTCCTCATGCCGAGCGGGTGCCGCATGGGCATCTGCTTCGGCTGCGTCGTCACCATGCGGTCCGGCGCCGTCCGCGACCTGCGCACCGGCGAGGTCACCGTCGTCGAGGACGACGCGACCCTGCCCGTCCAGACCTGCGTCAACGCCGCCGCCGGCTCCTGCCACCTCGAGCTCTGACCGACCCCGACAGCGACCGACCCGCCCGACCACCACCGGAAGGACGTCACCATGACCCTCGCCCCCGAGCGCACCCCGGCCCACGGCTCCACGAAGCCGCAGGGCATCAACCCCCGCCTGCGCGTGGAGTCCGACGCCCCGCGCCCGCAGCGTCCCGCCCTGAAGAAGTCCGGCCGGCCCAACCCCGCCGCGCACCTGACCCCCGAGCAGATCGAGGGCATCGGCCACGAGCTCGACGCCCTGCGCAAGGAGGTCATGGACAGCCGCGGTGCCCGGGACGCCGCCTACATCCGCAAGGTCATCAAGGCCCAGCGCTACCTCGAGATGGGCTCGCGCGCCGTCCTCCTCTTCAGCAACGTCAAGGTCAAGGGCGTCCGCCCGGCCTGGTGGATCGGCACGGCCGGCCTGTCGGTCGCCAAGATCCTCGAGAACATGGAGATCGGCCACAACGTCATGCACGGCCAGTGGGACTGGATGCGTGACCCGAAGATCCACTCGACCGCGTGGGAGTGGGACAACGCCTCGCCCAGCTCGCAGTGGAAGCACAGCCACAACGAGATCCACCACACGTTCACCAACGTCCTCGGCCGCGACAACGACCTCGGCTACGGCATCCTGCGGGTCGACGAGGACCAGCGGTGGAGCCTGTTCTACCTCTTCCAGCCGATCTGGCACGTGGGCAACGCCCTGCTCTTCGAGTACTCGATCGCCGCCTACGACCTCGAGCTCGGCGGCTACCTCGCCAAGAAGCACCGGATGAGCGAGGAGGAGAAGGCGAAGTTCCACGCCGACGCCAAGGAGGTCGTCGCGAAGATCAAGCGCCAGGCCACCAAGGACTACGTCGTCCACCCGGCCCTGTCGGCCGTCACCGGCTCGGCCCGCACGACCCTCACCGCGAACCTCGTCGCCAACCTCGTGCGCAACGTGTGGACGAACACCGTCATCATCTGCGGCCACTTCCCGCCCGGCATCGCGACCTTCGAGAAGACCTCGATCGACGGCGAGACGCGCGGTGAGTGGTACCTGCGCCAGATGCTCGGTTCGGGGAACATCAGCGGGTCCAAGGCCATGCACGTCATGACCGGCAACCTCAGCCACCAGATCGAGCACCACCTGTTCCCGGACATGCCGAGCAACCGCTACGCCGAGATCGCCCCGCGGGTCCGCGACCTCATGGAGCGCCACGACCTGCCGTACGTCACCGGGTCGCTCGGCAAGCAGGCCGCGTCGGTGTACTGGAAGGTCGTCGAGCTCTCCCTCCCCAACAAGGTCGAGGGCCGCCGGCGCCGCGACATCATCCGGCTCGCCGCCAAGAAGGCGTGGCGCAAGAGGTCGCTCGGCCGCTTCTGAGCCCTTCGGCCAGACCGTCTCCTCCGAACGGCGCCGCCCTCCCCGATCCGACGGTGGGAGGGCGGCGCCGCCACGTACCGTCGTCGCCGCAGGGGTGCACCGACCGCCCGACCCCGATGGACCCGTGATGACCCCCTCCCCCGTCCCGATGACGTCCCGCGCGCGCCTCCTCGCGGCCGCCGCCCTGGCGGCTGCCGTGCTGGCCGCGACCGGTGCCACCGCCTCGCCAGCCGGCGCCGCGCCCGCCCGTGGCACCGGCGACGGCCCGCCGCGCTGGGCGCCCTCGTCGACGCGGCTGGTCGGCACGACCGCGGTCTCACCCGGGGGGCGCGTCCGCGTCGCCCGGACCGGAGACCCGGTCGCGGCCGAGGTCGTCCGGCTCGTCAACGTCGAGCGCGCGAAGGTGGGCTGCGTGGCCCTGCGCTCCGACAGCCGCCTCGCCACGGCCGCGCGGCTGCACAGCGAGGACATGGCGCGCCAGGACTACTTCAGCCACACCTCGCTCGACGGGCGCACGTGGATCCAGCGGATCCAGGCTCAGGGGTACACCGCCGGCAGCGGTGAGAACATCGCCGCCGGCTACTCGACCCCCGCGGCCGTCATGACGGCTTGGATGAACAGCAGCGGACACCGGGCCAACATCCTCAACTGCGCCAGCCGCGCCATCGGCGTGGGCATCGGCAAGGGCGGCACCTACGGCACGTACTGGACCCAGGACTTCGGCCGCACCTGACCGTCGGCCCGTGGCGCCGATGGCGTCGCGCGGGCTCTTGGTCGATCTCGGCCCACGGGCGGATGCTGGGACCCCGCACGACCACCGACGCCCCCGAGGAGCAGACCCCGTGACCAGCACCACCGCACGCACGACGACGCCCGGCTTCCGGCGCCGGGAGGACTGCCGCCTCGAGGACCTCCTCGCCGTCCTCGACGAGCCGACCGACGCCACCGCCTTCCCCCACGCCGACCGGGTGGAGCAGGGCGTCCTCGTGTACGAGGCCGCGAGCGTCCGAGCGCTGCTCGACGTCCCCGAGGCCGCCGACGCGCTTCGGGCCGAGCTGGCGGGCGCCCTCGCCGACGGCCCCGGGATCGTCGTCCTCGCCGGCGCGTTCGAGCCGGCCGTCGTCGACCGGGTGACCGCCGTCTTCGAGGAGGTCATCGCCGCCGAGAAGGCGGCCGGCCGCACCGCGGGCGACCACTTCGCGCAGCCCGGCGCCAACGACCGCGTCTGGAACGCCCTGGAGAAGGTCGCCGTCGCCGACCCCGACGCCTTCGTCGCCTACTACGCCAACGACCTGCTCGCCCTCGCTGCCGAGGCGTGGCTCGGCCCGGGCTACCAGGTGACCAGCCAGGTCAACGTCGTCAACCCGGGCGGCGCCGGCCAGACGGTGCACCGCGACTACCACCTCGGCTTCCAGTCACCCGAGGTCACCGGCCGCTACCCCGCACGCGTCCACGACGTCTCGCCGCTGCTCACCCTCCAAGGCGCCGTCGCGCACTGCGACATGCCGGTCGAGACCGGCCCGACCCTCTACCTCCCCCACAGCCAGAAGTACGCGCACGGCTACCTGGCCTACTGGCTCGAGGAGTTCCAGGCGCACTTCGTCGACCACCACGTCCAGCTGCCCCTGCGCACGGGCGACGCCGTCTTCTTCAACCCGGCCCTGTTCCACGCCGCGGGCTCGAACCACACGACCGACGTCCGCCGCACCGCCAACCTGCTGCAGATCTCCTCGGCGTTCGGACGGGCGATGGAGACGGTCGACCGCGACCGCGTGGTCCGGGCCGTCTACCCGGCGCTGCTCGCCGCCGCCGAGGCCGGGATGGCGCCCGCCCACCTCGACCACGCCGTGGCGGCCTCGGCCGAGGGGTACGCCTTCCCGACCAACCTCGACCGCGACCCTCCACTGGACGGGATGACGCCCGCGAGCCAGGCCGACCACGTCCGAGAGGCGCTCGCCGCGCGGCTCACCCCCGCCGAGCTCGGCGCCCGGCTCGACGCCGTGGCCCTCGCCAAGCGCAGCCACTGAGCCCGAGGTCCGCAGCCCGACGTCGACGACCCTCGGCTCGAGCAGCTCGTCCGACCCGTCACCGGACGTGGGTGAAGATCGTCGCTCGGCCGACGATCTTCACCCACGTTCGCGCTCAGGCGTTCTGGGGGAAGCCCAGGTTGAGGCCGCCGTGGCTCGGGTCGAGCCAGCGCGAGGTGACGACCTTGCCGCGGGTGAAGAAGTGCACGCCCTCCATGCCGTGGGCGTGGCTGTCGCCGAAGAGGCTGTTCTTCCACCCACCGAAGGAGTAGTAGGCCATCGGCACGGGGATCGGCACGTTGATGCCCACCATCCCGACCTCCACCTCGTTCTGGAAGCGCCGAGCGGCACCGCCGTCGTTGGTGAAGATCGCGGTGCCGTTGCCGTAGGGGTTGGAGTTGATGAGGTCGAGCGCCTCGTCGTAGGTCTTCGCGCGCAGCACCGAGAGCACCGGACCGAAGATCTCGTCGGTGTAGACCGACATCTCCTTGGTGACGTCGTCGAACAGCGTCGGCCGGAGGAAGTAGCCCTCGCCGTCGGCGTCGACGTCGCCCTCGCGGCCGTCCACGACGAGGGTCGCGCCCGCCTCGACGCCCGCGTCGAGGTAGGAGGCGACCTTGTCGCGGTGCTGGGCGGTGACGAGCGGGCCCATGTCGCAGCCGCGGGTGCCGTCGCCGGTGACGAGCTTGCCCATCCGGTCCTTGATCTTCTCGACGAGCTCGTCGGCGATCGGCTCGAGGGCCACGAGCGCCGAGATCGCCATGCACCGCTCGCCGGCCGAGCCGAAGCCGGCGTTGACGGCGGCGTCCGCCGCGAGGTCGAGGTCGGCGTCGGGGAGGACGATCATGTGGTTCTTCGCGCCGCCCAGCGCCTGCACGCGCTTGCCGTGCGCCGTGCCGGTCTCGTAGACGTACCTGGCGATCGGGGTCGAGCCGACGAAGGAGACGGCCTTGACGTCGGGGTGGGTGAGGAGGGCGTCGACGGCCTCCTTGTCACCGTGGACGACGGAGAGGACGCCGTCGGGCAGGCCGGCCTCCTTCCAGAGGGCGGCGACGGCGTTGACGGCCGACGGGTCCTTCTCGGACGGCTTGATGACGACCGCGTTGCCGCACGCGATCGCGACCGGCACGAACCAGAGCGGCACCATCGCCGGGAAGTTGAACGGGCTGATGACGGCCACGACACCCAGGCTCTGGCGGATCGAGTAGACGTCGACCTTCGTCGAGGCGTTCTCGGTGAAGCCGCCCTTGAGCAGGTGCGGGATCCCGCAGGCGAACTCGGCGACCTCGAGGCCGCGGGTCACCTCGCCGACCGCGTCGGAGAGGACCTTGCCGTGCTCGGCCGTGATGAGGGCGGCGATCTCCTCCTTCCGCTCGTTGAGCAGCTCACGGAAGCGGAAGAGGACCTGGGTTCGCCTGGCGAGCGAGACGTTGCCCCACTCGGCGGCCCAGGCCGCCTTGGCCGTCGTCACGACCTCGTCGACGAGCGCGGCGGAGGCGAGGTCGAGGACGCCGGTCTGCTCGCCGGTCGCGGGGTTGAACACCGGGCTCGTGCGGTCGGCGGTGCCGTCCCACGGGGCCCCGTTCAGGAGGTGGGTGATGCGGGTGGGGGTCGTGCTCACGGCTATCGGTCCTTGTCGTGCGGAGTGGTGGAATCAGTGTGTCAGGCGTCGAGGCAATGGCGGTACCGGGTCCGAGTCGGTGGTTCGGCTACCGATCCCGTAGGTCGGAGGGAAACGGCAGCCGGGGGTCGACCTCCTCGTGGGGCCACGCCTCGCGGACCCAGGCGTGGGCGGGGTCGTCGCAGATCCGCCAGGCCCGCTCCGGCCCGGGGCCGGCCATGACGTTGAGGTAGTACAGGTCGGCGTCGGGAGCGGCGACGGCCGGGCCGTGCCACCCGTGCGGCACGAGGACGACGTCGCCGGTGCGGACCTCGGCGAGGACGTCGAGCGGCCGGGTGGCCGTGGAGCCGTAGACGCGCAGGTAGCCGACCGGGTCGGTGCCGCGAGGGTCGGTGGCCCGGGTCTCGACGTAGTAGATCTCCTCGAGCTCGGTCTCCTCGCCGGGTCGGTTCTCGTCGTGCTTGTGCGGGGGCCACGAGCTCCAGTTTCCGGCCGGGGTGACGACCTCGCACACGAGGAAGGAGTCGGCGTCGAGGACGTCGGGCAGGCCCAGGTTGCGCACCTCGCGGCTCGCCCGCCCCGCGCCGCGGAGCTCGACCGGCACCTCCTCCGCCCGCAGGTGGCGGTAGGGGATCGGGGTGGCCGCGCGCGTGGCGGGGGCGCCGGCGAGCGCGACACGGCCCGTCCCGTCGGTCGTGTTGACGACGCGGACGGTCGAGCCCCGCCCGGCGTAGACGACGTCGGTCGGGCCGTCGAAGACGGAGGCGCGGCCGGGAAGGTCGGCGGCGTGGCTCGTGCCGTCGGCCCCGGTCACCTCCACCCGCCACGACCCCACGAGGGGGACGACGAGGGTCTCCTCCTCGCCCGAGGAGTGCTCGACCTCGCCTGCCGGGGGGCACTCGGCGACGCGCAGCGTCGTGTGGCGCCATCCGGGCGCCGGGTTCGGCGCGGTCGGGGCGACGGCGACCTGGAACCCGCCGTCGGCGGCGGAGCCGAACGGGCGCACCCAGTCGGCGTTGTCGACGCCGACACCGCTCGTCATCGCGCTTCTCCGTGGACGAGGTCGGCCGCGGCGTCGACGGCGGCGGCGACGTCGCCGCCCGGGGGGTAGAGCAGCGCCCGACCGACGACGAGGCCGGCGGCGGACGGACAGGCGAGGGCGCGGCCCCAGTCGGCGTAGGTGTCGGCCGGGTCGCCGGTCGGGTCACCCCCGAGGAGGAGGCAGGGCAGGGTCGTCGCGTCGAGGACCCTGTCCATCTCCTCGACGACGGGCAGCTTCAACCACGTGTGGGCGCTCGTCGCGCCGAGGCCGGCGGCCACGTGGATCGAGTCGACGACGGAGTCCGGGTCGAGCAGGTTGGCGACACGGCGGGGCCCGCGCCGCTCGGTGAGGAACGGCTCGACCATCGCCATGAGGCCGCGGCGGGCCAGTGCCGTGACGGCTGCACCGCTCGCCTCGAGGGTCGCGGCCGTCCCGGCGTCGTCGAGGCAGATGCGCGTCAGCATCTTGCCGCCGTCGAGGCCGTGGTCGGCGATCGCGTCGGCGTCGTAGCCGGTGAAGCGGTCGTCGAGCTCGAAGGTCGCCCCCTGCAGGCCACCCCGGTTCATCGAGCCCACGACGACCTTGTCGTCGAGCAGGCCCATGAGGAGGAGGTCCTCGAGGACGTCGGCCGTGCCGACGACGCCGTCGACGCCGGGCCGTTCGAGGGCGGTGGCGAGGCGCCGGACGAGCTCGGTGCGCGACGCCATCGCCCGGTGGTCGTCGCGGACCGCCAGCGCCCCGCGGGCCGGGTGGTCGGCGGCGACGAGGAGGAGGCGGCCGTCGGTGGTCAGCCGGTCCCGGCGGCGGCGCGACGCCCAGGCCCGGCCCACGGCTCCGGGGTCCGCGACGCGCAGCGCCGTCGTCCCGGAGGCCTCCACGCGGGTCACGACCGCACCTCGCGCCCGGCGAGGAGGGCGTCGACCTCGTCCTCGGTCGGCATCGCCGTCGAACACTCCAGGCGCGAGGCGACGATGGCCCCCGCGGCGTTGGCGAAGCGGACGGTGCGCTCGAGGTCCCAGCCCGACAGCAGCCCGTGGCAGACGGCGCCGCCGAACGCGTCGCCGGCCCCGAGCCCGTTGGCCACCTCGACGGGCAGCGGCGGCACCTCGACCCGGTCACCGGAGGCCGTCACGGCGAGGACCCCCTTCGGCCCCTGCTTGACGATGGCGAGCTCGACGCCCCGGTCGAGCAGGGCAGCGGCCGCGGAGGCGGGGTCGTCGGTGCCGACCGCGACCCGGCACTCCTCACGGTTGCCGATGGCGACGGTGCTCGCCGCGAGCGCGTCGGCGGCGGCCCGCGACGCCTCGGCCTCCGCCCGCCAGAACATCGGCCGGTGGTCGAGGTCGATGGCGGTGTGCGGCACCCGGCCGCGGGCCTCCCAGGCCGTCGCGTGGGCGGTGCGGCTCGGCTCGGCGGACAACCCGGTGAGGGTGGCCCAGAACAGGCGGCTCTCGCGGACGGCGACGGGCGGGATCTCCTCGGGGCTGACGCGCAGGTCCGGCGCCTGGGGATAGCGGTAGAAGTACAGGGGGAAGTGGTCGGGCGGGAAGATCTCGCAGAACGTCACCGGGGTCGGCAGGGAGGGGTCGGTCGTCACGTAGGCCGGGTCGACACCGAGCTCGGCCAGGCTCCTCGTGACGAAGCGGCCGAACGGGTCGTCCCCGGTGCGGCTGACCAGGGCGGCGCTGTGGCCGAGGCGGGCCGCCGCCACCGCGACGTTGGCCGCGCTGCCACCGAGGAACTTGCCGAACGTCGTGACGTCCTCGAGGCCCACGCCGGTCTGCATCGGGTAGAGGTCGACGCCCACGCGCCCGACGGCGAGCACGTCGAACGAGCGCGTCAGCGGCACGTCGGGCTCCTCGGGTCTCTCAGGGGCGGTGCGGGGCTGGGCCCAGCCTCCCCCATCGGCCGCACCCTGTCAACATTTGTAAGAACATTTGGACTTGCTGATGTCTGAGACGTACTGACATAGAGTGGCTTTGTGCAGCAGATCCCCGTCGTCATCGACCGCGGCAGCCCGGTCCCGCTCTACCACCAGCTCGCCGAGCAGCTGACGGCCGCCGTCGAGAACGGGACCCTGCGCCCGGGGGACCCGTTCGAGAACGAGCTCGCCCTCGCCGACCGCCTCGACCTCTCGCGCCCCACCGTGCGCCGCGCCATCGCCGAGCTCGTCGCACGCGGCCTCCTCGTCCGTCGGCGCGGCGTCGGGACCACGGTCGCGAGCCAGGTCATCCACCGCCGTGACGAGCTGACGAGCCTCTACGACGACATGGTCCGCAAGGGGCAGCAGCCGCGCACCGAGGTCCTCTCCTTCGACTCCGGCGTCACGGACGCGGCGGCGGCCGAGGCCCTGGGACTGCCCCCCGACACCCCGCTCGTCTCCGTCGAACGGCTCCGGTCGGTCGGGAAGGTCCCCACAGCCCTCATGCACAACTGGCTGCCGCCGCAGTTCGCCGACCTCACGGCGGCCGACCTCGAGGACGGGAGCCTCTACGGGCTCCTCCGCGCGCGCGGAGTCCGGCCCGTCATCGCCCACCAGTCCATCGGCGCCCGCCGCCCGGTCGCCCGCGAGCGCCGCCTCCTCGGGCTGGGAGCAGGCGACCCCCTCCTCACGATGTCGCGGCGCGCCTACGCCGCCGACGGGTCCGCGGTCGAGTACGGCGACCACTGCTACCGCTACGACCAGTACACCTTCGACGTCACCGTCCACGAGCACTGACCCCTTCCCTTCGTCGGCTCCTTCCGGCTATGGTTCTAATGTTCTGACATTAAACCTGCTTGACCGGTGCTCTGTGGCGCCGCCTCCGGAGGACCCCGTGACGACCTCGCCCCTGCGCACGATGACCGAGACGACACCGACCGCGTTGTGGAACGACAGCTCGACGCTGTCCGAGCTGACGGCGGCCATCGGCTGGGGCGCCGTCGGTGCCACGTGCAACCCGGTCATCGCCCTCGCTGCCATCCGGGCCGACCTGCCCCGCTGGCAGGCCCGCATCGCCGAGCTCGCGCTCGCCCACCCCACGGCCACGGAGTCCCAGCTCGGCTGGCTCGTCGTCGAGGAGGTCTCGGTCGAGGCGGCCAGGCTGCTCGAGCCGGCCTTCGCCGAGCACCGGGGGCGCAACGGTCGCCTGTCGATGCAGACCGACCCCCGCCTCCACCGTGACGCCGCGGCGCTCGTGGCCCAGGCCGAGCACTTCGCCTCCCTCGCCCCGAACGTCATCGTCAAGATCCCCGCGACCTCGGTCGGGATCGAGGCGATCGAGGAGGCGACGTACCGCGGGGTCAGCATCAACGTCACCGTCTCGTTCACGGTGCCGCAGGCGGTCGCCGCCGGCGAGGCGATCCAACGCGGGCTGGCCCGGCGCGACGCCGAGCGTCTGACGACGGCGGAGATGGGCCCGGTCGTGACGATCATGGTCGGCCGCCTCGACGACTGGCTCAAGGCGGTCGTCGCGCGCGACGGCCTCGACGTCGACCCCGAGCACCTCGAGTGGGCCGGAGTGGCCGCCTTCAAGGAGGCCTACCGGGTCTTCGGCGAGCGCGGGCTGCGTCCCCGCCTGCTCGCGGCCGCCTACCGCAACGACCTCCAGTGGACCGAGCTCGTCGGCGGCGACGTCGTCCTCTCCCCGCCCTTCGCGTGGCAGGAGAGGTTCCAGGCGAGCGGCCACGACCCCGAGCCGCGGATGGGCAAGCCGGTCGACGACGTCGTGCTGTCCTCGCTGCGCTCGATCCCCGACTTCGTGCGGGCGTACGAGGTCGACGGGCTCGACCCCGTGGAGTTCGACACCTTCGGCGCGACGCGCCACACCCTGCGACAGTTCCTGGAGGCCGACGCCGAGCTCGACCGCATCGTCCGCGACGTCGTCGTCCCCGCGCCCTGACCACCCCCGCCGACCGCCCCGCCACCCGCCCCGCCTCAAGCCCCGCCTCAAGCCCCGCCTCAAGCCCCGCCTCCAAGGAGTCGACGATGACCCGGACCGTGCGCCTCACGACGGCGCAGGCACTCGTGAAGTTCCTCGCCAACCAGTACTCGGAGCGCGACGGGGTCGAGCAACGGCTCGTGACAGGGATGTTGGGCATCTTCGGTCACGGCAACGTCGCCGGTGTCGGGCAGGCGCTGCTGCAGGCGCAGGTGCAGTCGGAGGAGGGAGCGGCGGGCGACGACGTCCTCGGCGAGCTGCCGTACCTCCTCTCCCGCAACGAGCAGGGGGCCGTGCACACCGCCACGGGCTTCGCCCGCGCGCGGGGCCGCCTCCAGACGATGGCGGTGACGACCTCGATCGGGCCGGGCGCGACCAACATGGTCACCGGGGCGGCGCTGGCGACGACGAACCGGATCCCGGTGCTGCTGCTGCCCTCCGACCAGTTCGCCAGCCGGGTGCCCGACCCGGTGCTCCAGCAGCTCGAGGACCCGGGGACGCTGGACGTGTCGGTCAACGACGCCTTCCGCCCGGTGAGCAGGTTCTTCGACCGGGTCAGCCGCCCCGAGCAGCTGGTCCCGAGCCTGATGAACGCGATGCGCGTCCTCACCGACCCCGCCGACACCGGTGCGGTCACGGTGGCCCTGCCCCAGGACGTCCAGGCCGAGGCGTTCGACTGGCCCCTGGCGTTCTTCGAGCGCCGGGTGTGGCACGTCGCCCGCCCCGTGCCGGAGCCCGCCGCGCTGGCCCGTGCGGTCGAGGTGATCCGGTCCGCGCGCCGGCCGCTGGTCGTCGCGGGCGGTGGCGTCGTCTACTCCGGGGCCTCCGAGGAGCTGCGCGCCTTCGCCTCCGCCACCGGGATCCCGGTGTCCGACACCCATGCCGGCAAGGGCGCCATCAACTGGGACCACCCCTCGGCGGTGGGCGGGGTCGGCTCGACCGGCTCCGCCGCGGCCAACACCCTGGCCAGGGAGGCCGACGTCGTCATCGGCATCGGCACGCGGTACTCCGACTTCACGACCGCGAGCCACACGGCCTTCGGTGCGGAGGACGTGCGCTTCGTCAACGTCAACGTCCTCGGGTTCGACGCCGCCAAGCACGGCGCCACGATGCTCGTCGCCGACGCGCGCGAGGCGCTGCGCGCCCTCACGGACGCGCTCGCCGGGTGGTCTGTCGACGACACCTACCGCCAGGAGGCCGTCGACCTGGACGCCGCGTGGCAGCAGGTCGTCGACGAGTGCTTCCACCGCGACCAGACCCCGCTGCCCGCGCAGACCGAGGTGTTCGGGGCCCTCAACGAGCTCATGGGCCCACGCGACGTCCTCGTCAACGCCGCCGGGTCGATGCCCGGCGACCTCCAGTGCCTCTGGCGGGCCTCGACGCCCGAGCAGTACCACGTGGAGTACGCCTACTCCTGCATGGGCTACGAGATCCCCGCCGCCCTCGGCGTCAGGCTGGCGGTGGGCGACCAGCCCGAGGTCGTGGCGGTCGTCGGCGACGGGACCTACCAGATGCTCCCCATGGAGATCGCGACGATCGTCTCCGAGGGCGCCAAGGTGGTCATCGTGCTCCTCGACAACCACGGGTTCGCCTCGATCGGGGCGCTGTCGGAGTCGCGCGGCTCGCAGCGGTTCGGCACCCGCTACCGGATGCGCCAGGCGTCGACCGGGCGCCTCGACGGCGACGAGGTGCCCTTCGACCTCGCGGCCAACGCGGCGTCCTGGGGGGCCGACGTCCTGCGGTGCGGCTCGATCGCCGAGTTCCGCGAGAACTACGCCAGGGCCGCGGCCTCGGACCGGACGACCGTCCTCCACATCGAGACCGATCTCATGGGCCCCAACCCGCCCGGCACCGCCTGGTGGGACGTGCCCGTCCCGGAGGTCTCCACCCTTCGCTCGACCCAGCAGGCCTTCGCCGAGCACGTCGAGGCGAGGAAGGTCCAGCGCTTCTACCTCTGACGGGGCCGCGCCCGAGCCGCCGGCGCGGCTCCCACCGCGGCGCGGTGGGTCACGAGGAGGCGGCAGCCACCAGGCGCGGGCCGACCCGCTCGGCGAGGTAGGCCAGGCTCGCGCGGACGTCGTCGACCGGCCCGGTGCCCTCGGCGGGGATGCCGGCGGTGAGCGCGGTGTCCTGCTCGAGGACGTACCAGCCGTCGTAGCCGGCGGCCTCGAGCGCGAGGACGGCCTCGTCGATGGCGACGTCGCCGGTGCCCAGCGGCTTGAACAGCCCGGACTGGACGCCCGCGAGCAGGCTGACGTCGCGCGCCAGCACAGAGGCGGCCACCGCGTTGTCGACGTCCTTGAGGTGCACGTGCCCCACCCGGGGGGCGTGCTCACGGGCGAAGGCGACGGGGTCGACGCCGCCGATCTGGAGGTGCCCGGTGTCGAGGCACCACAGGACGTCGGTGTGCTCGAGGGCGAGCCCGACGTCGGCGGCGGTCTCGACGAGCGTGTCGACGTGCGGGTGGAGCACCTGGGTCAGCCCGAGCTCGGCGCACACCTCGTCGACCTGCGCCAGCCCTTCCCCGAGCACCTTCATGCCCTCGGCGTCGAGCGGCACCGGACGCGACCAGCCGTAGTCCTGCACGGCCGCGGTGACGAACCGTGTCGCGCCCTGGCCGGCGAAGAGCTCGGCGGTCTCGCGGGCGCGGCGCAGGGCGTCGGCCCGCTGCTCGCGATCCTGGAGGACGAGCGGGACGAAGCCGCCGACGAGCGAGACACCGTGCTCGGCGAGGGTCGCCCGCAGCGCCTCCGGCTCGTCGGGGAGGAAGCCGGGGGCCCCGAGCTCGGTCGCCGACAGGCCGAGGGAGCGCATCTCCGGGAGCACGCGGGAGGGCGGGAGCATGGCGCCCCACCCGGGCACCTCGCACACCCCCCACGAGATGGGCGCTCCGGCGATGCGGCCGGAGAGCGGGCCGGGGGCGATCGACATCGGGTGCCTCCTGGGCAGGGGGTCGGGTGCGGCAGGCGCTCCGATCGTCCCCTCGGTCGTCGCCCGTGTCAAGCATATGTGCGGACAAGAGCACAATATGGACGCCGGCCGGGGAACGGGGTGCATTCCGGCGCGGGCCCACTACGCTCGGAGGCGTGACCACCCTCGTCCTCACCGTCATCGGCGACGACCGCGCGGGCCTCGTCAAGGCGCTGGCCGACGTCGTGACCGAGCACGGCGGCAACTGGGAGCGCAGCCACCTCGCCGAGCTCGCGGGCAAGTTCGCCGGGATCGTCGTGGTCACGGTGCCGGACGTCGGCGCTCCCGCCCTGCGCGAGGCGCTCGGCCCGCTCGACGGGCTCCTCGACGTCACCGTCCACGAGGGTGGGGCCGACGAGGCGGGCGCGGGGGTGGCCCCGGGCCGGCGGGTGCGCCTGTCGGTGCTCGGCAACGACCACCCGGGCATCGTCCAGGCCGTCTCCGGCACCCTCGCCGAGCTCGGCGTCAGCGTCGTCGAGCTCGAGTCGCTGACCCGCGACGCCCCGATGGCGGGCGGGCGGCTGTTCGAGGCGCAGGCCGTCGTCAGCGTGCCCGACACCGTCAGCCTCGACGTCGTGGCACGCGAGCTCGAGCTGCTGGCCGGCGAGGTCCAGGTCGACGTCGCCCTCGAACCCGCCGACTGACGCCACCTCGGGCCCGGGCAGGTGCGGCCGGCCCACCCCCACCGCCGTACCCTTGACCCTCGTGACCGAGAACGTCCCCGCGCCCGCGACCGAGCCCGACCTGCCCGAGCAGCTGCGGATCCGGCGCGAGAAGCGCGACCGCATCATCGGCGCCGGCGGTCAGGCCTACCCCGTGGCCGTGGCCCGGACGCACTCCCTCGAGCAGGTGCGCGACCAGTGGGGCCACCTCGAGCAGGGCGAGGAGACCCAGGACGTCGTCGGCGTCGCGGGCCGCGTCGTCTTCGTCCGGAACACCGGCAAGCTCGCGTTCGCCACGCTCCAGGAGGGACCCGGCACGCGGCTGCAGGTCATGCTCAGCCTCGCGGAGGTCGGGGAGGACGCCCTCGCCGCCTGGAAGGCCGACGTCGACCTCGGCGACCACGTGTTCGTCGAGGGCCGCGTCATCTCCTCCCGCCGCGGGGAGCTGTCGGTGATGGCGACCCGCTGGGAGATGGCGAGCAAGGCGCTGCGCCCGCTGCCCGTCCTCCACAAGGAGCTGTCCGAGGAGTCGCGGGTGCGGCAGCGGTACGCCGACCTCGTCGTGCGCCAGGAGGCGCGCGACATGGTGCGCACCAAGGCGGCGGCGCTGCGGGCGATCCGCGGCGTCCTCGAGGACCAGGGCTACGTCGAGGTCGAGACCCCCGTCATCCAGCTCGTCCACGGCGGCGCCGCGGCCCGCCCGTTCCGCACCCACATGAACGCCTTCGACCACGAGATGGTCCTGCGGATCGCCCTCGAGCTGAACCTCAAGAAGGCCGTGGTCGGTGGGGTCGACCGCGTCTACGAGATGGGCCGGATCTTCCGCAACGAGGGCGTCGACGCCACCCACTCCCCCGAGTTCACGATGCTCGAGGCCTACCAGGCGTGGGGCGACCAGACGTCCATCGCCGGGCTGATCCGTGACCTCTACCTCGGCGTCGCGGACGCCCTCGGTTCGCGGACCGTCGAGACCCCTGCCGGCACGGTCGACCTCGGCGGCGAGTGGCGCTGGCTGCCGGTCTACGAGGGTGTCTCGGAAGCCGTCGGCGAGACGGTCACCATCGACACCCCGCTCGAGACCCTCGTCGGGTTCGCCGAGGAGCACGGCGTCGAGCTGGCCCCCGGCATGGAGAAGGACAAGGTCTTCCTCGAGCTGCTCGGGGAGCTCGTCGAGCCCGGGCTGCTCCAGCCGACCTTCCTGTGCGACTACCCGGCGATCGCGCAGCCGCTCGCCCGTCCCCACCGCAGCAAGCCCGGCCACATCGAGGCCTGGGACCTCGTCATCGCCGGCGTCGAGCGCGGCACCGGGTTCTCCGAGCTCGTCGACCCCGTCGTCCAGCGCGAGGTGCTGACCGAGCAGTCGCTGCGCGCCGCCGGGGGCGACCCGGAGGCCATGCAGCTGGACGAGGACTTCCTGCGGGCCCTCGAGTACGGTGCCCCGCCGATGGGTGGCCTGGGCCTGGGCATCGACCGGCTGGTCATGCTGTTCACCGGCGCGAACATCCGCGAGACCATCCTTTTCCCGCACCTGAAGCCGGAGGCCTGAGATGGATGCCGTGTGGCCCTATCTCACGGCCATTGTCCCGACCATTGCGGTGGCCGTCCTTTTCTATTTCCTCATCCGCTCGATGATCGAGGGCGACCGCCGGGAGCGCCTCGCCCAGAAACAGTTCGAGCGCGAACAGGACGCACGGACCCATGCGCCGGAGACGGACGGCAACCATTCCCACGGCACGTCGGCACAGGAATAGCACAGGCATTCTCCGTCTCTTCTCGCGAGCGCATTCCGCGCGTATTCACCGGAGGACGTTTCCTGCTACGTTTCCCGGGTGGACGTCAATTCCGGCGCCACACAACGGTGAAGAATGCGCCGCCTGAAGGGACAACCATGGCAAAGAAGGTCCAGGTGCTCCTCGTCGACGACCTCGACAAGAGCTCCCCCGCCGACGAGACCGTCTCGTTCTCGCTCGACGGCGTGTCCTACGAGATCGACCTCACCTCCGACAACGCCGCGAAGCTGCGCGACGAGCTGGCCGTGTGGATCGGTCACGCCGAGCGGACCGGTGGCCGCAAGAGCGCCGGTCGCGCGGCTCGCGGCAGCGCCCGCGGTTCGGGCTCGAAGGCCGACCTCTCCGCCGTCCGCGAGTGGGCCCGCTCCAACGGCCACCAGGTCAGCGACCGTGGCCGCATCTCGGCCGAGGTCCAGGCCGCCTACGACAAGGCGCACGCCTGACCCCATCGACTCCGCACGACACGGCGCCCCCCGACCCGGAGGGCGCCGTGTCGTCGATGTCGCGCCGGCACGCCTGGCTGGTCTTCACGACCGGCGGTCCCCTCCTCCCGCACGACCTCGGCACCGACGCGCGGTCCTGGCAGCACGACCTCGTCGTCCTCCAGTCGCGCTGGTACGACGTCGACGCCCCACCGCAGGTCGCGGCCGCGTTCGTCCTGCAGTGGCTGCTCCAGGTGCCCGCCCACGCCGCGGCGTACGCGGCGTCCTCGGGTCCGTGGCGGGCCGACCTCGCCGGCATCACCTTCGGCCTCGGGCCGGCACTCGTGCCGGACCGGGTCAGGGTCGGCGGCCTCGTGGCGGACGACGGCCCCCTCGGGGACCGGCTCGACCGGGCCGAGGCCGACTACCGCGCCGTCGCCGCGCCGCTGGCCGAGCGGTACGCGGCGGTGGTGCGCCTCGGCCCGCACGCCCGGGCCGCCTTCGTCGACGACATGTGGGCGGCCGCCCGGCGCGAGGCCGAGTCGGCCGCCGGCCTGTTCCGCCCCGGGGTGCCCCCGCGGGCGTCCTGCTGCCTCATCTACGCGCTGCCGGGGTGCGTCGAGTGCGCCGGGTGTCCGAGGGTCACGGAAGGTCGGCGATGAGGTCGCCGTCGGTTCGGATCCGGTCGAGCACCTCGTCGAACATCAGCTGCTGCAACGAGTCCGGCTCTGCCGCACCGCGTTCCACCTCATCCCAGGTGCGAGGTGCGGCGACGCAGGGCAGCTCGCGGCCACGCAGCGAGTAGGGGCTGATCGTCGTCTTCGCGGCGACGTTCTGGCTCCAGTCGAGGAAGACCTTGCCGGGGCGCAGCGACTTCGTCATCTTCCACAGCACGAGGTCGGGGTGCTTCTTCGTCATCTCCTGCGCCAGCTGCATCGCGAGGTCGCGCACCTGGTCCGACGACAGGTCTCCGCCGAGCGCCGCATAGAGCTGCATCCCCTTGCTCCCCGACGTCACGGGGTACAGCTCGAGGCCCAGGGCGTCGAGGCGGTCGCGGACGAGCAGGGCCACCCGGGCGCACTCGTGGAGGCCGGCGGGCTTGCCGGGGTCGAGGTCGATGACGAGCCGGTTCGGCCGCTGCGGCTCACCGTCCTCGACCGTCCACTGCGGCACGTGGAGCTCGAGGGAGTTGAGGTTGACGAGGTAGGTCAGGTCGGCGAGGTCCTCGACGAGGGGGTAGGTCACGTCGTCGACGGGCACCCTCGGCAGCCAGCTCGGCGCCCCTGACGGCAGGTTCTTCTCGAAGAACATCTGGTCCTCGACCCCGTGCGGCCAGCGCACCCGGGTCACCGGGCGGGCGGCGACATGGGGCAGGAGGAACGGCGCGACCTGTGCGTAGTAGCTGAGGACCTCGCCCTTGGTCGTCTCCGTCGCCGGGTACATGACCTTGTCCAGGCTCGTCAGGCGCAGCTTGCGACCGGCGACCTCGACGCGGGTCACCTCGGGGACGTAGCGCTCAGGCATCCTCGGCCTCCACGAGGTCGTCCGGCGTGAGGTCGGAGCGCACGCCGAGGTAGGTCGGCTGGCGCAGCCGGTGCTGGCCCGTCAGCTCGAGCGCCCTCACCTCGACGACGAGCCGCGGCTCGACCCACGTCGTCCCGGAGGCGTCGACCGCCGGGACCTCGTCGCTGAAGGGTGAGTCGTCGCGCTGCATCCGCTGGAGCCGGCGCCGCAGGGCCTCCCCGGCCGAGCCCGCGAGCCCGGACCCCACGCGTCCGGCGTAGCGCCAGCCGCCCGCGCCGTCGGGGAGCCCGACGAGGACCGCACCCAGCCGCGCGGAGGTCGAGCCGGCCTCCGGCCGCCACCCGCCGAGGACGACCGAGTGCGTGGCCCGGTGGGCCGTCTTGCGCCAGTCGGGCGACCGGCGACCGGTGGCGTAGGGGGCCGAGCGACGCTTGCTGACGATCCCCTCGAGCCCCTGCGCCGCCGTCGCCGCGAGCAGCTCGGCTCCGTCGTCGTGGACCGCGGGCACCTGCCACGAACGGCCGGTCAGCTCGAGCCGCTCGAGCAGCTCGCGGCGCGCGCTCCAGGGCTGGCTGCGCAGGTCCTGGCCGAACAGCCGCAGCAGGTCGAACACCATGAGCGTCACCGGACGCGTCGCCATCAGGGCCTCGGCCTGGCGTCGCTTCCCCACGTGCATCCGCTCGGTGAGCGCGTGGAAGCTCGGGCGGCCGGCCTCGAGCGCGACGACCTCGCCGTCGAGGAGCATGTCGTCGTAGGCGTCGGCGAGCGCGTCGAGCTCCGGGAAGGCGGCCGTGACGTCGCGTTCGCTGCGCGACCAGACGGTGACCTTGCCGTCCCGGACGTCGACGAGCACCCGCATCCCGTCCCACTTGACCTCGTGCACCCAGGCGTCGCCGGTCGGGACGCGCTCGGCGACGGTCGCGAGCATCGGACGGAACGGGGCCACGGGCCCCATCCTGCACGGGAGGGTCGAGGAGGAGGCCACTCGGCGCCGTCAGGGGGCCGGCCGGCGGGACAACATCGCCCAATAGGTCGAAGTTCGCACGCACCGCTCTGGGACAACATCGCCCAATAGGTCGAAGTTCGCACGGCTACCGCTCGGACCGACCGCCCCCGTCCGCGCACCGGCATCCAGCTCGACCGCCTCCCCCCCCCCCGTGAACAGGCCGGGACACCGCGGGAGGAGGACCTGCTGGTCGGGGCTGGTTCCGGCACCGGTGAACGGGCCTAGGCTGGGAGTCTGCGCTCCCGATGCGGGGAGCGGGCGACCTCCTCGGAAGGGTGTGGGCTCGATGCGCGCGATCTGGAAGGGCGCGGTCTCCTTCGGCCTCGTCAACGTGCCGGTGCGGCTGTACTCCGCCACCGAGAACCACGACGTGCAGTTCCGCCAGGTGCACCGCGAGGACGGCGGGCGGATCCGGTACCGGCGCATCTGCCAGATCGACGGCGAGGAGGTCTCGTACGACGACATCGCCAAGGGCTACGAGACCGAGGACGGCGACATGGTCATCCTCACCGACGAGGACTTCGCCGACCTCCCCTCGCGCACGAGCAAGGAGATCGGCGTGACGAAGTTCGTCCCCGCCGACCAGATCGACCCCATGTGGCTCGACAAGAGCTACTACCTCGAGCCCGACAAGTCGGCCACCAAGCCCTACGTCCTCCTCCGTGACGCCCTCGAGAAGGAGAAGCGCGTCGCCATCGTCACCGTCTCCATCCGCACCCGCATGACGATGGCCGTCCTCCGCGTCCGCGACGGCGTCATCGTCATGCAGACGATGCTCTGGCCCGACGAGGTCCGCGCTGCCGACTTCGCCAACCTCGGCGGCGACGAGAAGACGTCCAAGCAGGAGATGGACATGGCGAAGATGCTCATCGACCAGCTCGCCGGCGACTACGACCCCGACGAGTACGAGGACGACTACGCCCTCGCCGTCAAGGAGCTCGTCCGCGCCAAGGTCGAGGGCGGCGAGGTCCGGGCCATCGAGACCGAGGAGGAGGAGTCCGGCGAGGTCGTCGACCTGCTCGCCGCGCTCGCCCGTTCGGTCGAGAAGGCCAAGGCCGGCCGGGGTGAGGCGCCCGCCCCCGCGAAGGAGCCGGCGAAGAAGGCCCCGGCCAGGAAGACCGCAGCCACCACGACGAAGAAGGCCGCCGCGAAGAAGGCCCCGGCCAAGAAGACCGCGGCGAAGAAGACCGCGAAGAAGGCCAGCTGAGCGTGAGCACCGTGAGCACCCGCCGCACGTACGTCCTCGTCGACGGCGAGAACCTCGACGCCACCCTCGGCTCGTCCGTCCTCGGCCGGCGACCCCAGCCCGAGGAGCGGCCGCGCTGGCAGCGCCTCACCGACCACCTCGAGGACCGCTGGGGCCAGCCCGCCACCGGCCTGTTCTTCCTCAACGTCTCCGGCGGCACCCTGCCGCTGCCCTTCGTCCAGGCGCTCCTCGCCAACGGCTACCGCCCCGTCGCGCTCACCGGCGACGAGGGCGAGAAGGTCGTCGACATCGGCATCCAGCGCACCCTCGACGCGCTGCGCGACCACGAGGACGCCGATGTCGTCCTCGCCAGCCACGACGCCGACTTCGCCGCTCACCTGCGCACGCTCGTCGAGGACGGTCGCCGCGTCGCCGTCGTCGGGTTCCGCGAGTTCACCGCGGGCGCCCTGCAGATCGAGGGCGTCGAACACATCGACCTCGAGCACGACGTCGGCGCGTTCAACTCGCGCCTGCCGCGCGTGCGCGTCATCCCGCTCTCCGAGTTCGACCCGGAGGAGTTCCTCGGATGACGTCGGCGCGTCGCGGATGACGGCGCGCCACCGGGCCACCGCGGGCGTCGTCCGCGCCGCCTAGGCTGGCGGGCATGCCCGAGGGTCACACGCTGTTCGCGCTCGCCCGCGACCTCCACGAGGCCTTCGCCGGGTCGAACCCGGAGGTCACGAGCCCGCAGGGCCGGTTCACCGAGGGCGCCGCCGAGCTCACCGGCCGCGAGCTGCTCCGTGCCACGAGCCGCGGCAAGCACCTGTTCGTCGAGTTCGCCGGTGACCGGTGGCTGCACGTCCACCTGGGCCTCATCGGCACCTTCACCGTCGACAGCCACGAGTGGACGGCCGAGGTCCCCGCCGTCGGGCAGGTCCGCCTCCGGCTGCGCACGGGGGAGCACGTCGCCGACCTGCGGGGGCCCAACCTCTGCGAGGTCGTCACCCCCGAGCGCGTCGACGCCGTCCTCGCCGGGCTGGGGCCCGACCCCCTGCGCCCCGACGCCGACCCCGACGTGGCGTGGACGCGCATCCACCGGTCGGGCCGGTCGGTCGCCGAGCTCCTCATGGACCAGTCGGTGCTCGCCGGCGTCGGCAACGTCTACCGCTCCGAGGTGCTCTTCCGGCACCGGCTCTCGCCGTTCACCGAGGGCCGCAGGCTCAAGCGCGCGTCGTGGCGGCTCATCTGGGCCGACCTCGCCCGCCTCATGCCTCTCGGTGTCACGACGGGGCGGATCGTCACCGTCGAGGAACAGGTGCTCGAGGTCGAGGCGGCGCTCGGCCGCGGCGAGGTCCCCCGCCTGCTCGAGCGCACCTCCGCCGTCTACAAGCGGGCCGGCCAGCCCTGCCCGGTCTGCGGGTCGAAGGTCCGCACGCAGGTCGTCGCCGGCCGCAACCTGTTCTGGTGCGGCCGCTGCCAGCGCCGCAGCTGACGGCCGGGAGGAAGCCCGCGGGGCCTGAGCAGGGGTTTCCCGTCTGCCCTGAGCGAACACGGAACACGCGCCCGGCGGCCCCACGTTGACACCCTCGAACGATGCGCCGCCCACACCTCGGACCCGAGTCCACAAGGACACCGTCAGGGACAGGCGGCGCGACTAGCATCGAGGGTGACTCGACGTCAGGAGAAGCACCATGTTCGAACGGTTCACCGACCGCGCCAGGCGCGTCGTCGTGCTCGCCCAGGAGGAGGCACGGGGGCTCAACCACAACTACATCGGGACCGAGCACATCCTCCTCGGCCTCATCCACGAGGGTGAGGGAGTGGCCAGCAAGGCCCTCGAGAGCCTCGGCATCTCGCTGGAGGCCGTCCGCGAGCAGGTGCAGGAGATCATCGGCCAGGGCCAGCAGGCCCCCACGGGCCACATCCCGTTCACCCCGCGGGCCAAGAAGGTCCTCGAGCTGAGCCTGCGCGAGGCGCTGCAGCTCGGCCACAACTACATCGGCACCGAGCACATCCTCCTCGGCCTCATCCGTGAGGGCGAGGGCGTCGCGGCCCAGGTGCTCGTCAAGCTCGGCGCCGACCTGTCCCGCGTCCGCCAGCAGGTCATCCAGCTGATCTCGGGGTACCAGGGCGGCAAGGAGGGCCCCTCCTCCGGTGGCGGCGCCACCCAGGGCGGCCCCGCCGAGGGCACCCCTGCCGGCTCCCTCGTCCTCGACCAGTTCGGCCGCAACCTCACCTCCGCCGCCCGCGAGGGCAAGCTCGACCCCGTCATCGGCCGCGAGAAGGAGATCGAGCGGGTCATGCAGGTGCTCTCGCGCCGCACGAAGAACAACCCCGTCCTCATCGGCGAGCCCGGCGTCGGCAAGACCGCCGTCGTCGAGGGCCTGGCCCAGGACATCGTCCGAGGCGAGGTCCCCGAGACCCTCAAGGACAAGCAGCTCTACACCCTCGACCTCGGCGCGCTCGTCGCCGGCAGCCGCTACCGCGGTGACTTCGAGGAGCGGCTGAAGAAGGTCCTCAAGGAGATCCGCACCCGCGGCGACATCGTCCTGTTCATCGACGAGATCCACACCCTCGTGGGTGCGGGTGCCGCCGAGGGCGCCATCGACGCGGCCTCGATCCTCAAGCCGATGCTCGCCCGCGGCGAGCTCCAGGTCATCGGCGCGACGACCCTCGACGAGTACCGCAAGCACATCGAGAAGGACGCCGCACTCGAGCGCCGCTTCCAGCCGATCCAGGTGGCCGAGCCGACGCTCGCGCACGCCATCGAGATCCTCAAGGGCCTGCGCGACCGCTACGAGGCTCACCACCGCGTCTCCATCACCGACGGCGCCCTCGTGGCGGCAGCGAACATGGCCGACCGCTACGTCAACGACCGCTTCCTCCCGGACAAGGCGATCGACCTCATTGACGAGGCGGGCGCGCGACTGCGCATCCGCCGGATGACCGCACCGCCGGACCTGCGCGAGTTCGACGAGAAGATCGCCACCGTCGTCCGCGAGAAGGAGTCGGCCATCGACGGCCAGGACTTCGAGAAGGCCGCGCGCCTGCGTGACGACGAGAAGAACCTGCGCCACGAGAAGGCCAAGCGCGAGGCCGAGTGGAAGTCCGGCGACATGGACGTCATCGCCGAGGTCGACGAGGAGCTCATCGCCGAGGTCCTCGCCGCGTCCACGGGGATCCCGGTGTTCAAGCTGACCGAGGAGGAGTCCAGCCGCCTGCTCCACATGGAGGACGAGCTGCACAAGCGGGTCGTCGGCATGGACGACGCCATCAAGGCGCTGTCCCAGGCCATCCGCCGCACCCGTGCCGGCCTGAAGGACCCCCGCCGTCCCGGTGGCTCGTTCATCTTCGCCGGCCCGACCGGTGTGGGGAAGACCGAGCTCGCCAAGACGCTCGCCGAGTTCCTCTTCGGCGACGAGGACAGCCTCATCCAGCTCGACATGTCCGAGTACAGCGAGAAGCACACCGTGTCACGGCTGTTCGGCTCGCCCCCCGGGTACGTCGGGTACGAGGAGGGCGGCCAGCTCACCGAGAAGGTGCGGCGCAAGCCGTTCTCGGTCGTGCTGTTCGACGAGGTCGAGAAGGCCCACCCGGAGATCTTCAACTCCCTGCTGCAGGTGCTCGAGGACGGCCGCCTCACCGACTCCCAGGGTCGGATGGTCGACTTCAAGAACACCGTCATCATCATGACGACCAACCTCGGGACCCGGGACATCTCCAAGGGCACGCTCGGCTTCTCGGCGGGCCCGGACACGCGCTCGGACTACGAGCGGATGAAGGCCAAGGTCACCGACGAGCTCAAGCAGCACTTCCGCCCCGAGTTCCTCAACCGCGTCGACGACACCATCGTCTTCCCGCAGCTGAGCCAGGCCGAGATCGTCCAGATCGTCGACCTCGAGATCGCCAAGCTCGACAAGCGGCTCAAGGACAAGGACATGGGGATCGAGCTCACCCCGGCCGCGAAGAACCTCCTCGCGACCAAGGGCTACGACCCGGTCCTCGGTGCCCGTCCGCTGCGCCGCACGATCCAGCGCGAGATCGAGGACGTGCTCTCGGAGAAGATCCTCTTCGGCGAGCTGAAGTCCGGCGAGATCGTCGCGGTCGACGCCACGGGCGAGTCCAAGGACGACGGCTTCACCTTCGAGGGGACGCCGCACTCGCGGGCCATCGAGGTGCCGGTGGTCGCCGCCGAGGGCTGAGCCGAGGCGACGCCCTCCGCGACGAGGCCCCCGACCCGCTGGGTCGGGGGCCTCGTCGCGTTCCCGGGGCCAACTCACCCCGCGCCGGGGGATTTGACCCAACTTTTGCCCTTCCTTGACCCGCCTCCAACCACCCGTGGCGCAGGATTGTTCCTGCAAGGGCCTCCGGGGCACCTTGCACGAGCGGCCCGCCACCACCCCTGCGGTGGCGGGCCGCCACCATCTCCGCCTTTCCGGGACGGGAGAGGGTGGTGGGTCGCCGGCAGCTCCCGCACCGCTGTGCTCCAGTGCGCGGGACGGCCCGGGTGTGCCGAGCCGACGACCCGCCACTCACCGCCCGGGATACGCTCGGGCCGTGACCGCCGCCGAGCGCCCCCCGCTCCCCCGCCCGCCGGGGTCCCTGGCGATCCGGGCCGCCCGCACCGCCGACGTCCGCGCCATCCGCGCGCTCGTCGCCCCCCTCGCCGAGCGTCGCGTCCTGCTGAACAAGGAGGCCGTGGCCTACTACGAGTCGGTCGGGGACTTCGTCGTCGCCGAGCTCGACGGGGAGGTCGTCGGCTGCGGGGCCCTCCACGTCCTGTGGGAGGACCTCGGCGAGGTCCGCACGCTCGCGGTCCACGAGTCCGCGCTGGGGCACGGGGTGGGATCGGCCCTGCTCGACCGGCTGGTCGCGCGCGCCCGCGACCTCGGCCTGTCCCGGCTGTTCTGCCTCACCTTCGAGACCGCGTTCTTCTCGCGGCACGGGTTCGAGCCCATCGAGGGCCAGGCGGTCGACCCCGAGGTCTACCTCGAGCTGCTGCGCTCCTACGACGAGGGCGTCGCCGAGTTCCTCGACCTCGAGCGGGTCAAGCCGAACACCCTCGGGAACACCCGGATGCTCCGCGTCCTCTGAGGCTGCCCGTCCCCCGAGCGTGCGCGCACGACGGCGTCAGGAGGGGGCCGTGGGGGTCAGGCCGGCGAGGAGGCGCTCGCGCTCCTGCGCCAGCAGCTGCGCGCGGCGACGGCGGCCGGCGAGGACGCGCCGCGCCAGCAGCAACCCGCCCGCGAGCAGGAGGAACAGGCAGAGCGGGACGGCGAGCCCCACGAGGAGCGAGCGGTCGGCCCGGTCGGTGACCTCGCGGGCAGCCGCGGTCGCCTCGTCGAGCCGTCCCTCGCCGAGCAGGTCGACGGCCTCCACGGCCCGGCCGTCGACGCCGAGGACGGCCGCACCGAGCTCGCTCAGCGGGTCGCGGTCGGCGCGGGCCGCCCGGCGAGCCTCGCCGACGGCGGTCACGGCGGTCGCCGCCTTGGGCAGCGAGGTCGCGAGCGCGGCGTACTGCTCGTCCTGCTCGGCCTTCTCGTACGCGTCGCGGATGACGTCGGGCACCTCGGTGCCGACGCGCTTGGCGGCGTCCTGGACCGCGACCGCCCGCGCGCCGAGGGCCTCGATCTTCGCCCGCACCGACGCGGCGCGCTCGAAGTCCCAGGACGTCATCGCGTCGCGCAGGCCGTCGGGCGGCAGCCATGCGCCGTCGGCGGTGTCGAGGGCGGCGTAGGCCGTACGCTCCTGCGCCCGTGTCGGCAGGCGCTCCTTCTCGTCGTCGGTGAGGGCCCAGCGGGCGAAGACGGACGCGGCGTCCTCCACCCCGGCCCGGGTCTCGAGCAGGTCCAGCCAGCGCGCCCACGTCGTGCGGCCACCGTCGGGGTCGCGCGTCCCGGCGGCGTCGTAGGCCCGTTCCCCGCGGATGGCAGCCCGCACGACCTCGGCGAACGCCGCGTCGTCCAGGCCCTTGGTCACGGCGGCGGTCGCCCGGTAGGCGGCCGGGTAGGCGTACGCGTCGACGTCGCCGGAGCGCTCGGCGCTGCCCCACTCGTTGAGGGGCAGGTTGTCCTTGCTCGTCGGGCTCACCGTCGGGTGGGTGCGCACCTCACCGCCGGTCACCCGGATCGCGCGTTCGGCGACGACCTGGGCCAGGCCCTCGGACACCCACCGCTCGTCGAACCGGTCGCCCTGGAGCCACGCGTGCGAGAGCTCGTGGAAGATGAGGTCGGCGTCGAGCTGCTCGCCGACGACGATCTCGTCGTCGCTCGGGTCGAACCAGCCGTCGTAGCCGTACACCGAGGGGGCGGCGTCCTCGCGGATCCGCTCGAGGCCGCCGGGCCACGGCGTCCCGACGAGCTTCTCCAGCACGGGGATCCCCGTCGTCACCTTGTCGGCGACGAAGTCGCCCCACTTCGTGTCGTCGGTGAAGCCGCTGAGGATGAGCGAGGTCCCGGCGACGTCGACGGTCCGCTCGTCGACCTGCTTCGGGTCGCGGAGGGAGACGACGGCGAAGAAGCCGCCGTCGGGGTCGTTCTCGGTCGCCGTCCACGTCGTCGACCCGCCGGACTCGGCCGAGGAGAACGCCTCGCTCGTCGCGTCGAACGACATCGCCGAGGGCGCGACGACCTCGACGCGGTTGCGTCCCTCGTCGCCGACGCCGTAGACGGCGAACGACGCGTAGCCGGGCCCGACCCGCGTCGAGTCCTTCGACCGGGGCTTCTCGCCGGGCACCTCGAAGGTGAGCTCGATGGTGCGGCTGCGGTCGTACAGCAGGTTCGGGAAGGTGATCCGGGCCAGCCTGGTCGAGGCGTCGTCGGTGGGGCGCAGGGACACCGACAGGGACCGACCGTTGCTGCGCGCGCGCACCTTCTCGGCACCGGCCGGCACCGGCACGGCGAACGCGTTGTAGAAGTAGTAGGTGTTGCCCCGGTCGGGGGTGACGTTGCGCAGCTCGAGCCGGATCGAGGCCTTGACGGTGGTCCGCTTCGCGTCGAGGACGTACCGGCTGACCGCCCCGGTGGCCAGGCCTTCGTCCGCGACCGCCGACGGGGCGGCCAGCAGCATCGCTGCGACGACCGCCGTCACCCAGGGCGCGCGGCGCCCTCTCGTGTCCCCCACGATGTCCGTTCCTCCAGCTCGGCCCGGCCTGCTCGCCGGTTCTGGCGTGCTGGAGGAAGCGTAAGCCGCCGGTGTCGGGGGCGACAGCCGGTTCTGCGTGGTGTCGCAGGGGGCCTCGGGTCAGCCGAGCCGCTCGAGCATCGCCCGCATCTGGGCGATCTGCTTGGTCTGCGTCACGGCGATGTCGTCGGCCGTCTCCTCGACCCGGGGGTCGGACCCCGAGGCGCCACGCTTCCCGACCATGTCGATCGCCCCCTCGTGGTGCCTGACCATGAGGGTGAGGAAGAGGCGGTCGGCCTCGGGCCCCGTCGCCGCGGCCAGCCTGGACATCTCCTCCCGGGTCGCCATCCCGGGCATGGCGTGGGTGCCGTGGTCGGTGAGCCGGGGGTTGGTGGCCTCCGGCGGGACGTCCTGCCCGCGGCCCTCGAGCCAGCTCGCCATCGCGTCGATCTCGGGGCGCTGCTCGTCGCGGATGCGGGAGGCGAGGGCGCCCACCTCGCTGTCGGTGAGGTCGGGCAGGACCGACTCGACCATGACGAGCGCCTGGGCGTGGTGGACGATCATCTCCTGGAAGAAGCGGGTGTCCGCGGGAGAGGCCGTGGGGCTGAAGGAGGGGGCCGCCGCCGACCCGCTGAGCGTGGCGTTCGGCTCCCCGGGCTGGCCGGGCTGGATGACGGGGGCGCTCGGCGTCACCGCGCTGACCGCCGGCAACGAGCCCTCGTCCGAGGTGCACCCGGTGAGGAGGGCGGCGAGGCAGAGGGCTCCGGCGGCCCAGGTGGGCGCGGTACGGCGGGGGCGGGTCGGGCTCGTCACGCGTGCACTCTAACTGCGGTGCGGCACGTCGAATTTCTTTACCTCCCCATGACCCTTTGGACTTCCTGTGTGGGCGAGGATGGCGAAACCCACACCCCTGACGGCGCGCCCTCGCCATCCCTCGACGGCGCCCCGTCCGACACACACGAGGTGGACATGAAGCGCACGCGAACCCTCGCGGTTGCAGCGGCAGGACTGCTGATGACCGCACTGGGAGGCATCGGAGCGGCCTCCGCCGGAGACGGACTCGGTGTCTCCGGTACGGCTCTCGCGCCGGACCAGATCGGCTACAGCAAGAACATCAAGCACCTGAGCAACACCCCGCACGTCGGCCCGTTCGTCGGCCAGTTCGGCACGGACCTCGCCTTCCAGGGCAACCGCGCCTACGTCGGCAACTACCAGGGCTTCATCATCTACGACATCTCCGACCCCGAGGCGCCGGTGACCCTGTCGCAGGTCAACTGCCCGGGTGCGCAGAACGACATCAGCGTCCGTGGCAACCTCGTGTTCCTGTCGACCGACTCCTCGCGCAGCGACGACAGCTGCTCCAGCGTCGCCCAGACCGCGGCGAACAAGGCGTCGTGGGAGGGCATCAAGATCTTCGACGTCTCCGACGTGCGGAACCCGAAGTACATCAAGTCGGTCGAGACCAACTGCGGGTCGCACACGCACACCGTCGTCCCGGGCGCGGACGCCGACTACCTCTACGTGTCCTCGTACGGGCCGCGCGCGGACTTCCCCGACTGCCAGCCGCCGCACGACCTGATCTCGATCATCAAGGTGCCGCACGGCGCCCCGACGACGGCCAGTGTCGTCGCGACCCCCGTCCTCTTCCCGGACGGCGGCAACACGAACACGGCCGGCTGCCACGACATCACGGCCTACCCGGCCAAGAAGATCGCGGCGGGCGCCTGCATGGGTGACGGCGTCATCATGGACATCTCGAACCCCGAGGCCCCGGTGGTCAAGGAGACGGTGCGCGACACCAACTTCGCCTTCTGGCACTCGGCCACGTTCAACGCCGACGCGTCCAAGGTCGTCTTCACCGACGAGCTCGGCGGTGGCGCCGGCGCCACCTGCAACGAGGCCATCGGGCCGAACCGCGGGGCCAACGCGATCTACGACCTCGGGTCGGACAACCAGCTGACCTTCAAGTCGTACTACAAGATCCCGCGCCACCAGAACAACACCGAGAACTGCGTCGCGCACAACGGCTCGATCATCCCGGTCGACGGTCGTGACGTCATGGTCCAGTCCTGGTACCAGGGTGGCGTCTCGCTGTGGGAGTTCACCGACTCCAGCGCCCCGAAGGAGCTCGACTACTTCGAGCGCGGTCCGCTCGTGCCCACCAACCTCGGCGGCTCGTGGTCGGCGTACTACTACAACGGGTTCGTCTACAGCTCGGACATCCAGAAGGGCTTCGACGTCCTCATGCTCAAGGACCCGACCCTGCGCACGGCGAACTCGGTTCGCCTGCGGGAGTTCAACGCCCAGACGCAGCCGGTCTACCCGATCCGCTGACGTCCCTCCTCACCGGACGGCCCGCCCCACACCGGGGGCGGGCCGTTCCGCGTGCGGGCCGTTCCCGGGAGGTGCCGCGCCGTCAGGGCCGGGTGACGCCGACCCGGTCACCCGGCCGGACGCGGCCGGGCACGACGACCCGGGCGTTGAGGCCGCGCAGGCGCATCGGCCGTCCCACCTGGCCGTTGACGAAGCGCATCGCCTCGGCACCGAAGCGGTCGACGAACTTCGCGCACCCCGTGTGCGGCGGTTCGGTGACCTCGATGACGGCACCGCGCACGTCGAGGTCCCCGATCGTGAGGAGCGACCCTGTCGGCAGGTTCTCGTGCGAGAGGTCGAGGTCGAGGTAGAGCTGGTCGCCGGCGAGGGCGCGCCGCGCTGGGTCGACCGCGAGGAAGCCCGCGAGCGAGGCGTTCACGACGTTGAGCTGCATGTCCGGGTGCGGCCCGCCGTCGCCGGTCCGGCTGCTCCCGCGCACCGCCCAGGTGTCGCCGACGAGCCCGACCGCGAGGTCGAGCTCGCCCTCCTCGAGGACCTCGCGCTCGCCGGCAGCCGGGCGGCGGACCACGAGCTCGAGCGTGCCGGCGTCCTTGGGGGCCGCCTGCAGCGTGGGGAGGAAGGCGTGCAGCTCCTCGGGCGTGCGGTGGACCGGAGCGGGGGCGTGGGTGCCGGCGGGTGCGGTCGTCGTCATGGGACCAGTGTGGCGCCGGGCCCGGGTGCTCACGCCACCCGGTTCCGGGTGGCGGTCGGACTCGTCGTCAGGCGGGGAGGCGGTACCGGTCGTCGGCGAGCGGCTCGAGCAGGCCGTCCTCGACGAGCGAGCCGATGCACCGGTCGACCTGTGCCGGGTCCTCGCCCGCGTCCTCGAGGTCGGTGCGCGCCACGGCGCCATGGGCGTCGCGCAGCCGCTGGAGGACGGCGCCGCGCACCTGCCGGTCGGTGCCGTGCCAGGCCTGGCCGCGTCGGGCAGGGCCGTCGTGGGGCGGGCGGCCGTCCCGCACCCAGGCGCACCGGTCGAGCAGCGGGCACCGGTCGCACTGGGGGGTCCGGGCGCGGCACACGAGCGCGCCGAGCTCCATCACGGCGACGTTCCACGTCGAGCTGTCGCGCTCGTCCTCGGGGAGCAGCGCGGTCGCGAGCCGGGTCTCGGCGGCCGTGAGCGCGGGTGCGGGGTACTCGCGGCCCTCGACCACGCGGACGAGGACGCGACGCACGTTGGTGTCGACGACGGTCGCCCGCCGCCCGAAGGCGAACGCCGCCACGGCGGCGGCCGTGTAGGCCCCGATGCCGGGGAGGGCGCGCAGGGCGTGCTCGTCGGCGGGGACGACCCCGCCGTGCCGCTCGGTGACGGCGACCGCGGCCTCGCGCAGGCGCAGCGCCCGCCGTGGGTAACCCAGCCGGCCCCAGGCGCGCACGACCTCGCCCGGCGCCTCCGCGGCGAGGTCCGCGGGTGTGGGCCAGCGCTCCATCCACGCGCTCCAGACCGGCGCCACGCGGGCGACCGGGGTCTGCTGGGCCATCACCTCGGAGACGAGGACACCCCACGGCGAGCAGTCGGGCGTGCGCCACGGGAGGGCGCGCGCGTGGGTCGCGTACCAGCGCAGGAGGCGCTCGTGGAGGACGGCCGCGTCCATCGCGGACAGCAGCGGGTCAGGGGTGGTGCGGGCGGTCACGACGACCCGGCGTCAGACGTAGCGCTCGAGGATGCTCGACTCGGCGAGCCGCGACAGGCCCTCGCGGACGAGGCGCGCGCGACCCTCACCGACGCCGTCGACGTCCATGAGGTCGTCGATGTTCGCGGCGAGCAGCTTCTGCAGACTGCCGAAGTGGCCGACGAGCCGGTCGACGATGGCACCCGGCAGGCGCGGGACCTTCGACAGCAGGCGGTGGCCCAGCGGGCTGACCGAGGAGTCGAGGGCGTCGCCGACGATGGTGAAGCCCATGGCGCGCGCCCCCGCCGAGGGGTCGAGCAGCTCGGTGGAGTCGATGGCCGTGAGGTTGGCGATCGCCTCGTCGAGGTCGTAGCCCGCCTTGGCCTCGGGGAGGTAGTCGCGGATGACGAGGCCGAGGTCGTCGGACAGGCCGCCGGTGAGCTCCTCGAGCTGGAGGCTGAGCAGTCGCCCGTCGGTGCCGAGCTGGACGACGTAGTCGGCGATCTCGTCCTTGATCCGGCGCACCATCTCCAGGCGCTGGAGGACGTTGGCGACGTCGCGGACGGTGACGAGGTCCTCGATCTCCAGCGCGGACAGGGTGCCGGTGACCTCGTCGAGGCGCGACTTGTAGCGCTCGAGGGTCTGCAGCGCCTGGTTCGCGCGGGACAGGATCGCGCTGGAGTCCTCGAGGACGAGGCGCCGGCCGGCGACGTAGAGCGCGATGATCCGCATCGACTGGCTCACCGACACGACGGGGTAGCCGGTCTGCTTCGCGACGCGTTCGGCGGTGCGGTGCCGGGTGCCCGACTCGCTCGTCTCGATGCGCGCGTCGGGCACGAGCTGGGTGGCGGCCCGCAGGATGCGGGTGACGTCGCGGTCGCAGACGATGGCACCGTCCATCTTCGCCAGCTCGCGCAGCCGGGTGGCGGAGAACTCGACGTCGAGCGGGAACCCACCGGTGGAGACCTGCTCGACGACGCGGTCGTTGCCGAGGACGATGAGCGCGCCGGTGCGACCGCGCAGGATCCGCTCGAGGCCGTCGCGCAGCTCGGTGCCCGGGGCGACGGCGGCCAGGGTGGCACGCTGGAGCTCGTCGTCGTTCGGCTGTACCGCCACGCTCGCTCCTCGTGCTCGTGCCCTTGGTGTGGACCCCCGGGGCCGCGGTGGGGCCACGACCGGTCAGCGCATCCTATCCGTCCCGGGGGCCGCGGCGCCGCCGGGAACGGCCCGCCCGGACGGCGGTCAGCGGGTGACGCCCTCGTGGAGCGCACGCCCGACGGCCTCGCCGACCGTCGCGACCTCGAGCAGGCGCAGCCCGTCGGGAACCGGGCCGGCCCCGAGGACCCCCTGCGGGACGACCGCGCGCGTGAACCCCAGGCGCGCGGCCTCGGCGAGGCGGCGGTGGGCGCCGGTGACCGGGCGGACCTCCCCCGCGAGGCCGACCTCGCCGAAGGCGACCGTGCCGGGCGGCAGCGGGAGGTCGGTGATGGCTCCGGCGAGCGCGAGGGTGACCGCGAGGTCGGCGGCCGGCTCGGTGAGGCGGACCCCGCCCACCGTGGACAGGTAGGCGTCGCTGCCGCCGATCGGGGCCTGGGCCCGCTTGTCGAGGACCGCGAGGATCATGTTGACCCGCGCGGTGTCGAGGCCGCTCGTCGCGCGCCGCGGCGTGGCGAGGCTCGACGACGTCACGAGCGCCTGGACCTCCGTGACGAGCGGGCGCCGGCCCTCGAGGGTGACGGTGACGCACGTGCCGGCCACCTCGGCGGTGCGCCCGGAGAGGAAGAGGCCGCTGGGGTCGGCGAGCCCGACGACCCCGACGTCGGAGAGGTCGAAGCAGCCGACCTCGTCCGTGGGCCCGTACCGGTTCTTGACCGCCCGGACCAGCCGCAGCCTGCTGTGCCGGTCGCCCTCGAACTGGACGACGACGTCGACGAGGTGCTCGAGGACGCGCGGCCCCGCGATGGAACCGTCCTTGGTGACGTGCCCGACGAGGAGGACGGCGATGCCCCTGGCCTTGGCGACCTGGATCAGCGCCGCCGCGACCTCACGGACCTGCGAGACGTTGCCCGCGGCGCCCTCGACCTCGGCGCTGCTGACGGTCTGGACGGAGTCGACGACGAGCAGCTCGGGCTGCACCTGCTCGACCTGGCCGAGGACGGTGGCGAGGTCGGTCTCGCTCGCGAGGAAGAGCGAGCGCGCCATCGCCTCGATGCGCTCGGCCCGGGCGCGGACCTGGGCGGCGGACTCCTCTCCGCTGACGTAGAGCACGCGCCGCTCACCGTGCTCGCCGGAGCGCGCGGCCCGCGCGGCGACGTCGAGCAGGAGGGTGGACTTGCCGATGCCGGGCTCCCCCGCGACGAGGACGACGGCCCCCGGCACGAGCCCGCCGCCGAGGACGCGGTCGAACTCGGCGACGCCGGTCGGCCGCGCCACGGCCCGCGACGCGTCGACCTCGCCGATGGGGAGGGCGGGGCGTTGCACGGACGCGACCGGCGCCGTGCGCACGCTGACGGCACCGACCTCGGCGACCGACCCCCACGCCTGGCACTCGCCGCAGCGGCCGACCCACTTGACCGCCTGCCACCCGCACTCGGAGCAGCGGAACGCGGAGGAACCACGGCTGGTGCGTCGGGTCGGGGTGGCCATGGCGCCCACCCTAGGTTCCGCCGCCGACAGGGACCCCCCGACCGGGCCATTGCCGTCGGGGTCCCGGCACCGCGAGGCTGCGGTCCATGAAGGTCCTTGTCACCGGCGCGACCGGCTACGTCGGCTCCCACGCCGCGGTGGGGTTGCTGCGCGCCGACCACACCGTCCGGGTGCTGGCCCGCCGGCCCGAGCAGGTCGAGCGGACCTACGCCCCGCACCCCGTCACGCCCGACGAGGTGGTGGCCGGTGATGTGCTCGACGTCGACGTGGTCCGGGCCGCGGTTGCCGGGTGCGACGCGGTCGTCCACGCCGCCGCCGTGTTCGACCTCGACCCGCGCCACGAGGCCAGGCTCGCGACGAACGCCGCGGCCACCGAGGTCGTCCTGGGGACCGCCGTCACGGCTGGCTGCGACCCCGTCGTCCACGTGTCGAGCACGGTGGCCCTGGTTCGCCACGGTGGGAGCGGGCCGGACCTGCCCCTCGGCGACATCGACGAGCCCTACGCCCGCTCCAAGATCGAGTCCGAGCGGGTGGCCCGGAGGCTGCAGGACTCGGGAGCGCCGGTCGTGACGGTGTACCCCGGAGGCGTCCACGGGCCGCACGACCCGTACGTCGGGGACCAGGCGTCCCGGGTGGCCGCCGTCGCGAGGGGACTGCTGCCGGCGTGGCCGACCGGGGGCGCGATGTACGTCGACGTCCGCGAGGTGGCTGCCGTTGTCGTGGCGGCCGTGGAGAGTGGCCGTGGGCCGAAGCGGTACGTCGTCCCGGGCCACCATCTCGACGGCCGGGCCTACTTCGCGGCGATCTCCTCGGCCATCGGCCGGCGTCGCCCCGTGGTCGTGCTCCCCGCCGCGGTGGCGAGGGCCTCGACCCGCCCCGTCCGGGCCCTGCACCGCGTGCTTCCGGAGTCGATCCGCTACCCGGCGGACCCCGAGGGAGTGGAGCTGCACCGTCGGGACTGCCGACTCGACGACACGGCGGCGCGCACCGAGCTGGGCGTCCTCCCGCGTCCGTGGCAGGAGACCATGGACGACACCATCGCCTGGCTGGTCGACATCGGCCGGCTCCCGGCGTCCTACCGTCCCGGCGCCCACTGACCGCGCACGCACGAGGGCCCCGGACCGCGAACGGTCCGGGGCCCTCGGTGACGAGGTGTCGGCGTCAGCCGGCGACGACGTCGAGCGAGACCTTGGCCTGCACCTCGGGGTGGAGGCGGACGAGCGCCGCGTGGGTGCCCGTGGTCTTGATCGGGGTCGGGACCTCGATCTTGCGCTTGTCGAGCGCCGGACCACCGGCGGCCTTGACGGCCGCGGCGATGTCGGCGGTCGAGACGGCGCCGAAGAGGCGACCGCCCTGGCCCGCGTGCGCGGTGACCGGGATCGGCGAGGCCTCGAGGTTGCCCTTGATCGACTTCGCCTCCTCGAGGGACTGCACGGCGCGGGACTCGCGGCCCTTGGCGATGGCCTCGACCTGCTTCTGGCCGCCCTTGGTCCACGCCGTCGCGAGACCGCGGCGGAAGAGGAAGTTGCGGGCGTAGCCGTCCTTGACGTCGACGACGTCACCGGCGGTTCCGAGGCCGGAGACCTCGTGGGTGAGGATGACCTTCATGTTCTGATCGCTCCTTGGCTCAGCGGGACGAGCTCGAGTACGGCAGGAGCGCCATCTCACGCGCGTTCTTCACGGCGTTGGCGATGAGGCGCTGCTCCTGGACGGTCACGCCGGTGACGCGGCGGGCACGGATCTTGCCGCGGTCGGAGATGAACTTCCGCAGGAGCGCGGCGTCCTTGTAGTCGATGTTCTCGACCTTCGCCGCCTTGAGCGGGTTGGCCTTCTTCTTGGGCTTGCGAATGGCGGGCTTGGCCATCGTGGTGCTCTCCTTCTGCCGGTGGTGTCCCGGCGGATGAGCCCTGGTCTCCCAGGGATGGTGTCGTTCGGTGGTGGGGGTGGCGCGTCACGGGTGTGCCGCGCGCCCCGGTGTCGGAAGGATCAGAAGGGGGGCTCGTCGTAGCTGGGAGCCTGGCCCCAGCCACCCTGCTGGCCACCCTGGCCGCCCTGCGGCTGCTGGGGGGCCTGCTGGCCGCCGAAGCCACCCTGCTGGCCGCCCTGCGGCGCGGAGCCGCCGGTCGCCCAGGGGTCGTTCTGCTGGCCGCCGTAGCCACCCTGCTGGCCGCCGAAGCCACCACCGGAACCGCCGCGCTCGGCCTTGGTGACCTTCGCGCTGGCGTAGCGCAGCGACGGGCCGACCTCGTCGACGTCGAGCTCGATGACGGTGCGCTTCTCCCCCTCCTTCGTCTCGTACGAGCGCGACTTCAGCCGGCCGGTGACGATGACGCGCGTGCCGCGGTGGAGGGACTCGGCGACGTTCTCGGCCGAGTCGCGCCAGATCGAGCAGCGCATGAAGAGGGTCTCCCCGTCCTTCCACTCGTTGGACTGCCGGTCGAACGTGCGCGGCGTGGAGGCCACGGTGAAGTTCGCGACGGCGGCCCCCGAGGGGGTGAACCGGAGCTCGGGATCGGCGGTGAGGTTGCCGACGATCGTGATGGTGGTCTCGCCTGCCATGGTCAGGGGCTCCTTCGAGTCGTTCCGACTGGTGCGGTGGAAGGGACCGGTCTCAGGCGCCGGGGCGCATGAGCTTGGTCCGCATGACCGACTCGTTGAGGCCGAGCTGGCGGTCGAGCTCCTTGGCCGTCGCCGGCTCGGAGGTGAAGTTGACGACGGCGTAGATGCCCTCGGACTTCTTCTTGATCTCGTAGGCCAGGCGGCGGCGACCCCAGATGTCGACGTTGTCGACGGAGCCACCATCGGTGGTCACGACCTTGAGAAAACGGTCCAGCGAGGGCTGGACGGTCCGGTCGTCGAGCTCCGGGTCGAGGATGACCATGAGTTCGTACTGACGCATGCGTTAACCCGCCTCCTTCGGTCTGTGGCGGTCACGGTCCTTCCGTGACAGGAGGGTATGCAGCGTTGCCGACAGGGCCAC
This sequence comes from Oryzobacter faecalis, assembly GCF_046764005.1. NCBI lineage: Bacteria > Bacillati > Actinomycetota > Actinomycetes > Micrococcales > Intrasporangiaceae > Oryzobacter > Oryzobacter faecalis. The sequence continues at coordinate 327,591 of NZ_JBKOFW010000002.1, read as the reverse complement.
CGGGGTTTTCCACAGGGCTCCCAGAGGGCAACCTGTACAGGGTACCGGCCGACCCCGCGTGCTCCCAACTCGTCGCCTGCCACGCCCGCCAGGCGACCCATCCGAGTGCCCCGACCCGCAGCGTGAGCGCGATGGCGTACCAGCCGGGCGGCAGCGCCTTGTCCGGGTCGGAGGACGTCGTCAGGTGGGTGAAGAGGGCGAGGGAGTGCACGGCCTCCGCGCCGGCCCACAGCAGGTGGTCGCGCCAGCGCAGACCGGCCAGCGCCGCGAACGGGAGCACCCACAGGGCCGCGGCCGGCGCCAGCGCCGGGCCGGTGACGAGGAGGCCCACGAGCCCGACGACGGCCGCGGCGCCCACCGTCGGCCGGGGCCGGCGGGCGGCGAGGACGACGAGGACGGCGGCGAGCACCGCCCCGAGCGCGGCGACGACCGCCACGTGCCCGGCGCCCACGGGGTGGCCGGCCAGGGTGGCGAGGTACAGCAGGCCGCCCGGGCCGGCACCGTCCTCGAGCCATGCGGTCACCGGGCGGGTCAGCGTCCGGACGTCGAGCAGCGCGACGACGAGCCCGACGGCGCCGACCGCCGCTCCGGCCCACGTGAGGAGACGCACCACCGCCGCCCGCCCTCCCGGCGCCGGCACGAGGGCGAGCGCGAGCAGCACAGCCGCGGACGGCCAGCCGCCGAGGACGGCGAGCCCCCCGAGGAGGCCGGCCAGCGGGACCCGCGACCGCGACCACGCCCACGTCGCGGCGACGGCGAGCGCGACGGGGACGAGGGCCGGGGAGAGCAGCACCGTGAGCGCGAGCACGGGCGAGAGGGCGAGGGCCACCGGGTCGGCCCCGGGGTGACGGCGCACCGTGCCCACCGCCACGACGAGGGCCGCGAGGACGCCGGCCGCGAGGACGACCCAGGCCGCGAGGAACCACCGCTGGGCCGCGAGCCCCTCACCCGGGGCCAGTCCGGCGAGGAGGGCGTGCACGGAGCCGGCGACGACCGGCTCCTCGAGGCGCACCGACCCGCCGAGGTAGGCGAGCAGGCCCCGACCGAGGTCGGCGCCGAGGACGTCGGCGACGAGGGGCGAGGCACACTGCCGCCACACCGGCGTCCGCCCGCTCCAGCCGGAGGAGAGGCAGCCGGCCTGCCGCAGCGCCGCGGCCGCGAGCGGGAGGGCGAGGAGCGCGACGACCGGGGCGAGGGCCGCGAGGGGACCTGCCGCAGGTCGACGGAGCCGGCGCCCCCGCGGACCACCGAGCACCTGGCTCGAGGTCAGCGGGGACGCCGGCTCACGAAGGGCGTCCTCGCCGCTCACCGTCCTCCTGACGGGTCAGGGGATGATCGGCGAGACCGTCTCCGACGGTTGCGGCTGACCCGGGGGCGAGGGGTTGCCGTTCGTCTTCGACTGCGACGGCTTCGGCGACGGCGGGCCGCTCGAGGGCGGGGCGGTCGTCGACGGCGGGGCCGAGGTGGTGGTGGGCGGCGGCGGCGGGGGCGGCGGGTCGGCGTCGGGGTTGATGTTGGCCGGCTTCGGGAACGGCACGATCTTCGAGCCCTTGAGCGCGACCTCCATGTAGGCGGTCCAGATCCGGGCGGGGAAGGTGCCGCCGGTGATGTCGCCCACCCCGCCGGGCAGGTTCTCCATCTTCAGCTCCCCGCCCTTGTCGTCGCTGCGGTACAGGCCGACCGCGGCCGCGAGCTGCGGGACGTAGCCGTCGAACCACGCCGAGCGGAAGCTCTCCGAGGTGCCGGTCTTGCCGGCGGCGGGGCGACCGAGGTTGTTGCCCACGTAGCGGGCGGTGCCGCCCTCGACCGGCTCCTGCATCGCGGTGATGACGTCGCGCATGAGGTCCTGGTCGAAGACCTGCTGGGCCTTCGGCTCGGCCTTGATCGCCGGGACCGACGGGTCGCTGAAGCGGATCTCGCGCACGATGTAGGGGTCGGCCCGCTTGCCCTGCGCCGCGATCGTCGCGTAGGCGTTGGCCATGTCCAGGACCGTGACGTAGTCGGTGCCGAGGACGTTGGCCATGTTCGGCTCGAGCTTGCTGCGCACGCCGGCGTCCGCGGCGGCCTTCATCGAGTTCTCGGGTCCGGCCTCGATGTTGAGCTGGGCGTAGACGGTGTTGACCGAGCGGCCCGTGGCCCGCAGCATGTCGATCTGCCCGAAGGACTCGTCGCCGAAGTTCTTCACCCGGCCGCGCTTGCCGTTGCTCGTCGCGGCGTTGGGGTCGGCGAACTCCTCGAAGAACTGCGGGCTGCTGCCGTCCATCCGGGTCTTCAGGCTGACGTCACCGGACTGCAGGGCGGCGATGAGGGTGAAGATCTTGAAGGTCGAGCCGGCCTGCATCTTGTCCTGCGTCGCGGCGTTCTGCTGCCGCTTGGAGTAGTCCTCGCCGCCGTAGAGGGCGACGATGGCGCCGTCGCCGGGGCGGATCGAGGCCATGCCGACGTGGACGTCGTCGACGTCGGGGCGCTCGTCCTTGACGGCCTTGACCATGCCGTCCTGCTTGGTCTTCTCGATCGTGGAGACGATCCGCAGGCCGCCGCGGTCGAGGTCGGACTCGGGGATGTCGTACTTGTCGACGAGCTCGCCCTTGATCATCTGCGTGAGGTAGCCGACGGGGCCGCTCTGGGTGCGCGGCTTGTACTTGGGCACCTCGGGGAAGGCCCGCGCCTTCTCGCGCTCCGCGGCGGACAGCCACCCGTTCTCGACCATCGCGTCGAGGATGAAGCCCGAGCGCTCCTTGGCGTTGGCCAGCTGCTCGGCGCCCAGGCCCGGGTCGTAGAGGGAGGGCCCGCGGATGACGGAGGCGAGGAACGCGCTCTCGGCGGGGGTCAGCTTCGAGACGTCCTTGTTGAAGTACGCCTTCGAGGCCGTCTGGATCCCGTACGCGCCACGTCCGTAGTAGATGGTGTTGAGGTAGTTCTCGAGGATCTGGTCCTTGGACTGCTGCTTGTCGATCTTGATCGCGATGAGGATCTCGCGGGCCTTGCGCGACAGGGTGCGGTCCTGGGTGAGGAAGTAGTTCTTCACGTACTGCTGGGTGATCGTCGAGCCGCCCTGGGTGGCCGCGCCGCCCTTGACGGCGACCCAGATCGCCCGCCCGATGCCCGTCGGGGAGATGCCGTTGTTCTGGTAGAAGTCCTGGTCCTCGGCCGCGAGCATCGCCTTCTGCATGTGGTCGGGGACCTTGGACAGCGGCACCGACTCGCGGTTGCCGTCGGCGTCGGCGAGGCGGGCCATCTCGGTCTTGCCGTCGGCGTAGTAGACGATCGACGCCTGGGCCGTGGCGATCTCGTTCGGCTCGGGGACGTCGGTCATCGCGTACGCGACGCCGACCCCGATGACACCGAGGATGAACAGGACGAGCGCCGTCCACAGGGCGCGCAGCCCCCAGGTGCGGCGCGCCGACCGGCGGCCGGCGGGACCGCCGCGGCGGGGGCCGGCGCCCGGGCGGGCGGCGCTGCGGCCGGCGCCGGGTGCGGCGGCGGCGCCGGAGGCGGCGGCCGCCCGGCGGGCCTGCTGGGCCTTGGCCTCGGCGCGGGTACGGGGCTTGCGGGTGCTCATGGATCTCCGGGGAGGGATCGGGGGACGGCCCGGTGGCGGGCCCGGGACCGTCGGTACTCCGACGGCCAGTATGACCGGACACCCTGGGGATTCCCGAAATCGCGACGCCCTCGTCGCGGTCGGTCCGGTGGGACGGCGATGTATCGGAGCGATATATCTGTGTTAGCGTCCCCCTGACAAACGCCGAGAATGTCCGGTCCGTTCCGCGAGGACGACCGACCCGTGAGGAGAGCCGTGGTCAGCCGTCGTGCCCACCTGCTGGAGTTCGCCGTCCTCGGCCTGCTCCACGAGGGACCCACGCACGGCTACGAGCTGCGGCGCCGCCTCAACACCGCGCTCGGCCCCTTCCGCGCCCTCTCCTACGGCACGCTCTACCCCGCGCTCAAGGCGCTACTGGGGCGCGGCCTCATCGCCGAGGCGTCCGACGTGCCGGGCCCGGGCCCCACGAGCAAGCGGCCGCGCGTCGTCTACGAGCTGACCGCCGCGGGCAAGGAGCACTTCGCCGCGCTCGTCGCCCGTGCCGACGCCTCCTCCTACGACGACGACGGCTTCGACGTGCGGTTCGCCTTCTTCGCCCGCACCGAGCACGAGGTGCGCCTGCGGATCCTCGAGGGGCGCCGCTCGCGCCTGGAGGAGGACCTCGACCGGGTGCGCACCGCCTCCACCCGCTCCCGCGAGCGCCTCGACGCCTGGAGCTCGGCCCTGCAGCAGCACGGCGAGGAGCAGACCGAGCGCGAGGTCCGCTGGCTCACCGAGCTCATCGACGCCGAACGGCGCCACCCCACCGACCCCGGCCCCCAGCCGTAGCGCCGGGCCGCCGCACCGTCGCGGCTCCCGGCACCCGTCCCCATCCACCGACCACCAGGAGAAGACCATGGGCTCCATCCGCGTCGCCGTCGTCGGCGTCGGCAACTGCGCGTCCTCGCTCGTCCAGGGCGTGCACTACTACCGCGACGCCGACCCGGCGGGGACCGTCCCCGGTCTCATGCACGTCCGGTTCGGCGACTACCACGTGCGCGACGTCGAGTTCGTCGCCGCGTTCGACGTCGACGACAAGAAGGTCGGCAAGGACCTCGCCGAGGCGATCAACGCCTCCGAGAACAACACGATCACGATCGCCGACGTCCCCACCACCGGTGTCACCGTCCAGCGCGGCCACACCCTCGACGGCCTCGGCAAGTACTACCGCCAGACGATCGACGAGTCCGGCGCCGAGCCGGTCGACGTCGTCAAGGCGCTGCGTGACGCCGAGGCCGACGTCCTCGTGTCCTACCTCCCGGTGGGCTCCGAGGAGGCCGACAAGTTTTACGCGCAGTGCGCGATCGACGCCGGCGTCGCCTTCGTCAACGCCCTCCCGGTCTTCATCGCCTCCGACCCCGAGTGGGCCGCGAAGTTCGAGGCCGCCGGCGTCCCGGTCATCGGCGACGACATCAAGAGCCAGGTCGGCGCGACCATCACGCACCGCGTCATGGCGAAGCTGTTCGAGGACCGCGGTGTCACCCTCGACCGCACCTACCAGCTCAACGTCGGCGGCAACATGGACTTCAAGAACATGCTCGAGCGCGAGCGCCTGGAGTCCAAGAAGGTCTCCAAGACCCAGGCCGTGACCTCGAACCTCAACGGCCCGCTGGCCGGCAAGATCGACGACAAGAACGTCCACATCGGCCCGTCCGACTACGTCGCGTGGCTCGACGACCGCAAGTGGGCCTACGTCCGCCTCGAGGGTCGCGCGTTCGGCGACGTCCCCCTGAACCTCGAGTACAAGCTCGAGGTGTGGGACTCGCCCAACTCGGCGGGCATCATCATCGACGCCATCCGCGCGGCGAAGATCGCCAAGGACCGCGGCATCGGCGGCGCCCTGCTGTCCGCGTCGTCGTACCTGATGAAGTCCCCGCCGGAGCAGCGCCCCGACGACGTCGGTCGCGCCCGCCTCGAGGCCTTCATCGCCGGCACCGAGGAGCGCTGAGCCGCACCGGCTCTCGCTCCCCCGGCCCGAAGGGCGGCACCCGAGCAGGGGTGCCGCCCTTCGGCGTTCCGGTCGGCCCACCGCGACCCACCCCGGCCTCCGGCGCCCCCGTCGGCCGCACCCATCCCGGCTTTCGCCGCGACCTACCGCCTGGTCAGTGCTGTGATCACGACACTGACCAGGCGGTAGGTCGCGCCGTGGGCACGGTGTGTCTCGTCGTCCACAGGTCGGATGGTCCACGAGCTCCGTCCACAGGTGTGCGACGCACCCTTGGCTCGCCCGTCTCGCGGACCCCACAGTGGCGGGATGAAGGAGCTTCCGTCGGCGTTGCGGTCCCTGCTGGCTCGGCAGGACGGCGTCGCCAGCCGCGGGCAGCTCCTCGAGCACGGCGTCACCAAGGCCGCCATCCGATGGAACTCCGGGCGGGCCTGGCGCGTGCTCCTGCCGACGGTCTACCTGCTCGACCGGGCCGCGCCGTCGGAACGGCAGCGCCAAGTGGCGGCCCTGCTGTGGGCGGGGCCGCACGCCGTGCTCGGGGGCGCGACGGCCGCGCGCCTGCACGGCATCACCGCCGCCGACCCGGGCGGCACGGTCCAGGTCGACGTGCCGCCGCCGTTCGCCTCGCGCCGCCGGGGGTTCGCCGAGGCGCGGCGGTCGTTGCTCATCGACCATCGCAGCGTGCGGATCGGCCCGCTCCGTGCGTGCTCCGCGGCCCGAGCCGCGGTCGACGCCGCGTTCAGGGCGCCGACCGAGGACGACCGGGAGGCCATCCTCATCGAGGTGATCCAGAAGGGGCTGGCCGACCTGGATGACGTGGCGGAGTGGGTCTTCCGCCTGCGACCGCGCGACTCCGCTCGGCTCCACGACGCGCTGGCCGCGGCCGCGTCCGGGGCCTGGTCCGTTCCCGAAGCCGCGCTGCTCGACCTGGTCGGTACCTCGACCACGCTGCCACCACCCTGGGCGAACCCCGGCCTGACCACGGTCTCGGGGAAGAGCCTCGTGACACCGGACGCCTGGTTCGACGACGTCGCCCTCGCCGTCATGGTCCACTCCCACCGCCATCACGCCCGGGGCGAGCAGTGGGACGCCACCGTCGAGAAGGACGGCGACCTCGTCGCCGCCGGAGTCGTCGTCGTCGGCGTGACTCCGGGCCGGATCGCGCGCGATCCGGCGGGCGTGCTCGCGCGGATCGAGGCCGCACACGTCGTGGCTCGGGCCCGGCCGCGCCCTCCGGTCATCGCGACACGACGCCACCTCCGCTCGGCCTGACCTTGGAAACGCCTCCCACCGCGTTCCCGGGCCCCCTCGAGCGCGACCTACCGCCTGGTCAGTGCTGTGATCACGACACTGACCAGGCGGTAGGTCGCGGTTCACCGGGGGGGTTGGGCCGTGCGCGTCAGGCGGGCGCGGGTCAGGCCGCGCGGGTCAGGCGGGGGTGGCGGTCGCGCCTCGCCGACGGAGCGAGGGCAGGCGGCCGCGGCGCGAGGCCTGCTCGGCGCGCGTGCGCTCGCGACGCGACAGCAGGGGGCGCGGGTCGGCATCGGAGCGCATTCGCACCCACCGGCTGGTCCGCGCGCGCAGCGCCGCTCGCACCTCGGCCGACCCCGCGGCGGCCGCGACGACCGCCTCGTCGGCGCCGTCGCCCGGGCCGAAGACGACGCCGTCGGCGACCCCGGCGACGCGGGCCGCCGAGGGAGCTCCCCCCTCGCTCGGTCGGTAGGCGGCGGCGTGCGGGTCCGGCGTCGGCACGCGGGGGGCCTCGGCCGCCGTCCCGTTCCGGCCCCGGCGCCCCTTCGGGCGCGGCTCGGCCGGAGGTGCCGCCAGCGCCGCGTCGACGGCGAGCGCCTGCTCGCGGCGGGTCACCCGCCGCGGGACGGGCACGCCGAGCGAGCGGCACTCCGCGACGAGGTCGCGCCACACCCAGGCGGCACGGGCCGGCACGGGCCCGGTGCTCGCGTGCCGGCGGCGGCGGCGCTCCTTGAGCCGGCGGACCACCAGGAGGTACAGCGCGGCGAGCACCAGGGGCAGGACGACCCCGAGGACGAGGATCCTCAGCCAGAGCGGCCACGCGGCGATGTCGAACGGGTTCTTCTTGCGCTTGGCGAGGTCGGTGGCGTTCTGTGCCTGGTCGGGACCCTGGAGGAGGGAGGGCGGGTTGACGCCCGCCGGCGGCGGGACCTGGGCGCCGACCTTCTGCTCCTCGGACAGCAGCTGCTGCTCGCTGGGGGTCTTGTCGCGGCTGGGGACGAAGGTCGAGGACGAGATCGGGAACCAGCTGCCGTCCTCGAGCCGGACCTCGACCCAGGCGTGGACGTCGCGACCGCGGATCGTGCCGTCGGCCGGTGCCTCGGCACCCATGACGACCCGAGACGGGATGCCGAAGCGTTGGCCCACGAGGGCGAGGGTCGCCGCGTACTGCTCGTCGTTGCCGGCGAGCTTGGTGGAGTTGACGAACCGGCCGAGCCGCGCGACGGCGTGGCCGGGCAGGTAGACCTTCTCGTAGGAGTTGGGCGTGCCCCCGTCGGTGTAGGTGCCGTCGGTGCGCATCTGGTTCGCGACCGCCCGGAACTTGCCCCACGAGCCCTCGGCGCGGCCGGTCCACGCGTCGATGCGGGAGTCCAGGACGTCGGTGTCGCGCGGGGTCGACGCCCCCGAGGCCACCTCGAGCTCCTCCGGCAGCTCCTTGGCGGGGGCGGGCGGGAGGAGCGCGGACATCGTGTACCGCTCGCCGCCCACGAGCTGCCGGGGGACCACCGCGGTCTGGGTGTCGGTGTTGAGCCACACCTCGGACGCGAGCTCGTCGGCGCGGGGGCCGTCGAACTCGATGCGCGTCGGGGCGCCCACCGTCGGCAGCCACGGCCCGCTGTACCCGCCCTCGACCACCTCGACGGAGACGGTGACCGGGCGACCGTCGCCGCGGGCCCCGATGCGCGAGCCGACCTGCTGGAACGGCACGCCGTCGGTGCTGCGGTCGGCGGCTCCCCAGACGAGCCCGTCGTAGGCGTCGAGCGTCGCGAACCGCACCGCCGCTCCCGCCGGCACCCCGGTGACCCGCAGGACGGGCTCGTCGTACAGCTCGGCGGGGTTGGGCTCGGTGTACTGGCGGAACCCGGGGAGCGGGCTGGGGAACTGGGAGACGTCGAGCGGCGGCACGAGCGAGGTGCGGACGACCTCGCGGCGGGCGGCAGCGTCGGAGCCGGGGAGGAACGGCGAGACGAGCAGCCCCGCGACCACGGCGAGCGCGACCAGGCCGGTTCCGGTGGCGAGCCGCGCCGTGCGGCCGGCGCCGTTCTGCACCGGGGGGCGGGTGCGGTGCGCCCGCACGACCAGCCACCCGACGAGGACGAGGGCGAACCCGGTGCCCTGGACCAGGATCGCCGCCGGCTCGAGGGTGCCGAGGGCGATCGAGCCGGCGAGGAGGGCGACGGGTGCGACGGCGGTGGCGGGGACGCTGCTCCACCGGCGGGCCACGCCGAGGGTCAGCGCGCCACCGAGGAGGCCGGCGAGCCACGGGAGCGCGAGGACGGGGCCGCGGGCGTCGACCGGTGGCAGGAGGGTGAGCCAGCGCTTCCAGCCCAGCACGGACCACTCGGCGAGGTCCCGGACGGTCTGCAGCGTCGGCAGGACGCCACCGATGAGGTTGTCGCGCACCGCGACCGGGCCGCCGAGGAGGAGGTACACGGCCGCGAGGACGACGAGCGTGGTCACGGCGAGCCAGCGCCACGCGGCCGCGAGGTGGCCGATGACGAGGCCGAGGACGAGGCCGACGCCCGCCGCCACCATCCACTGGACCCCGAGGAACCCGGTGCGCAGCCCGACGAGCGCGATGACGACGAGCACGGTCGCGAAGGCCGCGTCGACGAGGGCGTCGCGCGTGGGGACGGCGGCGGCGAGGCGGCCCGGCTCGTCGGCCTCGCGGCGGCGACGGCGGCGCCGGGCCGCACCGCCGCGCAGGGCGGTGGCGAAGCCCGGGGCCCCGGACGGCTCGCGTGGGCTGCGCGGGTCGGGGGGCGACGGCTGCCGGCTCATGCGAGGGCTCCGGCGAACAGGACGCGGCGCAGGTCGGTGAGCTCGCGCACGTGGAGGAGGACGAGGTCGCCGACGCGGTGGACGCCGACCTGTTCACGGTCGTCGACGACGACGGCCACCTTGATGACCTCCGGCTCGAACTGCCCGAGGGTGCGCTGCACCTGGATGAAGGGGCGTGCGCCGCCGGTGACGAGGACGGCGACGCTCGCGTCGGGGGCGAGGGCCGCGGCCTCCCCGGCCGACCCGAACACGTCGACGGCGCCGACCTGGGCGCGGGCCAGGGAGTCGAGGGTGAGGGGTGCCGTCGTCCTCGACGCGGTCTGGCCGTTGCAGACGACGGTGGTGTCCTGCTCGTCGAGGATCGAGCGCACGGCGAGCGAGGCGGCCATCGAGATCGCGAGCTCGACGTCGTCCTCACCTCCCGCGTAGACGTCGGGGGTCGTGTCCACGACGACCGCGAGGTGCGAGCGCCGGGTGTCGAGGAACTGGCGCACGAGGAGGCGGCCGTGCTTGGCCGAGGAGCGCCAGTGGACGTAGCGGCGGTCGTCGCCGGGCTGGTACTCGCGCAGCGCGTGGAAGGCGAGGTCGGACATCGACAGGTCGGGGGTGACCTGCCCCTCGAGGTCGCGCAGCAGGCCGGCGCCGAGGTTCTCGAGCGAGATGGTGAGCGGGTGGACGAACAGCTCCGTGCGCTCGGTCCACGCGACGGTGCGGCGCACGAGGCCGAGCGGGTCGCCGTGGACGGTCGTGGCCGGACCCACCGCCACGACGCCGCGGTGGCGTGTCGGGACGACGAAGAGCTCCTCGTGGGTGCGTCCGGCCCCCAGCGCGGGGAGGGTGAAGCGGGCCGCGGTCTCGCCCACGGGTAGCTCGACGAGCAGCGGCAGCATCCCGCGCTTCGAGGCGTTGGCGACCTCGATGCGCCCCGTGGCGGGGTCGCCGACCGTGACGCGCGTCGGCTCGACGTCGACCCGGATGCGCACGCGGGCCCGGCCGACCGCGAGGACGAGGCAGGCGAGCACGAGGACGAGGCAGGTGACGGCGACGACCGCGAGCTCGACCCACTGGTACCGCGCGGTCAGCCACCACGCGAGGAGGCCGACGACGAGGACGGTCCACCCGAGGGGGGAGACCCACCGCAGCACCTCGAGGACGGGGTGCCACACCCGGCGGGTGGAGTCGGCGAGCGGCTTGATCCGCTCACCGGTGAGGACGACGATCCGCGCGCCGGTGCCGGTGAGCGCCGAGGGGATGGTGACGCGGGGCAGGGTGATCGTGCGGGTCCGGGTGTCACCGGCGGCGCGGCGGCGCCCGACGGGGGCGTCCCGGACCTCGGCCGCGGAGCGGAGGCGGATCCTCGGCAGCGCGAACCGGCGCGACGTCCGTCCCCCGCGGTCGGCGCCCTCACCGGATCCCTTGCGCTGCTTGGCCCTTCGTGGTTTCTGCGTCCGCTCAGCCTCCAGCCGCCGACCCGCCCGCGTGTCGGGGTCGACGTCGACGGCACCCCTCCCGGCCCCACCCGAGGGCCCCCGGGCGAGGTCGGAGCGCCGGGTCGTCGCGCCGGCGTCGTCGAGCGGGTCGGTCATGACGCGAGCCGCTCCGTGGGGGGCGCGACCTCGGCGAGGATCTGCGTGATGACCTGCTCGACGGTGATGCCGGCGAACGCGGCCTCGGCGGTGACGAGGAGGCGGTGGTTGAGGACCGGCTCTGCGAGGAGCTTGACGTCGTCGGGCGTCACGTGGTCACGGCCCTGGCTGATCGCCCACGTCTTGGCGCATCGGACGAAGGCGAGGCAGCCGCGCACCGACAGGCCGAGACGGACCGAGATATGCCGCCGGGTCTCCTCGGCGATGCGCGACACGTAGTCGAGGATCGCGTCGTCGACGTGCACCTCGTCGGCGAGCTCGGCCATGTCCATGACGACGCTGGCGGTGACGACGGGCTCCAGGCCCTTCGTGCGGTCGCGCGTCTTCGCGTCGCGCAGGACCCGGACCGTGGCGTCGTGGTCGGGGTAGCCCAGGGTCGTCTTCATGAGGAAGCGGTCCAGCTGGGCCTCGGGGAGCCGGTAGGTGCCGGCCTGCTCGATCGGGTTCTGGGTGGCGATGACCATGAACGGCTCGCCGACCTCGTGACGGACGCCGTCGACGGTGACCTTGCCCTCCTCCATCACCTCGAGCAGGGCCGACTGGGTCTTCGGCGAGGCCCGGTTGATCTCGTCGGCGAGGACGATCGTCGCGAAGATCGGGCCCCTGTGGAACTCGAACTCCTTGGTGCCGGGGTCGTAGATCGTCACGCCGGTGACGTCGCTCGGCAGCAGGTCGGGGGTGAACTGGATGCGCGAGTTCGACCCCTTGACGGTCCCCGAGATGGCGCGGGCGAGCTGGGTCTTGCCGGTGCCCGGGAAGTCCTCGAGGAGCAGGTGTCCCTCGGAGAGCATGCAGGTGAGCGCGAGGCGGATGACGTGCTCCTTGCCGAGGACCGCCTTGTCGCAGTTGGCGACCATGGCGGAGAAGGTCTGCGAGAACCAGGCGGCCTGGTCGGTCGTGACGGTCATGCGTTCGGTGTCCTTCCGAGGGAACGGTGTGGTCGAGGGCGTGGGTGGTGGGCTACCAGTTGTCGTCGGTCCCCTGGGCGACGACGGTCGAGCCCTGCCGGAGCCGGACCGTGACCGGGCCGGTGCCGCGGGCGAAGAGGCAGCGCCCCACCCACGAGTAGGAGGTCGGGCTCGTCGTGCGCAGCGTGCTGCCCGACGTGCGCGAGCCCGCGGTCCGGCTGATGCAGTCGACGGTGTAGTTCTGCCCGGCGGGGAAGTCGCGGATGTCGAAGTCGATCTCCGGGCACCCCGGTGCGTACGTGCACGAACCCACGCCGTTCGGGTCGATGCGGTAGGTACCCGGGCGCACGTTGTAGACCTGCGGGTCCGGCGGCGGGACGGTCACCGACTGGTACCCGGTCCACGCGGACCACCCGGCGGCGGAGTGCGCCCGCACCCGCAGCTGGTAGGTCCCGGGTCCGCGGTCGATGGACTCGGAGGTCTTGTTCCCGCCGAAGGTGCCGTTGACGGCGCCGTCGAGCTGGACCTGGTCGATGGGCCGGCCGTTGGTCGGCAGGTTCCACGTCCACACCGCGCCCGTGGCGCCCTGGCGCTGGCCGCTGAAGCCGGACGGGGTCAGGGTGTCGCGGTAGGGCGTCGCGGTGTCGGACACCCGGTTCGACTCGTTGCCGCCGTTGTTGACCGTCCACACCGTGATGGTGCGGGCGGTCGTCGGGCTCGTGTCGAACGCGGCGGTCCGCACGACGACCTGCGACCCCGGCGCGCAGCCGCAGGGGTACGAGCCGCTCTTGCCGCCGCCGGACCACCGGATGGCGCTGAAGGACCCGTCGCGGGGCTGGCCCACCGACACCGTGAGGTCGATCGTCCCGTCGGGGCGCGGTGTGGAGGCGCGCACGGTCGGCGTGGACGGCTGGCCGATCGAGGTGAAGGAGGACGAGTTCGCCGGCTGCCCCTCGATGCCGGCGCCGTTGGTCAGCGTCGCCGAGTACCGGTAGGTGCGGCCGTCGTAGGGGATGACGTCGCGCGCCGTGCGCACGTCGGGCGAGGTGTTCGCGACGACCGTCCACGGGCCGCCGTCGACCGAGCGGTAGAGGGTGTACCCGGTCGTGGGTGGGCCGTTGGGCCGGCCCTGCTCCCACGAGACCGTGAGGGTCGCCGAGTCCTCGGCGGGGCCGGGGCCGCTCGCCGCGATGGAGGGGGCGGGCAGGGCGGGCGGTGTGCCGGCCGACTGCATCGTCACGGCGGGCCCGAACGGACCGGCGCCGAGCTCGTTCCAGGCCTGCACCTGCACCGACTGCTCGGCCTCGTTGTCGAGCCCGCCGACGACCGTCTGGCGCGAGGTCGCGGGCACGTCCTGCGTCCGCGCGTCGCCCGTCGAGGACACGACCCGGACGACGTACTTGCGCAGCGCCGAGCCCTCGTTCTCCGGGGCGTCCCACGCGATCGTCAGGGTGCCGTCCCCGCGGTCGACCATCCGCACGCCGGTGACCTGGCGCGGGAGGGTGTCGGGGCGGACGGTGGGGCTCGTCGCGCTCGGGGTCCCCTCGCCGAGGCCGTTGCGCGCGGTGACGGTGAAGGCGTAGTCCTCGCCGTTGGTCAGGCCCGTGATCGTGCACGGGGACGCACGGCACTCGGTGGGCGGCGCCGACCCGACCGTCGCCCGCACGACGTAGCCGGTGATGGCCGAGCCGCCGTCGTAGGTGGGCGGCAGCCACGAGACGCGGGCCTGGCCGCCGGCGTCGCGGTCGGCGACGGCGCTCACCTGCCGCGGCTCGGAGGGGGTGCCGAGCATCGTCACCTCGATGCGGCCGTCGGTGCGACGCCTCGGGCCGTCGGAGACGACGACGGCGACGCTCGCCTCGGGACTGGGCCGCTCCCCCGCGGTGAGGGTGACCCGGCATCCCGCGGTCGAGACGCTGAGCCCCGACCCGCTCTCGACGCGCGCCGAGAGGATCGAGCACTGCGGCCGGACCAAGGGGCTGTCGAGGTACCCCGCGAGGTCGACGGTGCGGCTCTGGCCCTCCTCGAGCCCGGTGACCGAGACCGGCCGCAGGCGTGGCGGGGCGAGGTCGGCGGAGTCGAGGCCGACGACCTCGACCGCGAGCGCGACGGGCTCCTCGAGCCCGGGGGTGCTCACCTCCAGCACGCCGTTGCCGGACTGCGCGTCGAGGTCGGCGGCCAGGGTGAGGCGGCGACCTCCCTCGCCGTCGACGGTGAGCGAGGCGTCGGGCTCGGTGCGCCAGCGGGTGTCGAACTCCACGTCCGCGAACGACATCCCGACCGGGAGCCAGGCGTGGCAGTACGTGGGGATGTCGAGGACGCGCGGCAGGCCACCGGCGACCACGCGCAGGGCCGTGTCGGGGCACCGGAACAGCGGGACCTTCGGGCCGACCTGGACGGGGATCGAGACGTAGGCGGTCCCGAAGTCCTTCTGGTCGATGGCGTCCTGGTCGGTGACCTCGAGCATCACCGCTGCCGGGCCGACGTACCCGCCGGACGCCTGCAGGGTGAGGGTCCGGTTGTCGTCGACGGTCACGGCGAGGTTCTGCGCCGGGGACGCGCTGACCGTCCCGGCGGTCGTCACCGACACGAGCCGCCCGCGCGGGGACCGCACGTGGTCGTTGAGGTCGACGGTGACCGAGGCGTCCTCGTCCATCGTGATGAGGGACCCGCTCGGGACGAAGGGCTGGCCGTTCGCCCCGGTCGGCACCTGGACCAGCGCCATCGCCCGCGCGCCGTCCTCGTCCTCGATGACGTAGGGGACGGCGTGCGGGTGGTCGAGCACCTGGACCCGCACCCGCCCGTTCTCGATCGTCGCGTCGGGGCTGAGGACCTCGACGATCCTCAGCGTGGAGGGGTCGGAGTCGATGTCGGTGTCGTTGGCGAGGGCGTCGACGAGGGTGCTCGTCTCGCCCGGCCTGGGCTGCGCCACGTCGTCGCGGGCGACCGGCGCGTTGACGTAGCCCTGGACCGGTCGGACGAGCACCGACGCGCGCGACGGGTCGAAGATGCCGTCGCTGATCCCGTAGACGAGCTCGTGGAGGCGGCTGGTGTCGGCGGGGACCTTCGTCGTCACGGTCTGGTCGTCCTCGACGCGCCACAGCCGGTTCGTCGCGTCGTCGTTGAGGGACTCGGTCTCGACCTCCACGACGTCACCGCGCGCGATGAGGTCGTTCTGGAGCGGCTTGACGGTGACGGTCTTGCCGGGGGCGGCGAAGACCTCGTCGCCCACCGCGACGGGTGGCTGGGGGTCGCCCGGCTGGACGACGCCGACCCGGACGAACGCCCGGCTCGTCGCACCGAACCGGTCGCGGACCTCGTAGCTGACGACCTCGGTGCCGGCCGCGAGCGGGTACGCCTCGTACCGGATCGTCGACGGTCCGATGGCGACGACGCGGCCGTGCGTGAGGTCGGCCGCGCCGCCCTCGGACCCGACGATGCCGGTGACCGACACGCTGTCGCCGTCGGGGTCGACGCCGAACGTCGGCACCGTCATCGTGATGGGGTCGCCTGCGGTCACCGTGGCCGTGAAGCTGCGGGCCACCGGGGCTTGGTTCGGGCGCTGCGCCGTGGGGAGCGGGGTGACCTGCACCCGCACCCGCGCGGTCTGGGCGCGCTCCTTCATCCCGTCGGCGAAGGCGGCGTACTCGATCGTCACGAACTTCTCCGCCCGCAGCCCCGTGGCCTCCGGGACGTACCGGATGACGTTGCCGCTGGCGAAGGCGCGCTGGGCGTCGCCCTTGCTGACGACCCTGACGCTGGCGGGGTCGACCTGGAGCGGGATGCCGTCGGCCATCGTGTCGTTGTCGAGGACCGGGACCGAGACGGTGTCGCCCTCGCGGACGGTGGCGGTGTCGTCCTGGACGAGCGGCAGGGAGTCCTCCAGCGGGCCCTGCTGGAGGACGTTGACCTCGCCGGTCGTGCGCTGCGTGCCGTCGCTGACGGTGTAGCGGACGACGCCTCGGCGGCCCTGGTCGCCGCCCTCGAGCGGGGCGGGCTCGCGGGCCTCCACCCGGATCCAGCGACCCTGGTAGATCGAGGGCTGGAGCCACGAGTCCTCGCCCGTCGCCTCGACGGCGGCGGTGACGAGGACGTCGCCGCTCGGGCTGTAGTCGTTGGCGAGGGCGTCGACCATGACCGGCGCCTGGTCGTGCAGCGTGGCGGTGTCGGGGACGGCCACGGGCGGGGCGCCGTCGGGGGCCGGGACGAGGTCGACCCGGACCCGGCCGGGGGCGGCACCGGCGCCGGTCTGGGCGGAGTAGGTCAGCTCGAAGGTGCCCGGCGCCGAGCCGGTGACGGTGACCTGCCCGGTGGCGAGGTCGGTGTCGACGTCGAGCGGGCCGACGGGACGCACCTCCGAGCGCAGCCGGAGGACGGCGTCGGGCTCGCCGGGGTCGGCGCCGGGGACGTCGTTGCCGAGGGGCTCGATCTGGAGGGGCTTGCCGACGACGCCGCGCACGGCATCGGGCTGGGTCCGCGGCGCGACGAAGCGGTCGTCCCGGGTGCCGAGGACCCGCGCGGTGACCGAGCCCTTCGTCGTGCCGCCGCGGCCGTCCGTGACGAGGTAGGGGATCTGCGCCCTTCCGACCTTGGTCGGTGCCGTGAGGGTGATCCGGCCCTGGCCGTCGACGACGCCGCCCTCGGTGTCGGCGCGCGCGGCGAGGATGTCGCTCTCGGGGTCGCGCCAGTCGGCGAGCACCGGCACCGAGAGGCGCTTGCCGGCGATGACGGGGTACTCGGTGGCGGCGAGCGCCTTCGCGCCCTGGCGCAGCCTCGGGGCGCCGTTCACCTCGTCGGGCACCACCTGCACGGTGACCTTCGCGGTGCCCTTGCCCTTGACCTTGCCGTTGTTCACCGCGTAGTCGAAGGTGAACGACCGGCCCTGCGTGCGCGGCGGCACGGACACGTCGATGGCCTGCCCGTCGGCCGAGACGGTGGCCTTGACGCCCTCCATCGACGGGCGCGAGACGTCGGCCGGGTCGATCGAGAGCACCGAGGCGGCCACGTCGGTGTCGTTGTCGAGCACGTGCAGCTTGCTCGTGCGCCCGGGGCGGACCTTGAGGGAGTCGGGCTCGGCCTTCGGCGGGGTGTTGAGCGCCGCCTCGTCGACGAGGTTCTCGTCCTTCTTGTCGTTGTCGTCGTCCTGCCGGGTCGGCGGGACGAGGGCGTCCCAGTTGTCGATCTTCGTCGGCTTGTCCTCGAGGTCCCAGACACCGCCGTTGTCGAGGTCGTTGAGGACGACGAGCCCGCGGTTGACCCGGAAGGCCACACCGTCGCGGGTGTCCTCGTCGCCCTTGGCGGGGAGCGTCGCAGTCGGCTGGTCGCCGCGGCGCCCGCAGTTGGCGCCGTAGAAGACCTGCCCGGCCTCGGCCCACGCCGCGTGGAGGCAGCCGTCGAGGACCACCGGGCGCGTGACGACGGTCGCGCCGGCGACCCGGTCGACCCGCTCCTCCACCGCGACCCCGCCCGGGGACGCCCCGCCGTCGAGGGGGACCAGGGCCGCGCGGGCGGGGCCGGCGACGGCGACGGTGTCGGAGTCGGCGCCGGGCTGCTGGAGCGCGGCGTAGCGCACGCCCTGGGTCGTCACCTGGGCGTCGATGCCGTCGGGCTCGGCCGCCGTGTGGACCCGGTCGGTGGCCGGGTCGTAGGCGACCCAGGTCGCCCCGACCGCCGTGATGTCCGGCGCCTGCGAGCGCAGGGCGGTGTCGACGGTGGCCGCCGGGCCGAAGCGCTCGCCACCGACCACGGGGACGGTCGTGACCTTGCCGGTGGCGCCGGAGACGGCGTGGATCGCCCCGTCGACCCCGACGGCCACGGCGCCCTGCTTGCCGATCGTCATCACGGGCTTCTCGGTGGGTGCGAGGCCGGGCAGCGACGTGATCCCCTGCCGGGTGTCGACCCGCTGCGCCCACACCTTGCCGCTCTCCCGGTCGAGGAGGGCGACGGTGCCGCCGCGCAGGTCGACCGGGACCGGGGTGAACGCCCCGGCGCGCGGCGGCGCGGTGACGAGGGATGCGACGGGGTCGCCCGCGGTCGAGGTGCGCGGGTCGATGGCGAAGAGCTGACCGGCGCCGGTGCCCACCCCGAGCACCGCGGAGCCGTCCTGGAGGACGTCGAGGCCGCTGCCGGCCGCGACGCTCGTCGCGACCCCGGTGTCGAGCTGGCCGATGGGCACGTTGGCGCGCGCGAACTTGGCCTGCGCGTCGGAGCTGACCCACACGCCCGCGTCGTTGAGCCGCGCCTCGTGGACCGTGGAACCCTGGCTGGCGACCGCGGCGTACGTGAGCCCGGACGCGACGAGCCCGACGGCGACCGTGCTCGCCGTGCGTCGGCGGGCACGGCCGACCGCGCGGCGTCCGGGCCCCCTCGCAGTCATGGTGTCCTTCCTCGAGCGCGCGCGTGCCCCGCGGCCCGGCGATGGTGGTTGGCCCGGCCTTCACCCCGGCCGGGGCCCCCAGCCTAGCCAAGGGCCCGCCCTCCCCGTCCCGATCGGCCCGGGGAGCACTCCCCCGACCAGACCCTGACGTCAGTCGAGGAGGGCGAGGTCGGCCTCGGTGACCATCCGGGTCGACAGGGCGTGCTCGACGAGGCGCGCCTTGCGGTTGCTCGCCAGCTTGCCGGGGCCGCCGTGGAGGCCGCGGGTCCCTGCGTCGGCGAGCTTCTGGCAGACGTTGTCGAGCTTGCGGTTGAACTTCGTGACCGTCCAGCCGAGCCGCTGGGCGGCATCGGCCGAGGAGGGGATCTGCCCGTGCCCGGCGTAGCTGCTCGTGAGGAACCCCTCGCACAGCGCCACGACGAGCAGCTTCTGGTCCGGCGTCATCGAGACCCGGCCGACCGTCGTCTCGGCGGTGGAGTCCTCCCACGCGGAGCGTGGGACCGGGGGCTCGGGCTCGGCGGCGGTCTCGACCGACACGAACGGGGTGTCGGTGAGGAGGATGTCGAAGTCGTAGGTCGTCGGGCCGGCGGTGAACCACACGGTGAACGCCTCCAACGCCAGCGGGATGCGCGCCCCGGGCGAGAGCCACGCCTGGAACAGCCCCTTCTTGTCGGCCACGGTGGCCGTCAGCGTGGACCCGACGTTCGACAGCCACCACAGGTCGTGCTCGCGGTGCAGCTGGAGGAAGACCCGGTGCAGGTAGGGGTTGTCGTCGATCTCGACGTCCGCCACCCGGCCGATGGTCAGCGGTGCGTCGTCGGAGGCGGCGAACTCCTCACCGCAGAAGTCGACGATGGCGCCCATCGGTACATCCCTCCCTGTCGTGCCGGTCGTTGCCGCGGTTCTCCCCGGTGGGCGGGGCGGGCGTGGCGGACCCCGACGCTAGCGTCATCCGGCGCTCTGGCAGCGGATCGCGGACCGAGGGGAGGTCAGGCCGCTCTTGCGCGAGACGGTGACCTGGGCGCAGACGAGCGCCCCGTCGGCCGCCGCCACGGTGTGCCGGGCGGCGTCCTTGACCGTCGTCACCTCCGCGTCGACGACCTCGGACTCGCTGTCGGCGACCCGCACCTGGAAGAAGTCGCCCTCCTCGACGCCGACGTAGTTCCACGTGAAGGTGACCGACCCCGACCCCGACCGGGCGTCGAGCGCCGGCTGCTCCGGGTAGTCGATGGCGCGGGTCGGCGCCCCGCCCTGGGTGCGCACGCTCGCGGTCGGCTGCGCCTCGGGGGTGCCCTCGTCGCGGCCGAGGGCCCAGACGAGCGCTCCCACCAGCCCGACGAGCAGCACCCCGACGACCGCGAGGAGGACGCCGCCGCTGATCGTCGTCGGCGCGTCCTCCTCGTCCTCGGCCTCGACCGGCCGGGCGGGGCGGGGCGGCTCGGGCACCGCGACGGACGTGGGGGTGCGCACCATCGTGCGGTCGTGGTCGAGCTCGGGTCGGCCGGCGGCCGGCAGCGCGGCGACGGCGGTGTTGCCCTCCTCGTCGAGGACGACGACGGGCGTGCGCGGCAGTCGCTGCTCCTGCTCGACCGCCTGGAGCCCGCGGGCGAGCTCGAGCGCGGTCTGCGGGCGGCTGTCGGGCTTCTTCGCCATCGCGTGCGAGAGCAGGCGTTCCAGCGAGACGGGCACGTCGGCGCGACCGGTCGGCGGCACCGGGACGGCCCGGATGCGCGGCATGAGGGCGTACGCGGAGTTGTCGCCGCCGGGCTGCTCGAACGGCGAGCGCCCGACGAGCAGGTGCCACAGCGTGGCCGCGAGCGAGTACACGTCGGAACGGGAGTCGCCGTTGGACTGCCCGTAGAGGACCTCGGGCGGGCTCCACGGCACGGAGACGCCGACGTCCTCGTCGACGTCCTCGGCGTGACCGCCTCGCCCGGCGATGCCGAAGTCGGTGAGCCCGGGCTGGCCGTACTGGCTCACGAGGACGTTGGCCGGCTTGATGTCGCGGTGGATGATGCCGGCCCGGTGCGCGGTCTCGACGGCGCTCGCGAGCTGGATCCCCGTGCGCAGGACCTCCTCGACCGTCATCCGGTCGGTGCGCGAGCGGACCGCGAGGTTCGGCGGCGGGTAGTACTTCATGACGAGGTACGCGCCGCCGTCGGCCGTCTGCTCGCTGCGGAAGACCTGGACGATGTACGGGTGGTCGGCGAGCTGGGCCATCGTGTTCGCCTCGTCGACGAACTGCCGGCGGATGGCGGCCGTGAGCCCCTCGCGCTTGAGGACCTTCACCGCGACGTTCATCCGCGGGGACTGCTGCTCGTAGAGGTAGACGTCGGCGTACCCGCCCGAGCCCAGCGGACGCACGAGCTCCAGCCCCGGGATGTGCGGGGCGTGCTCAGCGCTCACCCCTCGACCTCGTAGGTGAGGGAGACCTCGTCGGCGAGGGTGATGACGGCGCCGGGCTCGATGCCGTGGTCCTCGGTGGGGCGCAGGCGCACCGGTTCCTGGCCGGGCAGGGTCACGGTGGTCCCGTTCGTCGACCCGAGGTCACGGACGAGGACGTGCCAGCCCTCGAGGACGACCTCGGCGTGGTTGCGGCTGATGTCGCGGTCGACACCGCCGACGCGGAGCAGGTGCGGGCGCAGGCTCGGCGGGAGCTCCTCGTTGACGCGCGGGGCCCTCCCGAGGAGGACGCCGCGGTCGAGCGGGACGACCCCGCCGGTGGAGATGCGCAGCACCCCGAGCGAGGGCCGCGCGGTCTGGAACGGCTGCTGCGGCGGGATCTCGCGCCCGCACGTTCGGCACGCGCCGGCGTGCGGGGGCGACGGATGGCCCGCGGGGCACAGCACGGCCAGCACGACCGGGCGGTCGAGGTCGTCGTCGGTGCGGTGCAGGGCGCCGCGGTCGGTGGTGACGTCTGGCGCGGCGTGCTCGTCCGGGACGTCGTGGGCCTCGGGGGCCGGTTCGAGGTCCTGGACGGTCGCCTCCGGGCCGGGCTGCGCGGCCTCGGCCCGGTCGGCGGCCTCATCGGTGGGCCCATCGGAGGACGCGGTGGTGGGCGGCGGTGGCGGGACGACGTCGGCCGGGGGCGGCGGAGGTGTGTGCACCGGCAGCTCGGCGGTCGGCGGGTTGGCCGCCGCCGGCGCTCCCGCGCCGCGACGCCAGGGCACCGACTCGATGAGGCCGCCCTTCGGCGGCGCGCTCGCCGGGACCCGGGCGGCAGGCGGCAGGCCCGCCGAGGCCTCGTCCGGCGGGGGCAGCGTGAGGTCGGGCTGCACCGGCGCCGCGTCCCCCGGAACGTCGTCGTCGTCCTCGTCCTCGTCCTCCGGGACGACATCGTCCGAAAGGGCGATCTGGTCCCGCTCCGGGGCGCCGTCCTCCGGAACGTGATCGGCGGCGTCGACCGGCTCGGACCTGCCCGGCTCGTCCTCCGGGACACGATCGCCCGATTGGTCGATCTCGTCCCGCTCGACGGGCTCGGCCTCCTCTGAAGGCTCGGCCTCCACCGGCGGCTCGGGCGCCGCGGTGGCTGCGACGGCTGGTGCCGGGCGACCGAGGCGGGCCGGGCGGCGCCAGCCACGGGGCACCTCGGGTTCCGGCGCCTCGACCGACACCTCGTCGCCCGCGACCTCGGCCGAGACATCGAGGTCGCGCCACGGCAACCGTCCCTCGGACCCGATCCGCGTGCCGTCGCCGAGGACGACCGACCCGGAGCCGCGCACGACGACCCGCACCGACCCCTCGCCCGGTCCGTCCGACAGCTCGACGGCCGCGAGGTCGGGCGCGCCGGACAGCCCGTGGGCGGTCAGTGCCTCGAGCAGTCCGACGAGGCCGCCGTCCGCGACGGCGGCGGTCAGCACCTCGGCGTGGCGCTCGGCCGCCGCGACGACGGCGTGCACACCCGCCGCGGTGACCTCGATCCACCCGGGGTGCACGACACTGCGCACGCTGGTCACGGGCGGCTCCTGTCGGTCAGGTCCTGAGCAGGCCGGCGCGAGGTGCGGTGTCCGCGTCGTCGTCGCCGTCGCCCTCACCCGAGTCGACGGCCACGACGACCACGGAGACGTTGTCACGCCCCCCGGCCCGCACGGCCGCGCCGACGAGCTGGTCGGCGGCGATCTGGGGATCAGCGTACTTGCGCGCGATGAGCATGATCTCCCGGTCGTCCAGCTCGCCCGAGAGCCCGTCGCTGCAGATGATGAACCGCTCCCCCCGCACCGGGGGCAGCACCCACGTGTCCGGGGACGGCGCCGGGTCGGACCCCAGCGAGCGGGTGATGACGTTGCGCAGCGGGTGCCGGGCCGCCTCGGCGGCGTCGATGACGCCGGCGTCCATGAGCTCGCGGACCTCGGAGTGGTCGCGGGTGACCAGGCTCATCCGGTTGTCGGCGAGCCGGTAGACGCGCGAGTCGCCGATGTTGAACACGACCCAGTGCTCGCGCCCCCCGGCCGTGACGACGGTGAGGCCGGCGACGGTCGTCCCCATCCCCCGCTGCTCCGGGGTACGGGTCTGCGACTCGAGGATGCGCCGGTTCGCCTCGCGCAGGACCTCGGCGACGTCCTCGGGCTGCTGGGCCGGTCGCTCGTGCAGGTGCCGCAGCGCCTCGACGGCGAGCCGGCTCGCGACCTCCCCGGCCGCGTGCCCACCCATCCCGTCGGCGACGGCGAAGACCATGCCCTCGGCGAGGACGCTGTCCTCGTTGTGGTCGCGGACCCTCCCCACGTGCGTCGCCACCCCCGACCGCACCCGGAGCGCGGTGCCCCCCAGGTGGCGGTGGTCCTGGGGCGGGGTCACGCGCCGGCCCCGACGACGATGGTCTCGAGGACGCCCTGGAGGACGTCGTAGTCGTCGTCGACCCCGGAACCCCGCACGCGACCCGTGGCCACGACGAACGGCGCGGCGTCGTCCGACCCGTCCGGCGAGGTCGCGAGGACGACCTCGACGACCGGGCCGCCGGGCTCGTCCCACGACACGTTGCGGGCGGCCCACTCGCGGCCGCCGATCTCGACGACGAACACGGGCTCGACCTCGCTCCCCTCCGGCGCGGACGCCGTGCTGACCTCCTCGACGACCTGCTCAGCGAGCGCGCCGACGGCCGCGCGGTGGGTGCCCACACCGACCTCGATGGGGTCGCCGACGGTCCCGGCGCCGCGGGCGCGCAGCAGGTCCGGGCCGGCGGGCACCGGCTCCCAGCCGTCCGGCACCTCGACGGTGACGGCCGGCGGCGGGGGAGCCTGCGGCCCGGGGAAGGCGAGGACGGGCATAGCGGCTCCTCGGGGACGACGGACGTGACCCCCGAGCCTAACTGCGCCCGCCGCCGCCGTCCGATGGGGAGCACTCCCCCGCCCGGACCCACCACACACCCTTGATCGTTCAACGACCTGATCCACCGGCCGCGGCGTGCCAGACTGCGGGAGGCAGGGACCGATCAGGACCGACGGAAGGCAGGGGCACCATGAGCGAGCCCGGACCGGCGCTCAACGGCGACTGGGAGTTCGACCCGGCGCACACGCGGATCGGGTTCTCGGCACGGCACGCGATGGTGACGACGGTCCGTGGGTCGTTCAACGACGTCGAGGGCCACATCCACGCCGACCTCGACGACATGTCGAACTCGTCGGTCGTCGTCACCCTCAGGTCGGCCAGCGTCGACACGCGCAGCAAGGACCGTGACACCCACCTGCGCAGCGCGGACTTCTTCGACGTCGAGAACTACCCCGAGATCACCTTCGTCAGCACCAGGGTCGAGGAGGTCGACGAGAACGCCTTCGCCGTGACCGGTGAGCTGACGATCCGCGACATCACCCAGGAGCTGATGATCCCCATCGCCCTGACCGGCGTCGAGACCGACGCGTTCGGCGTGCTGCGCGCAGGGTTCGAGGGCACCCGCCGGGTCAACCGGCGCGACTTCGGCCTCGAGTGGAACATGCCGCTCGACTCCGGCGGTGTGCTCGTCTCGGAGAAGATCACCCTCGAGTTCGAGATCTCCGCGACGAAGAAGGACGCGGGCGCGCCGTAGCCGGTTCCGGTGCGATGACCGTCATGAGCGCGACTCGGGCTGGTCCGCCCACCAGGTGAGGAGGCGCTCGGTCGCGGCCTCCCGCCCGATCGGGCCCTCGCTCGTGCGGACCTCCAGCAGGTGCTTGTAGGCGCGGCCGAGGACCGGGCCCGGCGCGATGCCGAGGACGGCGGCGATCTCGTTGCCGTCGAGCTCGGGGCGCAGCGCCTTGACCTGCTCCTGGGCGACGAGCCGCTCGATGCGGGCCTCGAGGTCGTCGTAGGTGGCGGCGAGGCGACGCGCCTTGCGGACGTTGCGGGTCGTGCAGTCGGCGCGGGTCAGCCGGTGCAGGCGGGGCAGGAGGTCGCCGGCGTCGACGACGTAGCGCCGCACCGCCGAGTCGGTCCACTGCCCCTCGCCGTAGCCGTGGAAGCGCAGGTGGAGCTCGACGAGCCGCGCCACGGCCTTGGTCGTCTCCTTGTCGAAGCGCAGCGCCCTGAGCCGGCGGCCCGCCAGCTTGGCCCCGACGACCTCGTGGTGGTGGAAGGAGACCCCGCCACCGTCCTCGAAGCGCCGGGTCGCGGGCTTGCCGATGTCGTGGAGCAGGGCGGCGAGCCGGAGGACGAGGTCGGGGCCGGGCACCGTGTCGGGCGACCCGCCGGGCGGGCCCTCGAGGTCGATCGCCTGCTCGAGCACCGTCATCGAGTGCTCGTACACGTCCTTGTGGCGGTGGTGCTCGTCGACCTCGAGCTGGAGGGCGGGCAGCTCGGGGAGGACGTGGGCCGCGAGCCCGCTCGCGCAGAGCAGCTCGAGCCCGGCGCGAGGGTGCGGCGCGAGGACCAGCTTGACGAGCTCGTCGCGCACCCGCTCGGCCGACACGATGTCGATGGAGGCGGCCATCTCCCGCATCGCGGTCAGCACCTCGGGAGCGGGAACGAGCCCGAGCTGGGCGACGAACCGGGCCGCGCGCATCATCCGCAGCGGGTCGTCGCCGAACGAGACCTCGGGAGCCGTCGGCGTGCGCAGCCGGCCCTCCTCGAGGTCGGTGAGCCCGTCGTGCGGGTCGACGAACGCCAGGTCGGGCAGGCGCAGGGCCATCGCGTTGACGGTGAAGTCGCGCCGGACGAGGTCCTCGTCGAGGGAGTCACCGAAGGCCACGACGGGCTTGCGCGTCCGGCCGTCGTAGGCGTCGGCCCGGTGGGTCGTCACCTCGACGACGGTGTGGCCGCGCCGGGCCCCGATCGTGCCGAAGGCCCGCCCCATGTCCCAGGTCGCCGTGCCCCACGCCTCGAGGACGGCCTCCGTCTCGTCGGGACGGGCGCTCGTCGTGAAGTCGAGGTCGGTGGCGGCCCGCCCGAGGAAGGCGTCGCGGACCGGTCCGCCGACGAGCGCGAGCGAGTGACCCGCCGCCGCGAACCGCTCGCCGAGGTCGGTGAGGACCGGCAGGACCGGCGCGAGCTCGGCGACGGCCTGGCGCAGGCGCGCGGGTGAGGGCTGACGGGTGGGCACGGGGACCAAGCCTAGGCGGCGCGCGCCGGTGCCCCGAAGCCACCGGGTGCCGCAGGGGTCCACTCGTTAGAGTGACCGGATGAGCCACGCCGCGACCGATCCGACGGGGGTCCCGCCGCGGCGGCTGCCCTCGGTGGAGGAGCGCAGCGCCGGCGGGGTGGTCGTCGACGTCCACGAGGGCGAGGCGCGGATCGCGGTCATCGCGCGCCGCAACCGGGCCGGTCGGGTCGAGTGGTGCCTGCCCAAGGGGCACATCGAGGGCGAGGAGACCCTGCCCGAGACCGCCGCCCGCGAGGTGGCCGAGGAGACCGGCATCGAGGGCGTCGTCCTCATCGAGCTCGGCACGATCGACTACTGGTTCGCGGCCGGGGAGCGCCGCATCCACAAGTACGTGCACCACTACCTCCTCGAGGCCGTGGGCGGGCACCTGACGATCGAGAACGACCCGGACCACGAGGCGATCGACGTCGCGTGGCTACCCTTGCGCGAGGCCCACCGCCACCTGACGTTCCCCAACGAGCGCCGCATCGCGCGCCTGGCCTGGCAGCGCCTCGCCGGCGACGCCTGAGCCCCGCTCCCTCCCCCGGAAGACACCGCACCCGATGTCCGAACCCGAGTCGAGCCCGCCCGCGGACGACGGCGCCGACGCCCCGCGCCAGAGCGTGGGCCGTGCCGGGGCGGTCATGGCCGCGGGCACGTTCGTGAGCCGGATCGTCGGCCTCGTCCGCACCGCGATGCTCACCGGCGTCATCGGCACCACGGGGTACGCCGCCGACGGCTTCACCGCGGCGAACACGCTGCCGAACTCCTTCTACATCCTCATCGCGGGCGGCGCGCTCAACGCGATCCTCGTGCCGCAGATCGTCCGGGCGAAGATGCGGCCCGACGGCGACGAGTTCGTCAACCGGATCATCACCCTCGCCCTCGCCGCACTGTTCGGCGCGACCGTCCTCGCGACGCTCCTCGCACCCGTCATCGTGCCGCTGTACTACCGGACGAGCTCGGAGGAGGCGCTCGGCCTCGCGGTCGTCTTCGCCTACATCTGCCTGCCGCAGGTCTTCTTCTACGGGCTGTACACGATCCTCGGCCAGGTCCTCAACGCCAACGGCCGCTTCGCCGGGTACATGTGGGCGCCCGCGCTGGCCAACGTCGTCGCGGTCGCCGGCCTCGTCGCCTTCCTCCAGATGGGCTTCCCCCGCAACGCCGCCCCCGGCGACTGGACCCCGGCGATGATCGCCGTGCTCGGCGGTTCGGCCACCGTCTCGATCGTCGCGCAGGCCGTGTGCCTCGTCATCCCGCTGCGGCGGATGGGGTTCCGGTACCGCCCGGTCTGGGGGGTGCGCGGCGTCGGGCTCGGCGAGGTCAGCAACGTCGCGAAGTGGACCTTCGGCTCGATCGTCGTCAGCCAGCTCGGCTTCCTCGTGACGTCCAACGTCCTCACCCGCGCCACGAGCCTCGGCGAGCAGGCCGGGAACCCGACCGCCGGGCTCGCGGCGTTCAGCCCGGCCCTCCTCCTCGTCATGCTCCCCCACGGCCTCGTCACCGTCTCCCTCGTGACCGCGTTGTACACACGGCTGTCCGAGGCCGCGAGCCGCGACGACCACGAGGCCGTCATGGGGTACCACTCCCAGGGCCTGCGGCTGCCGTCGGTCGTGCTGGTCCCGGGCGTCGTCCTCATCGGCGTCCTCGCGCCGCAGGTCGCGGCGACCTTCTTCTTCACCAACTCCCTCGAGCAGACCCGGGCCATCGCCCTCGTCCTCCAGGGCCTGGTGTGGATGGTGCTGCCGATGGCGTGGACCTACCTCAACGACCGGGTCTTCTACGCCCACCAGATGACGTGGATGTCGTTCCGCATCCAGTGCGTGACGACCGGCCTGTCCTCGCTCGGGGCGCTCGTCGCGTCGCGCCTCGACCCCTCGGTCACGGCGTTCGCGCTGAGCCTGGGCCAGTCGTGCGCGGTCGTCGTGTCGGCGGCGGTCGGCTTCTGGGTGCTGCGCCGGATGCACGGCCGGCTCGGGCTGCGCTCGGTCGCCGCGACCTACCTCAAGCTCCTCGTCCCGGCCGTCGTCACCGCCCTCGCGCTGGCCTGGGCCATCGGCACGCTGCTGCCCTCCTTCGGGCAGCTGCGCGGGGTCGGCGGCCTCCTCACGGGCGGGCTGGTCCTCGGGGTCGCCGCCGTGGTGCAGCTGGCCGTCACGTGGGGTGTCGCGCGGGCCCTCGGAGTCCGCGAGGTCGGAGAGGCCCTGGCCCCCCTGACCCGTCGGCTCCGGCGGTCCTGACCGGTCCCTGTCTACGATGGAGCCCACACCCGCCGGCCGCGGGTGCTGCGCGCGCGTGCGCGCCGACGACGTCGACCGGAAGGAGCAGCGGTGAGGGGTGTGGGACCCGGCACCGTCCTCGGGGGGCGCTACGCCGTCCACCGCAGGCTCGAGCAGCTGCGTGACACCGAACGCTGGTCGGCCGACGACCAGACCCTCGGGCGTCGCGTCTCCGTGCTCGTCATCGCCTCCGACGACCACCGCACGCCGGCCCTGCTCGACGCCGCCCGCCGTGCGGCCTCGGTCTCGCACGTCGTCTTCGCCCGCATCCTCGACGTCGGCACCGACGACGGCGTCGCCTACGTCGTCGAGGAGGACCTCTCCGACGCACGCACCCTCACCGACCTCGTCACCGGTGGCGGCGTCCCGGGCGACGAGGTCCGGCGGATCACCGGGGAGGTCGCAGCCGCCCTCGAGACGGCCCGCCAGCGCGGGATGCACCACCTCGCCCTCGAACCCGACGACGTCCTGCGCACCCCGGAGGGCGACGTCCGCCTCCGTGGCCTCGAGACGGCCGCGGTCCGCGCCGGTGACGACGGCGCCGAGGCCGAGGAGGCCGCCCGGCGCGACGCCGTGGGCGTCGTCGCCCTCGCCTACGCCGGCCTGACCGGCCTGTGGCCGCTCGGGAGCGGTGGGTCCGGCCTCGCCGCCGCCCCGCGCGTGCCCGGCGGGGTGGCTGCCCCGTCCGAGATCGCGGCCGGCGTCCCGCGCGACCTCGACGCCATCTGCCGCCTGACGATCAACGACGACCAGGGGCCGACGAGCCCGGGCGACTACGCGCGCCAGGTCGCCCCATGGCCCTCGCGACAGGTCATCGGGCGCCCGGTGGCGCGGGTCGCCAGCGAGGAGCGGCCCGGGCCGCTCGACGCCGCGGAGGACGACGGCGCGGGTGAGACCGACGGCGTCGACGACGCTGCCCCGGTCGAGGACGTCGTCCCGTTCGCCGGGTCCGCGGGCCCCGCCCTCGACGACCTCCCGGCGTCCAGCGACGGTCCGGGTGCCGGGCCGGTCCCCCCGGCGCCCCTCGACCCGGCCGACGACCCCGAGGCCACGGTCGTGCGCTCGAACCTGCGCGTGCTCGGCGCGGCCGGTGCCGCCGGTGCCGCCGGTGCGGCCGCTGCCGCTGCCGGCGCGGACACCTCCTCCCGCGGACCCGCCGCGTCCGGCGGCCCCACGCACGAGCTGCCCCGCCTCACCCCGGCGTCCGACGTCCCCGGGTCCGGGGCGGAGGACGACGACCGGCCCGAACGGACGCGGGTCATCGACCTCCCGACGGTGGCGCCCGTCCGCCGCCTCCCCGACCGCCGGGACCCCGTCGAGGACGCCGAGGCGGCCGAGCGCGAGGACCGCGACGACGACGAGCGACCCGGAGCCGTCGCGACCGCCGCCTCGGGAGCCGCGGCCGGTGCGGCAGCCGCCGGCGCAGCCGTCGCCGGAGCCCTCGGCACCGTCGGTGAGCGCGTCGGCACGCTGGCCCGTCGCGCCGTCGACAAGGTCTCCGAGCTCTCGCCCGACACCGCCCGCGAGCCGGGTGCCGTCGACGGGCTCGAGGCGCCCGCCCCGCTCGTCCCCGCCGAGCCGCTGACCAAGGACGAGTCCAAGCTGGCCCTCGGCATCGTCGCGGGCTTCCTCGTCCTCGCCCTCGTCATCGGCATCTGGGGGATCTCGCGGATCGGGGCCAACACGGGCAACCTCGGGTTCGGGACCCCCGACTCCTCGAGCACCCCCGCCGCGTCGGGCCCGCCCTCCCCGAGCGCGAGCGCGAGCGGCAGCGCCAGCCCCGCGCCGACCGGCAGCCCGGAGCCCCTCGCCATCCTCAAGGTCGAGCCCTACGACCCCGAGGGCGACGGCGAGGAG
Source organism: Oryzobacter faecalis (assembly GCF_046764005.1). Lineage (NCBI taxonomy): Bacteria > Bacillati > Actinomycetota > Actinomycetes > Micrococcales > Intrasporangiaceae > Oryzobacter > Oryzobacter faecalis. The sequence continues at coordinate 297,422 of NZ_JBKOFW010000002.1, read as the reverse complement.
AACAACAGCCTCGCGCCCAAGGCCTACGACGGCGACCCGGACGACGCCTGGTACTCCGAGAACTACCGCTCCGACGAGTTCGGCGGCCTGAAGAAGGGGCTCGGCGTCGTCGTCGACCTCGGGCCGAACAAGAAGCCGCAGGGTGTCGAGCTCGTCATCCCGGTGCGCTCCGACCTCGAGGTCTACGTCGGCCCGGAGAACCGGCTCGAGGGCGCCACGAAGATCGGCACGAAGAAGGACGCCCGGGGCAAGGTCACCTTCGCCGTCCCGCCCGAGGTCAGCGGCCAGTACATCGTCATCTGGTACACGAAGGTGTCCGAGGACGACCGGGGCAAGCGCCGGGCGTGGCTGGGCGAGGTCGTCGTCACCGGCTGAGGCCGGCCCCCCGATGACCGACGACCTGCTCGAGCTCAGCGACCGCGACCTCATCGCGCGCCACGTGGCCGGTGACGGCGGCGCCGCGTTCGGTGAGCTGTTCCGCAGGCACCGCGACCGGATGTACGCGGTCGCGCTGCGGACGACCTCCAACCGCGAGCTCGCCGCCGACGCCGTGCAGGAGGCGTTCATCTCCGCCTTCCGCCGCGCCGACGCCTACCGCGGTGAGGCCGCGGTGACGACCTGGCTGCACCGCATCGTCGTCAACGCCTGCCTGGACCGGATCCGCCGCGAGCGGGTCACGGTGCGCCGCGCCGGCGACGTCGCCGAGCTCGACCTCCCGGACCGCCACGACCACCACGCGTCGGTCGAGGCACGTCTCGACGTCCGTGAGGCCCTGGCCCGCCTCCCGGAGGGCCAGCGGATGGCGCTCGTCCTCGTCGACATGCACGGGCTCTCCGTGGCCGAGGCGGCTGCCGTCCTCGGCGTGGCCGAGGGAACCGTGAAGTCCCGGTGCTTCCGCGGGCGCGAGGCCCTCTCCGCCCTGCTCGGGGCGCGCGATGCGCCGGTCTCCGACGGCGCGGAACCCCAGGGGGCCCCGTGACGTCGTACCCGAGGCTCCTCCGCTGCGCGGGGGCGGCCGACACCCGCACCGATCCCCAGCCCGAGGGCACGTCCCGGAGGACCTCGTGAGCCACCCCCACGACGACGACGCCCCCGTCGAGCACGACCCGACGGGCATGCGCGCGCTGCTCGCGGGCCTGCCCGACCCCGGACCCATGCCGGAGGACCTCGTCGAGCGGATCACCGCGGCCCTGGCGGCCGAGGCCGGCGCGGCCGGGATCGCTGCGACCGGGACCGGTGCGACCGGGGCCGGCGCGGCTCCGGCCGGCCCGGGCTCGCCCTCGATGTCGTCGCCGGTCTCCTCCCCCGCCTCCGGACCCCCGGCCGAGGACGAGGGCGCCCGGGTCCTCCCGCTGCGGCGGCGCCCACGGGCCCGTCACCTCGCCGTGGCGGCCGCGGTCGTCGGGGCGATGGGGCTCGGGGGGGTCGCGCTCCAGGTGACCCAGGGCGGCCTCACGGCGGCGTTCGACGCGAACGGCGGGGCCGACTCGGGCGCCGGGCGGGCCGAGTCGCAGGCGGGCGGCGACGCAGGGACCGACACCTCCGGTGGCTCGGCCGCCCTCGCGCCCGCCGCGGGGTCGGGCGAGGTGCTCGTCGTCACCTCGGGACAGTCCTACGAGAGCGCCGACCTCGCCCCGGCGGCCCGTCGCCTCGTGGACGGCTCCGCGGCGCCGCTGCGCGAGCTCGCCGCCGAGGCCCCGGGCATCGGGCCCCTCGGGACCCCGCTCGGGGCCCGGTCGTGCGCCGACGCCCTCGGCATCCCCGCGACGGCCGGTCTCCTCGTCGACCTCGCGGAGGTCGACGGCGCGCCGGCCGCCGTGGTCGTCGCGACGGCCGAGACCGGGCGGACGGTGTGGGCCGTCGACCGCGCCTGCACCACGGGCACCACCGGTCCCATCAGTGGTCCGGTCTCCCTCGACTGAGGTGTCACACCCCGGAACCAGCCGTCCGGACCGGCGGGGCGACAAGGCGTCGGGAACACCGCGGCCCTAGGATCGGTTCATCTTCGAGCACCGCATGTTGCGGTCGCCACCCGACTCCACCACAAGGGGCTGTGTCCACGTGACCTCCGACGTCCGCAACGTCATCATCATCGGTTCGGGTCCGGCGGGCTGGACCGCGGCGGTCTACGCCGCGCGCGCCAACCTGCGCCCGCTGCTGTTCGAGGGCGCCGTCACCGCTGGTGGGGCGTTGATGAACACGACCGAGGTCGAGAACTTCCCGGGCTTCCGCGACGGCATCATGGGCCCGGACCTCATGGAGAACATGCGCGCCCAGGCCGAGCGGTTCGGCACCGAGATCATCACCGACGACGTCGAGTCGGTCTCGCTCGACGGCGACGTCAAGGTCGTCGTCGACGCCGAGGGCACCGAGTACCGGGCGCACGCCGTCATCCTCGCGATGGGGTCGGCGTACCGGGAGCTGGGGCTCGCCGACGAGAAGCGCCTCTCCGGCCACGGCGTCTCGTGGTGCGCCACGTGCGACGGGTTCTTCTTCCGCGACCAGGACATCGTCGTCGTCGGGGGTGGTGACTCCGCCGTGGAGGAGGCCACGTTCCTCACGAAGTTCGCCCGCTCGGTGACGATCGTCCACCGGCGCGACGAGCTGCGGGCCTCGAAGATCATGGCCGACCGCGCGTTCGCCAACGACAAGATCCGTTTCACGTGGAACAGCGAGGTCGCGGCGATCCACGGCGAGGACAAGCTGACCGGGGTCACCCTGCGCGACACCGTCACCGGCGAGACCCGCGAGCTCGCCGCCACCGGCCTGTTCATCGCCATCGGCCACGACCCGCGCAACGAGCTCATCCGGGGAGTCGTCGACCTCGACGACGAGGGCTATGTCCTCGTCCAGGGGCGCTCGACCGCCACGAACGTGCCCGGCGTCTTCGCCTGTGGCGACCTCGTCGACCACACCTACCGCCAGGCCATCACCGCCGCGGGGTCGGGCTGCGCCGCGGCCCTGGACGCCGAGCGGTTCCTCGCCCACGTCCACGACCAGGCCCCCGCCCTGGCCCACTGACCCGGCCACCGGTGTCGGACCCCTCCGGCACCATCGACCACCACACCCCGCCCACCCCTCCTGAAAGGATCCCGCCCATGGGAGCCGTCTCCAAGACCACCGACGAGACCTTCGAGCTCGACGTCCTCAACAGCGACAAGCCCGTGCTCGTCGACTTCTGGGCCGAGTGGTGCGGCCCGTGCCGCGCCGTCGCGCCCATCCTCGACGAGATCGCCCGCGACCACGGCGACAAGGTCACCATCGTCAAGCTCAACACCGACGAGAACCCGGCCATCACCGGCAAGCTCGGCATCACGAGCATCCCGACGATGCACGTCTACCAGAACGGCGAGATCGTCAAGACGATCATCGGCGCGATGCCCAAGCCCAAGCTGCTCCGCGAGCTGGAGCCCTTCCTCGGCTGAGGTCGCCCCGCACGGCCGAAGGCGCGGATCCCGTTGTGATGCAACGGGATCCGCGCCTTCGTCGTGTGTGACCGGGTCGCCTGCCGTCAGTCGCGGGCGGCCCGCAGGTGCATCGTGTCGAGGATGCGGTTGAGGTCCTCCACGGAGGCGAACTCGACGGTGATGCGGCCCTTCTTGGCGCCGAGGGCGATCCGCACCCGCGTGTCGAGCCGGTCGGAGAGGTCGGCGGCGAGGTCGTCGAGCTGGGGCCGCCGGGCCCCCGGGCGCGGTGCGCGGCGGGCGGCCGGGGTGTCGGCGTCCCCGAGGGAGACGAGCTCCTCGACGGTGCGCACCGACAGCCCCTCGGCGACGATCCGCTGGGCGAGGCGTTCCATGGCGGCGGCGTCGGCCATGCCGAGCAGGGCCCGCGCGTGCCCGGCGGACAGCACCCCCGCGGCCACGCGCCGCGCGACGACCGGCGGGAGCTTGAGCAGGCGCAGGGTGTTGGAGATCTGCGGGCGCGACCGGCCGATCCGCTGGGCGAGGACCTCCTGGGTGCAGCCGAAGTCGTCGAGGAGCTGCTGGTAGGCGGCGGCCTCCTCGAGCGCGTTGAGCTGGCTGCGGTGGAGGTTCTCCAGGAGCGCGTCGCGCAGGAGGTCGTCCTCCTCGGTGATGCGGACGATCGCCGGGACGGTCTCCTTGCCGGCCTCGCGCGACGCGCGCCAGCGCCGCTCGCCCATGATGAGCTCGTAGCGGATCTCGTCGTCGGCGCCGGCTCCGGGGACCGGCCGGACGACGACCGGCTGGAGCACGCCGATCTCGCGGATCGAGTGGACGAGCTCGGCGAGGTCGTCCTCGTCGAACACCGTGCGCGGCTGGCGCGGGTTGGGACGGATGGCGTCGAGCGGGACCTCGGCGAACTCGGCACCGGGCACCGGCTGCAGGGCCGAACCGTCGACCGGAGCGGGGTGGGTCGGGGCTGAGGGGGCCGCGACCGCGCCGTCACCGTCGACCGGGCGCGTGGGCAGGGCCGCCGGGTCGGTGCCGGCGGGACCGTCGGACGTCGGCTCCGCGTCGACCCGGTCCTTGAAGAACACGTCGACGGGGCGCTCGCTCACGGCGGTGCCACTGGGGATGAGGGCGCCCAGGCCTCGGCCCAGGGCGCGACGCTTCTCGCTCATGCGGTCTCCTCGATGCTCTGCTCGTCCTGCCCGGCGCCGATCCCGCGCTCGGCGAGCTCGACGGCCGCCTCGAGATAGGACAGGGCCCCGCTGCTGTTGGGGTCGTAGGTCATGACGGTCTGACCGTGGCTGGGGGCCTCGGAGATGCGCACCGACCGCGGCACGGTCGCGCGCAGCGTCTGGCCCGGGAAGTGCTCACGGACCTCGTCCGCGACCTGGGCCGAGAGCCGGGTCCGGCCGTCGTACATCGTCAGCAGGATCGTCGACACGTGCAACCGGCGGTTGAGGTGGTTGCGGATGAGCTCGATGTTCTTCAGCAGCTGGGACAGGCCCTCGAGCGCGTAGTACTCGCACTGGATCGGGATGAAGACCTCGGTCGCCGCCACGAAGGCGTTGACCGTGAGCAGCCCCAGGCTGGGCGGGCAGTCCACGAGGACGTAGTCGATGCGGTCCCCCGACTCGGTCCGCGCCCGGACGAAGGCCTCGACCGCCTTCTGAAGCCGGGTCTCGCGGGCGACCAGCGACACGAGCTCGATCTCCGCGCCGGCGAGGTCGATCGTCGCCGGGACGCACAGCAGGTTGGGGACGTCGGGGCACCTCTGGACGACGTCCTCGATGGCGGTCCCCTCGACGAGGACGTCGTACACGCTCGGCACCTCGGCGTGGTGCTCGATGCCGAGAGCCGTGCTGGCATTGCCCTGGGGGTCGAGGTCGATGACGAGGACGCTGCTCCCCGCCTGCGCGAGCGCGGCGGCGATGTTGACGGTCGTCGTCGTCTTGCCCACGCCGCCCTTCTGGTTGGCGACGGTGAGGACCCGGGTGCGGTCGGGGCGTGGCACGCTGCGGCCGCTCAGGGTGATCCGCTTGCGGGCGTCCTCGGCGACGGCCCGGGCCAGTGGGGTCCGGTCGTCGTGGCTGGGCATGGCATCGGCGATCTGTGCGCGCTCGGCGTCGTCCACGGGGCGGTACTGCTCCTCGGTCTTCGGGGGTGCGGCCGGTACGGGGGCGGACTCCCCCGTCGGCGACGGTGCGACGGGTGCCGCCAGCCCGGGCTCGGGGGTCGCGTCGGTCAGGGGTGTTTCACGTGAAACGGGGGGCGCGCCGGGGCTCGTGGGGGGTGCGGTCGGTTGGGACGTTCCACGTGAAACATCGTGCGCCGGCCGTCGGTCGACCTCGTCCGCGGCGGGCCAGCCGAGGTCGGTCGTCTCCGGTCCCGAGAGCCGGGGGAATCCGAGCCCGGGTGCAGCGGTGCGCACCTCGGTGACGTCGCTCGTGGCGCTCACGAATCCACCTTCTCGTCAGGGAACAGCAGGGCCCGCTCATCCAACCCCACGAGAGGGTGACACGCCAAAGCGTCATCCACAGCCAGCCCGGGGCGTGTCGCGCCGGCCGTTCGCAGTCCGGACAGGGCGCGCCACGAGGCCGGCGTTGCCTCATCGAGCAGCGGGGTCTGCCCTGTCTCTCCCCTGACGGTGTTCCACGTGAAACATCCCGGGGTGGCGGTGCGGGGGTTCCGGCCGGACGGCACGTTTCACGTGAAACGTCGTTCCCTCGAGCCGAGGCGTGTCGCTCAGCTGGGGCGGCGGGCCGGTCGGCCGGTCGCCCTCCGGCCCCGCGGACCCGACCTTCCCCGGGGCGGGGCGGGGGCGAACCCGAGGTCGACCGTGAGGACGGGCTCGTCGAGCAGGTCTCCCCCGTGCTCGACGACCGCGGCCCGGGTCAGCCCGAGGCGGTCGAGGGCCCGGCGGTCCTCGTCCAGCTCCTGGCGCGCGGACCGCCCCTTCATCGCGACGAGCGTGCCGTCCTCCTCGAGGAGAGGGACGCACCATCGGGCGAGCTTGTCGAGGCGGGCCACCGCCCGGGCCGTGACGAACGGCGCCGACAGGGTGCCGGCCAGGTCCTCGGCCCGGCCCCGGTGCACCGTCACCGTCGTGAGGTCCAGCTCGGCGACGACACCCTCGAGCCAGGTCGTCCGCCGGAGCATCGGTTCGACGAGGTGCACCTCGAGGTCCGGCCGCGCGATGGCGAGGACCACCCCGGGCAGCCCCGCCCCGGAGCCCACGTCGACGAGGCGCACGCCCGAGGGGAAGGCGTCGGCGACGACCGCACAGTTGAGCAGGTGCCGCTCCCATAGGCGGGGGACCTCGCGCGGGCCGATCAGCCCGTGGGTCACCCCCGTGTCGGCGAGGATCGCCGCGAACCGCACCGCGAGCTCGAGCCGGTCACCAAACAGACCAGCCGCACCCTCGGGTGCGGCTGGTGCTGCGACCGGACGCTCGTCCGGCTCGTGATGTTTCACGTGGAACGCGATCCTCAGGCCGGGAGGATGACGACGAACCGGCGCGGCTCGGCGCCCTCCGACTCGGAGACGAGCCCGGCAGCGAGGACCTCGTCGTGGACGACCTTGCGCTCGAAGGCCGACATGGGCGACAGCGGCTTGCGCTCGCCCGACTGCTTGACCTCGGCGATGGCCTCCTTCGCGAGGGAGACGAGCGTGGCGCGACGGTCGGCCCGGTGGCCGGCGACGTCGAGCATGAGGCGGCTGCGCTCACCGGTGGAGGACTGCACGGCGAGGCGGGTCAGCTCCTGGAGCGCCTCGAGCACCTGGCCGTTCGGACCCACGAGGCGACGCGGCACCCTGCCGTCCTCGGAGTCGACGACCGACACCGCGGCGCGGTCGCCGTCGATGTCGACGTCGATGTCCCCGTCGAGGTCGCAGATGTCGAGGAGGGTCTCCAGGAAGTCGGCCGCGACCTCGCCCTCGCGCTCGAGCACCGCGCGGCGCGTGGTCCCGCCGGTCGGCGCCGCGGTGGGGGCGTCGTCCTCGACGTCGCGATCGTCGTCGGCACCACCGTCGGCGGTGTCGGTGACGGGTGCCTCGATGTCGGTGACGTCGGTCCCGGTCTCGACCGTGTCGGTCGCCTCGTCGGCGGTGGTCGGCGTCTGCTCGTCGGCACGCGCCTCGGTGGCCGGCGCGGGTGCCAGCTCGGTGGTGTTCTCGGTCATGGGTCTCTCCTGCGTCAGGGGGATCAGGTCGTGGGGGGCTTCGCGGCGGCGCCGGGCTTCTTCCGGCCCTGCGGGGGGCCGGTCTTCTGGCCGTTCTGCCCGGAGGGCCTGGGTGCGCCCTGGCCGTCCTGGCCCGGCGCTCCCGGCTGGCGCGGCTGCTGCCCGGGCTTCGCAGCGCCGCCCGCGCCCTGCTTCTTCTTGCGCTTCTTCGAGGCCGGCTGCGCCCGCTGCCCGGTGGGCTTGTCGGCCTCCGCCGCCTCCGCAGCGGCGGCGGCAGCAGCGGCCTCGGCGGCGCCGGGGATGGGCTTGCCCTTCTTCGCCAGGCGCGCGTGGTACGCCTTCTCGGCCGCGGAGCCGGGGGCCGGCAGGCGGCGGATGACGTAGAACTGCTGGCACATCGACCACACGTTCGTCGTGAACCAGTAGATGAGGACACCGAGGGGGAAGTTGACGCCGGAGACGGCGAAGACGACCGGCAGCACGTAGAGCAGGAGCTTCTGCTGCTTCGCGAAGGGGTTGTCGAGCGCGGAGGCCGGCATGTTCTTCGTGATCAGCTGGCGCTGGGTGAGGAAGGTCGTCGCCGACATCAGGACGATGAGGATGACCGTGACGATCTTGGTGTTCATCGCGTCCGACCCGAGGAAGGTGTCGGACAGCTGCGCGCCGAAGACCGACGCCGACTCGGCCTGGGCCGCGACCTCCCGGTTGATCGGACCGACGAAGTCCTTGTCACCCCGGGCGATGTCGTCGAGGCCGTTGAGCACCTGGAACAGGCCGAAGAAGAACGGGGACTGCGCGAGGATCGGCAGGCACGAGGAGAAGGGGTTGGTCCCCTCCTTCTTGTACAGCGCCATCGTCTCCTGGGTCATCGCCTGGCGGGACTCCGGGTCGGACTTGCCCTTGTACTTCTTCTGGATCTTCTGCAGCTCGGGCTGGATCATCTGCATCTTGCGCGAGGCCATGATCTGCTTGAAGAACAGCGGGATCATCGCGGCCCGCATGACGATGACGAGACCCACGATCGACAGGGCCCACGTCCACCCGGACGCCTCCGGCATCCCCAGCGAGGTCAGCCCCGCGTGGAAGCCGAACATGATCCAGGCCACGAGCCATTCGATGGGGGCCATGATCGTGTTGAAGAAGTCGCCCATGGTGTCCTTACGGCTGTGCCGGCTGGTGCCGGCGGGATGGTGTCACGGTGGTGACGGGGGTCAGTGGGAGTGGGCGTGGCCCGCGGTCGCTGCCGGGTCGCCCTCCGGGTCGAGGTCGTCCGGGATGCCGCGCGGTCCGGTGGTCCCCGGGACCGGCCGACCCGTCCGCGGGTCGCGGAGCGGGACGTGGTCGACGCCGCCGGGGGTCCACGGGTGGCACCGCCCGAGCCGGCGCAGCGCCATCCACGAGCCGCGCAGCGGGCCGTACGTCTCGAGTGCGGTGACGGCGTAGGCCGAGCACGACGGGTAGTACCGGCAGGTCGGCGGGCGCATCGGCGAGATGAGCAGCTGGTAGGCGCGGATGGCCCACACGAGGGGCGCAGCCACGATCCTCCCGACGCTCACGCCAACCCTCCGATTCGACCGATCACCTTGTGCACCAACGGATCCAGTGCCGCCGCGAGTTCCCCCGAGGTCGCCTGGCCGGCGGCCGGGTTGGCCCGGACGACGAGGTCGGTGCCGGCGGGGATGGCATCGAGGCGGGCTGCGACGAGGGCCCGCAGCCGACGCTTGGTGCGGGTGCGCACGACCGCGTTGCCCACGGCCCTCGACACGACGAAACCGACCCGCGGCGGGAGACCCGCACGCGCGTCGGTCTGGTGGGCGTGGACCACGAGGAGCCGGGAGCCGGCCCGAGAACCTCCGGAGGACCGGACCGCCGACGTGAAGTCCGCCCGCTGGCGCAGACGGTTCGGCGCCGGCAGCACCGGGGGCGCCTCAGGCGGAGAGCTCGGAGCGGCCCTTGCGGCGGCGGGCGGCGAGGATGGCGCGACCGGCGCGCGTGCGCATCCGGAGGCGGAAGCCGTGCGTCTTGGCGCGGCGACGGTTGTTCGGCTGGAAGGTCCGCTTGCTCACGTCGGTTCTCTCATCTGGAGGCGGGCCGGATCGGCCCGGTGGTCGGGGGGCACCGCAGGTCGGCTGCCATCGGAAACCCATGACGGTGCGAGGGTGACCTCGGCACCGGCTCCGGTGCGTCACGGGCATGCGAAAACAGCCGACCAACAGGCCCGTCAACGGTACGTGACGGGGGCATCGGGGGTCAAACCGGCGCAGCGGCCCACGGGGCTGGGGAAAACCCTCTAGGATCCCACGGAGCACGGACCGCCCCCTGCAGCGACACACCGGTTCGCACGCGCGCGGAGATGCCCACAGACTGTGGACAACGATGTGGATTGCACCGGCCGCCCGGCCGGGAACACACGAGGGCCCGAGGGGCAAGTGGAAGGACGGGGACGACAGCGTGGCGGACGCGACGATGGCCCAGCTGTGGCGGACCACCCTGGACGTGCTCGACTCGGACGGGATCCCGGTGCAGCAGAGGGCCTTCCTCTCGCTCGCACGGCTCGTGGGCCTGCTCGACGACACCGCGCTCATCGCGGTGCCGAACGACTTCACCAAGGACATCGTCGAGACCCGGCTGCGTGACCGGGTCACCGCCGTCCTCGGCTCGCAGCTCGGACGTGACGTGCGCCTGGCCGTCACGGTCGACCCCAGCCTCGCCGAGGCCGCGGCGGTCGAGGCCGCGGAGTCGGCCGGCAACGACGACGGGCACGATCAGCGGGCCGCCGACCGGCGCCGCCAGATCGACGACCTCGAGCTCGGCGAGGACGAGCTCGACGGGTTCGCCGCCGAGCACGGCGCGGCCGACAGCCTCCCCCGTGGCACCGACGGTGCGCCGGTCCTGGTCGAGGTCCCCGGGGCCCGGCGTCCGCGGCCGGGGCAGCAGGTCCCCGAGCAGGTCGAGCTGACCCGCCTCAACCCCAAGTACACCTTCGACACCTTCGTCATCGGCGCGAGCAACCGGTTCGCCCACGCGGCGGCGGTCGCGGTCGCCGAGGCGCCGGCCAAGGCGTACAACCCGCTCTTCATCTACGGGGAGTCCGGGCTGGGCAAGACCCACCTGCTCCACGCCATCGGTCACTACGCCCGCAACCTCTTCCCCCACGTCAAGGTGCGCTACGTGAACTCCGAGGAGTTCACCAACGACTTCATCAACAGCATCCGCGACGACAAGGCGTCCAACTTCCAGCGGCGCTACCGCGACGTCGACGTGCTCCTCATCGACGACATCCAGTTCCTCCAGGGCAAGGTCCAGACCCAGGAGGAGTTCTTCCACACGTTCAACACCCTCCACAACTCCAACAAGCAGGTCGTCATCACCAGCGACGTCCCCCCGAAGCTGCTCAGCGGCTTCGAGGCGCGGATGCGCAGCCGGTTCGAGATGGGCCTGCTCACCGACGTCCAGCCGCCCGACCTCGAGACCCGGATCGCGATCCTGCGCAAGAAGGCGATCCAGGAGCGGCTCTCGGTGCCCGACGACGTCCTCGAGTTCATCGCCAGCCGCATCTCGACCAACATCCGCGAGCTCGAGGGCGCCCTCATCCGGGTCACCGCGTTCGCGAGCCTGAACCGCCAGCCCGTCGACATGAGCCTTGCCGAGATCGTCCTGCGCGACCTCATCCCCGATGACGCGTCGAGCCAGGTGACGCCGGCGACGATCATGGCCCAGACGGCCGCCTACTTCGGGCTGACCCTCGACGACCTGCAGGGCCAGTCGCGCTCGCGCGTGCTCGTCACGGCCCGCCAGATCGCGATGTACCTGTGCCGCGAGCTCACCGACCTCTCACTGCCGAAGATCGGCCAGCAGTTCGGCGGCCGGGACCACACCACGGTCATGCACGCGGACAAGAAGATCCGCCAGCTCATGGCCGAGCGACGCGCGATCTACAACCAGGTGACCGAGCTGACGAACCGGATCAAGCAGCAGTCGCACTGACCGGCCCGCCCTCGGGACACCCCGCGCCACCGTGTCGTCCACAGGTTGTCCCCACCCTGTGTAGAGCCGTTGTCGAACCTTCACACGTGTCACGCACGGCGGGAGGACGCGGCGGACGACATCCCGGCGCTCCCGGCGGCGCATCCACGGCGTGTGAACAAGTCTGTGGACAACCCCTCCCCTCAGGCCGGTGGCACCGCTCTCGCACGACCGGTTGTCCACACAACCTGTGGACAACTGTGGACAACCGCCTCGCGGACGTGGACGACGGCGCACGGCGACGTGGACGTCGTGTGAACGCCCACCGGCCGTCAACACCCCCGACCGGTTCCTCCACGGCGTCGTCCACGGGCGGTCCACACCCACCGGGGGCGGGCCACCTGCGAGGACGGCCCGTCGTCCACAGCGTCCACAGCTCCTACCACGACGATGAGATCCAGAAATGTCATCTCGTGCCCCGACCACGACCTGCAAGGACCCGGCCCCGACCGGTCCCCGGCGGTCCTCCCGGACGAGGTACCGGAGGTCGACCCCGTGCACTAGTGTCAGCATCCCGCCTGCCTCGGGAAACGTCCTCGCGACCTCTCCCGACCGCACGGACGGGGGTGTTCTCCAGTACTGGTGTGCCGAGCAAAGGCGCGACGACGTCGCGCCGCACGAAGGTGGTAGTCGTGAAGTTCCGCGTCGAGCGCGACGTCCTGGCCGAGGCGGTCACCTGGGTGGCCCGCGGGCTCCCCGCCCGCCCGCCGGTCCCGGTGCTGGCCGGCATCCTGCTCCAGGCCGACGAGGAGGGCACGCTCACCCTCTCCGCGTTCGACTACGAGGTCTCGGCCCGCATCACCGTCGCGGCCGACGTCGCCGAGGGCGGCACCGTCCTCGTCCTCGGACGCCTCCTCGCCGACATCTCGCGCAACCTCCCGGCCCGCCCCATCGACGTCGCGACCGAGGGCTCGAAGGTGCAGGTGACGTGCGGCTCCTCGCGCTTCAGCCTGCTGATGATGCCCGCCGACGACTACCCGACCCTGCCGACCTCCCCCGAGGCGAGCGGCTCGGTCGACGGCCACCTGTTCACCCAGGCCGTCGCCCAGGTCTCGGTCGCGGCCGACCGCGGCGACACCCTGCCGATCCTCACCGGTGTCCGGGTCGAGATCGAGGGCGACACGATGACCCTCCTCGCCACCGACCGCTACCGCCTCGCGATGCGCGAGCTGCACTGGAACCCCTCCTCCACCGACGCCAGCCACGTCGTCCTCATCCCGGCGCGCACGCTCTCGGACACCGCTCGCTCCCTCGGGGCCAGCGGGTCGATCGACGTCGCCCTCGGGACCGCCGCCGGCGGGGACGGTCTCGTCGGGTTCGAGGCCGGCCAGCGCCGCTCGACGACCCGCCTCCTCGACGGCGAGTACCCCAAGGTCTCCTCGATCTTCCCCACCAGCTCCGACACCGAGGCCGTCATCTCGACCGCCGAGCTCGTCGAGGCCGTCAAGCGCGTCGCGCTCGTCGCCGAGCGCAACACCCCGGTCCGGCTGCGGTTCAGCGAGGGCCAGGTCACCATCGAGGCCGGTGCCGGCGACGACGCCCAGGCCTCCGAGGCGGTCGAGGCGCGCCTGACGGGCCCCGACATCGAGATCGCGTTCAACCCCGTCTACCTCCTCGACGGACTCGGGGCCGTCGGGACCCCGTGGTCGCGCATCTCCTTCACCCAGGCATCTCGCCCCGCGGTGCTCTCGGGGCAGGCCGAGGAGGACGGCGAGGCCGACACGTCGTACCGCTACGTCCTCATGCCCGTCCGCTTCGCGTCCTGAGGCAGCGCCCGCGAGGCGCCCCGGCGTAGCCTTCGCTGAGCACCCCCCGCGTCGTCCGCACCACCTACCTTCGAGGAGACACGACATGCAGCTGGGTCTGGTCGGGCTGGGCAAGATGGGCGGCAACATGCGTGAGCGGCTGCGCCGCGCCGGTCACGAGGTCGTCGGCTACGACCGCGACCAGAAGATCAGCGACGCGAAGTCCCTCGCCGACATGGTGAGGAAGCTCGACGCGCCGCGGGTCGTGTGGGTCATGGTCCCGCACGGGGCGCCGACGCGGGACACCGTGACGAAGCTGGCCGGGCTGCTCGACAAGGGCGACCTCGTCATCGACGGCGGAAACAGCAAGTTCACCGACGACGCCGAGCACGAGAAGCTGCTCAGGGCCGAGGGCGTGGGCTACCTCGACTGCGGTGTCTCGGGCGGGATCTGGGGCCTCGACAACGGCTACGGCCTCATGGTCGGCGGCACGGCCGCCAACGTGAAGAAGGCGATGCCGATCTTCGACGCCCTGCGCCCCGAGGGTCCGCGCGACGAGGGGTTCGTCCACGCCGGCAAGGTCGGTGCGGGCCACTACACGAAGATGGTGCACAACGGCATCGAGTACGGCCTCATGCACGCCTACGCCGAGGGCTACGAGCTGCTCCAGAAGAAGGACATCGTCGAGAACGTGCCGGGCGCGTTCAAGGCCTGGAGCCGCGGCACGGTCGTGCGGTCCTGGCTGCTCGACCTCATGGTCAAGGCGCTCGAGGAGAACCCCTCGCTCGATGACGTCTCGGACTACACCTCCGACTCCGGCGAGGGCCGCTGGACCGTGGAGGAGGCCATCAACCTCTCGGTGCCGATGCCGGTGATCTCGGCATCGCTGTTCGCGCGGTTCGCCTCGCGCCAGGACCACTCCCCGACGATGCAGGCCGTCGCCGCGCTGCGCGGCCAGTTCGGTGGCCACCAGGTGATGACGACCGCCGAGGGCGAGGAGCTGCGCCGCGGCGCCGAGGCCGGGCCGGCGTCGGCGAGGACCGTCACCAAGAAGGCGGAGTCCAAGGAGAAGCCGCCCCGCAGTGCCAAGGCCGCGGCCGCGAAGGGCCGCAAGGCTGCGGCTGCCGGACCGTCGTCCGGTGCCGGGTCGACCCGGAAGCGCTCGGGGGCCGCAGGAGCGGGACCCACCTCGGGAACCGGGTCGACGCGGAAGCGCGCCGCCACGAAGAGCTGATCGGCGGGGGCGTGCACGTCAGGCACCTCTCCGTCGCCGACTTCCGCAGCTACGAGACCGCCGACCTGGCGCTCGAGCCCGGGACCACGACGCTCGTGGGGCTCAACGGCCAGGGCAAGACCAACCTCGTCGAGGCGATCGGCTACCTCGCGACGCTGTCGAGCCACCGCGTCGCCACCGACGCCCCGCTCGTGCGCTTCGGTGCCGCTCAGGCGGTGGTGCGCGGGGCGGTCGTCCGGGACGGGCGAGAGAGCATGGTCGAGCTGGAGATCAACCCGGGCCGGGCCAACCGGGCGCGGCTCAACCGGTCGCCCCTGTCGCGGCCGCGTGACGTCCTCGGCACGCTGCGCACGGTCGTCTTCGCCCCCGAGGACCTCGCCCTCGTCAAGGGTGACCCCGGCGAGCGGCGACGCTTCCTCGACGAGCTGCTCGTCGCGCGCCAGCCGCGCTGGGCCGGGGTCCGCTCCGACTACGACAAGATCGTCAAGCAGCGCGGGGCCCTCCTGAAGTCGGCTGCGCCGCACCTGGGCCGGGCAGCCCGTCGGCGTCAGCGGTCCTACACCGAGGGCATCGACACTGCGGCAGAACGGGATTCGGCCCTCCACACCCTCGAGGTGTGGGACACCCACCTGGCGCAGGTGGGCTCGCAGCTGCTCTACGCACGGCTCCGGCTGCTCCGCGACCTCGGGCCCTACCTCGGCAAGGCGTACGACGAGGTGAGCGCCGGCCAGTCCGACGCCCGGGTCACGTACAAGGCGTCGCTCCGCGAGGCGACCGCGGCCCGCCTCGCCGCCGGGGAGGTCCCCGAGCCGGCCGAGCTGCACGAGGAGATCCTCGCCTCCCTCGCGGAGGTCCGCACCCAGGAGGTCGAGCGCGGTGTGTGCCTCGTGGGGCCCCACCGCGACGACGTCGTCCTCACCCTCGGCGAGCTCCCCGCGAAGGGCTACGCCAGCCATGGGGAGTCGTGGTCGTTCGCCCTCGGCCTGCGGCTGGCGGCCTACCAGCTGCTGCGCACCGACCTCGGCGACGACCCGGTGCTCGTCCTCGACGACGTCTTCGCCGAGCTCGACTCGGGGCGCCGCGAGCGCCTCGCGGCGATGGTCGCCGACTGCGAGCAGGTGCTCATCACCGCCGCCGTACCGGAGGACGTCCCGGCCGGGCTCGCAGGGAGGACGTTCGCGGTGTCGCTCGGGTCGGTGAGCGAGCGTGCCTGACGAACCGCTCGACGTGCCCACCGACGCAGGTTCTCCCGAAAACCGTGCGGACACAGGCGGTTCCGGCGAGGACGTGGTGGGAGACACGGCGGAGGCCGCCCGGTCGGCGCTGTCCCGCGCCCGCGCCGCGGCACGCGCCAAGGGTCTGCGTCCGGGACTGAAGCCGCGCCGCCGCGCCAAGGACGTCCCCGCCGACCGCCGCAGCGACGGCGGCCGCGACCCCCGGCTCCTCGGTGACCAGCTCGACCAGTTCGTCGCCGAGCGCGGATGGGGCGCGGACGTCGCGGTGGGCGCCGTCATCGGACGCTGGCCACAGATCGTCGGCCCCGACATCTCCCAGCACTGCGAGCCGGTCGACTACACCGCGGGGGTGCTCACCGTCCGGGCCGACTCCACCGCCTGGGCCACCCAGCTGCGGCTGCTCTCCTCGAGCCTGCTCGGGCGCCTGGCCGACGACGTCGGGGAGGGCACCGTCACCGAGATCCGGGTGGTCGGGCCGGCCGCTCCATCGTGGACCCGGGGCGGCCGCCGTGCCCAGGACGGCCGCGGACCCCGCGACACCTACGGCTGATCCCCACCCCAGCTCACCCCATCCGCGACCTACCGCCTGGTCAGTGTCGTGATCACAGCATCTACCAGGCGGTAGGTCACGACTCAGGCCAGGACCACGCCTCGTCAGGTCGACAAGGTGTGGAGGACGAGGCGCACCTGGTGCTCGAGGAGCGCCGCGGCCTCGGGCGGGCCCTCGGGGCCGAACTGTCCGAAGACCTCGAGGCTGACGGCGCCGACGAGGGTCGCCCACAGGTGCACCGCGCGCGCCGCGACCTCGGGGCTGCGCCCGGTGCCCACACCCTCGCCCACGGCGCGCAGCCCGGTGGCCAGTGCGCGCGGGAGGGCGACGCCGGGGACCCGCGCGGACACCTCGCCGCGGTCGACCCCCTCGGCGACGAGCGCGGAGAGCAGGAGGACGACCCGCGTACCGGGCCCACTGGTCCGTTCGGCAGGAGCGACGTATCCGGGGACGGGGCTGCCGTAGAGCAGGGCGTACCGCGAGGGGTCGTCGACCGCCCAGGCGCGGAAGGCGAGGCAGCCGGCGACGACCTGCTCCTGCCAGGACCGGCGCGCCACGGCGGCCACGGCGGTGTCGACGGCGTCGGCGAGGTCGGTGTACGCGTCGACGACGAGGAGGGTGAGCAGCTCGTCGCGGTTGGCGACGTACCGGTACACCGCCGAGGACACCATGCCGAGCTCGCGCGTGACGGCCCGCAGCGACAGAGCCGCGGCACCGTCGGTCGCCAGGTGGCGCCGGGCGATCTCGAGGATCCGGTCGGTGACGTCCTGGCGGCGCTCGGCACGGGAGGGGGACACGCTTCCATCCAACCACAGGAACGAGAGCACTGCTCTTGACAAGGAGCAGCACTGCGACCCACACTGAAACCGAGAGCAGTGCTCACACTTGAGGAGAGACCATGACCCCCACCCCCGGACCTGCGTCCGACCCCCGTCGCTACGTGGCCCCGAACGGCCGGATGGACCGGTGGTTCCAGGTCGCCGTCCGCTGGCTCACCGAGCGGGGGGTCAGCCTCATGGGCTCGCGCGTCCTCACCGTGCCGGGCCGCCGGACCGGCGAGCCCCGCACGGTCGTCGTCAACCTCCTCGTCCTGGACGGAGAACGCTTCCTCGTCGCGCCGCGCGGCAACACCCAGTGGGTCCGCAACGCGCGAGCGGCCGGCGGTGGCGAGCTGGCCCTCGGCCGGCGGACCGAGCGCGTCGTCCTCACCGAGCTGCCGGTCGCCGAACGCGGCCCGGTGCTGCGCGTGTACCTCGACCGCTGGGGCTGGGAGGTCGGCCGGTTCGTCGAGGGCCTGACCAAGGACTCCACGGACGCCGAGCTCGCCGCGGCTGCTCCCGGCTTCCCCGTCCTGCGGGTCACGGCCGCCTGACCCGCCCTCCCTCCCCGAGTCGCGTGCCCGGGTGGTCGCCAGGGCAGCCACCTGAGCACACGACTCGGGAGAGCGCGGATGGCGTTGGCTAGTGTCGAGGGCGTGAGCGACGCACTGGTGCACCGGCAGGACGACGACCGCATCGCCGTCATCACCCTCGACTCGCCCGCCAACCGCAACGCCCTCTCGCGCCGGCTCGTCGCCGAGCTGGGCCAGGCGCTCGCCGAGGCCGGTGCCGACGAGTCGCTGCACGGCGTGCTGCTCCGCTCGTCGCACCCGGTGTTCTGCTCCGGTGCCGACCTCAAGGAGGCCGCGACCGTCGACATGGTCGAGTCCGCCCGCGCCATCGTGGCCCTGCAGCGGACCGTCACCGCCCTCCCGGTCCCGGTCGTCACGCGCCTCGACGGGGCGGTCCGTGCCGGTGGTCTCGGCCTCGTGGCGTCCTCCGACCTCGTCGTCTGCCGCGACGACGTGACCTTCGCCCTCACCGAGGTCCGGCTCGGGCTCGCCGCGGCCGTCATCTCCATCCCGCTGCGGGCCAGGCTGCACCCGCGGGCCGCGTCGGCGTGGTTCCTCACCGGGAGCGCCTTCGGCGCCGGCGAGGCGCTCGAGCACGGCCTGGTCACCGCTGTCGCCGACGAGGCCTCGATGGACGTCGCGGTCGACGCGGTGCTCGCCGACCTCCGCGCCGGCGCCCGCCAGGGGCTCGTCGAGGCCAAGCGGCTGCTGAACCGCGACCTCGTCACCGCGTTCGACCGCGACGGCGAGGAGATGGCGCGGCTGTCCGGGCTGCTCTTCCACAGTCACGTCGCGCAGGAGCGGATGGCCGCGGCCCTGCGCCGCTGACAGCCCCACCACCGGGAGCCGGATGACGCGGCTCCGGGTGCGGGTGTCGGTGGCCGCAGGCAGGGTTGGGGGATGAAGACGCCGCCCGCGCCGCACCGGTGCTCGATCGTCCCGCCCTACCTCCTCGAGGCGCTCGCCTCCTCCGACGACCCCGCCCTCGCCGCGTGGGCCCGGGCGACCCTCGCCGCCGACGCCGACCTGCGCCGGTCGCGCCGCACGAGCGAGCTGCGACGCTCACCCGGACGCTCCGAGGCGGCGTCGACGACGCGCCCGCGACGCGGGACCGCCGAGGGCCCCCAGCGCGCGGTCCACGACGCCGCCGGAGGCACGACCCTGCCCGGCACCCTCGTGCGCGCCGAGGGTGCGCCGGCGACCGACGACCGCGAGGTCACCGAGGCCTACGACGGGCTCGGCGCCACCTGGCAGCTGTGGCAGGAGGTCTACGGGCGCAACTCCCTCGACGGGCGCGGGCTCCCCCTCGTCGCCACCGTGCACTACGGCCGCCAGTACGACAACGCCTTCTGGGACGGCAGCCAGATGGTGTTCGGTGACGGCGACGGCGTCATCTTCCAGCCCTTCACCCGCAGCCTCGACGTCATCGGGCACGAGCTGGCCCACGGCGTCACGCAGTACACCTCGGGCCTGAACTACCAGGACCAGTCGGGGGCGCTCAACGAGTCGGTCTCCGACGTCTTCGGGGTGCTCGTCAAGCAGCGCCTCCTCGGGCAGACCGCCGACGAGGCCGACTGGCTGGTCGGGGCCGAGCTGCTCGGCGACGACGTCGAGGGGGTCGCCCTGCGGTCGATGGCCGCGCCGGGCACCGCCTACGACGACCCACGGCTGGGACAGGACCCCCAGCCCGCCCACATGCGCGACTACGTCGACACCACCGACGACAACGGCGGTGTCCACATCAACTCCGGCATCCCCAACAAGGCCTTCCACGTGGTCGCCACCACCCTCGGTGGCCCCGCCTGGGAGGTCGCCGGCCGGGTCTGGTTCGACACGATCACCGGCGACATCTCGGCCGACTGCGACTTCTCGACCTTCGCAGGGCTCACCGTGCAGGCCGCCACCGCCCGGCACGGAGAGGGATCCGAGGTCGTGGCGGCGGTCCGGTCGGCGTGGGAGGCGGTGGGCGTGCTGGGGGCCGCATCGACCGGTGCCCCCTCCCCCGCTCCCGACGGCGCCGAGGCACCCGTGCCGGACCGGGCCGCCGAGGTCCCCGGGGGCGGCACCGAGGTGGTGGTCCGCCGCACCGGCGGGTTCGCCGGCCGCACCCTCGAGCGCACCGTCACCCTCGACCAGCTGCCCGAGGGCGATGCCCGCGCGTGGCAGGGCCTCCTCGCCGACGACCGCCTCTCCGTCCTCGCCCGGGAGGCGGCCGCGAGCCGCCGGCTGCCCGACGCCTTCTGCTACGGCGTGCGCTGCTCGGTGCCGCCGCTCGACGTCGAGCTGCCCGAACCGCAGCTGAGCGACGACGTGCGCGGCCTCCTCGAACGCACCCTCGCCCGCGGCGCCGGATGACGCCGGGATGACGCCTGCCCGCCTCGCCACACCGTCGAGCTGGTCGGCGCCCGACCCCGGTCCCCGAGGTCGCGCGGACCGTCCTCGGGCGGTGCCTGGCCACCCGCGGCGTCCCCCCCGGATGGGCCCTGGGCGCGAGGTCGGGGAAGGCCGCTCAGGCGCGCTGGGGGTCGGGGGCGCGTGTCGGGGGTCGGACGGCGCCCCGAAAATGCCGGAAATGTGCCCACACGGGCCTCCCCGAGGCATGTCCTGACGGTTCCGACCGGTAGAATGGCGGGTGATCCCGCGCCCACGGCGTTCCACGCCGCGGGCGCGTGCCATGGGCCCCGCCGGAACCACCGGTGCGGGCCACCCGACGAAGGAGACCCGTGGCGGAGCAGCAGCCCGACGTGACCCCCGACGAGACCCCGGTCCCGGGCCCCGAGCCGAGCGGCCAGGAGGCCGTGCCGGTTCCCGCGGGTGAGGGCCCGGCCTACGACGCGTCGGCCATCACCGTGCTCGAGGGCCTCGAGGCGGTCCGCAAGCGCCCGGGCATGTACATCGGCTCCACCGGCGAGCGCGGCCTGCACCACCTCGTCTGGGAGATCGTCGACAACGCGGTCGACGAGGCCCTCGCCGGGTACGCCGACACCATCGACGTCACCCTCATGGAGAACGGCGCGGTCCGGGTCAAGGACAACGGGCGCGGCATCCCGACCGACATCCACCCCACCGAGGGCGTCAGCGCCGTCGAGCTCGTCCTCACCCAGCTCCACGCCGGCGGCAAGTTCGGCGGCGGCGGGTACAAGGTGTCCGGCGGCCTCCACGGCGTGGGGTCCTCGGTCGTCAACGCGCTCTCCACCCGCCTCGACGTCTGCGTGCGGCAGAAGGGCCGCGCCTTCCGGATGCGCTTCGACCACGGCGTGCCCGCGGGCCCGCTCGAGGCGATGGAGGAGACCGACCGCACCGGCACGACGATCACCTTCTGGGCCAACCCCGACATCTTCGAGACCGTCCAGTACGACTACGAGACGATCCGCGCCCGGTTCCAGCAGATGGCCTTCCTCAACAAGGGCCTGACGATCAACCTCGTCGACGAGCGCGTCATCGAGGCCGCCGACGGCGACCTCGACCTCGACGGCGTCGACGCCGACATCACCGTCGTCGAGGACCACGAGGACGACGAGGCCGGTGGCGAGACCCGCGCCACGAAGGCCCGCCAGGTCTCCTACCGCTACGACGGCGGCCTCGTCGACTACGTCAACCACCTCGTCACCTCGAAGCGCTCCGACCCGGTGCACGCCGACGTCATCGCCATCGAGGTCGAGGACGAGGAGCGCAGCCTCTCCCTCGAGCTCGCGATGCAGTGGACGACCGCCTACTCCGAGTCGGTCCACACGTACGCGAACACCATCAACACCCACGAGGGCGGCACGCACGAGGAGGGCTTCCGCGCGGCGCTGACCAAGCTCGTCAACGACTTCGCGCGCAAGCAGAACCAGCTCAAGGACAAGGACGACAACCTCACCGGCGACGACGTCCGCGAGGGCCTGACCGCCGTCATCAGCGTCAAGCTCGGCGAGCCGCAGTTCGAGGGCCAGACGAAGACCAAGCTCGGAAACTCCGAGGTCAAGGGCTTCGTCCAGCGCGCCATGACCGACGAGTTCGGCGCCTGGCTCGACAGCCACCCGAACGAGGGGCGCGAGATCGTCCGCAAGTCGATCCAGGCCGCGGCGGCCCGGATGGCGGCGCGCAAGGCGCGCGAGGCCACCCGCAAGCGCGTCCTCGAGTCCGGCGGGCTCCCCGGCAAGCTGCGCGACTGCCAGGCCAAGGACCCCGCGGTCTCCGAGGTCTTCATCGTCGAGGGCGACTCCGCCGGCGGGTCCGCCGTCCGAGGCCGCAACCCGCACACCCAGGCGATCCTCCCGATCCGCGGCAAGATCCTCAACGTCGAGCGCGCCCGCCTCGACAAGGCGCTCGCCAACCAGGAGGTCCAGGCCCTCATCTCGGCGTTCGGCACCGGCATCGGTGAGGACTTCGACATCGAGAAGGCCAGGTACCACAAGATCGTCCTCATGGCCGACGCCGACGTCGACGGCATGCACATCCGCACGCTGCTCCTGACGCTGCTGTTCCGGTTCATGAAGCCGCTCATCGAGGCCGGCTACGTCTACCTCGCGCAGCCCCCGCTCTACCGCCTCAAGTGGAGCAACGCCCCGCACGAGTTCGCGTTCACCGACCGCGAGCGCGACGCCCTCGTCGCCGAGGGCCAGAGCAAGGGCCGGCGCCTGCCGAAGGACAACCCGATCCAGCGCTACAAGGGTCTGGGCGAGATGGACTACTCCGAGCTGTGGGAGACCACGATGGACCCCGACCAGCGGGTCCTGCTCCAGGTCACCCTCGACGACGCCGCGGCGGCCGACGAGATCTTCTCGATCCTCATGGGCGAGGACGTCGAGTCGCGCCGCTCGTTCATCCAGCGCAACGCCCGCGACGTCCGCTTCCTCGACATCTGACGCCGTCCCAACTTTTCCGCCTGATGCCGGAACCTTCGCCGAGGCACCCCGAAGTTCGGGGTGTGTCACCGGAGGTTCTGGTGCGAAGCACCGCACGACACGCGAAGGACACCGATGACTGAGCAGCCCCCGGTCGAGTTCGACCGCACGGAGCCGATCGACCTCAACACCGAGATGCAGCGGTCGTACATCGAGTACGCCATGAGCGTCATCGTCAGCCGAGCGCTGCCCGACGTGCGCGACGGCCTCAAGCCCGTGCACCGCCGCGTCCTCTACGCGATGTACGACGGCGGCTACCGCCCCGACCGCGGCTTCAACAAGTGCAGCCGCGTCGTCGGTGACGTGATGGGCCAGTACCACCCGCACGGTGACAGCGCGATCTACGACGCCCTCGTCCGCCTCGTCCAGGACTGGTCCCTGCGCTACCCGCTCGTCCAGGGCCAGGGCAACTTCGGCTCCCCGGGCGACGACCCGGCCGCGGCCCCGCGGTACACCGAGTGCCGGATGGCGCCGCTGTCGATGGAGATGGTGCGCGACATCGACGAGGAGACCGTCGACTTCAAGCCCAACTACGACGGCAAGACCCTCGAGCCCGAGGTCCTGCCCAGCCGGTTCCCGAACCTGCTCGTCAACGGCAGCGCCGGCATCGCGGTCGGCATGGCCACGCAGATCCCGCCGCACAACCTGCGCGAGGTCGCGGCGGCGGCCGAGTGGGTGCTCCAGCACCCCGAGGCGACGCGCGAGGAGACCCTCGCCGCGGTCATGGCCGAGGTCAAGGGTCCCGACTTCCCCACCGGCGCGCTCATCATGGGCACCCGCGGCATCGACGACGCCTACCGCACGGGCCGCGGCTCGATCATCATGCGGGCCGTCGTCGAGGTGGAGGAGATCCAGGGGCGCCAGTGCCTCGTCGTCACCGAGCTGCCCTACCAGGTCAACCCCGACTCCCTCGCCCAGAAGATCGCCGAGCACGTCAAGGACGGTCGCCTCACCGGCATCGCCGACATCCGCGACGAGACCTCGGGCCGCACCGGCCAGCGCCTCGTCATCGTCCTCAAGCGCGACGCCGTGGCCAAGGTCGTCCTCAACAACCTGTTCAAGCACACCCAGCTGCAGACGACGTTCGGCGCGAACATGCTCGCCCTCGTCGACGGCGTGCCGCGCACCCTGCCCGTCGATGCGTTCGTGCGGCACTGGGTCGACCACCAGATCGACGTCATCCAGCGCCGCACCGCGTACCGGCTGCGCAAGGCCGAGGAGCGCATCCACATCCTGCGCGGCTACCTCAAGGCGCTCGACGCGCTCGACGAGGTCATCGCCCTCATCCGCCGCTCCCCCACCGTCGAGGCCGCGCGGGTGGGCCTCATGGAGCTGCTCGAGATCGACGAGCTGCAGGCGCAGGCGATCCTCGACATGCAGCTGCGGCGCCTCGCCGCGCTGGAGCGGCAGAAGATCGTCGACGAGCACGACGAGCTCGACACCCTTATCAAGGACTACGAGTCGATCCTCGCGACACCCGCGCGCCAGCGCGAGCTGGTCTCCGAGGAGCTCGCCGAGATCGTGCGGAAGTTCGGCGACGAGCGGCGCACCGAGATCCTCCCCTTCGACGGCGACATGTCGATGGAGGACCTCATCCCCGAGGAGGACGTCGTCGTCTCGATCACGCGCGGCGGCTACGCCAAGCGCACCCGCGTCGACGCCTACCGCTCCCAGAAGCGCGGCGGCAAGGGGGTGCGGGGCGCGGCCCTGCGCGGCGAGGACATGGTCGACCACTTCTTCACGACGACCTCGCACCACTGGCTGCTCTTCTTCACCAACCACGGCCGGGTGTACCGCGCCAAGGCCTACGAGCTGCCCGACGCCGGCCGCGACAGCAAGGGCCAGCACGTCGCGAACATCCTCGCCTTCCAGCCGGGCGAGGAGATCGCCCAGGTGCTCGCCATCCGCGACTACGCCTCGGCCGAGTACCTGCTGCTCGCGACGAAGGGCGGCCTGGTCAAGAAGACCCGGCTCTCCGAGTACGACAGCCCGCGCTCGGGCGGCCTCATCGCGGTCAACCTGCGCGGCGACGACGAGCTCGTCGGCGTCGGCCTCGTCGGCGAGCGCGACGACCTCCTGCTCGTCTCGCGCAAGGGCCAGTCCGTGCGCTTCCACGCCGATGACGCCACGCTGCGCCCGATGGGCCGGGCGACCTCCGGGGTCACGGGCATGAAGTTCCGCGGCGACGACTCGCTGCTGTCGATGTCGGTCATCGAGGAGGGCTCGGACCCCGACGTGTTCGTCGTGTTCGAGACCGGTCTGGCCAAGCGCTCGAAGGCGTCGGACTGGAACGTCAAGGGCCGCGCCATCCTCGGTGTCGCCGTCGCCAAGATGTCCGACAAGGGCGGCGACCTCGTCGGTGCCCTCACCGTCGACGAGGACGACGAGGTGCTCGTCATCTTCGAGAAGGGCAACGTCGTGCGCTCCCGCGTCGACGGCGTCCGGCTCACCGGCCGCAACACGATGGGCGTGCAGTTCGCCAAGGCGGGCAAGGGCGATGCCATCGTCGGCGTGGCCCGCAACCCCGAGCGTGAGGTCGAGGAGGCGGTCGAGGCCGTCGAGGCAGCAGCGGAGGGATCGGTCGCCGCGTCCGCCGCAGATGGTGGTGCCGTTGGTGGCGCCGTTGGTGGTGCCGCCCCCCTGACCGATGACGATGCGGTCTCGGAGTCCGGCGCGCCTGCTTCGGAGGTCGCAGACGGGTCGGAGGATGCCGTACCGTCGGACGACGACGACACAGGAGGCAGTGAGTGAGCACGGCAGACCACGCAGGTCGTTCCCTGCGACCCTCTCCGTCCTCCTCCGGGGATGCAGCCCGCCGCGGCGCACAGTCGGGAGGGGGCCCGGGGGCTTCGGGCTCCGGTGACGGCGGCGCCCTGCGCCGGCTCGCCGGTGGCGACGCGACCCCCACGACCGCGTCGGCCCCGACGGCCCCGATCTCGACGTCGTCGGCGCGGACGTCCTCCCTCCCGTCACCGGCGGCCTCCATGGTCTCGCCCACCGCTGGCGCGGCGTCGTCCTCGAGTGCGTCGAAGACCGCGGCCCGCCCCGGGGTGAACCGCCGCGTCCGCCTCACCGTGTCGCGCGTCGACCCGTGGTCGGCGATGAAGATCTCGTTCCTGCTCTCGGTCGCCCTCGGCATCGCGATGGTCGTCATGGTCTTCGTGCTGTGGACGATCCTCGCCGGCATGGGGGTCTTCGACCAGATCAACGGCGTCGTGGGGCAGGTCGTCCAGGACGGCGGCCAGCGCTTCGACATCATGGACTTCATCGGCCTGGGCCGGGTCCTCTCGCTGTCGATCGTCATCGCGGTCATCGACGTCGTCCTCATCACGGCGATCGCGACCCTCGGGGCGTTCCTCTACAACGTCTCGAGCGCCCTCGTCGGCGGGGTCCAGCTGACCCTCACCGACGACTGACCTCCGCTCGCCCTCCGGGTCGCAGGACACGCCGACAACCCACCGCGGATGTCGGCGTGTCCTGCGACCCGAACCGTTCGCCGGAGGTCGGTGCGGGGTCGGCATGGGGTGGCTCAGGCCGTTTTGGGGGACGGGGCGCGCATCGGGTAACCTCGTGCACCGCGCCTCCCTCCGTGGCGGCGCACGCCGATCGGCGGACGGGCCTATAGCTCAGACGGTTAGAGCGCTTCCCTGATAAGGAAGAGGCCACAGGTTCAAGTCCTGTTAGGCCCACCACCCCGATCCCTCACTCCCAGGCGGTGACCCGGTGAAGAAGATCCTCCTCGTGCTCGCGACGGCTGTCGGAGCGCTGGCGGTCCAGAAGAAGATCGCGGCCAAGCAGGCCGAGAACAGGCTCTGGGCGGAGGCGACCGACTCCCCCAGGAGCTGAGATCCTCGATGACGTCGCCCGCTCGCCGCGTTCCGCGGGTGCGGGTCACCTCGTCAGGGGGCCATGGCGCAATTGGTAGCGCACCTGCTTTGCAAGCAGGGGGTTAGGGGTTCGAGTCCCCTTGGCTCCACCGCAGGTCAGAGGCCTTATCCGCTCCGCGGGGAGGGCCTCTATCGCTGTCGTACCCCACAGGAGTACTGCAGTACCCGGCATCCTTTCCCTCTCTGGGGGTCATGACAGCCCGTTCACGTACCCGATGGCACTGGTCACCGCCATCAAGGCTTGAATGGCGCTTCGGCGGCTGTACTGGCGCGACCCTGCCGCGTGAGTAGTGGCATGCCGAGAGAACGCGTGCGGCACGACGTCTCCGTTGGCGGTGAAGTAGTGCTGGTGGGTGCTCCACATGGCCGCTGCCACGTAGCCCTCCCAACCGCTCAGGTCGTCCAAGCGCTTGGTGAAGTCGGTGACAGACTCGCCCACCCTTCGCTTCGCTGTGACTCGTACATCGACAGGAAGCTTCGAGCTCAAGATGGCATCCAAGATATTCGCCGCCAAAGCTTGTGCCGGCGCGTACAGGTCAGCGTCAAACGCGTCCAGAGCCTGGAGTGCGAGCTCGCGGTACTTAAGGACTTCGAGCTCATCGCACCCCGCTAGGACGGCACGGCAGTCGGTGGCGATGTCACATCGTCGCTCGCCAAGGATGCGCCGTACCGCTGCCCCGTCCTTCGCATCGAGGAGCCGCTTAGCAATGCTTGGCCTTGGAACCAGGTACAACGAGACACCGTGCTCGATAGTGAACTCCACGACATCATCTGAGGTGATGGTCGAGAGCGACCGCAGATTTGACGGCAGCCTGGACGAACGAATCGCCTCGAGGAGTTGCTCCATGCCCCGTGCCAAGCCAGCGGTTGTGTAGACCGGCAAGTTCGCCGTGGCTTGGCGGAACGTCTCGATTGCTGCCGAGAGTCCCGTCAAATTCACGCCGCTGATCTGAGCCAAATAGCCACTGATATCTGGCAGCGCACCAGCCCATGTCTGAGCAATCGAGGGCGACACGATTGAGGACTGCGCCTGGGTGATGCTGCGCAGGATCCGGCTGGTGTCCGGTACTGCAGTGGCCCAGACAGGCGCCGACAGGATGGAGGACTGCGCTTGGGTGATGCTGCGCAGGATCCGGCTGGTGTCCGGTACTGCAGTGGCCCAGTCGGACGCCGACAGGATGGAGGACTGCGCTTGGGTGAAGCTGCGCAGGACCCGGCTGGTGTCCGGTACTGCGTTCGCCCAGGCCTTGGAGAGGGCCGCCGACAGGATCAGGGACTGCGCTCGGCTCACCCCACGCGGCATCAGCTCTGTCTCCGGGACGGGCGTGACCAATGCACCCGGTGACTCAGACGTGGGAACCCGCAACGAGTCCGCTTCTGAGCCACCCGCCGCCACCGACGAGGGTTCCTCGGCTTCCTCGTCAGGCCTGGCATGTTCGCTGGTCACGAGGGGGAGACTACTTCCCGGGTGCGACAGCGCCGTCGTCCGCTTGTGACCAGGCCTGCGCTCCTACGGTACCCATCACGAATCGCTGAGGGTGCTACCCAGCTGCGTTAACGCACGGCGACTTGCCGCCGACGACACTTGCGAATAGACATCCATCGTGAGGGCGATACGACTGTGGCGGAGAACGGCCATGGCGACCCGCGGGTGAACATCCAGAGCGACGAGCAGGCTGGCGCACGTGCGCCGAGTCGCATGAACGGGAATGACGGGGACACCCGCCTTCTTCGCCCGAAGCTTGAAGTCACGGTGAAAGTTTCGTGGGTCGACGGGATCGCCCAACCGAGTCGTGAAGACCAGGCCGCAGTCACCCCACATCTCGCCCGCCGCGAGTCGTCGCCGATTCTCCTCGACTCGATGCCGCTCGAGCGCCCGCAAAGCGATCGCGGGCAGTGGCAGCGGGGCATCCGAGGACGGCGTCTTCGTCTGACGCCGGAGCAGCTGATGCCCGACCCGTTGAACCTGCCACGCGATGAGCGCCTCCCCGCGCTCGAGGTCGACATCCTCCCAAGCCAGGCCCAGCATCTCCCCACGTCTCAGACCGAGCACCAGCAAGAGGACGTATCCCGCGTACATCGGATCATCGTCGGACCTGGCGGATTCGAGGAACCGCCGCGCCTCGTCCACGGTCCACACGGCTTGCTTCTTGTGGCGTGGCACCGGCACACGCACCAGCGCGGCCACGTTCCGGAAGACGAGCTCTTCTCGCATTGCCTGGGTCAGTGCGCCACGCAGCACCCGCACGGCTTGGTGCACCGTCCAGTCAGACGCGACTTGGTGGCAGCATTGCCCGATCGCGCAGCATTGTGGAACCGAGCGCGCGGCGTCTTTACCTTGGAAGCAGCATTGGCACCGGATGCGAAGCGTGTTCACCCAGACCTGGACGTCCCGCACCATCAGCTTGTCGAGCTTCCGGTCCCCGAGGTCGGGGACGATGTAGAGCCGCGTGAACATCTCGTAGTTTGAGGCCGTGGCCGGTGACAAGCTCGGCCGCACCGTCTCTTCCAACCAGCGCTCGAGGAAGTCCCGCAGGCGAGGAGAGACCGGCACCATCGGACCACGTCGGGCCTGTTCGTGCAGGCGAAGCCACTTCTCGTGTACCTCTGGCCTCGTCTTCCCGTAGACGGTCTTGCGCTGCCGGCGGCCCATCGGGGTCACGATCCACACATGTGCCGCGAAGCCCTTCCGGTAGGGATAGATGGACCCCTCCCCGTTCGCCCGGCGGCTCACGGCCAGTCCGCCTCCGCCTGGGCCGCCCGCATGGCGACGTACTCGTCGACCCACGCCGGCAGGATCCGTCGGGACCCTCCGTCCTTCAGCGATCGCAGATCGCCGCTGATACACATCATCCGCACCTTCGTTGGCCCGTAGCCGAGCATCTCGGCGACTTCAGGCACCGTGTACCACCGCCGCTGGATCGGGCCGATCGGTGCCTTCCGCTGGTCGGCTCGACCGCCGTTGTTCTCCGCCATCGCTGACATCTCCACTCCCTTCTTTAGGGACCGGCCTCCCGGAGGCCCTATCCCACCTGTTGCTGACAGACACCTCTTGCCTGTTCCCGCCTGGTCGCTCATCCCGTCGCTCTCACGCTGTGTTGGCTCGCAGTTGCCGAACGACTATCCACAGGTGGATCAACTCCAGCCAGAGACTTGGCGTACTCGTACTGTTCCCGCCAGCGGCGTCGCTCGAGCACCGTCTCCATGAGGACGGCGGCCGACGTTCCTTGGTGGCACACCACGGCGGCCCACACGAATCGCTCCCCGCCGTCGGCTGCTTCGACTTCGGCTGCCATCCGACGGGCCGACTCCACTTCGATGCCTGCCGCCTCGAGTGCCTCCCGCACGACGGCGGCGCGGTCTGCCTTGTGATCGGAAAGTGTCTTCCCGGACCACCCACGGGAGACGAGCACGCGACGACCTCCGACCCCAAGGTGCTCCCTGTCGTGTGCCTTGCTGAGGCATCGGCCCGGTACGAGACCTGGGCCAACCTTCCGCGGCTGGACACCGAAGCGGAGCCAGTTCGCGCAGTCCGGTGAGCACGGAAGCCACCGGACTTCGTGGTGGAGCCGGTCGACGTGTGCCTCGTAGGACGGGTCCTGCGCCTGGTCGGCGTACGTCTCGCCGACAGCCTTGGTGAGGTATTTGGTGAGGTAGCGGACAGATCGGTCGGCGTCGGAAGTGCCGGCCAGCAATCCCTGCACGTCGAGCTCACGGCCAAACCGGATCACGTGCGCGGGCTGCGCGTGCTCGTCGTCCTCCAACTCGGCCAGTGCGTCCGCCCAGGTCTGCAGAGGTACTCCCGTGCACGGGTCCAGGTAGTCGAGGCCATCCCACTCGGGCAGGTTGTCCACGTAGACAGGGCTGTTCATCTGGGGCCACCAGATCTGGTGGTAGGTCGCCCGCGTCACCTCCTTGATGACCGCGCGGGGGATGGCTCCACGGATCGCGACGTGGAAATGCGGTGCCAGCCGACGCTGTCCCTCTACGGCTCCGAAGTACTGCACTTTGTAGCCGGCACACCGTCGGAGGTTCTGGAACCAGCGGTCGAGCAGTCTCGGAAAGTGCAGCGCGTCGAGGGCGGCCCGCCGGTAGTCGTACTCGCGCAAGTTCTGCGGTGTACCGGTGCCAGGCACGATGCGCCCGTATCCGGGGAGGGTGAGCGTAATGAACATCGAGGGCCGATACGTCCGGCCGTCGCGGCCGTGGAAGACCTGCCCGATCGTGCGGTCCTCTTGTGAGCGTCGAGGTAGATCCGCAACGTCACTGCGTCGACGGGTCGATCGATTGCGACCACTCGTGCCGTCGTCCTCGTCCACTTGCTCCAGACGGCGGGGCTCTTTCGGCCTGACTGGGATGTCGGGCTCCTCATCGAGATGCCAGCCGGCGATGCATTGGTGCATCCGCACAGCCCGCGCCCGGACCGCACACGAGGGGCAGCGGGACTCGCGCGTGGATTGGCAGGGCAGAGCGACGAGAGCCGCCTCCCCAGTTTCCAGGTCCATGACCCGGCGCAGCAGAGGACGAATGCAGACGCGCTCCTTGACCGCATACTCCTGGACCGCGTCAAGAGGGACATCAGACAGCTTCATCGAGATCCCCCATCGCGGGTGCAGCGAGAACAGAGCGGACGACTGCACGCAGCGTCTCTCCCCGCTGTAGGCGGTCATCGAGAGCGCTCCGCTCTTCCGTGTCGAGCCCACCCCAGATGCCGTACTCCTCGCCATACAGGAGCGCCGCGGACAAGCACTGCGCCCGAATCGGACACGTAGAGCACGCCGAGCGGGCCGTGCGAGCCGCCGGCGTCCGCGGGTCCATGAACCAGGCGCCGGTCTTGTCGTTGGCGCACCTACCGCCGAGACGCCAGCGGATGCCGTCGAGCTCCTTGATGACGGTTGCCGTTGTTCGCACGTGCGCCAGCGGAACGCCGAACGCGCGGAGCGCGACTCGGTGGGCCTGGATCACCTTGTTGTTCATGCCGCTTCCCCTTCCCATTCATCGTGATGCCGTCGTGCGTCGCCCCCCACTCCGAGGTCGCTCAGGGATCTGGACAGGGCCAGGACGTCCTCGTCCGTGAGGTAGGCGGAGCGGACCCTGCGCACGTCGCGGCTTCCCTCGACACGCACGTAGGCAACTCCGGGGGTCAGTTCGGAGATGTGGTCGGCCTTCGCCCCCCGCTCGCGGGCACCGTCGCCGAGCACCATGTCCACCTGGATCGGGTTGTCGAGGCGCATCGCAATTCGCGTCGGAAAGAGGTCACGCCAGCTGACGACGTCCTTGCCCGGGTCCTGCACGGCGGCGATGACGGTGATGCCGACGGCCCGACCTTGGGTAAGCAGTAGGCCTAGGGCGTTCTCGATGCGGCGCACGACTGTCCGTTCGGCGAAGGCGCTGAGCGTCGCCAGCTCGTCGATGAGGATGACCAGGTGCGGGCTCCCTGCAGACGGTTGGTGAACCCGCTTGCCGTGAGTGGCGAGGTCAAGGCTTCGGCGGGTCTTGAGGTCGACCGCCTCCTCCAGCAGGTCACACATCGCCTCCGGTGAACCGCCCTCGAATCTGGCGAAGGCGCCGCGGCCGAGTCCGAGCTCCATCCCTCCCTTGGGGTCAAGAGCCCATACCTGCACCCAACCGTCGCTGATCGCCGGCGCGAGCCCGTGTACGAGGCTCCACAGCACCGAGCCCTTGCCTGCACCGGTTGCCCCGGCGATCAGGGCGTGGGTGGCCTGCACCCGAAAGCGCCAGAGTCGGCCATCGTCACCCAAACCAACGGGGATGCCGGTCAGGGCCACGTCCGTCGCCGGTTCGGGGCGGATCGCCCGGCGGAGCGGGTCGCGTCGGCGCAGCTCGAGCCACGCCCGGCCGGGTCGGGCCGTGACGACCTGCGTGCCGTCGGCACCGAAGGCGTGGCCGACCGCATCTGAGCAGGCGGCGACGTCATCAGGAGTCATTCCGACCGGCAGGCGCAGGAGCAGCCGGTCCCGGCCGGAGCTGTCGACGACGACGCGCAAGATGTGCGGGACAAGCTGGTTCTTCGACCGGTCAAGGGCCACCACCTCGTGCGGCCGGATCACGAGCCCGCAGCGGCTCGCGACGTGTCGCCAGCGCAACCGATACAGCGGGGCACGCCAAAGCAGAGTGAGCCGCGGCGCGGCCTGTCGGGTGAACGACTCGCGGTGTGCGAACCGCCATGTCGTGAGTGCTGTGGCGATGATGACCACCAGACCGGCGGCAGCGTAGAGGTTAAGCAGCCACACAGTCGTCACGACAACCGCCAAGATGATCGCGGTGCCGGCGTTGCGAGCCGCCCCCTTGGCCACCGCGACGACGAGGCGCAAGAGGAGCCATACCGCGCGAACAACAGCCTCGAGGACGACCGACAGCGGGTCGTCGGGCGCCACGTAGATGTCGGTGCTGCGCGGCCTCATGTCAGCTCCCTCACGACGTCCTGGTGCACCTCTCGGAGCAAGCCCGCTACCTCTGCCACCTGACGCTCGAGCTGCATGACCGCACGGTCCAGCTCGCGGTCCGGGCAGGTGTGCAGCATCGTGCGGAGAGCGACAATGGCCTCGTCGAGGATGTCGACACCGCGCACCAGCGCACGGGTCTGGGCAGGGAGGTCGTCAGGGCCGACACCTAGCAGCTGCGCCCACTCCAGCAGGCTTCCGGCGCGCATCACAGACGATCCCGGTCTGGCGCCGCGCACACCTGAAGCCGAAGCACCTCGCCGTCAAAGGCCGAGATGGCAGGACGGCGCTGCACGTCACGCCGTCCTGTTGACGTCGCCGAGGGTCTCGGCGATCCGGGTGCCGGCTGCGGCCAGAGAGCGAGTGGCGGCGGTGAGCATCATGACGAGCTCCTCGTCCGGCCCATGCGCGAGCGTCGCCCGGATGCGGTTGACGTCCTCATACAGCTCGGCGACCTGACGCGCTTTGGCCTTCAGCGCCCAGGGCAGCTCCTTGCGCCCGACCCCAAGGGTCTCGGTCCAGGCGACTGTGTCGATGGCACGCACGTCACGCCGCCCGACCCTCGCCGGATGTGGTCGCCTTCGGGACGGCCTTGCCAGGTGCGTGCATCGAGTCCGCGCGGAAGGACCACGCGATCCGGGGACGATTGCCGTTGTCATCGATGTACGCCAGGGCTGTCAGGCCGGAGAACTCCACGGGCGTGAACGGCGAGGTGGAGTCGTTCGCTGGCGGCACCGGCTGCACCTTGGCGAGGAACTTGATGCTTACGGTCTTGGACTTCTTGGGCGCCTCCGGGTCGGCATCGAGCACGTCGACGGACCAGATGAGCTCACCCGTGTCCTTATCGACCTGCTGCACCTTGGCGTCACGTGTGGATTGGTCGAAGTCCAGCACCGCCGTGACGGGTGAGACGATGAACGCCCCATGAGGGAACACCTCGTGGTGCGAGATCTGGAAGCGTCGTGCGATGGCCATGGTTGTTTCCCCTCTCAGGACTCTGAATAGCCGATTCGGCTAGGACCAGAAGACCGTTATCCACAGGACGCCGGTACCGCCTGGCGGGACGCCTCGGGACGTCCTACATTCGAGGAAATGGCCGGAAACGTCCCGGGGGTGGGGTCATGGCTAATGACAGGCTCAGAAGTGCTCTTGCTTCGGCGGCGATGACGTCTACAGAGCTTGGTGCGCGCATCCAGGTCGATCCGAAGACAGTCGATCGCTGGATCGCCAACGGTCGCGTACCTCATCGATCCAACCGACAGCGGGTGGCCTCCGCCCTCGGTCAGGACGAAAGCTACTTGTGGCCCGAAGCGTTCAGCGATGCGCAAGCCTCAGCAGTGAGCCGAGCTGAACTGATCCACGTGTACCCGAATCGTGGGTCGATCCAAGCCGCGCTCTGGCAAAGCCTCTTCGAGGCCGCTACTGAGTCGATCGAC
Source organism: Oryzobacter faecalis (assembly GCF_046764005.1). Taxonomy (NCBI): domain Bacteria; kingdom Bacillati; phylum Actinomycetota; class Actinomycetes; order Micrococcales; family Intrasporangiaceae; genus Oryzobacter; species Oryzobacter faecalis. The sequence continues at coordinate 262,975 of NZ_JBKOFW010000002.1, read as the reverse complement.
ATCCTGGCGTTCGCGGCCAGCTTCTTACACGACACCCTGCCGGACGTAGATGAGGTGTTGACCGAGAAGGCCCGCTCGGGAGTGCGCGTCCGCCTCGTCTTCGGTGACCCCGAGTCTGAGGCTGTGCGGATCAGAGGAGTCGAAGAAGGGATCGGGGAGTCGCTTGCCGAGAGGTGTCGTCTGACTTGGAAGTATCTCGACCCCATCCTCGCCGAACCGGAAGTCTCGGTGCGGGCACACTCGAATACCCTCTACTGCTCGATGTTCCGCTTCGACGACGATCTGTTGGCAAACCATCATCTCTTTGGGGCTCCCGCTAATCACTCACCAGTCATGCACGTGCGACGTCTCGTAGGCGGCCGCCTTTTCGACCACCACATGACGTCTTTCGAACGAGTGTGGTCGTCGGCGACGGAGGGCCCTGCTGAGCTGCGTGGAGGTACACAAGTGCGGGACTTCTAGGCAATCTGGTCCCGAACCAAGGCATCGTAGACAGAAGTTGGGAACGGGACTTCGAAGTAATGCTTCTCGCGGCGCCGCTCCAGGAGCGCTGACAGCTGACCTCCGTGGATGTCGATGATCCGAGGCTGTCCAGACCTGACGAGCTCGACGATCGCGAGGTGAAAGCGAGATGGTTGTTCCAGGGCTGCTTGCACTTGTCGCGTCTCAAGCCATAGGTCGGATCCACGTGCGGCTCCGCCGAATGCCTTGACCTCGATCAACAGATCCCCTTCTATGTCAGCCACGGCACCGCGGCTGCGGGCGTCAACCGCAACGCGACCCGCAGCATGCTCCCTCGCCAACACCAGGCGGATCGCGATGTCTTCGACCTCTCGATTCGTCAACGGAGTGTCGCTCATGCTGCTCCCTCACTGACGCCCGTTGGGGGCGGTTTCGTCTCTGGCTCCAGGGTGGCAGGACTCTGAGATGGTGCGAAGCGAACGGAGGGGGGCGACGAGTGAGAGCTTTCCCGTCGCTCAGGCGGATTGAGGGGCTCAGCGGAGCTTGGGGATCAGAGTGCGGAGATCCACGATCTCGATGCGCGCGGCACGTGCGAACTGGGCAACGGTCGTGTCGCCGGTCAGCCCCTCCGGGGTTCTTAGCTTAAGGGCGGCTTTGGACAGGGTCTTGGCAGCATTACGATCGCTTTCGGTGAGAAAGCGAACGGGCCGGTCGCCCACGACGAAGACCTGGCGAAGGCGATCTGTGGCATCTAGCGACAGCCCAACAACATCAGCGAAGAGGCCACGTTGGCGACCTCCGTCAGCGCCCTTCCAAGAGGAGAGCTTGAACTCGGCGATCCGGTGGGTCGTTTCCAGATCGTAGTTCCGGGTTGGGTCGTTGCCGGCGCCAAGGGAAGGACGCTTAAGAACCCTCTCGCCCGGTCGCAGGATCAAGGGCAGCACCTGAACGATCACCGCGGCGTGGATCAGGGTGTCGAGCATTCCGATGCGTTCACGGACGATGAGGGCGCTGTCCACTAAGTCCTCATCAAGGCCTGACGAGGCCAGCACCTCGGCGGCCGCCTGGGCGTCGGCGTCTGAGAGGTGGGCCTCCAGGACGGCAATGCTCTTGGTTAGCGAGCCGGATGCCATGAACGAGTCAAGACGGTCAAAGGCAAGTGCAACCGAGCTGACGTCCATCGGATCGGCAGGGGAGCCGCCACCGACGCCGGGCTCTCGTGGCTTGTCCGCGGACTCAGGGATGGGACTAGTTTCGAAACCCAGTCGCTGAAAGACGCGCAGAGCGAAGTGCGTGATGAATGGCTCGTCAACGATGCCAGTTGCCACCCGGAAAGCCTGCTTGGGGGGCCACCGCTGGCCGTCGATTTGAACCCAGTGTGTCCGGATGGGATCCGGCGGTGCCCCAGGCACACGAGCGCGAACGGTGTCCGCGTCGAGTGATCGAACTACCCCGTTGAGTACGAAATCCATGATCGGACACTACGGGTGAGGCGTGGTGGGTGTCTCATGGAAGGGTCAGACCTCGTCGTCCTGGAACGGCTGGCCCGTCGCCAGAACGTAGCGTCCAGTTGATCGTGAGGGGATCACACCAAGCGGTGGATTAGAAGCGCTGCCGGAGAGGCTGTCGCGTCTAGGCAGTGACGCGGCCCGAGCCTTGTTCCAGACGTTCCCGAACTTCTGCATACTTGCCGGCCTGGCGGCGCGCCTCCTCGATCGAGTCGGGACCAGGAACGTCCTCGAGCCAGCGCAGCGTCCAGTACACGACTTGACTGTCCCTGCGCTTATCTCGCAGAAACTGGGAGTTAACCACCAAAGCCCGATAGACCTTGGACCGCTCGTAGTCTGAGGCGCCCAGCCGCTTTAGCTCCACCAAGGACTTCCTCAGCGTCTTCTCTGCCTTTTCTAGCCACTCTTGGCCAGATTCGAAGTCCAAACCCCGCACGAGCGTCTGACCAATGCGTGACGCCGCATATCCGGAGAGCCGCAACAAGCCCGAGTCGGAATCGCCGCATCGCTTCAGACCATGCTCGGCCGCCTCGTGCATTCGCTTCCAGTCCCCCGCCCGGTCCTCAGCTTGGGCCCAGCGCACGTAACCCTCTCGGCGCCGAAGCCCCAAGTCAAATGCCCTTGACCAATCCTGGCGAGCGTCGATCATCCGTGGGGGCCGCTGCGCCGCAAGGACTTCGGCGCGCAGTGCCAGCAGGTCAGGCGAACCCGGGTTACCAGACAATGCCGACTCGGCAACCTCGAGGGCCTCTGCTAGTCGGCCACCCCGCAAGCGAACACTTGCTTGACGGTAGACATCAGCAGTTTCTGAGTCCTTCACCGTGACCTTGAGTGCGCTTTCAACCGCGTTGCGAAGCCACAGTTTGGTCGGATCGGCGCGCACATCTTGCCGCACGATGAGCTCGAGATTTCGGTGCGCACGGTAGCTGGGCACTCCTTCCACCAGCTCCGGCGTTGGCACAAGGAAGCGGCTCTCTAGCTCCTGCACCGCGGAGACCGCGTCGTCTTGGCCGATGCCGAGGATCGCCTCCATCTGCGCGATGGATAGAGGAGCTCTTGCCCAACAAGTGGCTTCCAAGCAGTTCCTTGCAGAGTCGCTTAAAAGGTCACACTCACGCTGCAACGCGTAGCGCCGAGCGGCGTCCCCACGCTGTTGCTTCCACCTGTCTATGGCCTCGCGGACCTTTAGTTGCCGGCATAGGCGAAGAAGATCCTCCATGTATAGCGGGGAGCCCTCCGTCGCATCGTAGATTTTGTCAAATGCCGTGTCCAGGCCAGGGCGATCGGCGAGACCAAGACGTTCCGCGGTGAGTTGGAAATACTCACGTGCGTCGCCTGGGTCTAGACCTGTGATCCGGGTTGACGACTTCGCCATCCCCGGGTACATCCGGCGGCTTGTCAAAAGGACTTTGCTCTTGGTTCGCGGCGCATCGTAGGTGAAGAACTCAACGACGTCCTCTTCGCGCTCCTCAATGCTGTCGATGTCGTCAACAATCAGCAACGAGGGAAAATCGGAGAGCAGCTTGAGAACCACCTCTCTCTTGACTTCCAGAGTCTTATCGAGATTGTTCACATCTCCGAAGTCCCGCAGAAGTCTATCAAGCGCGGTCTCCAGGCCCTCGAAGTCCGGGCGCATTATTGCCTGGATCTCCGATTGCTCGAACCTACGCTTCTTTGCGCTGAGCCACAAAACCGCAGCGGTTCCCTGAGGGTTCGCGATCGAAACACTTGTAGCGAACTGGTATGCGATTGACGACTTGCCCTTGCCACCGTCCCCAACGAGTACCCACCGGCGTGCTTGGTCGTCCGCAAACCACGCCCAGAGTGCTTCTAGTTCATCTGTACGACCGACGAATCGGTCGTACATCGCTTCCCGGGAGGGCAGCGTCTGCAGCATAGAGTCAATAGTGAGGTCACCTGGGTCGACCTCGGCGGCACGACGGAGAAGTTCACGTTGAATGATCTGGATACCGGCGACCGCCGCTTGAAGCTGAAGGAACTTCACAATGCGGATGCAGGCGTCCGCCAAGGTGAGAGCGTCGTACACTGACAAATCCATACTCGGAGGGTGAGCATTAGGATTTCTAGTGTCCTTTACCTGTTCCATCCACGTGAAGAACTTTCTTCTGGTCGCCTTCGCGGCGTCTCCCTCTGGAATCGCGTCGCTGGGTACGAGGTCGAAATAGAACTTCTCGAACAAGGAGTAGAAGTGGTTTACGCTGAGGCGATCTAGTGCATCCAACGGGCGCCGATCGATGCCCTTTGCCTTGGCGATATCCAGTGAGGCACAGATGCTCGCCCATTCCTTGGAGAAGAGCTTCTCTATTGCGGAGTCCAAGTCCGCCCCGAGAGTCTGCGAGAGCCTCGATCGTGCATGTTCCAAGACCGGATTTCTGAATGCTTTGTTGGTGAGTTCATAAGTCAGCCCATCTACGCTCAAAGCCGAGTAGTCCATGGAATCCCATCCGCGTCGTGGTGGCTGCTCGACCATGCTAACCACCTATGGCGGGAGAGGACTCTCGAGGCGGATCGCCGCGGGCATTCGGTGGGGTGCGGCTCCCCCGAGACCCGCCTGGCGCGTGTGCCCTTCCCTCCAACAAGCGTCAGTTTCGAACATGAACCCCACGACAAGCGGACGGGGGTACCTGCGATGTCGCGGGTTCGTGACACGGCAAACCCAGCCGATCCGGGCTTGACCTCGACAACGACGAAGCCTCTCTGCGGCTGCGGTCCACCATGGAGGTACGTATGGATCGCGCTATCGTCGCGTCATGGGGAGGATCGACTACATAGAGGATCCGGCTGCACCGGAGGCCAATAGCGTCGTGCCCTCGGTCGTCGCGATCGTGCGTGACGACGGCGGGCGGGTGCTCCTGATCCACAAGACCGACAACAACCTGTGGGCTCTGCCTGGCGGTGGTCATGAGATCGGAGAGTCGATTGTCGACACGGTCATTCGCGAGGTCAAAGAGGAGACCGGCTACGAGGTCGAGGTCGAGACCCTCACCGGGACCTACACAAACCCCCGCCACGTCATGGCCTACGACGATGGCGAGGTGCGCCAACAGTTCTCGATCGCCTTTCGCGCCCGGCTCGTGGGTGGTGAAGCCCGGACGAGTAGCGAGAGCAGCGAGGTCGTGTGGGTGCCCCCAGAAGAGCTCGACGCCTTAGACATGCACCCCTCCATGCGACTGCGAATCCAACACGCCCTCGAGCGACGCGACGCGCCGTACTTAGGCTGACAGCAACCTCTCCGCGCGTTCGCAGCACGCCTCGAGGTATGGGCGCGACCGCAGTACGGCTCGATGGACCGGGTCAGCCGGCGAGTACCGGGAGACGATCTCATCCAGTCGCGAGTTGACGGTGGCCGGATCACCCGAGGGGGAGACGGTGAGGTCGCACAGGATCAGGGCATCCAAGAGGCTTTGGTCAGGGCGTGGGACCGTGGCCAGTTCCTCGGCCAGGCCTCGCTCCTCCGCCTCAAACTCCGCCCCGGTGTGGAAGGCCACCAACGAGATCACCATGGGGGAAGCACCTACGCCCACCAGGTACCTGGCCCCGTCGAGTGCGTGGAGACCCGAGTCCTGCGCCGCGGGGGCGTAGCCCACGTCGTGGAGCCAAGCGGCCTGGACCACTGGGTCTTCAGCATCGATGGACTGCGACAGTGCAGCTGCCCGCGCGGCGACACCCTGCACATGTCGCCACCGCTGCGGATGAGAAATCGCCAGACACTCTTCCGCGAGTAGCCGGGCGTCATTGCTCCTCATGCAGCACAACGCTACGTGCTCCCCTTCCCTCGCGGCGGCAGCCCTTTGACGTTGGGAGGCTCACGGTTTTGCGGTAGGGCGACCAGCGACGACGGTGTCCCCCCAGGGGTGATCGACAGTCAGGTCGATCGGCTTCACCTCGACGGTTCGGCCGGTCGTGGGCGCGTGGATGATGTTGCCGCGCCCGTCGTAGAGCCCGACATGGTGAAAGAAGCCGAGCCGATCTCGTGGGTCGTGGAAGAAGAGCAGGTCACCGGCCCTGATCTCCCCAAGCGACACGGGCGTGACCGCGGCCGCCTGATCGCTGGCAACGCGCGGCAGAGTGACCCCGGCGGCTTGAAACCACACGTACCTCGTGAAGCTCGAGCAGTCGAACCCGACGGTTGACGCGCCCTTTCCGAATCCGCGGCCCGGGCCGCTCAACGTGCCACCGCCCCACGAGTACGGGATGCCCAGCTGGGTCAGCGCGACCTCCACGACCTTCGAACCAGCCCCGCCGCCGAAACCCGACGCGCACTCCGATGCGGCAATGCTGGGGGTGCTAGCCAGCTGTCGAGCGAGGTTCTCCCACTTGGCGTAAGCGCCAGGGAACGCACTCACCTGCACGGCCTGTGCGGCACGGGTCACGGGCAGGTCGAGATAGTCCGGAACGGACAATAGACCGCGCTGACCGCCCTTGCCGCCAGTGAAGAACATCCTGGACGACATGGCCGGATCAAGTCGGTCTGCTCGGCTTCCCCAAGCGTCGCGTTGTTGGAACAAGCCGATGGAGTCGCGGTCCCCGTACGGGAGGTTGCGCAGCAGCGACTCCTGCAGTGCCGTGCTCAGCGCGATGACCCACCCCCTCGACGGGACCCCCAGTGCGCGCCCAACCGCGACGATCGTCTGAGCGTTCGCCAGCTGCTCGGCGTCCAGGGACCCGATGTCGATAGGTGCTGGTCGGGCGATGACAGCGCAGCCCACGAGCGCACCATCTTCATCGCCGCTGGGGTCCCCTTCGAAGAGCACCGAGGTGAAGACTCCCACCGCCAAGGCGCCCACGAGTAGAACAGGCAGAACGACCGCCAACACGCGGCGCCCGACCCTCCACAGATTCCTCTTGAGCTCCGCAGTCGCGAGCACCGTCACGGGATCCACGATCAGCCGCCTAGTGCCGATGCGAGGGTGCCCAGTGCCTCCGGCTCGATGCCATCGACGCGCCACCCTGCCGCCGTCAGTTCGAGCGCGACGTGGACCGCCCCGCCGTCCGTCGGCACCCGCACTGATGCTGCACCCTCGCTCCTGCGAAGGACCTCGGTGTCCCCGACGACTCGGGATGCCGGCACGGCGACCGAGGACGCAGCATCCAGCTCCAACGCGAAGTCCGGTGTCGAAAGCGCCTGACAGCGCGCCTGCCACTCCTCAATCGCCGCATCGGGTCGTGCCCAGGCGCGAACGAAGGCGACTGCGACTTCCTCCGGCAACTCCGGCATTACCGGAGTGCTTGGTGTAGGCGAGGAGGGCGGAATGGACGGCCGCGATGACTGGACCGGGTAGTCGGATGACATGCCTTGGGTTCTCACGGCGTTCGGACCGGCGGTCGCTGCCTCCAACCCGACCCCGTCTGAGAGGCGCCCGACGCCGGCCACGAATAGGACAGCTCCGATAACCGTGACAACAAGGTTCCGCCACGACCAAAGGGGCCATCGCCACCATCCGAGTCCACCAATGCCGTTCATGACGCATCAACATCCGTGTCGCCAACCGCGACATCCCGATGCAGCATGGCGCCGGTTCGAGCGTCGTAGACGAAGTAGCCGATCCCTTCATCGGCGATTCGAGCATTGCCGTCGTGCGCTGTCACCGGTGCGAAGGGGCGCGGGCCGCTCGAGTCCTCAAGGGTCTGCCCCCTGATGACGGTTCCGCTCGGCTCAGCGGCGGAAACGGCCGACGCGGTAGTTAGAGCCCCCACACCGTTCGTGTGCGCCGCGAGGGATTCGGGCGATCTCGCAATGCCGAAACCATCGGTGGCTAGTCCGGTATTGCGGGTGTCGTTCCCAACGCCGGGAGGCGCTGGCAGTGCCCGTTGCGGGGACAGGGTCCTCGAATCGAACCGGGTCGCGGTCACCGTGGTGGTCCGGCTCAGGCCACCGTCGCTCGTCACATCCCAGACCATTTGGTCCCGGACGAATGCCTCGGCACGGGGGACGGACTTCCCTGTAGGGCGTTCTCCCGGGTCAGTTGGCACCGTCGGTTCGGGGTCCTGATCCTGCGTGTCCTCGATAGCCCGCTTCGTGCCGTCGTTCACGCCTTGACGGGTCACCACGTAGCGCGTGAGCTGTCGACCGAGATGGTGGCGTCGCATCCGCCGGCTCGAGTGGCCGAAGATCCGGGTGAACGACAGTAACGGAGCCATGAGCACGAACGCCGCCAGCGTGATGACCAGGCACAGAACGAGCGCCATGATGTCCATACCCGCGTCATCCGCCGTGCTCAGAACTGCCGAAATGGCTGCGGTGTAGACCACCGAGCCCGCCGAGAACGCGACGACATTGACGACAGCGGCACCGCCGATGTTGGCCATCTGCTTGACGACCCCCGACAACGGGGCGAAGACCCCGATGACGGCGGCGGCCGGCAGGAACATCACGAGGAGCCGCAGGATCACCAGGCCGGCCAGTAGAAAGACGTCGGCGACCAGCCTGAACAGGTCGACGAACACGGCGGCGAATAGCGCCATCACGCCGTTGCCCATCCGGCCGCCTGCTTGCCCTGAAGGACGGCGTAGGTCGCAGGGTCTTCCTCGGCGATCTCTTCGGCCGTCTCCTTCCATCGATTCGCCTTCTCCTCGTTGAGCTGGTTCGTCGCTTCCGGCGTAGCGGCCGCCGCCGACTCCGACCAGCTGACTGCGCTGGCTTCGAACAGGGCTGGCCCCCAGCGGTCGGCTGCGGCCGAGTCGGATGATCCGAGCTGACCGCGCAGCCACGCGTCGTAGAGGACACGGTCGACCGTGAGGGCGCCCTGGGCGCGCGCGCTCGACCGCCCTGGCCTGGTTGAGGAGTCGACGCCCGCCGTGCGCGCTTGGATCGACCCGATGGTCGAGGTGATGGTGTCGTCGAAGAACCCGCTGGCCCGGGAGGGATACTGCGTGATCGCCGCCACGACAGCGAGTACCAGCGCCGCCCATGCTGCACCTGCGACGACAGCGGGGAACTGGCCCCGCATCGCCTGGAGTAGCAGAAGGGCTGCTACGCCCATCACGGCAACGGCGCCCCAAGGGCTCCAGATCGAGTCGTGCAGGCGGGTGGTCACGGTCTCGACGACGTTGTCGAGTGGGCCCATGTACGAGCTCGGGTCTGCCACCTTGTTGTGCAATCCGTTCGTGGCCGCTGTGAGCCACACCGCACACGACAGGAGGACGTTGCCGATCATCGTGTCCGTGGCGGCCGCTGGGTCGCGCATAGACCCTCCGCATCCCAGGTCGTAGGTGTGCCAGATCAGACCGGCGTAGCCGTACTGCTCGTAGATGCTCGTGGACGGGTTCCCGGCAAAGGGGTCACCTGCCACCGGCAACGGATCCGGCTCTGGGTCCAAGGCGGCCGGGAGACCCATTCCCGGACGGTCCGGAATAGGCGCGTCCTTGCAGTCGGGAACGCCCGGGATGCCGGGAAGGGACCGGATGATCGACACCCCACCCCGCGGCGCCGCAACAACGTTCGGAGCAGTGACCACACTGACAACACCGAGACCCGCAGCGACCACGACGAGCAACAAGGCTCTGACGCGCACCCTCATGTCAGGCGCTCTCTCGCGCAGCGCCATTGAAGGTGCGGTCCACGGCGATCGACAGAGCGTTCGCTGCAACATGGGTACGGGTCTTCGTCGGGTCAGCAGTAGTGTCCAGTGCCTCGAGCACTTCGGGGTGGGCGGACAGGTCCATACGGATCCGTTCCACACCTCCCGCCCCGTCGCTGAACACGAACTCACGAGGCCCTCGCCGACCCGTCGCGGTCGGCCGCGAGAGCGACTCGAAGATGGCCTCGTAACCCTGACCCGGCTGGATGCCGGGGATGAACCGTAGTGCGTCCCGTTGCGCCGTCTCGTCGGTGAGCCGGCCGATGAACGCGGCCGACACGAGGTTCGCGAGGTCCAACCTCAGCAAGTCGGAGGGGTTCTGACTGGCCATGAGCACCCGAGTGTTGTGCTTGCGGCTGTCGCGGCCGGCGCGTTCGATGAACCGGCGGCCCGTCGTGAATGTGGATAGCGCCCAGGCCTCGTCGATGAAGATGCCCTTCCGCGCGTGCACGTCGCCGAGGTACATCGCTCGCTGGGCCAGCCAGGCGGCCATGTAGAGGACGCACATGCTCAGCCGTTCGTCGAGGTCCTCGCTTCCCTTCGCGTTCTCGTCAGGGAACGTCAGCCCGCGAAGGGAGTACACAGTCAGGAGCGACTCGTCGGTGTCGTAGTCGTTCCGGTAGCCGGGCGGGAAGAGCAACCGCCCGTGACTGGTCCGCGCGGCCTCAGCGAGGAAGTCATGCATGTAGCCGGCGTGCCGCTGCAGTTCGACGTCACCCTCAACTCGCCCCAGCGCGGAGACGACCTCGGAGAGGCTGGACGTCACACTGGCCGAGACGCTGCCGACCGCGCGCATCAAGGCAACCTCGGTCAGAACGTGATCCTGCATCTGCCTGGGGAGCACCGAGCGCAGGACGCTGCTCGCCAGCAGCCGTCGCGTGGCCTGAGCGTTGACCTGGGCCACGCGCCACTCAACCTCACCGAAGTAGTGCTCGCGGCGAGGTTCCGCGATGACCCGGTACGCGCAGAGTGCTCCGGGTGCGGCATCGAGCAGGTCGACGGCCTTGGAGACGGCAGCCAGCTGCGGGAGCCGACACAAAGCAGTGAGCCGACCCGACGGGTCGAGGACGGTCCACGAGACTCCCTGCATCACCGTGCGGTAGATGATGTTGCCGCCGGCGGTCGACTTGCCGCCGCCGAGTCCCGCACAGATGACAGCGAGCCCGGACTCCTCAGCTTGCTCGGTCGCCTTCCACGGCTCCCAGGTGACCACCCTCGACGACGTGCCGGACGTCTCACCCAGGTGGATGCCGACACGGTCGCCGACCTTCGCCGTGGCGGTCGGGACCGCTGCAGCCAATGTCGTCACCGGCATCCGGCGCTTGTACGCCGTCGTTCCCAGCTTCTCTCCCGGTATGAACTCCCTGGCCACCGCGTACTGGTCGGCGGGCCGGGAGATCGTCACCTGCGGAGCGAAGAGCTGACGCACCGCTGCTGCCCTGTCGAGTGCCTCTTCCTCCGAAACGCCCGACACCGCGATGCGGTACCAGCCGGCGGTCCGGGTGCTCAGGCCGGACAGACCGCTCGAGAGCTCGTCCTCCACAACCAGGGCCTTCGAGGCCTGCCGGTCGAGCGCCCCGGGCGCCGGCTCGGCGTGCTCGTGCTCGTAGTGCTCCTTCTGAGAGCGAATGCGCTGGATGTTGCGCCTCATCGCCATTCCCACGCGACCCGCATCCTCGATCATCACCCTCGCCGACCACTCGACCGGAAACGGCAGCTGGTCCGTGCGCTGGATCCAGGGCACACCGGGCGGAATGTCGAGGTCAGTCATCCGCCCCAACGACAGGACGCAAACGTGTCGCTGGATCTCGATGCCGTCCGCCTCGCCCTGGACAACGATCGTTCGTCCGTAAGGCACGGCGGTCCAGGTGACGTGGTCTGTGAACTCGGCCAGGTCGTCTCGCTCCCAGTCCGCGTCTTCGGCCGCCCCCAGCGTCAGCGGCGCGGGCAGACCGAGTGAGCAGGAACGGTGGAGCAGCCATTCCAGTTGCCGGGGTGACGCGGGTGTCCCCTCGAACCCCGGATGCCGGAGCAGGTCGTCCACCTCACGGATCGGCTTGGCCATCGCGGCGACCTCCCTGTCTGCCACTCGTCCGGCCAAACCGCTCAGCGCGTGCAAAACTCGCCGCGACGTCCCTAGGTCAACACCGAGGTAGACCTCCTTGTCCGCCATGCTGCGGCTGGCGAGCTGCAGCTGATCGCGGATGAGGTGCTCGGGCCAACCCGGCAACGGGGCCGGGGCGTTCGCGTCGTGTGCCTGCGCCCACCTCGAGACCGGGTAGGGGCGCGTTGTCACTCGAAGGTGCAGGTTCCGCTTGGTCAGCTGTGCAAGTGCGTCGGCGGTGTCGACGATGAGCCGCTCGCGAGCATTGTCCGGCCGGAACGACCAGCCTTGTGGCGCGAGCTGGTACCAGGCGGTGACCCGGTCCCCTGCCACTGTGCAGTGCCCGGTGATCCTCCGCAGCGATAGGCCTCGGCTGCTCATGGCGTGGCCCCATCGTTGAGCCCTTCGGTGGCGAAATGGCGTCCCCGAAGACGGATCCGGCCCGGGCGCGGGGGGACAGCGCGGACCCGGGCCGGACGCATGGTGGAGGTCTTCCCTCGCGTCTGGGCACGCGGTGCGTTGACCTCGTTGATCAGCCCGCACAGGACGGCACTGAGGGGCCGGTCATGGTCGACCACTCGCAGGATGACCTTCGTTACGCCCACGGTGACCATGAGCGTGTACGCCAGCGCGAAGAAGCCGATGCCGATGCCGAGTCGGCGCTCGAAGATCTGGAGCAGTACGAAGACCGCTGCCCCGACGGCATAGGCGACGTAGCGGGCACGGAACGGCAGGGTCTTCCCGGGTGGGCCGAGCCAGACCGCGTTGACGTTGTAGATCTCGTCGTCGACAGGAAGGCGCATGGCTCAGCCCGTGATAAGCGACGCAAGCCAGGTACCGACCTCGTCGGCGCGCCCGCTGCTCGCGACCCCCAGCACCGCAAGCGCAACGATCACACCCGCCACGACTCGCATTGCCTTGGCGTTGTCTCCGCGCTGGGCGAAGACGAAGAGCATGACGGCGATGAGGAGGAGGAGCAGCGGGATGATGTTGCCCTTGATCCACGACTGCAGGTTGGCGGTGTCCCCTGTGGCGCGCGCGAGCGCAACGAACTGGTTCATGGTGTCCCCTTGATTGAACGGCAGAGGCCGGAAGGTCCTCTGTCACCAGTCGGCCAAACGGGACGCCACTCGCTCAAGGAGAAGTCACATCTTTACAAACTCCTGAACCTCTTCAAGCGCTTAGGCGCCTCTCGCCCCAAGGACCCTGCGCTTGCTGAGGTACAGACTGGCTCCCCCGCTCCCCATCATCCGGGACCGGTGGGCTACGTCAAGGGCGCCTTCGGCGTCACTGCGTGATGGCCTGCGGCCACCCTTGACCCAACCCCCCAGTCCCTACAGATGCTCCGCTACAAGGAGCCAGTCCAACTGTGGGCAGGGCGGACATACTCGCCGGGGGTGCACGCCGGGTTCTGATGTAACCCGGAGAAGACCGTCGAACTACGACCTTTGCGCCCCGAAACCTGGCGAGGGCCTGAGGCCTTTGCGCCTTGCCACCCTCGCTACCTAGTCACCGCGGCCGAGCAACTCCTGCTCGATATCGTCCACTACCTCAACCCGCTGCCGACATTGGTCCCCGATGAACTGCGCGGCCCTCTCGAGGCGGTCACGCATGAACGTAGCTCGATGACCGTCGTTGGAGAGGTCAACCTCGTCGGCCGCCGGATCGATAGGAAGAAACTGATTGGGAAGAAGTGTCTGGTCATCGGAGATGAGCGCAAAGCCCAAGGTAAGCAGATGAGGCGAGACCTCTAGCCCACTGCGAACTTCACGAGGCACGAGACTTCGCGGAATAGGAAGCGACGCATCGAGGTCGTCACCCCTTTCACCGGACGACGCCGCTAAGGCACATAGCCAAGCCCGGTGAATTGCTCCAGCGGACTGCTTCGTTGCGTCACGAAAAACTGCCCAATCAAGGCCGATTCGTTCAGTGTCTTGGAATCCGTTTACTGCAAGCCGCTTAAAGTCGGAAACCGCAACAGTATTCGAGCCGACGGCGTACCTGGCGGTGAGACTCGACCGCCAAAACCAGCGCTTGAGCGTAAGTGCCTTATCATCACCAATTGGCTCGGACCAGAGATGCGCCGCGAGAACGACCATCAGACTGTTATAGGGCAGCCAATCCCGTGTCAGCACACCCAAGTGTTGCATAGCAAAGCGCACGGCCCCAGCCAAGCTAGCGGCAGCTCGATCCCAATAGTCGTGGATTGAAGCAGGCGTGAGCCTTAGCACACTAGAGGCTCGCACATCTTCCAGCACCCGCAATGCAATAACCTGCAACGGCGCCAGTCCGTCACTCCCATAGAATTTGCTAAGTTCCGGGAAGTCGTTGCGGGCCTGCTCCCAGGCCACTCTGAGGTTGAAAGTCGGCGTAAAGGACTTAGCCACCATCAGGTCGAAGGCGCCAAGTTGCTGTCCCGTCTTGTTCACCCGTTCGAAGATTCTTGCCACAGCCGCGGGGTGTGTTTCGCGCGAGATACGCAGAGCCGGCATGCGGTACCTATACAGCCCGGAAAGGTGACGCCTGTAGACAGAGGTCAACTCGTCTCGCAGATCAGCGTCGGCGTCCCCTGCGGAGTCCCGCCAATCGAAGAACCTCGAAGAGGACCTCAATGCGCTAACTGGCATTAGATGCGACGCGATTTGTGTACGAGGGTTCGCGTAATGGTCTAGCCAGACTGAGCGCTTGAACGTCCGAAGTGCATCATCAAGCGAGTCGATGTCATTCCATGCAAGATCATCGTCGAGACTGATGGCATGTACCGATTCACTTCGGTCGTACAGTGCCGCGTAGAGCGAAGTTAGACGCTGCTGGCCGTCAAGGACGATGGTGTCCGGGATCCCGGCCAACGGCGGGGCAAACTCAAACGGACGCGGATCGTAGAAGTCCCGTGTCTCGGCGTTTCCCTCAATGAGGAGAAGGCTTCCCATAGGCCAGCCGTTGAGGACAGTTGCAAGCAGCGCGCGGACGTCGCTGTCGCTCCAGTCAAAGTCACGCTGAAAGTTCGGGAGCGCTACACGTCCAGCATCGATGCCGTCGAGGAGATCGACCAGGTCCGGGTCATCAATGGTTGTCGTTCGCTGACTCATGTCACGCTCCTGCAATCGGCGGAGTTGAAGAGCTATTAAGTCGATCCACGCCACGCTGCAAGGCAGATACTACTGGTTCTGTCGAGTCGGACCTGAAGACAAGAAAGAGCGGGTCGTCATTCAGAGGATCATCTGCGATCGTCGCCGCCAACCATGAATTGCATTGAACTATGAGACCTTGAGTTACCGCACCGTGAGGGACCACTGTAAGAGTCGACCCCGCCACCCCACACCCGTTGTCGCGCCACTGGCGCTCGATCGTCGCGCCAAAGCCGGCCGCGGCCAAGTCTTCAGAGACGTGCAAGCGAACATCTCGGTTAGCTACCCTGCTCGCCTCCATAATCACAGCCCACAACCCACTTCGGAAGACGTTCTCGTTGCCAATCGCGGCCGTGATTTCGCCCTTGACTCCGAGGATCTCACTCCAAGCCACGCCGTGGGAAGTCCTTACGTAGCGAAGGCCAGCGCGATATATCTCGGAACTCAGGTCGGCAACCTGAAGAACATCGCGAACGTACAGCGGTTTGATGATCCACTCGGTAATGAGCAACGCGCCAGCGATGGACAGGGCTGCGGATGAGAGGGACATTAGGCCAAGACTGACATATTCGTTCGTGATGAAGTAGTCGGCAACTATCAAACCGATTCCTACAAGGACGGTGATAAGTCCCCAAGCCAGCAATGCGATTCCAAGGGCCTCGCTCGACTCGCGCCCACGCTTTTCCCCCACTATCCGATGCCACCCGTCCTGTGCGATCTGTCTAGTACAATTGGCATGCCATTCCGATCCTTAAACATCGGGCCCGATGCTGATCTTTCGTCCCCAGGTAGTCGCGGGTCCTTCGCATGGTAGTGCCCCGCCCCCGTCGCCACGGGGAGCTCGGCGGGCCGTTGGCGTCGAACCCCAGGGGGGCCTTGGAGAAGCGCCTTGAGCCGTGTGGGCACGGCCTTGAAACGCGGGCGGCGTGACCGCCTCTTCGTCGCAGACGGTGTCAGCCTCCGGGCTGGACTGCTGAATTGACCTCTAATGGATCAAGGCGTCGGCTCCGCCGACGCACTCGCGGCCTGCGGGCGGCGCTGGCGCGCCGTCCTCGGCCGCGTTACGGGGCCCGACGCCGCCTCAGCCGCGGAAGGGCGCGAGACTTCGTGGGCGACAGGTGGGCGCCAACGCGGCCCTCAATCCGTCTCACCACCTCTAGTGGCGTGTCCCGAAACAAGGGGATTACGTACAACAGATTCCATGACTGAAACCGCTCAAGCCGTCGTAGATGTTCGCCAAGCCGCGACTGGACGCCTTCCGGATCGCTGGGACGGCACACCGAGCCCACATACTCGACCGTCCCATCCATACCAATGGCCACATAGACCGCAACGGGGTAATCAGGGGGAAGCTCACCGTCTCCGATCTTGACGGGAGCGGGGAGCGACTCAGCCAGGTACTCGCCGGCGTACTGCGCGACGGCCGCGTAGTTGAGTTCGGGCACGTCTACTCCGAGGGCCCGGTGGCCGTACTCTGTTGCCGGATGCCGATCGCGACTCTGTAGTTCATCTCGTATTCCCTGATGTGCGCCCGCAAGACGTCAACGCGGGCGACAAGGTCAGCCGCTTGCTCTGGGGACACGCCTTCGACCTGGTACATAGGCTCATCGTGTCCGTCGTCTATCGTTCTGAGCTGCTCGTCAGCGGCGATCGTGGCGTTCAGGGCGCGTGTCAGTTCGGCTACGCCATCCATGAACTCCTCACGGGGGTTTCGCGCTGGGGGTACTGGCGGCCCTGACCGCGGGACGATCTCCGAACGAAGAATGCCGTCGGTCAAGGCCACGGCCGTCCCTACGCCGCTCATGTCCACGTGCCCGTTGTCATCCAAGACGTGGCCAGCCCGCTGGCCGTCCCTTCCGTCTTCGATGACTCGGACCAACTGCTGAATGCCGCGGACTGTCGTGAGCATCCCGCTGACTAGTTCGTCAGGGGAGCGCCTATCGGCCCCTGCCCCTAGGTCATTACGCGGCATCGACACCTGGCCATGCTTCGCGAGGTACCAGATGGCCCGCACTGCCAGCTCGGTCCCGGCGGCACTCCGGACACGACTCTCAGCCGCTTCTACTGCCTTGGCTGCCAGGTCCTTCAAGGACGTGGTGGTGGGCTGCCAAGTAACATCCCAAGCCTCCGACGGCACGCTTGCCTCAAGCGCTCTGCTTTCCCGCTCGACCGCGGTCTCCGTGATCAGGCCTCTCCTTGCTCGCATGGCCAGGGCCACGGCCAAAGGGACCCTGTCCTTTCGGTTGCTCACCTGCTGGCGCCCCTGGTCACGCTCCAGCACAGTTGCGATTGGGCGCCGAATCACGACCGACTCGGGGCGCTTCTTGGTCGTGAAGGTCCAGAGGAGCTCGGCCCAGCGATCGTCCTCGTAAATGGGATCTCCGTCGATAACTGACGTTCCAGCGGGCACCCGGCCCGCGAGCCATGCGTACCGCTCGTCGGTAAGGAGTGACTCGTCGTGGAGCGCAATCAAGCACGACTCCCCAAGGTGCACGTCTTTAGCTGCAGGATCCCACTGTTGCTTGTGGTTGAGGTGGTCCTGTGCGACCTTCGCGGCGACCGCTTCGCCCAAGGTGGTGTCTGAACCAGAGTCGGGTTCAACCCCCACGACAAGATCCACTGGCATCGTGGCGACACGCACGCGACTAGCCTCCTCCGGAGTGATCCTGGAGGCGGATGACTGGGCCGTCGCGTTGAGCCGTCTGATCAGCTGAGCCTGTTCACGGTCGTCGACGTAGCCGACCAGCAAGTCCCTAGCCGACACACCCAGGATTTCTTGAGCGTGGCTCACGCGGGTGCTGCCCTCGCGGATCAGCACGGCCCCCGTTAGACCGGCCCCAGAAGCATCCTCAATTCGAGCAGGCACCGCCAGGGGAGGCTCCATTACCCCTTGCTCTGCGATCGGGGGCCTCGGAACATTGTTCTTCACCGTTGCCTGCATAGCGGCTTTGAGCTGCCAGGACATTTGTTCGAGGCTTGCCACGACGATGCTGAAGTCTTTGGCACGAGAGATGGGCGGTTCGATTGGCGCAAAGAGAGCCCGTTGATCCGCTCCCGGAGCGATAGCAGCGGGGAACGGGATCTGATTCAAGATTCGAGGGTTGGTCGCGTCCGCAATGACGCGGCTTGTGTACATCTCGACCCGAATCACTAGCAGCTCTGCGCCCGGCACCCGGTACGTTGTGGGGCTCTCCAATAGAGTCTTGGCCAGGTCAGGACGCACCACAGCGCGGGCTACAGCTGACGCGCTTTCGCGTGTAAGGCCCAGGCGCTCTAGCTGAGTTCTGAGCGCGTTCCTGGAGCGCCCGTCGGGTAGCTCCGGCACCAACCGAAGTGGCCGGGGAGTGTCGAAGGCCGGCTCCACGCTCGTCGAGTCGGATCGCTGAGGTTCGGGTGCCACCAGCAGTCACTTTCTATCGGGGAGTTGAGCGGCTGCCTCAGCGAGGCGGACGATTTCAGCGCGATTCTGAGGATTGATACGCTTCGACTTGTAGGCATTCTCCCGAAGCTGGAAGGCTGCACCGTACCTGAGATCTGGGTCCAGCGATTTCAAGCAATAGGAACTATCGTCATCGCCACCACCAACATCGATAGTCAATCCTAGGTCGCGGAGCTCGCGGGTCCGCCTTTCCGTGTGGATCTTGTCACCGCTCAGGAGCCGGATGCGCCAACCCGGGATCGGCGACCCGACGTGCGATGCGAGAAGGGCGTAGATGTCGGGGTGCGGGGTCGTGTAGCGGCGAATAACAAACAGGGAAGAGTCGACGCGACCCTCGAACATGGATCGCATCGTGGCCACAACCTGGGCTTTCACGTCGGCCAGACGGTAGGCATCCCGTGGTACGACCTCTAGCGCCATACTCTGGAAGCTCACAGCCAAGGCTCTCTTCGCCCGGTTGTACTCGCGAGCCATATCCTCGTCGAACGCCGACCCCTCGTTCAGAGCGGCTGTCAAGCGTGCCGCCGCAGATCGAGCCGTCGCCAAGCTTCTCTCAACCATCTAGTCCCCTTGTCGTGGCGTCTGATGCCGGATGGATGTCCCGCAGCATCCAAGGGACACGACGATAACCAGTCAACGGAGCCATGCGGCCGCTTCGGCAGAAGTCGAGCACTGCGGTACGGATCGCATCCTCGCTCAACTGACGCGGCTACGGCTTGATCTCAGGTACTCGTGCCGCGCGTGGCCTGCCTGACCGGTGAAGGCCTTGAAGTCGGAGATTCGGTACGCGGGCCCAGACTGTGTCTTTCTGACTTCGATCACGAAGTCCTCTGCAAGGTGAGCCATGCGCTTTTCGAAGCCCTCGCGGTCGAGCCGCTCGCCAGCAAGCGCGAGAATCCTCTCCGAGGTGAGGAAACGCTTCGAGTTTGAAAGAACCCTGTAGATGCCGTCGTGCAGGTCCTGGCGAGGTGCCACTGAAAGACCTTCGCCCTTGTGCTGCAGCGCAGAGATGATGGCTTGACCAACGGCGCGAGCGACCGGCGGGGGGAACGCGTTTCCGATCTGCCGGTACCGTGCGGTCTTTCCGCCAGCGAGGTTGGCCAGCCACTCCTGATGTCTTGGGTCGTTCTCCTCCCAGCCCTGGAGGCGGGCAACCATTTCGACAGTGAGGCGCGGGGCCTTCACCGCGGGGGGAAGGGCATCTGCCCCGGGCGGGGCATCGGCCAAGCCCAGTCCATCGACGCTCAGCTCACGCCAGGCCGCCTTTGCGCGGGTGGGGCCAAGGTCGGCGCCGCCGTGCTTCTTGCTTCCACCGACGATGGTGGGGGCGATCCGATTCGCCAGTCGCCCCCACTCCTCAGCATGTCGCCACCCTCCAGCACTCATCTGTTCCTTGAGGGCTGACCCCACTGTTTCAGCCGTTGGCTGGGGTGCCGGCCACGAGAAGAAGGGCCAGTCCTCCGGACGCAGGGCGACCAAGACGAACCGCGGGCGCAGCTGCGGCACATCGAAATCAGATGCCTGCAGAAGGCGCCAGTCAGCGACGTATCCCAGCTGCTCGAGACGATCTAGCACGTGCTGCCTGTACGCCGCGAACCGCGGAGCCGACAGGCCCCGGACGTTCTCAAGCAAGAGGGCTCGCGGATGTACAACACCTGCAAGCTCGACCGCCCAAGCGAAGAGATCACGCTCGTCATTGGCACCGCGCTGGCGGCCAGCGATTGAGAAGGGAGGACAGGGGACACCGCCAGCGACCAGATCAATCTGGTCGGCGTACTCGGCGGGGTCCCACACTGAACGGTCGGCGACGTCACCTTCGCGGACAACCTCGTCACCAAGATTCGCGCGAAGTGTCTTGGCTGCCCACGAATCCAGCTCGACGGCCAGCGCGTGGCTGAAGCCGGCCTGCTCCAGCCCTAGCGCCTGTCCACCTGCGCCAGCACATATCTCCAGCGCCTTCAGATGCCTCACGATGATCCCATCCCTGTTCCTCACGACCCGCATCTGGCCGCATGCCTGCCGCAGCGCCATCGGCCACCATCTTTGCCTATCCAGTTGCAGCATCGGGGCAGGCTCTGACACCGTGACGAGAGTGTCGAGCTCCCAACCGCGTGACCAGCGAAAACACGGTCAGTCGACGCACGTCACGACACCCGGCCGGTCTCGAAACATGGCCGCGATACGCCGTACCGATACCCAGCCAGAGCTTGCCCTTCGGTCGGCGCTGCACCGGGCCGGCCTGCGGTTTCGCAAGGACCTGCGACTCGAATGCGGTGGGATGCATCCCCGTCCCGACATCGTGTTCACGCGTGCGAAGGTCGCAGTGTTCGTGGACGGCTGCTTCTGGCACTCATGTCCCGAGCATTCGAACCCTCCGACCAGCAATCCCGACTACTGGGGGCCAAAGCTCGCTAGGAACGCCCAGCGCGACCAACAGCACGACGCGGCCCTTGTGGAGGCGGGCTGGACGGTCATCCGAATCTGGGAGCATGAGGACGTTGCAGCCGCCGCGCACCGGATTGCCCTGGCCGTTCGCCGTATGGAGTAGCTTCACGTGGCCCCATGCCGCTGGGGCTAGCGGGCTCAAAGGCTTCTGCGGAGGCCGGCCACGCACTCCGTCAACCGGAAAAGGGTGAGCAGAACCTGAAGCCAATGGCTTCGCCGTCGACCTGCCGGAGAGGGACCACCTATGAGTGGCGGACTTCCGCCCCTCAGCCAAGTGGCGATGCGTGGCTAAGGAGACCAGTGAGCGATTGCCGTCTCAACGAGCAAGTCGGCTCGTGCCGCGATTTCCGTTTGGGTCCATTTGCGCTTTCTCAGCCAGCTTGCGTTAAGAGCGAGGGGAGCGGCTTTGCCTGTCTTCGTCGGGTGCCTCTTCTTATCCGCAAACGTACCGTTTCCGACGGTAGAATTATGCGAGGGGGTGACGACTGCTAGGTTTCCAAGTGAATGCAGAAGATGACCCATTTGTGCTTCATCTGCGTTCCAGGCCGCGAGGTCATGCGCCCACGTTCCATGTTTCTGAGGGAAGATATGTTCGATTGTATAGTCTCCCCGACCCGATCCAGCGCGGAAGAACATCGCTCCCGACCCACTCAGTTCGGACTCGATTCCGCGCAAGAGGGCCACGACGGCCCTTGAGCTGAGATCTAGATAAAGGGGCTTGCTGGCCGCGACGGAACGAATTTCGTCATCGGTCGGCCACGCCGAGTTCATCAATTCGGTGAGGAGATCGTTGGGGTCCACCGATCGGTTTAGTTTACCCATTACCTCCATTACCCGACTACGAAGGGGGGAGAGCGCTCTCCCTGCGAGGAGCTGGCGAGCAAGGTAGGCCTCGGCGAAGAAGAGTGCAGACTCGAGCTCGTCTTCCGAAACATTGCCCAAAGCAAACTCGGATGCGAAGTGAAGCGCGATTGGGTTGGCGGGATTCGTCGATAGGTCCTGGATCGACGTTAGCAACCGGAGAGTGGTTTCCGGGAATGCCACAGTGACACCTGCGTGGCGGTAGCGGTCAGCCTGACGCACGACGATAGGCCAGGTAGCCATTGCTGGGAGCAGGTCATCCTTGAGCAGGCTGATGAGGGCCTTACCTTTGAGACCTCGAGTCATAACGCTGAAGTGCGCAGCGCCCCGGTTGGCGTTAATAGTCTTTTGCCGCGCCTTTTCTCCACGAGCAATAAGGTAGTCGTACAAGAACATCTTCTCAGCGGCCATCCGCTTCATGCGCACACGGCGGACGGCGTCCTCCGTCACCTTCCATTCAGACTCGTATAGCGCCCTGGCTTTCTCCTCCGGCAGTCTCACGAACAGCGAATTGCGGACGTGGTCAAGCGGCTCTAGAGGTGTACGCATCCCATTGAGGGTGTCGAAAATCGTGGCCTGTGATTCGTCAGTATTCGGATCATGGATCAGGCTAAAGACCGACATTTCGTTCCGGGTTGTCTTTGCAAGGACGTCACAATCAACCTTTGGCCCCCGGGGAACACCGACAGCCCGCTTTGACGAGAGGAACTTGTTCCACTGCTCCTCAAATACCCCTGCATCCTTGGCGGGCCTCAACTGGATTGCCTTCATTGGCTCCTCTTCCAGGAGGGCGTCGTTGCCCAGGAAGAGGAGCCAGCGGAAGTAGGCGTAGGCCTGCAGCGGACGGGTCTCTAGCAGGCGCGCGTAGCGAGCTTGTCGCCACTTACCCTCGAGTGCCACCTTGAAAGGGAGCTTGTCGATCTCTTGCACGTCGACGTGGGCGAACTTTCCTACGTCCATGGTGATCGGATCCTGGATGTCCGCGGCGTGGTGCGCGATCGCGGCGAGCCAGAGTATCGAGGTAGTGAGTCGTTGCTGGCCGTCGATGACGGTGTACGTGCGAATGGAGTCATCGCCGGGGAAGACGACTCCACCGTCTTCGCTGAGTAGGAGGATGCCCAGCCAGTGCGGGGGCTCGCCGGCCGGCTTCGACGTCAGCTGGAAGACATCGTGAGCGAGACCTTGCCACCGCTCTTTGTCCCACTGGTAGGCGCGCTGATAAGGGGGGATCCGGTAGGCGGAGCTGGCGTTCAGGACGTTCGCGATCTTGGCCGGATTCCCCAACATGGCCACAGCTTCGCAGAAAAGTGAGGCGGATATGGCCCGGCGGCGAAGTCCCCGTGGCTGACTGCGAGGGTGGGCCGACGATCTGGAGCTTCGTTCTCACCTCGGCCTCTCTCTGCCCCAACTATGGTGCGGATATGACACCCGGGAAGGATGGTCACGACGGCACGACAAGCAGACTCCCCAATTGGTCGATGGACGAGCGAGTGCTGGCGCTCGACCTCTACCTCCGAACGCGGGAGAGGGGCTACAGCGTGACGACCGCAGAGGTGGAGACTCTCAGTGAGGAGATGCGCAGTCTGAGAATCTGGCCCAGCGAGGTCCGCCAGAACCCCAAGTTCCGCAATGCCGACGGCGTCGGCCTCAAGCTCGCCAACTTCGCGGGCATCGACCCGGCCCACGCCGGCAAGGGGATGCCCAACTGGTCAAAGGGCGATGAAGAGACCTGGGCCAAGTGGGCCCACCGCCCGAATGAGCTTCACGAATTGGCCCTCCGCATCTTGGAGGTAGGCACGTCGGAAGACCTCGTCGAGGACCCCGACCCGGAGGATGACTTCGGAGCGGACGAGGGGGACGCTCTCTACCGAAAGCACAGGCGGCTCGAGCGGAGTCGAGCTTTAGTCAAGAAGAAGAAGAAGCAGGTTCTAGCCGCCACAGGTGCCCTGGCCTGTGAAGTCTGTGGCTTCGACTCGAAGGTGGCTTATGGGATCGAGTGGGTCATCGACGTGCACCACACGGTGCCGCTGCACGTGCTGGGCAAGAGCAACACAAGGCTCTCGGATCTCGCGCTCGTGTGTCCGACCTGCCATCGCAGCATCCATGCCCACAAGCCGTTCATCACCCCGGCAGAACTTCGCCTTAAGGTACAAACAACCAGCGACTGAAGTCGTCGGGCCAGGGTCAGGGGCCAGCTCAGGCCGCGGACCGTTTGGTCTGCCCGCAGGCGCGGTTCCTGCTCAGCCCAGGATGCGTACCCCAGAACGTACTGCAGTGGGGTATCAAACTCGCGAAGCCAGGCGTTCAACAGCGCTCTGACCTATGGATGTGCAGCCATTCGCGGGCTTCAAATGTGGAGTTTGCAAGCAGGGGGTTAGGGGTTCGAGTCCCCTTGGCTCCACCGCAGGTCAAGCTTGGCGATCTCCGCGCTCGGGTTGAGAGGACTTCAACGCTCAGGGTCCGAGGGGCCCCCGCGGTGGACATCCTGAGTTGGCGTCCCCGCTGCCCCAGGCCTTGGACCGGCGGACGCCATCCCCTCCGGACCGGATTCGCTCGAGTCGTTCTCGTGCCCAGCACGGCGCGAGATCCGACGTCCTGTCCTTCCACGTGTTCGGCCACGGCCGCCACCTCTGAGTCAGTACCAGTGCGGCGAGCGGCTGAGCCACTTCTCCATCGCGGCGCAGGGTGAGCCGTAGACGTCCTCGATGTAGCCCAGCCCCCAGTCGATCTGCGTGGCCGGGTTGGTGAGCCAGTCGCTGCCGGCGCTCGCCATCTTCCATCCGGGCAGGGCCTGCGGGATGCCGTAGGCGCCCGATGAGGGGTTCGTGGCCGACCAGCTCCACCCGGACTCGGCGTGCCACAGGCTGACGAGGCAGACGAACTCGGCCTCGGCCCACGCGAAGGACTCCATCTTCGAGCGGGCGATGGCCTGCGCGGCTCGCGGTCCGCTGCCGAGCGAGCCCGCCGCCTGCACCCCGACGAGGCCGGCGTCTCCCAGGCGGGCCGCGGCCTCCCGGAGGCCCACGAGGTCGGCCTCCACCTGCTCGAGCCGGGCCAGCCGCGCGGTGAGCTGCGCCTGGCGCTGTGCCAGCGTCGCGGCCTCGGCTCCCGCCCGCGCCGCCGACCTCTCCACCGCACTGCGCTTCGCGACCGCCTCCTCGAGGGCGAGGGCCCGGTTCCTGCGTGCCGCGGTGAGGCGGCGCTCGGAGGCCGTGGCGGCCGCGGCGGTGGAGGTGGCGGTGTCCAGCCGGGACTGGACCCGCAGCGCCTCGTGGTCCAGGACGACGGAGAGGTCGGCCATGACGTTCGGCGGGGAGAGCAGGAGCGTTCCGAGGTTCTGCAGCTCGCCGCCCTGCATGTACAGCAGCGCGGCGGTGCCGGAGAGGGCACGGTCGGCGTGGTCGCGCGCGAGGCGGGCGCGGGCGAGTGCCTCGGTCGCCTGCGAGAGGGCCTCCTCGCCGGCGGCGAGCCGGGTGCGGGCGAGCTCGTCGGCCGCGACGGCGTCGGCCACCTGGCGCTGGAGCGCTCGCAGCCGGGCCTCGGCCCGGTCGACCTCGGCGGTGATGACGGCGACCTCCCTGGCGGCCGCCACGGCCGCCTCCTTGGCGTCGGCGACGTCGGCATCGGAGGGAAGGGTCCATCCCGGTGTGGGCTCCGGGTCGGCTGCACGCGAGGCGGAGCACAGGGACACGGGCACCGCCAGCGCGACCACGGCCGCGACGGCACCCCTGCGGAGCCGCTGGAGCCGGCCCATCACGGCATCATCCGCCGATCCCCTCACGATGTCATCACGCTGTCCGTCCCGCGGGGTCGGCGGAGCGGCACCGAGGAGGTCGACGGCGAAAGCCTCTGGCGCGAGCGGCGGCAGGGGTCCTACCGTCGAAGAGGACATCGTCCGAGGAGCCCGCGCGCGGGTCGTGAACACGGCATTCGCGCGCGGGACCAGGCGCGAGGGGGTGGGGTCGCCATGGCCGCCACGTCGCCGCGCCGCGTCCCGACCTCCCGGTGGCCTCGCGCCCTCGGTGGGCTCGTCGTCGCCGGCGTGGTCGGCCTCCTGGCCCTGGCCCCCGTCTCGGCCGTCGTGGCCTCGAACCTGCCGCAGCCGATCGTGGCGGCGCCCTCGGACCCGCGCGTGGGCGACGTCCGGCCGACCTCTCGCATCCGCGCCGTCCCGGTCGGCCTGCCGGAGGCGGCGGTCGTCCGCACGCTGGAGGACGTGCGTCCCATCGCGACCGCGGCGCTCGGAGCCGAGGCCGCCGACGAGATCCTCGCCGTCGTGGCCGACCCCGACGTGTCCGTGGCAGGCGCGGGACCCGACCCGTCCGTGTGGTCCTACCCGTACCGCTTCCCCCGTGCCGACGCCGTGGTCGAGCGCGCCGACCCGGAGGCACTGGCAGCCCACGGCGGGGAGCTGGGGGCGGCCCTCATGGTGGTGGCCGCCGACCCGGCCGCACCGTACGCAGTCCCCGAGGATGCCGCACGGCTCGCCTTCGCCGTCCTCGACGCCGCGCGCGGTGACGGGGCGTGCGACCCCCAGCTCGATCTGCTGACCCTCGTCGCGTCCGGCCCGGAGATCGGCCCCGAGATCGTCGACTCCGAGACCCGGCGCACCCAGCTGGCCTGCCCGGGCGACCCCACCCCGGGATGGCTGGCGGTGCAGCGGGCCCTCAACGAGATGTCCGGGGAGGACGACCTCACCCGACTCGTCGAGTTCGACGTCGACCGCCTCGCGACCGCCCGTCGATGGGCCGAGGACCTGGTGGCCCGGTTCCCCGACGACCCCGGAGCCGTGGCGGCCCTGGGGGACGTGCACCTCACGCGGGGTCGCTACCTGGCGGTGCCGCAGCCCTTCTCCTCGCGGCACGCCTACGACGACGCCCGCGGGCTGTTCGCGCGGATCCGGGCGACGGGCGACAGGCTGGCCGGCGGCCTCGGCCTCGCCCGGGCCGAGCTGGGCCTGGGGAGGGCAGCCGAGGCGGCGCGCCTGGCGCTGGAGGTGGCCCAGGGGCAGTCCCGGCCGGGGCGGGCCCTGCAGGTGGCCGTGCGGGCCGAGGAGCGGGACCGTCGGTTCGCCCGCGCGGCCGCCACGGCCTCGCGGCTGGCCGACCTGGGCCCGGCGGCCCTGCCCGTCGACGGATCCTTCATCCCCATCGCACACCCACTGACCTGGGGCGCCGACCGGATGCGGCCGGTGGCGTTCTACATCCTCGCCGCCGGGATGGGCGGAGGCGGGCTGGTCGGTGACGAGGGCTTCGTGCCGCGGTACCGCCCCACCGCCGGCATCACCGACGAGGCGGAGTTCTGTCCGCAGTGGTCCGCCCGCCGGGCCGCCTGGCTGGCCGGGGACGAGAACGTCGCGGCAGAGGGGTGGCCCGACGACTTCGACGCCATTGCCCCGAGCGACTTCGGCGGGACGTGCCCGGACCCCGAACCCCTGAAGCGGCTGATCGACAACCCGGACCCCGCGGCGCAGGCTCTCGGTCTGTAGGAGCCGGACGGGCCCGTCGACGATGCGGATGATCCCTTCGCCCGCCTCGACTCGATCTTCGACGACCGGCAGAACCTCTTCCGGTGGGCCGGAGACCTCGCCGCCGCCCGCCGCGACGTGATGACGTGGGCCCGGTCGATGGGCGAGGACACCGCCCTGGCCCACCAGAGGATGGCCGAGATCGACTACCTCCTCGGGGACTTCGACTCCGCTGCAGCCGAGTTCGTCGTGGCGACCACCCGGTGGCGCGCGCTTCGGTGGAACAACGACCTCGCGGTCGCGCAGTCGCAGCTCGGCCAGGGTGGCGCCCTCCTGCGGTCCGGTCGCCACGACGAGGCCGTGGCGCTCCTGAGGCCACTCGTGCTCACGGGAGCCCAGGGATACGGCTACCAGGACGCCCAGGGGTCCGGTGACGCCGAGCCCTTCGCGAAGATCTCCTACTACGCCGCGACGCAGCTCGCCGACCACGAGCTCGCCACGGGTCAGGACCAGGCCGCCGGCGACGACCTCGCCACGGCGCTCACGTGGGCGGACACGCTCGACGGAGTCGTGCATGTCGACGCCGCCCGGAACAGCGCGGCGGTGGCGGCCCTCGGCACGGGCGACCTCACGAGGGCTCTTGTCATGAGCACCGCTGCGGTACAGGGCGATCCGCGCAGCCCCGTCTACCTCCTCACGGCCGCCGAGGTCAGCCAGCGGCGAGGGGACACCACACGAGCCATCGCCCAGTACCGCAGTGCCCTCGAGTCCGACCCGAGCGTCTACCCGGCGGCGAACAACCTCGCGGTGCTCCTCGCGCGACGCGGGGACGCGGAGGAGGCGAGCCGCGTCCTGCGGGCCGCCGTCGCCGCCGGACCCGGATACGCCCTCGGCTGGCACAACCTGGGGGTCGTCGAGGGGCGTCGCGGGCCTCTCCACGTCCCGGCCTCCCAGGGCGCTCTCGCCCGCGCCATCGACCTCGACCCCTCCTACGCCGACCGCGCGCTCGAGCTGGGACTCGACGACGCGACCTACCGCACCTCACTCGACGTCTCGAAGCCGCTCCCGCAGGGGTGGTCGTTCGCCGGGTCGCAGCGCACCGCACCGACCGTCACGGCCGGACTGCTCGCCGCGGCGCTCGCCGGCGTCGGGCTCGTGTCGCTCCGGGACACCTCGCCCTCACCGGCGGCCCGGGAGTGGCTCGAGGGTGTCGCCGGGCGTCTTCGGGCCGGGCGCCGGAGCCGCCGGCTGCGCCGGCCGTGGTGGGCGCTCGGCGCCACCGTGGTCGCCTTCGTCCTCGCGTTCCGGGAGCAGGCGGTGTGGCCGTGGACCGGGCTGGCCTACATCGTCGGGATCGCGGCGCTCGTCGGTGCAGCCATGCTCGTCCGGACGGCCGTGGCCCGGCGGTCCGGGCGCGGTGTCGTCCACGGGACCTGGGCCCCCGGGGCGGTCGTCGGCCTCGTCTCGGGTGCGTTCGGGGCGCCCTTCGCTCCGCTGCCCGTCGTGCGCGCCCCGTCGGCGAACCTGCGGGTCGCCCTCGCCGCGCCGCTCACGCTGGCCCTGCTGTCTCTGGTCCTCCTCGCGCAGGCGGCCCTGCTGAGGACGCCGCTCGCCACGTCGTTCTGCGTCGCGACCTTCATCATGGCCGGCTCGCTCCTCCTCCCGGTCCCGCCGCTCGACGGCTCCCGCGCGGGTCGAGCGGGAGTCGTCGGCGTCATCGGGCTCCTCGGGGCCGTCCTGCTGCTCGGCCTGGGGCTCGTCTGACGAGCGGAACCAGCCGGGGCCTCAGGCGACCTCGACCTCGATGTCGACCGGGACGCCGGTCGTCATGACGTCGAAGACGGCCGAGCGCGACCGCGACTGCTCGACGATGCCGCGCAGCACGTCCTCCGGGGCGTCGCCCTCGACGACGAACCGGACGCCCACGCCCGAGTACCCGTTCCGGACCGGCTGGAGCCCGAGGATCCCGTTGAGGTCGATGTCGCCGGTGACGGTGGACCGGACCGACGTCAGGGTCACCCCGCGCGCGGAGGCGATGTTGGCGATGCCCGCCGTGAGGCAGGCGGCCAGGGCGTGGAGCAGCATCTCGACCGGGGTCGGCCCCCGGTCCTGACCGACGAGGACCGCCGGGTGGTCGGCGTCGAAGACGAACTCCCTCTCGTGCACCCGCTCCTCACCGACCCCGAAGAAGTCGGAGATCGTCGAGCGGCTGTGGGTGCCCGACTGCCAGGTGTTGTGCGCCCGGAACTGGAACCGGGCGGCGGCCGGCGCCGCCTTGACGGCGTCGAGGGTGGCGAAGAGCGTGGCGGTGTCGACGCCGTTGCGGTGGGTGTCGGGGCCGTGAGTGGTGCTGCGGTGGGTGGTGTCCGTGGACATGGTGGTGGTTCCTCTCGGTGGGTGGTGGGTGACTCGGTGTTGGCGGAATCAGGACCGGGGCAGGGGAGGTCAGGCGACGGACGCGCGCACGGGCGACGGCCAAGCCGCCAGCTCGCCGGCCTGCTCGTCGATGACGCGGGCCAGCTGCCGCTGGAGGTCGACGAACCGTCCGGGTTCGGGGAAGGTGGCGAGCGCGCAGGTGAGGTCGAGGACGGGTCGCGCCAGCCGGTCGCGCTCCCTCGCGTACCGGGTGAGCGAGCGGTCCTCGCACCGGGGATGCCGCAGCACGACGTCGAGGGCGGTCGCCAGGAGCTCGGCGTCACGGAAGGCGTCGCTGATGCCGAAACCGGTGATGGCGTCGCGGTGGTAGCCGGCGTCGCCGACGAGCGACCACCCCGGGCCCCACGCCCGCCGCAGCTGGTTCGGCATCCGCAGCATCCCCCGCACCGGCGAGGTCTGCTCGGCGCCCCGGACGCGGTCGGCCAACCGCGGCGTCAGCTCGCCCAGGAGGTCGAGCAGCACGGAGTCGCGGGCGCCGCGTCGCTGGTGGCGGCGGGCGCCGGCCTCGGACGTGCAGACCCACACGCACGACTCGCCGCCGTGCGTCGGGAAGATCCCGCCGAGCGCCCCGCGACCGACGTGGTACTCGATCGCCGTCCACGGGCCGCGCAGGTAGGCGTAGAGCGACGCGCCCGTCGTCGGCCGGCGGACGACGAGCGGCGCCGCCACCGAGCGGGCAACCCGGGAGATCAGCCCGTCGGCCCCGACGACGTGCCGGGCCTCGACGACGAGGGGGCCGGAGGTGTCACGGGCCCGGACCCCCACCGCCCGGCCGGTGCCGTCGCGCAGCACGCCGTCCACCGCGACACCCGTCGCGACCCTCGCCCCCGCGCGGACGGCCGCGTCCTGGAGGACCGCGTCGAGGGCGGTGCGCCGCGGGGCGAGCAGGTGGTCGACCCCGTACCGGTCCCTGATCGTGCGGGTGAGCACGTCGCCCCCCGTGTCGATCGAGACACTCGTCACCCGCGGCGCCCCCGACGCGTGCACCGCCGGGAGCAGCCCCCAGCGCAGCAGCTGCACCATCGCGACCCGCGACAGGACGTGCGTGGAGACGGTGTCGCTCGGGAAGGTCGCCCGGTCCAGGACGAGGACGTCGTGCCCGGCCCGCGCCAGCAGCATGGCCGTCGCGGCGCCGGCGCAGCGTCCTCCGACGACGACCACGTCGGCGCGCCGGGTCCGGGAGGTGTGGGGTCGGTCGGTGCGGGTCACGGCGGTCTCCTCGTCGATCGCGATGAGGACGACCGTCCTCCGCTACCGGCCGGTGACCTTGGACCCGGGGTGGACCGCGCGTGGACTCGTCGTGGAGTCGTCCTCGGCGAGGAAGGCATCGACCTCGTCGAGGAAGTGGGTCCAGGCGGGCTCGTCCGGACGCATCAGGTGGTTGCGCGAGTCGAGCGGCACGAGCCGGCTGCCGCGGATGAGGCCGCCGAGGCTGACCCCCTGCTCGAACGGGATCCGCTGGTCGCCGCGGGCGTGGAGGATGAGCGTCGGCACGTCCAGCGTGCGGGCCGCCTGCGTGACGTCCATGTCGAGGCAGGCGTCGAAGAGCCGCAACGCGTTCTCGGCCGATGTCGTGCGCCGCATCAGCTCGGCGAAGGCGGTCCACAGCTGCGGGTCGGCGTCGGGCATGAAGACCGAGGAGAAGTACAGGCGGAACGCGTGCTCGTCGCGGCCCCACCCGAGCCGGATCAGCTCGCGCTGCATCTCGAACTCGCGGTGGTGCTCCGGCGTGGACGACCGGGCTCGCCGGCCCTTGACGAACGCGCCGACGAGGACGAGCCGGCTGACCCGCTCGGGATGGCGTGCGGCGTACTCGATGGCGACCGGCCCGCCCTGCGAGAGCCCCATCAGCGGGAACCGCTCGAGCCCCAGCTCGTCGACGACGGCCTCGAGGTCGTGGACGAAGGACTCGAGCGAGACGTCGTACGGGTCGTGGTCCGACAGCCCGCAGCCGCGCTCGTCGTACCGGACGAGGGTGCGGCCGCTGGACAGCCCCTCCATCCAGTGCTGCCACACCGGGCTGTTCCACTCGTGGTCGAGGTGCGTGATCCAGTGGGCCGCACGCACGAGGGGCGGGCCTTCACCGACGGTGGCGTAGGCCAGACGCTCACCGTCTGCGGTGCGGCAGAACCGGATTCGCTGTTCCAGCCGGCGCGGCG
Organism: Oryzobacter faecalis; assembly: GCF_046764005.1. Taxonomy (NCBI): domain Bacteria; kingdom Bacillati; phylum Actinomycetota; class Actinomycetes; order Micrococcales; family Intrasporangiaceae; genus Oryzobacter; species Oryzobacter faecalis. The sequence goes on along the minus strand of NZ_JBKOFW010000002.1, from coordinate 231,365 downwards.
GAGGGGACGGGGCGGACGCGCGGACGGCACCGGACGGTTCAGCACCGGTGTCGACGTCGGCCACCCACCGGTACCCCCGGCCGTGCACCGTCTTGATGACGGTCTGGGCGATGCCGTCGTCCCCCACGACGCGACGAGCCGCCTTGATCCGGCTCGTCAGGGTCGAGTCGCTGACGAAGCGGTCGCCCCAGACCGTGTCGAGCAGCTCGGTCTTCGGCACGACCCGGTCGCGGTGCGCCACGAGGTGGCTGAGCACGTCGAAGACCTGGGGCTGGACGTGCTGGGGCTCCCCGCCCCGCTCCAGGAGGTACCGGTCGGTGTCGAGGACGAGGTCCCCGAACGAGTACCGCATGGGTCGAGTGTGGCAGGGGAGCCCCGCCACGGACACCGCCCGGAGCGCTCACCCGGCCCTAGGGTGGCGCGGGTGACGCTCTCGCCGCGGGTCCGGCTGGTGCTGGCCAGCGCCCTCATGCTCTTCGTCGAGCTGGCGCTGATCCGCTGGACCTCGTCGAACAACCTCTACCTCGTCCACCTGACGAACTTCGTCCTCCTCGCGAGCTTCCTCGGCATCGGGCTGGGCTTCCTGCGGGGCTCGACCGGCCGCGACGTCTTCCCCGCGGCGCCCCTGCTCCTCGCCGCGGTCGTCCTCTTCGTCCTCGCCTTCCCCGTCCGGACCGGCACGACGCGCACCGGCGCGTGGGAGCTGCAGAGCCACTTCGGCACCGCCCCCCTTCCGCGGTGGCTGTCCCTGGGTGTGGTCTTCCTCCTCGTCGTCGCCACCCTGTTCGCCCTCGCGCAGGAGGTCGCCCGCACCTTCACGCAGTTCGCGCCGCTGGAGGCGTACCGGCTCGACATCGGCGGCTCGCTCCTCGGCATCGTCACGTTCGCCGGCCTGTCGTTCCTGCGGACCCCCCCGCTGGCGTGGGCCCTGCTCGCGGGCGGGGCCTTCGTCCTCCTCCTCGGCGAGCGCGTGAGGTGGCGGCGGTGGGCGCCGGCCGTCGGCATCGCGGCGGTCGTGCTCACCCTCGGCATCGAGTCCTTCGTCGGCCCGTTCCAGTGGTCGCCGTACTACAAGATCCGCACCGGTGACGCGGTCGGCGGGAACGTGCGCGTCGAGGTCAACAACACCCCGCTCCAGACGTCGATGACGGTGGCGCAGGCCCGCACGAACTCGCCGTTCTACTTCTTCCCGTACACCTACGCGGACAAGCGCGACGACGTCCTCGTCATCGGAGCCGGCACCGGGAACGACGTCGCGGTGGCGCTGTCGCAGGGGGCCCGGCGCGTCGACGCCGTCGAGATCGACCCCGCCCTGGTCCAGGTCGGCCGCGACCGCCATCCCGACCGCCCCTACGACGACCCGCGCGTCACCCTCCACGTCGACGACGGCCGGGCCTTCATGGAGCGCGCGACGGGCACGTACGACCTCATCCTCTTCGCCCTGCCCGACTCGGCCACGATCGTCACGGGGCAGTCCGCCCTGCGACTGGAGAACTACCTCTTCACGACCCAGGCCCTGGAGAGGGCGCGCTCGCTGCTCGAGCCCGGCGGCACCTTCGCCATGTACAACTACTACGAGCCGTGGCTCCTCGACCGCTACGCCAACACGGTGAGCACCGTCTACGGCACCGCGCCCTGCGTCCAGCTCGGGCCCACGCAGGGCAACCGCCAGCAGGCCGTGCTGACCCTGCGCGACGACGCCTCCACCGGTGGCTGCACGACGACGTGGACACCTCGCGTCGGCGGGCTCGAGCCGTCGGTCGACGACCGCCCGTTCCCCTACCTCGCCGAGCGGACCATCCCGGCCTTCTACCTCGGGATGCTCGGGCTCGTCCTGCTCGCCTCGGTCGTCCTCGTGCGGTGGGTCGGCGGACCGATCGGTCGGATGAGGCCGTACACCGACCTGTTCTTCATGGGGGTCGCGTTCCTCCTGCTCGAGACGAAGAACGTCGTGCAGTTCGCGCTGCTGTTCGGCACGACGTGGGCCGTCAACGCTGCCGTCTTCACCGGCGTGCTGCTCAGCGTCCTCGCCGCGGTGGAGGTCGCCCGCCGGGTCACGATCCCGCGCCCGGTCCTCCTGTACCCGCTGCTCCTCGCGGCGCTGGCGGTCGCGTGGGTGGTGCCCGGCGACGCGTTGCTCGACCTGGCCCCCGTGCCGCGGTTCGTCGTCGGCGTGACGATCGCCTTCCTCCCGATCTTCCTCGCGAACCTGCTGTTCGCGGTGCGGTTCAAGGACGTCGGGTCCTCGACGACGGCCTTCGGGGCGAACCTGCTCGGGGCGATGGTCGGCGGCGCGCTCGAGTACCTGGCCCTCGTCCTGGGCTTCAACGCCCTGCTCGTCGTCGTCGCCGCCTGCTACTCCCTGGCGCTGCTCACCGGGCGCAAGCACCTGCGGGCCGCTGCAGCGTGACGTCGCCCGGTCAGCGGGCGACGTACTCGGCCAGGTGCCTGCCGGTGAGGGTGGACCGGGCCGCGACGAGGTCGGCCGGGGTGCCCTCGTACACGACCGTGCCACCGTCGTGCCCGGCGCCCGGCCCGAGGTCGATGATCCAGTCGGCGTGCGCCATGACGGCCTGGTGGTGCTCGATGACGATGACCGAGCGGCCGCCGTCGACGAGCCGGTCGAGGAGTGCCAGCAGGTTCTCGACGTCGGCGAGGTGCAGGCCGGTCGTGGGCTCGTCGAGGACGTAGACCTCGCCCTTCTCGGACATCTGGGTGGCGAGCTTGAGGCGCTGGCGCTCACCACCGGACAGCGTCGTCAGCGGCTGGCCGAGGCTGAGGTAGCCCAGACCGACGTCGTCGAGGCGTTCGAGGAGGGTGTGCGCGGCGGGCGTGCGGGCCTCGCCGGGCGCCCCGAAGAAGTCCCGTGCCTCGACCACCGACATCGCCAGCACCTCGGCGATGTTCCTGCCCCCGACGGTGTACTCGAGGACGGCCGCCTGGAACCTGCGGCCCTCGCACTCCTCGCACGTCGACTCGACGGTGGCCATGATGCCGAGGTCGGTGAACACGACACCCGCGCCGTTGCACGTGGGGCAGGCGCCCTCGGAGTTCGAGCTGAACAGCGCCGGCTTGACCCCGTTGACCTTGGCGAACGTCTTGCGGATCGGCTCGAGGAGCCCGGTGTACGTGGCGGGGTTGCTGCGCCGGGACCCCTTGATGGCCCCCTGGTCGATGACGACGACGCCCTCGCGCTTGGCGACCGACCCGTGGATCAACGAGCTCTTTCCCGACCCGGCGACGCCGGTGACGACGCAGAGGACCCCGAGCGGGATGTCGACGTCGACCTGGCGCAGGTTGTGGGTCGACGCCTTGCGGACCTCGAGCGCCCCTGTCGCGGAACGGGTCCCGGACTTGATGGCCGCGCGGTCGTCGAGGTGGCGGCCCGTGGTGGTGTCGCTGCCGCGCAGCCCCTCGACCGTGCCCTCGAAGCACACCTCACCGCCACCCGACCCGGCGCCCGGTCCGAGGTCGACGACGTGGTCGGCGATGGCGATCGTCTCGGGCTTGTGCTCGACGACGAGGACGGTGTTGCCCTTGTCGCGCAGCTGGAGGAGCAGCTGGTTCATCCGCTCGATGTCGTGCGGGTGGAGGCCGATCGTCGGCTCGTCGAAGACGTAGGTGACGTCGGTGAGGGAGGAGCCGAGATGGCGGATCATCTTGGTCCGCTGGGCCTCGCCGCCGGACAGGGTTCCGGCCGGGCGGTCGAGGGAGAGGTAGCCCAGCCCGATCTCGGTGAACGAGTCGAGGAGGTGCTGCAGGCCCTTGAGCAGCGGGGCCACCGAGGGCTCGTCGAGGTCGCGGACCCAGCCGGCGAGGTCGCTGATCTGCATCCGGCACAGGTCGGCGATGCTCTGCCCCTTGATCTTCGAGGCGCGGGCCTCCGGGGTGAGGCGGGTGCCGTCGCACTCGGGGCAGGCCTGGAAGGTCACCGCGGCCTCGACGAAGCGGCGCACGTGCGGCTGCATCGCCTCGGGGTCCTTGGAGAGCATCGACTTCTGGATCTTCGGGATGATCCCCTCGAAGGTGAGGTTGACGCCCTCGACCTTGATCTTCGTCGGCGGCGCGAAGAGCATCGTGTCGAGCTGCTTCGCGGTGAACGAGGCGATCGGCCGGTCCATCGGCAGCCCCATCCCCTCGAACAGGCGGCCGTACCAGCCGTCCATCGAGTACCCCGGGACGGTGAGGGCGCCCTCGCTCAGGGACTTGGAGTCGTCGTAGAGGGCGGTGCGGTCGATGTCGCTGACGTGCCCCATCCCCTCGCAGCGCGGGCACATGCCGCCGAGGTAGACCTCCTGCTGGGCCACCCGCTTCTCGGTGCGGCCACCCTTCTCGGTCGTCATCACCCCGCTCGCCCTGCGGGTGGGGACGTTGAAGGAGTAGGCCGTCGGGGGGCCGACGTGGGGCCGGCCCAGCCGGCTGAACAGGATGCGCAGCATCGCGTTGGCGTCGGTCGCCGTGCCGACGGTCGAGCGGGGGTTGGCGCCCATCCGCTCCTGGTCGACGATGATCGCCGTCGTCAGGCCCTCGAGGCGGTCGACGTCGGGGCGGGCGAGGTTGGGCATGAACCCCTGGACGAACGCGCTGTAGGTCTCGTTGATCATCCGCTGCGACTCGGCGGCGATCGTCGCGAAGACGAGCGAGCTCTTGCCCGAGCCGGAGACGCCCGTGAAGACGGTGAGCCGGCGCTTGGGCAGCTCGACGCTGACGTCCTTGAGGTTGTTCTCGCGCGCTCCCTGCACGCGGATGAGGTCGTGGGTGTCGGCCGGGTGCGCCCCAGGGGCGCTCCGGCCCGTCGTCGTCGCCATGGGCACACGCTAGAGGGCACCGCCGACGGCCCGCTTCTCCGTTCCTGACGACCCCCTCCCCCACCGAGCAGCAGCGCGAAGCCCACGCCCGGAGGGGTCCGGGTCGTGGGCTTCGCGCTGCTCGGTGCGGGGCGGTCAGGCCTTGTCGGTCGACCCCGCGTCGAGGTTCGGCGTCGAGAGGTCGGCGCCCTCGGACGTGCCAGAGGTCGACGCGGCACCGGTGTCGGACACCTCGGCCGACTCCCAGGTGGCGGCACCCTCGTCGGCGACGGCCCCGGCCGGGGCCTTGGCGCCCTCGGCCCGCGCACTGGCCTTGGCCTTGGCCTCGCCCGCCTTGTCGGCAGCGGTCTGCTTGGCCTCGGTCGCCTTCTCGGCGGCGGCGTCCTTGGCCTCGACGGCCTTGTCCTTGAGCTCGGCGGCCTTCTCGGCGGCGGCCTCCTTGACCTCGGTCGCCTTCTCCTTCGCGGCGTCCTTGAGGTCGGTGACCTTCTGCTGGGTGCTCGTCGGCGGCGTGTAGGGCGCGGCGGTGGCCCACGGGTCGGGGCGCTCGTTGCTCTTGCGCCACGCGTAGACGGCGGCACCGGCGGCGACCGCTCCGAGGAGGAGGATCCAGCGTCCCTTGCCCCCGGAGGGCTTCGCCACGGCATCGCCCTTGAGGACGGCGTAGGCGTCGGGCGCGCGGTCGGCGGCCTCGACGGCCTGCTCCTTGGCGGCCGCGGCACCGGCGGCGATCGCGGCGAGGGCGGTGGCGACCTTGGGCACGATGTCCTCGATGAAGGTCTCCTTGGCGTGCTCGACGCGCGGGGCGAGCTCGTCGTAGGCGTCGGACGCCTTGTCCCGCGCGACCTCGGCGTAGTCGTGGGCCTTCTCGCGCGCGGTGCCCGCGGCGTCGCGGGCGACGTCGGCGTAGTCGTGGGCCTTGTCGCGCGCGGTGTCGTACTGGTCGGCGGCGCTGCCCGACAGGTCGGACGCCCTGCCCTTGGCCTGCCTGGCGCTCTTGGCCGCCTTGTCGGCGGCGTCCTTGGCGGACGCGCTCGCGCGATCGGCGGCGTCGGCGACGGCGTCGCGTGCCTGGTCGGTCCTGCTCTTGGTCCGGAACACGTGTCCTCCTCGAGGTGGGAAGTCTTCCTTCGTCCCCATCCTGCCTTGTTTGCGCTGCTCACCGCGATCCGGGGTCACGCGGATGCAGACGCGTCCGCGGACCGGGCGGACGGTCGGGGGACGCCCGGGGCAGGGTCGGGCCCGCGTGAGAGGATCGGGCGCATGAAGGCAACCCTGCACACGAACCACGGACCGATCGTCGTCGACCTCTTCCCGAACGAGGCGCCGACCACGGTGAAGAACTTCGTCGGCCTCGCGACCGGCGAGAAGGAGTACAACGACGACGCGGGGCGCTCGAACCCCACGAAGTTCTACGACGGCCTGATCTTCCACCGCATCATCCCGGGCTTCATGATCCAGGGCGGCTGCCCGCTCGGCCGCGGTATGGGTGGCCCGGGCTACGACTTCGACGACGAGATCCACCCCGACAAGCAGTTCGACCGCCCCTACCTGCTCGCCATGGCCAACGCCGGCAAGCGGATGGGCAAGGGCACCAACGGCTCGCAGTTCTTCATCACCGTGGCGCCGACGACCTGGCTCAACGGCAAGCACACGATCTTCGGCGAGGTCGCCGACGCCGCGAGCCGTGAGGTCGTCGACACGCTGGCCGGCGTCCGCACCGGTGCGCAGGACAAGCCGCTCGAGGACGTCGTCATCGAGCGCGTCGAGATCCAGGACTGAGCACCACCGGCGCGGGCGGACGAGGAGAGCACGTGGCCGAGCAGCCGGTGACGCCGGAGGCCGCCGAGCAGGTCCCCGTCTGCCCGCGCCACCCGGACCGCGAGTCGTACGTGCGCTGCCAGCGGTGCCGCCGCCCGGCGTGCCCCGAGTGCCAGCGCCCGGCCGCGGTCGGCATCCAGTGCGTCGACTGCGTCGCCGAGGGCCGCAGGTCCGTGCGGCAGGCCCGCACGGTCTTCGGGGGGCAGGTCACCGACGGCCGCCCGGCGGTGACGATCACGATCATCGCGGTCTGCGTCGTCGTCTTCCTCGCCCAGATGGTCGACGGTTCCCTCACCAGCCGCATCGCGTTCGTCCCCGCCCTCGGTGAGGTCGAGCCGTGGCGCTTCCTCACCTCGGCCTTCGCCCACAGCCAGAGCCTCATCCTCCACATCGCGTTCAACATGTACGCCCTGTGGGTCATGGGCACCTACCTCGAGCCGCTCGTCGGCCGGGCCCGCTTCGCGGCCACGTACCTGCTCAGCGCCCTCGGCGGGTCGGTCGTGTACCTGCTCCTCGCCACACCGCAGGGGTACGAGGACGCCCTCGCCACCGGACCGGGGGCGTGGTGGTCCGGCGCGGTCGGCGCCTCGGGCGCGGTCTTCGGGATGTTCGGGGCGTTCCTGGTCCTCCAGCGTCGCCTCGGTCGCTCGGCGGCTGGGATGTACGTCGTCATCGGCATCAACGCCGTCATCGGGTTCGTCATCCCGGGCATCGCCTGGCAGGCGCACCTCGGTGGGCTCGTCACGGGCGCGGCCTGCGCGGGGGTCATCGGCTACCTCGGGCGCCCCCGCAGCCTCGTCGACCGGGGCAACCGGCAGCTGCACTGGGTCGGGCTCGCCGCCATCCTCGTCGTCCTCGTGGCGCTCGCGGGGGCGAAGTACGCCCTCGCCGGCTGACGCCGTCCCCGCCGCCCGCGAGGGGCCCCACGCCGGCTGCGGCCCGCACGCGGTTGTCCACCGTCCTCCACCGCTGTCCCCAGGCTGCGGTCCCCACCCTGTGGACGCCCCGCCGCACCAGTGAGGATCGGGCATCGCCGCAGGTCAACGCGCTTTCCACAGGTTGCCCACCTGTGGATTACACGGGTGTCATTCATCCCCAGTGTGGACAACCCCTGTGGACAGCTCGTCTGAACGTGGGTGTCAGCGCCAGCGGGTCGTCATGAGGAAGCCGGCCATCATCAGGGCGAAGCCGACCCCGAGGTTCCAGCGCTCGATCTGGGGCACGGGGTACTGGTGGGCCCCGCTGATGTAGTAGGTCACGACCCACAGCAGCCCGATGACCATGAGGCCGAGCATCACGGGGACGAACCAGCGCGGGTTCGGGCCCTGGGCCTTCTGCGCCGAGCGCGGCGGGGTGTAGCTGGGCTTCGAGCGACCCTTGGACTCGGGCACGGACTGTCTCCTCGTGGCGTTGGTGGTGTGACCTAGCGTAGAGGCACGCAGCGGAGAGGAGGTGAGCGCGGTGGCCGGAACGCACGGTGGTCGGGTCGACCGACCGTCCCCCTGGCCCTGGCTGGTTCCCGTCGTGGCGCTCGCCGCGGGGGCGCTCTTCGCGTCGAGCGTGCGGGCCGCGCAGGGCCAGGACATCCGGCCCGACCAGGCCATGCTCCCCGACCTCATCCGCAGCCAGAACCGCACGAACGAGCAGCGCACCCTCGAGGTCGACCGGCTGCGCGCCGAGGTCGACGAGAAGACGGCGAACCTCGCCCCGGGCGACGTCACGACCCAGGGGCTCGAGCGGCAGGCCAACGAGCTCGCGCCCCTCGCCGGGCGCACCGAGGTCGAGGGGCCGGCCATCCGGGTCGAGCTCGACGACGCCCGGCTGCCGAACGGCGAGGTGCCCGAGGGCGCGGACCCCGACGACTACGTCATCCACCAGCAGGACGTCCAGGCGGTCGTCAACGCGCTGTGGGCCGGGGGCGCCGAGGCGATGATGCTCCAGGACCAGCGGGTCATCTCCACGAGCGCCGTCCGCTGCGTCGGCAACACGCTGATCCTCCAGGGCCGGGTCTACTCCCCGCCCTACGTCATCACCGCCATCGGCGACACCGCGCGCCTCACCGAGGTGCTGCGCACCGACCCGGTCGTCGAGAACCTGCGCCAGTGGTCGCTCGCGGTCGGGCTCGGCTACGACGTCAGGACCCTCGAGGGCGACACGCGCTTCCCGGCCTACAGCGGCTCGATCGTCCCCGCCCACGCCACCGTCGACGCGGGCTGACGCCGCTGATGGTGCGACGCGTCGTCGGCTGGACCGGGGAGGTCCTGCTCACCCTCGGGGCGCTGCTCCTGCTCTTCGCCGCGTGGCAGCTGTGGTGGACCGACGTCGTCGCCGACCGGGAGCAGGCCGGCATCGTCCGCACGCTCGAGGAGTCCTTCGCCCGTGAGCCGGCGTCGGCCCCGGTGCCCGCCGACGGCCTCCCCGAGGCGATCGGCGAGGACGGGGCGTTCGCCGTCGTGCGGGTGCCCCGCTTCGGGGCGGACTGGGCACGGCCGGTCATCGAGGGCACCGGCCGTGACGTCCTCGCCCTCGGCGTCGGGCACTACGCCGGCACGGCGGGCCCTGGCCAGGTCGGCAACTTCGCGCTCGCGGGACACCGCACGACCTACGGGCGCCCGTTCCACGACGTCGACCGGCTGGTCGACGGCGACCGGGTCGTCATCGAGACCGCGGCCACGGTGCACGTCTACGAGGTGACGTCGCGCGAGGTCGTGCGCCCCCGCGACGTCGAGGTCATCGCGCCGGTGCCCGGTGACCCCGGTGCCGCGCCCACCGAGGCCGCCATCACGCTGACCTCGTGCCACCCGAAGTTCTCGGCGACCGAGCGGTACGTCGTCCACGGGCGGCTCGTCGAGTCGGTGCCGCGCGCCGAGTGGGACCCCGCCCGCTGGCTGACGGCGACGGGGGCCTGAGGGTGTACGGCGTGCTCTGGCGGCTCCTCCCGGGCCCGACCTGGCTCAAGGTGGTCGAGGTCCTCGTCCTCCTTCTCCTCGTCGTGTGGGTCCTGTTCACGTGGGTCTTCCCCTGGCTCAGCCCGCTCCTGCCGTTCACCGACAACACCGTCGGTGCGGCGCCCGGGCTCGGCAGGGCACCATGGAGCCCATGACCCGCGTCCTCGTCGTCGACAACTACGACAGCTTCGTCTTCACGATCGTCGGCTACCTCGAGCAGCTCGGCGCCGAGTGCGAGGTCGTCCGCAACGACGCGGTGTCCCCGTCCGACGCGGCCGACTTCGACGGCGTCCTCGTCTCGCCGGGACCTGGCACGCCCGAGGAGGCCGGGGTGTCGATGGCGATGATCGAGGCGTGCGCCGAGCGGTCCCAGCCGATGCTCGGGGTGTGTCTGGGACACCAGGCGCTGGGGGTCGTCATGGGCGCCACGGTGGGGCGCGCGCCCGAGCTGCTCCACGGCAAGACGAGCCAGGTGCACCACGACGGCACGGGGGTCCTCGAGGGGGTCCCGGACCCGTTCACCGCCACGCGGTACCACTCGCTGACGATCGTCCCCGACACCCTCCCGGACGAGCTGGTCCCCAACGGCCGCACGGAGTCGGGCATCGTCATGGCCGTTCGGCACGCGACGCTCCCGCTCCACGGCGTGCAGTTCCACCCCGAGTCGGTGCTGACCCACGGTGGGCACCGGATGCTCGCCAACTGGCTGCTGACCTGCGGGATGGCCGACGCGGTCGAGCGTTCCGCCGGCCTCAGCCCGCTCGTCCACGACGCTGCCGGGGTCGCGCGCATCGTCGCCGCCGGCTGACCGGGGCGCCGGCCGCGGTCAGGGGAGGGTCGGCGACGGGCTCGGCGACGGGCTGGGGCTCTCGGTGGGGGTGGGGGTCGGCGTGGGGGTCGGCGCGGGCTTCTTCGCGACGATGATCGTCACGGTGTCGCCGAGGTCGAGCTCGCCGTCCTTCGGGTCCTGCTCGACGACCGTGCCCTCGGCCGCCGCGTCGGTCTCCCGCTCCCGGGTGCGGTACTTCAGGCCCGCACTCGTGATGGCCTGCTGCGCCTCGTCGCGGGTCCGCCCGACGACGTTCGGGACGTCAGCCTTGCCGGTGCCCACGGTGAGGACGATCTCGGTGCCGATGGCGACGGAGGTCCCCCGCGACGGGTTGGAGGAGATGACGACGTCCTTCTCGGTGTCGGGGTCGTTGACCCGTTCGGGGTCGCCGACGCGCAGGTCGAGGTCGGTGAGGATGGCCGTGGCCTCCTCCAGCGTCTTGCCGCTGACGTCGGGGACGGTGACCGCACTGGGCCCGGAGGACACGACGAGCCGGACGACCGACCCCTGCTCGACCGTGGTGTTGCCCTCGGGCGTCTGCCGGATGACGTCGCCCTCCTCGACCGAGTCGGAGGTCTCGCGGGTCACCTCGTACTTCAGCCTGGCCTGGGTGATCCGGGCGACGGCGGTCTCCTCGGGGCTCCCGACGACCATCGGCACCGTGGCCTGCGGGATGTCGGGCTCGGTGAGGTACTGCAGCGCGCCGTACCCGAGCGCCCCGAGCGCCGCGAGGACGGCGATCGCGAGGAGGACGAACACCGCCGGGTTGCGGCGCCGGCCGTCGTCGTCCGAGGTGCCTCCGGGGAAGGTGTCGGTGGGCGAGCCGGCGGGGGTGTCGTACGCGGGGACCGGGGCGACGGCGGCCCGGGTCGCGTCGTCGCGCAGGGCGGGCAGCGCCTCGGTGGCGGCACCGAGCCCCGGGCCCAGGGCGGCCCCGGCGAGGGCGGCCGCCGCCGAGCCCCGGGCCGCGTCGCTGATCGGGCGCCCGAGGCGCAGGGCAGCGAGGTCGTTCCGGAACTCGCCGGCGGTCTGGTACCGGGCGTCGCGCGGCTTGGCGAGGGCGTGGAGGACGACGGCGTCGACGTCGTCGCCGACCTCCTCGACGAGCCGCGACGGGGGGGTCGGCGCCTCCCCGACGTGCTGGTAGGCGACCGAGACCGGGCTGTCGCCGGTGAACGGCGGGCGGCCCGTGAGCAGCTCGAACAGCATGCAGCCCGTCGAGTACAGGTCGGAGCGGGCGTCGACCGTCTGCCCCTGCGCCTGCTCGGGCGAGAGGTACTGCGCGGTGCCGATGACCGCCTGGGTCTGGGTCATCGTCGCGTTGGCGTCGGCCATCGCGCGGGCGATGCCGAAGTCCATGACCTTCACCGACCCGTCGGCGCCGAGCATGACGTTCGCGGGCTTGATGTCGCGGTGGACGATGCCGTTGCGGTGGCTGTAGGCGAGGGCGTCGAGGACGCCCTCGGTGACCCGTGCCGCCTCGGTGACCGGGAGCGTGCCGCGGCTGGTGATGACCTCGCGCAGGGTGTGCCCGGCGACGTGCTCCATGACGATGTAGGGGACCTTGACCTCGGCCCCGCCGCTCTCGACGACGGTGTCCTCGCCGTGGTCGTAGACGGCGACGATCGAGGCGTGGTTGAGGCCCGCCGCGGACTGCGCCTCGCGGCGGAAGCGCGCGATGAAGGTCTGGTCGCGCGCGAGCTCGCTGCGGAGCATCTTGATGGCCACCTGGCGCCCCAGGCGGGTGTCGAACCCCAGGTGCACCTCGGCCATCCCACCGCGTCCGAGGAGGTCACCCACCTCGTACCGGCCGCCGAGCAGCATCGGGACGTCAGCCATGCAGGGAGCTCCTCATCGGGCCGACGCGGCCCGTCGTCGTGGCGGCGGTGCGTGCCGCGCTCGTGGTCTCGGGGGTCATCGGTCGAGCCTCGCCTCCATCATCGCCTTGGCGATCGGGGCGGCGACCCGGCCTCCGCCGGCCTCGTTGCCGGCGACGCCGCCGTCCTCGGCGATGACCGCGACGGCGATCTGCGGGTCGTCGGCGGGGGCGAAGGAGATGAACCAGGCGTGCGCCTTGCGTCCCTCGCCGTGCTGGGCGGTGCCGGTCTTGCCGGCCACGGCAACACCGTCGATGGCGGCCCGCTCGCCGGAGCCGTTCTCGACGACCTCGACCATCATCCGCTGCAGCTGGGCGGCGACCTCGGGCGAGACGGCCTGCGAGAGCTCGGCGGGGTCGGCCTGCTCGATGACGGACAGGTCCGAGCCGATGACCGACTGGACCAGGTGGGGCTCCATGACGACGCCGTCGTTGGCGACGCCCGCCGCGACCATCGCCATCTGCAGGGGCGTGACCCGCACGTCGTACTGGCCGATCGAGGCGTAGGCGAGCTGCGGCTGGTCCAGCTCGGCGGGCACCGAGCTCGGTGTCACGCGCATGGGGACCGAGAGCACGTCGCCGAAGCCGAACTTGGCGGCCTGCTCGCGCAGGGCGTCCGCGCCGAGGTCCATGCCGACGGTGGCGAACGCTGTGTTGCACGAGATGGCGAGGGCGCGCGTCATCGAGACCTTGTCACCGGGACCGCACGCGCCGTCGAACGCGTTGGGGAGGACGTTCGTCGTCTGCGGGAGGTCGAGCTCGGCGGGGCCGTCGAGGACGGACTCCTCGTCGTACTCGCCGCTGGAGAGGGCCGCGGCCGCGGTGACCACCTTGAAGACCGACCCCGGCGGGTAGAGGTCGCCGCCGATGGTCCGGTTGAGCAGCGGGCGCGAGGCGTCCTTCGTCAGCGCCTGGTAGTTCTTCTCGACCTGGCCGAGGTCGTGGCCGGCGAGGGTGTTGGGGTCGAAGGAGGGGCGGCTGACCATCGCGAGGATCGCCCCGGTCTTGGGGTCGAGGGCGACGGCGGCGCCGCGGATGCCCTCGAGGGCGTCGACCGCGGCCTCCTGGACGGCCGGGTCGAGGGTGGTCTCGATCGTCGCGCCCTGGGGCTTGCGCCCGGTGAACAGGTCGGAGACCCGCCGGTAGAACAGCTTGTCGCTCGACCCGGAGAGGAACGGGTTCTCGGCCTGCTCGAGCCCGCCGCTGGCGCCGAAGAACGAGTAGTAGCCGGTGACGTGCGCGTAGAGCTCGGCCTCGTCGTAGACCCGCTGGTACTTGTACTCGTCGTCGCTCTCGACCGAGCGGGCGACGGCCTTCTGCCCGACGAGGATCTCGCCGCGCTCGCGGGCGTAGGTCGAGAGCAGCGTGCGCCGGTTGTCGGGGCGGGCGTTGAGCTCGGCGGCGAAGACGTACTGGATGAGCGTCGTCGACACGAGCAGCGAGGCGAACAGCGCGGCGACGACGACCGAGAGCTTGCGGACCGGGGTGTTCACGGCAGCCTCACCACCTCGGTGCGGGCCTCCGCGACCGCGCTGGGCCCCACCTCCGGGAGGGGGCGGCGTGCGTGGTCGGAGATGCGCAGGAGGACGGCGACGAGGGCCCAGTTCGCGAGGAGCGAGGACCCGCCGGAGGAGAGGAACGGCATCGTCAGACCGGTCAGGGGGATGACGCGGGTGACGCCCCCGACGACGACGAAGCACTGCAGCGCCACGGAGAAGGACAGCCCGGCGGCGAGGAGCTTGCCGAACCCGTCGCGGGTGCCGAGGGCCGTGCGCAGGCCGCGCTCGACGAGGAGGGCGTAGAGCACGAGGATCGCGAACAGGCCGATGAGGCCGATCTCCTCCCCGAAGCTGGGGACGATGAAGTCGGACTCGGCGAAGTAGGTGAGGTCCGGACGGCCGCGCCCCAGGCCGGTGCCGAACATGCCGCCCGACGCCATCCCCATGAGGCCGCGGGCCAGCTGGTCGGACGTCTCGAGCGCCTCCGGGCTGAAGGTGTCGAGCCAGAGCAGCACGCGCCGCTGGACGTGCCCGAAGACGAGGTGGGCGACGTAGGCCCCGGCGAGGAGGAGGCTCAGGCCGATCGCGATCCACGAGACGCGCTCGGTGGCGACGTAGAGCATCGCGACGAAGAGCCCGAAGAACAGCAGGGACGAGCCGAGGTCGCGCTCGAAGACGAGGACGGCGAGGCTGGCGACCCAGGCGAGCAGGATCGGCCCGAGGTCGCGGGCGCGGGGCAGCGTGAGGCCGAGGACCTTGCGGCCCGCCACCGACAGGGCGTCCCGCGTCTGCACGAGGTAGCCGGCGAAGAACACGGCGAGGGAGAGCTTGGCGACCTCACCGGGCTGGAAGCTGAACCCCCCCAACCGGATCCAGATGCGGGAGCCGTTGACCGACGTGCCGATGACGGGGAACAGCGGGAGCAGGAGCAGGAGCAGGCCGATGGCGCCCGCGAGGTAGGTGTAGCGGCGCAGGATGCGGTGGTCCCGGACGGCGACGAGCACGCCGACGGCGATCGCGACGGCGAGCGCGCTCCACATGAGCTGCCGCAGCGCGGTGCCCTCGGTGATGGAGTCGCCCTCGGCGATGTCGAGCCGGTGGATCATCACCAGACCCAGACCGTTGAGCAGCGTGACGATCGGCAGCATCAGGGGGTCGGCGTAGGACGCGCGCCAGCGGAGCACGAGGTGGAACGCGATGGAGACGGCGAGGTAGCCGACGCCGAGCCCGACGAGCGAGGGGGGCACCGTGCCGGTCGTCGCCAGACCCATGTCGACGTAGGCGAGGAGGACGATCGCGACCGCCCCGACGAGCAGGGCGAGCTCGACGTTGCGCCCCTTGCGCGGGGTGACGGAGGACACGACGCTCACGACGTCACCGGGGCGGTCGTCGTGGGCGGCAGCGGCGTGACCGGGGCGCGGGAGGCGGCCGGGGTGGCCGACGGCAGCGGGGAGGTCCCGCTCGGGCTCGGCGAGGGCGACGGGGTGCCCGTCGGGCTGGGCGTCGGCGACGGGGTCCCGGTGGGCGGGGTCCACGTGGAGGGCACCGTCCGGCACGCCTCGCCGTGGGCCCGCGCGTACCGGCACGCCTCGGCCTGCAGCCGCAGCTCCTGGACCCGGGCGTCGGCGTCGCCGCGGTTCGCCACGCCGATGCCGGCCTCGAGGCTCTCCTGGTACGAGGACGGCAGGTCGTCGACGGCGATCGTCGTCGCGTACTCCTCGTGCGAGAGGGTGATGGGGCCGAGGGTCTGGTCGACCCCCCGGTACACCGACACGACCCCGCCGCTGGCGGCGAGGAAGTACTGCCGCTGCGACCACGCGTACGCCGCGTACGAGCCCCCGGCCAGGACCACCGCGGCGACGACGACCGCGGCGGCCAGCCGCAGCGCGATCCCGCGGCGGCTGGACGGGCCCTCCTCGGCCAGGGTGACGTGGTCGGCGTCGTCGTCCTCGCCGCCGGTGGCGGCCTTGGTGAGGGCGGCCGCCTTGGCGGCGGGCGTCGTCGGGATGGGGCGGGTCCCGCTGCCGGAGCGGCGGACGGCCGCCGCGCCCACGACCTCCGGGAGCGTGGAGGGGGCGCGGACCTTGTTGAGGTCGACGAGGTCGCCGACGACGACGGTGACGTTGTCCGGGGCGCCGGCCCGCAGCGCGAGGGCGACGAGCCGGTCCGCGCACTCGCCGGGGTCGGAGACCCCGAGGAGGACCTCGTCGATGGTGTCGCGGGCCACGTAGTCGCTCAGGCCGTCGGAGCAGATGAGGTACCGGTCGCCGATGCGGCCCTGCCGGACGACGAGGTCGGGCTCGTCGTGCGCGTCACCGGTGAGGACCCGCGTGACGAGCGAGCGCTGCGGGTGCGTCTGCGCGTCGGTGGCCGAGATGCGGCCCTCGTCGACGAGGTTCTGGACGAAGGAGTGGTCCTTGGTGATCTGGGTGACGGCGCCGTCGCGGACGAGGAAGGCCCGGCTGTCCCCGATGTGCGCGAGGACGACCTTGTCGTGCGAGCGGAGCAGCGCGATGAGCGTCGTGCCCATGCCGTCGAGGCGGGGGTCGTCGCGGACCTGCTCACCGAGCTCGGTGTTCGCGGCGTGGATCCGGTCGAGGAGGGCCTGGCTGACCTCCCGGCCGCTCACGGCGTCGTCGTCGAGCTCGACGAGCGAGGCGATGACGGTGGAGGACGCGACGTCGCCGCCGGCGTGACCGCCCATCCCGTCGGCCATGGCGAGCAGGCGCGGGCCGGCGTAGCCGGAGTCCTCGTTGTTGGACCGCACCATCCCGACGTCGGACCGTGCGGCGAAGTGGAACGCGAAGGGCATGCGTTACCTCTGGAGCTCGAGGACGGTCTGGCCGATGCGCAGCACGCTGCCGACGGCGACCTCCTTGGGCTCGGTGAGGCGGGTGGCTCCGAGGAAGGTGCCGTTGGTCGACCGGAGGTCCTCGACGCGCCAGGTGCCGTCGTCGCCCTGGTAGATGCGCGCGTGCCGGCCCGATGCGTAGTCGTCGTCGAGGACGAGGGCGCACTCGGGACTGCGGCCGATGAGGGTTCCCGCGGGGCGGAGGGGGAGGGTGGTACCGCTGAGCGGACCCTGGGTGACGACGAGCCGGGTGGGGCCGCGTCCTCGCGTGCGGCGTTCTGCCCGTGAGGGTTTCGGGGTGACCGGGCGCTTGGCGGGGGTGGCGCCGGAGGACGCGGTGCGGCGCTTGACCCGGGTGCCGTAGAGGTCGCCGCGCAGCACGCCGACGACCGCGAAGACGAAGACCCACAGCAGCACGAGGAGCCCCAGCCGCATGACGGTGAGGGTGAGCTCGCTCAGCACGTGGCGGTCACCTCTTTCCCGCGCGGAAGGTGATGGAGGTGCGGCCGACGGTGACGCGGTCGCCGTCGTCGAGGTGCTCGCTCGTGATGCGCTCGCCGTTGACGAACGTGCCGTTGGTGGAGCCGAGGTCGCGGATGGTCGTGACCGTGTGCGGGCCGTCGGTGGTCACGCGCAGCTCGCTGTGCCGGCGCGAGATGCCGGGGTCGTCGAGGATGATGTCGGCCGCGTCGTCGCGCCCGAGGATCGTGATCGCGCCCATGAGGGGGTAGCGCTCGCCGTCGACGTCGAGCCAGGGCCGCTCGGCGGCGTTGGGGCGCCGGACCGCAGGGCGCGGCGGCTGCGGGTGGCGGGCCGTGGCGTCGACGTCGTCGCGCGCCGGCGGCGGGCCGGCCGCTGCGGCGGCCGCGGCGGCTCCGGCGGCCGCGGCCCCGGGGGTGGCCTCCGGGCGCCCGTCCCGGACCGGCGGGGCGTCGCGCTCGGCGGGGCGGTGGCGGGGGCGGACCGCCTGGTGCTGGCCCGTCATCCCCGTGGCGCGGGGGCGGCTCGCCTTGCTCGGGCGGATGCGGAAGACGCCGGTCTCGAGGTCGTCGTGCTCCTCGAAGACGATGTCGATGGGGCCGGCCGGGGTGTATCGCTGCCCGTCGCAGTGCTCCTCGGCCGCCGCGACGAGGTCCATCTCGACGTGCTGGAGGTCGGGGTGCAGGCGGTCGTAGTCGCCCGGGGACAGCTCGATGGTGAACACGTTCGGCACGATCGCGCGGCCCGAGGAGGTGACGGCGCGGTCGTCCATCGCGCGGCGGATGTTGCTCGCGATCTCGACGGGGTGCACGGCCGAGCGGAGGTGCTTGGCGAAGGTGCCCTGGACGGCACGCTCGAGCCCCGCCTCGAGGCGGTCGAACAGACCCATGGGCGCACCTCCCTCTCGTGGCTCGGGTCGACGGACGGTCTCACCAGCCTATCCGTGGTGGCCGGGTGCACCCGGACCGGCGCGGCCGTACCGTGAGGGGATGAACGTGGGTCTGCAGGTGATCGTGCCCCGCGAGGTGCCCCTCGGTGGGCCCCGGGCGATGACCGTGCGGCGGACGCTCCCCGCGAAGGAGCGCTCGTTCGTCGGGGCTTGGTGCTTCGTCGACCACTACGGCCCCGACGACGTCTCGCTGTCCGGGGGGATGGACGTCGCGCCGCACCCGCACTGCGGCCTCGCGACCGTGTCGTGGCTGTTCAGCGGTGAGGTCGAGCACCGTGACTCGCTCGGGACCCACGCGCTCGTGCGGCCCGGCGAGGTCAACCTCATGACGGCCGGGCGGGGGATCTCGCACTCGGAGGTGTCGACGCCGGGGACCACCGTGCTGCACGGGGCGCAGCTGTGGCTGGCGCTGCCGTCGGCGTCGGCCGGGGTCGAGCCGCGGTTCGAGCACTTCGCGCCGCCGGTCGTGTCGGTGGGCGAGGGCGTGCGGGCGCAGGTGTTCGTGGGGTCCCTCTTCGGGTCGGTGTCGCCGGTCGCGGTGGAGTCGGCGCTCGTGGGGGCCGAGGTCGTGCTGGAACCCGGCGCGGCGGTGACGGTGCCCGTGCAGGAGGGGTTCGAGCTGGCGGTGCTCGTCGACACGGGGTCGGTCGTCGTCGACGGGACCGACGTCGAGCGGGGCGAGCTCGTCGTCGTGCCGGTCCGGTCGGGCGAGGCGTCGGTGCTGGTGGCGGCGTCCTCGGGCGGGGCGCGCGTCCTCCTCCTCGGGGGTGAGCCGCTCGGCGAGGAGCTCGTCATGTGGTGGAACTTCATCGGGCGTTCCCACGAGGACGTCGAGGCGGCACGCGAGGCGTGGGAGGCGGGGGAGGCATGGCCGGCGGGCGCCGGCGCGTCGGAGGGCGGTGCCGGCCGGTTCGGGCGGGTCGAGGGGTACGAGGGTGAGGTGGCGCGCATCCCGGCGCCGGTGCTGCCCGGGGTGCGGCTCAAGCCCCGCGGCAACCGCGAGCGCGCGTCGGGCTTCGCCGCGGGCGCCGAGGCCCCGGCACTGTCCTGAGCTGAGCCTGAGCCCGCGGCTCCGGCGCCCGACCATCCAGGGTGCTCCCCCGCACTCGTCAACCCGCTTGATCGATCGATCCAGCTGCTTGAGGGTCCGGGCAGCCGGCGGACTTCTCAACCTGCTTGATCGATTGATCCAGTCGCTTGACGAGGTGGCGTGAGCGGATGGCGTGAGGCGCTGCCCGGGCCGCTTTGTGGGATCGGGGCGGCATCAGGCACACTGTCAGGGCTCACGCGAGCACCACGCGCAAGTGGCGGAACGGCAGACGCGCTGTCTTCAGGTGGCAGTGTCCTTATGGGCGTGGGGGTTCAAATCCCCCCTTGCGCACAACGGAAGTCGCCGGAGGCACTCTCACCCAGAGGCCTCCGGCGATTTTCCGTTGGTGCGCTCCTCGGGACTCGGGAGGAGGAGGGGCCGCGTGAGGGACGAACGCGGGACCGGACGACGGCTCCCCCCTCGCGCACTGAACGACGATGACCCCGGCACGCTCGTCGTCGGGCTCATCGGCCTTCGCCGGGGGCGATGCGCAGGGTCTGTCAGGCGACGAGGTGCGCCGCCGCGACCCGGGCCGTGATGACGGCCCGGTCCGCGGCGGGGAGGTGCCGCGGGTCGAGACGGGCGCGCAGCATCCGCTCGGTCACCCACAGCGCGTCCGCGGCCTCGTCGAGCCGCAGCGCCGCCCACACGAGCGCCTCGCCCACGAGGTGCGCGCTCGGCAGGAGGTAGCACGCGGCGCCGTGCTGGACGGCGCGCTCGACCGCGACCGGCTGGCAGCCCTCGTGCCGGCGGCGGCGGTGCTCGAGCTCATGGGCCAGCACGCACCGTCGCTCGACCTGGGTCAGGTCGGAGCGCAGCCAGATGCGGTCGCCACGGGTCGCGCCGTTGAGGGACGGGGGCAGGTCCGAGCGCCAGTGGACGTACGTGTCGGTCATCGCCCGCAGCGCCGTCCACGGATGGGGAGGGTGCATCCCGCGAACCTAGGAGGCGCCGGTGACACTCAGTCCGGTGCCGGCCCTCGCAGGCCCCCAGCCCCCCCGGCACCCTGGTCGTCGAAGGCACGCTCGCGCGGCCCGCTCTCGGCGGCGAGGTCCAGGTCCGCGGGCAGGCCGGGGTCCTCGGCTGCGGCCAGCTGCGCCATCCGGTGCTCGGCGCGACGCAGCAGCTCCGAGGCGGGCACGCCGAGGAAGTCGGCCAGGGCCTGCACCACGGCCATCGGGATGTCGCGCGTGCGGCTCTTGAAGTAGTTCTGCCACGCCGTGGTGGAGACGCCGACGGCCGCGGCGGCGGCCTTCTGGGAGATGTCCTGCCGGGCCAGCTCGGCACGCACCTCGTCGGCGAAGGCGCGTGTGATGGCGTTCGTCATGTGTGGAACTTTAGCCACACCCGGACGCGATGGGACCTCCCTCATCGGACCATTGCGCCCATCCCACGGGCTGGGCGGTGCCGCAGGTGCGGCTTGTGGAGCCTCGTACGGCGCAGAAAGTTGTCCACACGCGGAACCTGGTCATTGTGTCATGCCACATACGTGGCATAACTTGTCCGCATGGACCCCCGAATGACGCGACTCGCAGCCGTTGCGGCTGCCGCCCTCGACGAGGTCGGCATCAGCGAGCACCGAGCCGCCGAGCTCACCGGGATCCCCGGACCGACGCTCCAGCGCCGGCTGGACACGGGCGACTTCACGATCTCCGAGCTCGCCGCGGTCGCCGACGTGGTCGGCGCGACCATGTCGGCGCTGCTCGCTCGAGCAGAGCAGGCGGGCGCGGGTGAGTGGGGTCGCCGAACCACGACACGTAGGGGAGGACGTTGACATGAGCGCAGTCATCCGACGAGGGGGCCTGGCCCTCGCCATCGCGGGGGTCATGGCCCTGGCCACCGTGACGCCGTCACGGGCGAGCGAGTCCGTACTGACCGTGGAGCAGCAGCAGACGGTCTACGAGGCGATGGTCCGGGACGGGATGGACCCGGCCGTCGCACTGGAGGAGTCTCGCGGAGAGCACGCGGACGTGTACCCGGTGCGGTACACCGAGGAGGTGGACGCCAGCGAGCCCCAGAAGGTCCAGAACCGCGAGGTGCCCGGCGCCCGTGTCGGTGGCACGTGCACCGGCTACACCCGGGCGATCGCGCACACGAAGACCGCCTACACGGTCTACGGCGCCGCCCTGTTCTGGCACAGGCTCTCCGTCTACTGGTGCTACAACCACAAGGCCGTGACCGCTGCGTGGTCGACCCGGTCGCAGTCGACGTCGACGTTCGCGTCGGTCGGGGGCTGGTACTTCGACAAGTACACCGAGTACTCCGAGAACCTGTACACCTACAACGGGCGCGTCAACGGCGGCGCCGCCTTCGTCAGCGAGGGGCTGTGGCGAGCCTGTGCCTCGCGCGGAGTCGGCTGTTGGAGCGCGAGGTCGTTGCGCCCGCGGGTGTACGCCCACTACGACGGCAGCTACAGCGCCTACTGAAGGGGGTCCACGTGACCGAAGTGCACACGTCGTGGCGTGGTGCGGTCGGGCGGTACTGGCCGCTGGCGGTTGCGGTGGCCGTGAGCCTCCTCGTCAACCCGGCGATCGGGGCGGTGGCAGCGGTCGTGCTGGCCCTGCATCGGTGGAGCCGCGACCGCACGGTCGCGGTGGCCCTCGTGGTGGTCGGCGTGCTGTGCCTTGCCTACCTCGTCGCCTTCGCCGCGGTCAGGGTGGGCTGACGGAGGCTGAGCGGGCCGGCGCCGCTCAGCGGCCCCGCACACCCGTGGCCAACGCCCGTGCCACTCGGTCCTCGAGCTCGCGCGGGTAGCGCTGGACGCCGTTCGGCAGCGTGGTGGTGCGCCCGTCGAGGATGGCGTGCAGCCCGAGCAGCATGATCGCCGCGAACGGGTCGAACAGCTGCGGGGCGTTGATGCCGAGCCCGGGGGCCAGGTTGACCAGGCTGCCGCGGTTGAGCAGGTAGACGGTTCGGTCGTCGAGGTCGACGCGCTCGAGGCGCCGCACGGTGGTGCGCGGATGCCGGTCGAGCACGTCGACATCGATCTCGCGGTCGCTGTGGCCGACGTTGAGCAACACGGCCCCGTCGGCGACCTGGGCCAGCGCCTGCGCCCCGAGGACGCCGTCGAACCCGGTGGCGGTGACGACGACCTCGGCCGTCCGCAGCGCCACGTCGAGGTCCGCGACCCGGCACCCGTCGTGCTGGGCCTGCACGAGCCGCACGGGGTCGAGGTCGACGACCGTGACGACGGCCCCGAGGTCGCGGGCGCGCGCCGCGACGCCCTGGCCGACGGGCCCGAACCCGACCACCACGACCTCGCGCCCGTACAGCGACAACCCGGTGATCGCCGTGAAGGCGGGCCAGGTCTCGACCCCGACGTGGTGACGGTTGTGGATCAGCTCCTTGAGCGCGATGCCGTTCCAGTCGAGGACGGGGAAGGGGAGGTCGAGGCCGTCGAGGCGGTGCAGCCCGGTCGTCGTCGCCTCCAGCGCCCCAGCAGGCGAGTGCCCGGCGCCCACTGCCCCGGCGATGAGGTCGCCGCCCATGTCGCACAGGGCGTCCGCCGGTTCGGCGAGGAGCCAGCCGAGGGAGTCGTCGAGCTCGGCAGTGCTCATCCCGGATCGGGCCCGGATCTCCACGCCGATGGAGGCGAGGTGGGCGGCGGCGCGGTCGTCGGTGCTCTCGGCGTTGCACGGCGCCACCCGCACCCGGGCGCCCGCCTCGACGAGCGGGGTGAGGATGCTGATGGTGTCGCCGAGGACGTGCTGCCGGCAGGCCACCGTGCGTCCCCGGAGGTCGCCCGCCGCGACCGTCCGCCCGAACGAGGTCGTGATCGGCGTCGTCCACGCGATCCACTCGAGCTCGGCGGCGTCCACCGCCCCAGTAGACACCCGTACGCCTGACGCGTCACGGGCGCCGACCGCCCGCCCGGGGGCCCCGGCCCCCGCGGGCCCGGTCAGGCGGCCTCGACCGCCGGGTCAGTGAGGGCGGGCACGTCCCGCGCGGTCCCGCTGCGCGCCGAGCGGACCCGCCTGCGGTCGGGCCGACCGGCGACCTGGTACACCGCACGGGCGGTGTCGGCGAGGGTGCGGGCCGCGGTCCGGCGGTCGGGCATGAACCGGAGGAAGAACACGAGCCGTAGCACCCACGCGAGGACACCGGTGAACGGGACCCCGTAGAGCTCGGCGACCGAGCGGCCCATCCCGAACGAGGCCGCTCGCCCGAGGCCGCGGTAGCGGAACGGCCTCGTGGGGCGACCGGCGATGCTGCGGGCGACGTTGGCGCCGAGGTGCCGGCCGGCCTTGATGGCCCAGAGCGCGTTCGCGGGCACCGGTTCGCCGGTGACGGGGTGGGCGACCCGGGCGGCGTCGCCCGCGGCCCAGACGCCGTCGACCACGGAGAGGTCCGGGGCGGTGACGAGGCGACCCCGGAGGTCGCGCAGCCCGTCGCCGAGCCCGGGCAGGCGGACGGGTCTCTGACCGGTGGTCGCGATGACGGCCGCGGCGTCGAGGACGGTGCCGTCGGAGAGGACCGCGTGGCCCTCGCCGACCTCCTCGAGGCGCGCCCCGCAGCGCACGCCCACGCCGAGGCGGTCGAGCTCGTCCGCGGCGCGGCGGGCGAGCCGGGGCTGGGAGCCGGCGAGCTCCGGCACGAGGGCGCTCCCTCCGTGGACGAGCTCGACCCGCACCCGGCCGGCGCCGCGGTCGGCGACGGCCGCGGCGAGCTCGACCCCTGCGAGCCCGCCCCCGGCGACGACGACCAGGGGCCCGCCGCCGGCCTCGACCGGCGCGGCCGCGTCCTCCGGGGAGCCCGCGAGCTGCCCGACGCGCGCGGCGAGGCGCGCGATGTCACCGGGGCCGCGCAGCGTCCAGCCGTGCTCGGCGAGGCCGGGGACCTGGCCCGTCGGCTCGCGGCCTCCGAGCCCCACGACGAGGTGGTCCCACCCCATGACGTGCGTCGTCGTCTCGCCGGCGGGCAGCCACGTGAGGGTGCGCCGGTCGCGGTCGACCGAGACGACGACCCCGTGCTCGACCCGCGCGTGCCGGCACGCGGCGGCGACCGGGGTGCGGGTGCGTTCGTAGGGCAGCAGCCCCGCGAGCACCTCACCGGTGAAGCCGTGGAAGCTGTGGCACGGGTCGGCGGTGACGACGACGAGCTCGACCTCACCGCGGCGCAGCATCCCGCCGAGCCGCCGGGCGATCGCTGCGTACGCGTGCAGCGTCACGTAGCCCCCGCCGAGGAGGACGACGCGCGTCATGCCGCCACACCCCCCGCTGCCGCCGGTGCCGGTGCCGGCGCCGGGGTCGGGACGGGCCGGCCGAAGGACGTCGGTGCCGCGGGGACGAAGCCGAGGTGTGCGAGGTCCGCGGCCAGCCCGCGCGTCCGGTCCACGAGGTCGAGGCCGGGGTTGCCGATCGAGAAGTGGCCCCGCTGACCGGACAACGCGAGCATCGCCGTCTCGGCGAAGCAGGCGTAGGCGCGCCCGTCGGGGAGGCCGATGTCGCTCCCGACGAGGCGCAGCGAGGGCACGTCGACGACGCCGCCGTCGAGCACGGTGACGTCGGGGCGCTCGACGAGCAGCCGCGGCGAGGTGTTGCGGGGCTGGGTCGCGTCGAGGACGACCGCGGCGGGGCTCAGGTGCTCCGGACCGATCACCGCGTCGGCGGAGGCGGTGAGGAGGATGACGAGGTCGGCGTCGACGACCGACCGCAGGTCGGTGGCCGTCGAGACGGCGACCCGGCTGCCGACCTCGGCGGCGAGGGCCGCCAGGCGCGGTGCGGTGCGCGAGACGAGGGTGAGCCGCTCCACGCCGCCGTCACGCGCGAGGAGCCTGGTCACCGCGGAGCCCACGCTGCCGGTGGCGCCGACCACGGCGACGTGGCGTCCTCCGGTGGTGACGAACCGGTCGAGTGCGTCACGGGCCTGCTGCTCGACGGTCGCCGCGGTGAACGCGTTGCCGTTGGTCACGGCGATGTCGGTGCGGCTGCGCAGCGAGGTGCCGCCACCGGTGACGGTGGCCGTGAGGGCACCCAGCCCGACGACGCCCGACCCGAGGGCGACGGCGCGGTCCACGGCCCGGGCGACCCGAGCGCGGCCCTCCGCGGGGGCCTCGAGCAGGTGGCGGGCCCCGAACGGGACGAGGACGACGTGGCCGACCCGCTCGCCGCCCACCTCGACCGCGGCGATCGTCGCCGGCGCGACGGGGAGGCGGCGCAGGGCGGTGTCGTAGACGCGCTCCGGCACGCGGCCGAGCGGCTTCCACACCCGGGCGAGGTCCTCGCCGACACGGGTCCGGGGGTGGACGAGGAAGGTGAACGAGGTGCGGGTCACGGCGGGCTCCTGGGGCGTCGTGGCCCGGGTCGGGCCGTCGAAGGTCGAGGAGCCCTGCGGGCGGACGGTGATACACGGTGGCCTCCGGACCAGAGGGGGTCCGGGGCGCCCCGGTGCGGGGAGGGTGCGGACGGTGGGGCGGCCGCGTGCCGTCATCCGGGATTCTCAGGTTCCGCTTGCGCCGTGGGGGCCATCTTGTGGTTAGGTAAGCCTCACCTTCAGTCCGGAGGCCCGCCCGAGCGCCCGAGAGGGGGAGCCGTGATCGTCTGCCAGTGCCACGTCGTCAACGACGCCGCGATCACCGCCGCCGTGGACGCCGGCGCCCGGACCCTCGGGCAGGTGTGCCGGATGACCGGTGCCGGTCGCGACTGCGGCTCGTGCGTCTTCTCCGTCCGTCGGCTGGTGTGCGAGCATGAGGCGCCCCGACCCGCCGAGGACCTGGAGTTGTGCGATGAGGCCAGTTGACCCCCGAGTCGTCGAGCTGCTCAACGACGCACTGACCTTCGAGCTGACGGTCACGAACACCTACTTCCTCCACGCGCGGATGCTCGACAACTGGGGTTTCCCCAGGCTCGGCAAGGTCTTCTACGACCTCTCCATCGACGAGATGAAGGACGCCGACTCCCTCATCAACCGGATCCTGCTGTTCGAGGGCCACCCGAACGTCCAGCGGCTCAACCCCATCCGCATCGGCGAGGACGCCGAGGAGATGCTCCGCCTCGCCCTCGAGAGCGAGGTCGCCGCCGTCGCCCAGTTCAACTCCTCGGCGCAGGAGTGCCACGACCTCGGCGACCACGCGAGCGCGGCGATCTTCGAGGAGATGGCCCGCGACGAGGAGACCCACGCCGACTGGTTCGAGTCGCAGATCGAGGCGATCATGCGCGTCGGCCTGCCGCAGTACCTCTCGCAGCAGATCGAGACCGCCACCCCCTGACGTCGGGCGCCCGGCCTCAGCCGGGCGCGTCCAGCCCACCGGGGTCGGCGAGGTGGGCGAGCACCTCACGCTGCAGCATCCCCGCGTGCGCGCCGTCGACGACCCGGTGGTCTGCGGTGGCCACGAGGACGCAGGTCGGGCGTGCCACGACGGCCCCGTCGACGACCACCGGGCGCTCGCGGACCGCGCCGACGGCGAGGTAGACGGGCACCCGCGCGAACGGCACCGGGGCGAGGTAGGCCTCCTCCAGCCCGAGGCTCCCGACGTTCGAGACGAACGCCGTGCCGAGCGGGCGACCGGGCTGGCCGAGCAGCCCTCGTCCCAGCCCGCCGGTCACGAGGCTCGCGACGTCGACCACCGGCCGCATCGCCCACACCGGCACCGCGCGCAGGATCGAGCTCGAGCGCCTGAACGGGCGGTCCTGCCCGGCCCGGAGGGCCGCTGCGCCCGCGTCGACCGCCCGGGCGACCTCCACCGTGGTGAGCCGGTCGGCGTCCGCCACCCGCACGGGCGCCAGGTCGCGGCCGTCGCCGATGTCCACGGCGAACGAGACGCAGACCTCCTCGATCGGGCGGAGCCGCCCGAGCACGACCCGGGCGCGGGCCTCGGGCACGGCGCGCATCGCCCTCCCGAGGGCGGCCCCGACGAGGTGGGTCAGGGTGACCCGCGTCCCGGTGCGGGAGCGCAGGTCGGCGAGGTGGGCCAGGGCGCAGGAGACGTCAACCTCGGCCCGTGCGTGGATGCGCCCCTCCGTGGGCGCCCGCCAGCTCGCGACGGCGATCTTGCGGCGGACCGTGGGTCGGGCGTCGGCAGGTCGGGGGTCGGTCCGGCCGGTCATCGCGCGGCGCCGACCTGCGCGGCGCGCACACCGGTGAGGGCGGCGCGCACCACCGCCCGCGGTGCCTCGGTGAGCAGCGCGAGCGGAGCCACCCGGCGCGGGAGCGTGAGCCGGTGGCGGTCCTCCTCCACGGCCCGGACCACCGCCGGCGCGACGACGTCGGGGTCGAGGACCGGGAGGGCACCGAGGCGGCGGGCCCGGGTGAAGGACGCGGCCGCGAGCGCCTCGTCCTCGATGCGGTCCATCATCGAGGAGTGCACGGGTCCGAGCTCGACGGTCGTCGTGCGCACGGGGGTCGCGCGCAGCTCGAGGCGCAGCCCCGCCATCGCGGCCGACAGGCCGGCCTTGCTCGCACCGTAGAGGGCCAGACCCGGGAAGGTCGCCACGGCCGCCAGTGAGGAGACGGCCACGACGTGGCCCCGTCGCCGGGCGAGCATCGTCGGGAGCGTGAGCCGCGTCAGCTCGAGCGGTGCGGCCAGGTTGAGGGCCATGGTGGCGCGGACGTCGTCGGGGTGCGCCTCGGCGACGGGGCCCGCGGTCTCGATGGCGGCGTTGTGCAGGAGGACGTCGACGGCGCCGTGGGCGTCCTCGGCGGACCGGAGGACGTCGGGCAGCCGGACGGTGTCGGTGAGGTCGGCCGCCACCACGGCGGCACCGAGCGGGCCAGCGAGCGCCACGAGGGGTGCGCTGGTGCGGGCGACGAGGGTGAGGCGGGCTCCGCGCCGGGCGAGCTCGGCGGCCAGGCGGACGCCGATGGTCCCGGTGGCCCCGGTGAGCAGGACGTGTGCACCGGCCAGCCGCATGGGCCCAGTCTGCGTGACGGCACCGCGGTTGCCCGCATCGGCGCAGCGGCCCGTCGAGGGTTGTCGAACGTCTGCCCGGCGGCGGGCCGACGGGGGCGGTCGGGCTCAGGTGAGGCCGTCGCAGATCCAGGTCTCGATCTGC
This sequence comes from Oryzobacter faecalis, assembly GCF_046764005.1. Lineage (NCBI taxonomy): Bacteria > Bacillati > Actinomycetota > Actinomycetes > Micrococcales > Intrasporangiaceae > Oryzobacter > Oryzobacter faecalis. Next base: position 203,224 of record NZ_JBKOFW010000002.1, on the reverse strand, counting down.
TCGCCGTCCAGCGACGCGATGGTCCCGTGGGCCGCGGTGACCGTCTCGAAGTCCTCGCCCGGTGCGAACCGGAGCAAGCCCGCTCCCTTGAGGCGCGGCTCGCCGGGCTCGGCCCGACCGAGGTCACTGGCACCGGTGTGCGTGAGCACCCGCTGGGAGATGTCGCCCGGCACGAGGTAGGTGTAGTGGCGGACGAAGTGGCTGCTGATCGTCACGGTCGGCCCCTCGCCGGTCGGGCTGAGCGAGAAGACGTCGCCGGGGGTGGAGATGGTGACGACCGTCCTGGTCGCGAGGCCGTCGGCGGTGTGCCAGCGCGTCATCCGGTCGTGACCCCCACCGCTCACGTACACCTCGAGGCCGTCACAGAACAGCCCGAGGGGCTCGTTGGCGTAGGTGGGCGCGGACTCCCCCTGGCAGGTGATGCCCGTCCCCGTCCGCCAGCAGTCCCACGGGGCGAAGGCCGGGTTGAGCCTCGGGGTCACCGAGGCGGGGTCCACGGGCGTCGGGCCCCCGGCGGTGGCTGTGGACGCCGCGCCGGTCAGGCCGGCGAGGGCGAGGGCAGCCGCGGCGGCGATCGAGGTGGTGCGGTGGGTCGTCGTCATGAGGTCCTCCCGGGTCGGTGCCGGCGGGTGGTGCCGGCGGGTGCTGACGTGGTGTCAGACCGTCCGGGACACCGGTATCGCGCCGGTATCGCCCGCGCGCGTCAGGTCCCGGGGGCCGCCTCGTCGTCGCGCAGGACGCGGCCGTACAGCTGGGCACCGGGCGGCGCGGGCATGAGCGCGAAGCCGAGCCGCTCGTAGAACGCGACGGCGCCGACGTTCGCGGGGTCCACGCCGAGGTGGACCCCGCGGGCCCCGGCGGCCGCCAGCCGCGCGAGGACGTCCTCGAGGAGGCGCCGGCCCCAGCCCTGCCCCTGCAGGCGCGGCAGGAGGTCGACGTGCAGGTGCGCGGGATGGGTCGCGAGGACGTGGGCGGGCGTCCTCGGTGCGTGGTGGAGACGCGCGACGGCCGCCCGGTCGGCAGCGGACGCACCGCTGCCCGCGGGGTACCGCTCGCGCAGGGGCGGCAGCCAGGTCGTCTCGGCCCACTCCTCGAAGGCCGCGGTGTCCGGCGCCGCGACGCAGTACCCGGCGACGCCCTCGGCGTCCTGGACGACGAGCGCCACGGCCTCCGGGTGGACGAGGTAGGGCCCGGCCCAGAGGTGCCCGAGGAGGTCGGGGTCGGCGTGCGCGTCGGTGGCGTCGGTGCCCGCCGCACCGGTGAGGAGGCACACGCGGTAGACGCCGGGCAGGTCGTGGATGCTCGCCTCCCGCATCACCGCCATACCGCTCACGCTAGTGCGCAGTGGACGACCTGGCGGCCCCGTGTCAGGCAGGGACGAGCTCGCGCTCGTCGGCCGGTGCGCTCACCGGGTCGGCGGCGCGGTCGCCGGTGTAGGCGGTCTCGTCGAGGATCCCCTCACGCTTGGCGACGATCGTCGGCACGAGCGCCTGGCCGGCGACGTTCGTCATCGTGCGCATCATGTCGAGGACGGGGTCGATGGCGAGGAGGAGGCCGACGCCCTCGAGGGGCAGCCCGAGCGTCGACAGGGTGAGGGTCAGCATGACGACCGCGCCGGTGAGGCCGGCGGTGGCGGCCGACCCGACGACGGAGACGAACGCGATGAGCAGGTAGTCGGTGACCCCGAGGTCGACGCCGAAGAACTGCGCGACGAAGATCGCGGCGAGGGCCGGGTAGATGGCCGCGCAGCCGTCCATCTTCGTCGTCGCCCCCAGCGGGACCGCGAACGAGGCGTACTCGCGCGGCACCCCGAGGTTGCGGGTCGTCACGTACTGGGTCACCGGCATCGTGCCGACCGAGCTGCGCGAGACGAACGCCAGCTGGAGGGCGGGCCAGGCGCCCGAGAAGAACTTCACGGGGCTGAGGCCGTGGGCCCTGAGCAGGAGCGGGTAGACACCGAACAGCACGATGGCGCAGCCGACGTACACGTCGATGGTGAACACCGCCAGCGGCGCGACGAGGTCCCAGCCGTAGGTCGCGACCGCGTGGCCGATGAGGCCGAGGGTGCCGATCGGCGACAGCCGGATGATCCACCACAGCACCGTCTGGACGACCGACAGGAAGCTCTCGGAGAAGGCGACGAACGGCTCGGCCTTCGCGCCCGTCTTCAGGACCGCGACCCCGATGAGCAGGGCGACGACGACGATCTGCAGGACGTTGAAGCCCAGGCTCACCGAGCCGTCGTCGCCGGTGCTGCCCTCGAGACCGAGGATGTTCGACGGGACGATGCCCTGGAGGAAGTCGAGCCACGACCCGGTCCTCCCGGGTGCCTCAGCGGCGGCGCGGTCGACGCTGGTCCGTATGCCCGGGTCCGTGACGAGGCCGATGACGATGCCGATGCCGACCGCGATCGCGGCGGTGACGGCGAACCACAGGAGGGTCTGGCCGGCGAGCCGGGCGGCGTTCGTGACATCGCGCAGGCGGGCCACGCTGACGACGATCGCGAGGAAGACGAGCGGGACGACGATCGTGCGGAGCAGGCTCACGAACGCGCTGCCGACGATGTCGAGGGTCGCGGCGAGGCCGTCGAGGCCCCAGGTGCGCGCGGCCCACCCGAGGAGGGCGCCGAGCACGAGGCCGGCGAGGATCTGGGCCCAGAACGGGAAACGGGCCCAGAACGGGAAACGGGCCCGGGCGCGCGAGGTCGGGGGCGGGGTGTCCGAGGTGCCGACGGTGGCGGCTGAGGAGGCCACGACTCGGTCCTTTCGATGGGGGAGGCGGACGGGTCGGGCGTCACGCCCGGCCACAGGACGCGGCAACCACGCAGCCACGTCGAGGATTCCCGCCGGGTCTGGGATGCGGGACGGCCGGCCGGAGGCCGGTTCGCGCCAGTCCCCCCGAATGCCCGCGGGGCCGCCCGTCGCCGCCCTACAGTCGTGGCTTCGTCGGGCGAAGGAGTGGTCGTGTCGGGTGGGGTCGTGGGCGGGCGCGGGCTGTCGTCGGGGATGACGGCGCTCGTCGCTGCGGGCCTGGTCATCGGGGGCACCACCTCCGCCGTCGGGGTGGCCCTGACGTCGGCCGTGGTGCTCGGCGCCGGGTCCTCGCACGGGTCCGGTGCCGACGCCGACCTCACCGCGCCGCACGTGGCGCAGCCCCCGCCCTCGACCGTCCCCACGTCCGCGCCCACCGCGTCCCCCGCGCCACCCACCCCCTCGCCGACGCCCACGGCCACGCCCACGCGTACGCCGACGCCCACGCAGCGGGCGACGCCGACGAAGGGCGCGGCCGCGTCCTCCGCGGGGCTCGTCGCCGTCGTGGGGGTCGTCGACGGTGACACGATCAAGGTCCGCCTGGGTGGTGTCACCGAACGGGTCCGGGTCATCGGGATCGACACGCCCGAGCTGGCGTCCGGTGAGTGCTACGCGCAGCAGGCGAGCAGCAGGATGCAGAGCCTCGTGCAGTCGAGGACGGTCCGCCTGGTCCGCGACCCCAGCCAGGGCGACCGCGACCGCTACGACCGCCTGCTGCGCCACGTGCAGCTCACCGACGGCCGCCAGGTCGCGCACGTCCTCATCGCGGGCGGCTTCGGCGAGGAGTACACCCACGACCGGGCCTACGCCGGGCAGGCGGCGTACAGGGCGGCCGAGCGTGCCGCGCGGGAGGCCGGCAAGGGCATCTGGGGCAGCGGGTGCCTGGCGCCGCCGCCCGCGGCTCCCGGCTCGTGCGACATCAAGGGCAACATCTCGAGCAGCGGCGAGAAGATCTACCACGTGCCCGGGCAGCGGTACTACGAGGTCACGAAGATCGACGAGGCCAAGGGCGAGCGCTGGTTCTGCAGCGAGGCCGACGCCGTGGCGGCCGGTTGGCGCAAGGCCAAGGTCTAGCGGCCGAGGAGCCGCCGGCCACTCACGTCGCGGGGCCGAGACCGGTGACGACGAGGACGACCTCGCCGGCCTCGTCGGTGGCGGCCAGGTCGAGCTCCGCGGTGATCCGCCAGTCGCGGTCGCCCTCCGGGTCGTCGATGATCTGCTCGACGAGCCAGCGGTCGTCCTCCTCGGTGACCCGGAACAGCGCCGGCCCGCGGGCCGCGGGGCCGGTTCCGAGGTCGTCGTACTCGGCGAGGTAGGACGAGCGGGCTTCCTCCCACTCCTCCTCGGTGAGGCCACCGTCGAGGGCGGCCAGAGCACCGACCCGGCCGAGGGCGAGGAGCTCGACGCGGCGGAACATGCTCTGGCGCACCATGACCCGTAGGGCGCGCGGGTTCGCCGTGAGGGCACGTCCCTCCGAGGACGGGCGCACGTCGGGGCCCACGACCTCGGTCGGGTTGGCGAGTGCCTCCCACTCGTCGAGGAGGCTGGAGTCGGTGTGCCGCACGACCTCGCCGAGCCACTCGACGACGTCGTCGACCTCCTCGGTGCGCGCCGAGGTGGGGACGGTGGAGCGCAGGGCGCGGTAGGCGTCGGTGAGGTACCGCAGGACGACGCCCTCGGCCCGCGCGAGCTTGTGGTGGGCCACGAACTCCCCGAACGTCATCGCCCGCTCGTACATCTCGCGCACGACCGACTTCGGGGACAGCCCGCTGGGGTCGACCCACGGGTGTGACTGCCGGTAGACGCGCAGCGCACCCTCGAGCTCCTCGGCCAGGGGGCGCGGCCACGACACGTCCTCGAGCGCGTCCATGCGCTCCTCGTAGTCGAGCCCGTCGGCCTTCATCGCCCCGACCGCCTCGCCGCGCGCCTCGAACCGCTGCGCCATGAGGACGGGGCGGGGGTCGTCGAGGGTCGCCTCGATGACACTGACCACGTCGAGGGCGTATCCGGGCGCCTCGGGGTCGAGCAGCTCGAGGGCCGCGAGGGCGAACGCCGACAGGGGCTGGTTGAGGGCGAACCCGTCGTGGAGGTCGAGGGCCACCTGGAACGGACCCTCCGCGTGGCGTCGGCCCTCCGCGCGGAGGAACCGTTCGAGCGCGCCCTGCTCGCGGTCCTCCGAGGGCGCCTGTCCGTCCGTGGTCGCATCCGAGCCGCCCTCCGCCGCAACGGGATCCGCCGAGGCGATGCCTGCCTCGGCAAGCAGCTGTCCGAGGGCACCCAGCCCGGCCGCCGGCGCATCGGCCTCCTCGGTTCCCTCGCCCTTCGCGCCGGGCGCCCCGGCCTCGCCGGCTCCGGAGCCCGTGCCGTCCGTGGGTGCGGGCAGCCACTCCTCCAGGGTCGACCCGTCGTCGGGCTCGACGACCTCGGCCCGCAGCAGCGACCCGAGCACCTGCACCGCCCGCTCGACGAGCGCGTCGCGTCGGGTCTCCTCCTCGTGGTTGTCGAGGAGGAGGGTGTGCAGGGCCGCCTGCTGCCCCTCCCACTGGTCGAGGACGTTGAGCACCATCGCGTGGTTGACGACCATCCGGCTCTGCAGCGGCTCCGGCGGTGCCGCGACCAGCCGCTCGTAGGTGGCCTCGGTGTACGACAGGACACCCTCGGGAGGCTTGCGGCGCACCACCTTTCGCCGCTTCTTGGGGTCGTCCCCGGCCTTGGCGAGGGCCTTCTCGTTCTCGATGACGTGCTCCGGCGCCTGGACGACCACGTAGCCGACGGTGTCGAAGCCGGCCCGGCCGGCGCGACCGGAGATCTGGTGGAACTCCCGGGCCCGCAGGACGCGCTGACGCCTCCCGTCGTACTTGGTGAGCGAGGTGAGGAGGACGGTGCGGATCGGCACGTTGATGCCGACCCCGAGGGTGTCCGTGCCGCAGATGACGGCGAGCAGCCCGGCCTGGGCGAGCGTCTCGACGAGTCGCCGGTACTTCGGCAGCATCCCGGCGTGGTGGACACCGATGCCGTGGAGCACGAGCCGGCGCAGGGTGGCGCCGAACCCCTTGCCGAACCGGAACCCCCCGACGGCCTCCTTGAGGGCGGCCTTCCGGTCGGACGAGACGACCTCGACGGACATCAGCGACTGGGCCTGCTCCACGGCCGCGGCCTGGGTGAACGAGACGACGTAGACGGGTGCCCTGCCGTCACGCAGGAGCAGCTCGAGGGTGTCGTGCACCGGGGTGAGGACCCACGAGAACTCCAGCGGCACAGGCCGTTCCGCGCCGGTGACCGCCACGGTCTCGCGGCCGGAACGGCGGGTCAGGTCCTCCCCGAAGACCGTCGTGTCGCCGAGAGTGGCCGACATGAGGAGGAACTGCGTCTCCGGGAGCAGGAGCAGCGGGACCTGCCAGGCCCAGCCCCGGTCGGGCTCGGTGTAGAAGTGGAACTCGTCCATGACGACGAGCCCGACGTCGGCGAGCTCGCGGTCGCGCAGGGCGTGGTTGGCGAGGACCTCGGCGGTCGCGCAGATGATCGGCGCCTCCGCGTTGACGGCCGCGTCGCCCGTGAGCATGCCGACGTTGCCGGCTCCGAAGATCTCGACGAGGGCGAAGAACTTCTCGCTGACGAGCGCCTTGATGGGCGCGGTGTACCAGGAGCGGCGGCCCTCGGCCATCGCCTGCGCGTGCGCGGCGACGGCGACGAGCGACTTGCCCGAGCCGGTGGGGGTGGCGAGGACGACGTGCGCCCCGCCGGCGAGGGCGAGGACGGCCTCCTCCTGCGCGGGGTACAGCGAGAAGCCGCGCTCGCCGGCCCAGTCGAGGAAGACGTCGAAGGCGCCGTCCGCGTCGGCGGCGTCGGCGCCGGTGAGGCGGTCGGTGAGCGTCATCGCCCCCGATCCTCCCCCATGCCCGACCCCGGCTCAGCAGGGCTTGTCGTGGTTCTCCTCCCACGACCGCCGGACGATCTCGGTGAGGACACCGCGGTCGAGGTCGTCGAGACGCTTGACGTAGACGCAGCTCTTGCCCGTCGTGTGGGGCCCGAGGCGCGCGAGCAGGTCGGTGTTCGTGCCGTAGTAGGTCAGCCCGTAGAGGGTCAGGGCGCCCTTGCGCGGGGAGAACCCGATGGCGAAGGTCTCACGCTCCTTGCCGTCGGCGGTCCGGTACGGCTGGCGCCCGAACCCGACCATCGACGGACCCCACATCCGCGGCTCGTGGCCGGAGACCCGCCGCATCAGCTCGAGGACCTCCTCGGCATCGGCGCGACGTCGGTCGTCCGGAACCTGGGCGACGAAGGCGTCGACGTCGCCGTCGTGGGGCTGGGTCCTGCGGTCGGGCTCGCTCGGCATCGGGCCCTCCTCGTCATTCGGCCGGTTCGGGTCTCGGTGGTGTGGCCGCCGTGCTCGATGAACCGGTCGGGTCGCAGTGCCCGGCGCCGGGGATGTCACGGGGCGTGCTCACCCGCCCACTGTGGCAGCGGTCCACGACAACCGACAGGGCAGCAGAACCTTCGGTGGGGCGCCCCGACGTTCGGGGTGCCCCACCGAAGGTTCCGGCATCAGGCGGGAAGGTCGGGACTCAGGGGGTGGGGAGGGAGGCCTCAAGGGTGGCCAGGTCGTCGGCGGTCAGCTCGAGGGCGGCGGCGCGCACCGAGTCCTCGATGGATGCCGGCCGGGACGCCCCGGGGATCGGGATGACGACCGGGGCCAGCGAGAGCTCCCAGGCGAGGGCCACCTGCTGGGGCGACACCCCGTGGCGCGAGGCGACCTCACCGAAGGCGGCGTGGGTCGACCCGAGGTCGGCGGCGCCCCGGATGCCACCGAGCGGGCTCCAGGGGAGGAAGGCGATGCCCAGCGAGGCGCAGTGGTCCAGCTCGACGCGGCTGGACACGAAGGCCGGCGAGAACTGGTTCTGCACCGACACCAGCCGCCCGCCGAGGACCTGGTAGGCCTCGTCGATCTGGGTGACCGAGGCGTTCGAGATGCCGGCCCGCGCGATGACCCCCTCGTCGAGGAGCTCGGCGAGGGCGCCGACCGACTCGGCGTACGGCACGGCCGGGTCGGGCCGGTGGAACTGGTAGAGCCCGATGGCCTCGACCCCGAGCCGATGGGCCGACGCCTTCGCCGCCTGCTTGAGGTAGGCGGGGTCCCCGTTGCGGGTCCACGACCCGTCGCCGGGGCGCAGGTGGCCGCCCTTCGTCGCGACCACGACGGCCGAGGCGTCGCCGGGCCACGAGCGGAGGGCGCCGGCGATGAGCTCCTCGTTGTGGCCGACCTCGCCGGCGTCGCGGTGGTACGCGTCGGCGGTGTCGATGAGGGTCACGCCGGCGTCGAGGGCGGCGTGGATCGTCGACACCGACCGCGACTCCTCGGGCCGGCCCTCGATCGACATCGGCATCCCACCGAGGCCGATCGCACCGACCCGGAGGTCTCCGAGGGGGCGCTGCTGCATGTCGTCTCCTGTCGTCGTACGTGAGGTGTCGACCGCTCCTGCGGACACCGCTGACGAACAGCACGACCCCACGCCTGCTTCCCGATACACCGAATTCCCCGGGCCCGCAGGGCAAAGTCTGCCGACGTCACCAAGGACATCTGGCGGATGCCGACAATGAGCGAACCCACGCCACTTCCCACACTCGACTGTCAACGGACACCACCCAGCCGGTCCCCCGCCCCGGCGGTCCGACGCCTCGAGGAGCGAGCCCATGACCCGTCCCACCACCCGTCTCGTGGCGGCGCTCGCCGCCGCCCCGCTCCTCCTCCTGGGGGCCTGCGGCTCCGAGGACGGCGGCACCGCCGGCGCCGGGGGCGACGACGGCAAGGTCAAGATCTCCGCGATCTTCTCCGGCCCCACCAACGACGCCGACTACAACGCGCTCGGCCTGCAGGCGCTCAAGGCCGCAGAGCAGGGCGGCGCCGAGATCTCCTTCACCGAGAAGGTCGCCGTCCCCGACATCGAGGCCCGCCTCAACGAGGCCGTCGGCGACGGCGCCGACGTCGTGTGGACCCACGGTTCGCAGTTCTACGAGGCGACGGCCAAGGTCGCCGAGGCCAACCCCGACGTCGCCTTCATCGGTGAGTTCGACGGCACGCCGAAGGACCAGCCGGCCAACGTGTGGACCATCGACCGCCAGTTCCACATCGGCTTCTACGGCATGGGCGTGTTCGCCTCGAAGCTCAGCAAGACCGGCACCGTCGGCTACGTCGGCGGCCTGGGCCTGCCGTTCTCGATGGCCGAGGTCCACGCGATGGAGCAGGCCGTGAAGGACACCGGCGCCGCGACGACCATCAAGCCCGTCTGGACCGGCGACTTCAACGACGCCGCCAAGGCACAGCAGTTCGCCACCCAGCTGATCGGCAGCGGTGCCGACGTCATCGTCGGCTCGCTCAACCAGGGCTCCACCGGCACCTTCCAGGCGTTCGAGGGCAAGCCCGAGGGCAGCGGCTGGGTCACCGCCAAGTACACCGACAAGTCCTCGGCCGCCGGCCCGCACTACGCGGGCAGTCTCGAGTACGACTTCACCAAGCCCCTGGCCGACGTCCTCGCCAAGATCAAGGCGGGCACGACGACCGGCCGGTTCGCGCTCGGCTTCGACACCGGTGTCCGCATCCAGGTGTCCGACGCCGTCCCCGCCGACGTCAAGGCCGCGGTCGACGAGGCCGTCGCCAAGGTCAAGAGCGGCGAGGTCGAGGTCAAGCTCGACACGAGCAAGATCGGCTGACCTGCGGCGATGAGCGACACGACGGCCCCCGCGGCCGCCCCCCTCCTGCGGATGTCCGGCATCCGCAAGACGTTCGGGCCGGTCGTGGCCCTGGACGGCGTCGACTTCACGGTCGCGCCGCGCCAGGTCCACGGCCTGCTCGGCGGCAACGGGGCCGGCAAGACGACCTTGATGAACGTCCTCTACGGGCTCTACGCGCCGGACGCGGGGACGGTCGAGATCGAGGGCCGCCCGGTCACCATCGCCTCCCCGCGCGACGCCATCGCGGCCGGTGTCGGGATGGTCCACCAGACCTTCCTCCAGGTCGACGTCTTCACCGTCGCCGAGAACGTCGTCCTCGGCACCTCGACCACGGGCGTCGACGTCGTCGGGCGGCTGCGCGAGCTGTCCGAGCGGTTCGGCCTCGCCGTCGACCCCACCGCGCGGGTCGCCGACCTGCCCGTCGGCGTCCGCCAGCGGGTCGAGATCCTCAAGGCGCTCTACCGCGGCGCGAAGGTCCTCGTCCTCGACGAGCCGACGACGAACCTCACCCCCCAGGAGGTCGACGCCCTCTTCGGGTCGATGCGCGCCATCGTCGACGAGGGGATGTCGGTCGTCCTCATCACCCACAAGATCCGGGAGACGATGGCCGTCTGCGACGCGATGACGATCATGCGCGACGGCCGGTGGGTCGCCACCGTCGACGCCGGCGAGACGAGCGCCGACGACCTCGCCGCCCGCATGGTCGGCAGCACCGCATCCCCGGAGGACGCCGCGGTCAAGGTCGCGCTCGGCGAGGCCGAGGTCGGCGAGGCCACCCTGGAGGTCCCCGAGGTCGAGGGGCAGGAGCGGCTCGTCGTCAGCGGCCTCACCGTGGCCGGCGCGAGCACCGGCGCGCCCGCCCTCGTCGACGACGTCTCGCTCACCCTGCGCCGCGGGGAGATCCTCGGCATCGCCGGGGTCGCCGGAAACGGCCAGGTCGAGCTGGCCGAGGCCCTCACCGGATGTCGCTCCGCCGCAGGCTCGTTCGTCCTCGACGGCACCGACCTCGCCGGGCGCCCGACCTCCGAGTGGCTCGACGCCGGGGTCGTGTACGTCCCCGAGGACCGCCAGCGCGACGGCATCCTCCCCGGGGCGGGCATCACCGAGAACCTCGTCCTCGGCTCGCACCGCCGCCGAGCGCGCCGGAGCCTCATCCCCTGGGGCGACGCCCGGGCCGAGGCCGTCACGGCCATCGAGGAGTTCAGCGTCAAGACGCCGAGCGCCTCGACCCCCTGCGGCCAGCTGTCCGGTGGGAACATCCAGCGCGTCATCCTCGCCCGGGCCTTCGCACACCGGCCCAAGGTGCTGCTCCTGCACAACCCCACCCGCGGCCTCGACATCGCCTCCACCCGGTTCGTCTACGACCGCGTGCGGAAGGCGGCCGCCGAGGGCTGCGTCGTCATCGTCATCTCCGAGGACCTCGACGAGGTCATCGCCCTCGCCGACCGCGTCAAGGTCGTCTACTCGGGCCGCCTCGTCGGCGACGTCGCCCGGGGCGCGACCGACCCGTACGAGCTCGGCCGCCTCATGACAGGAGTCGGTGCATGAGCACCACGGTCCTCGCCCGGCCGACCGCGACCGACCGGGCCCGGTCGGCCGTCGTCGCCGCGGTGCCCTACGTCCTCGCGGTCCTCGCCGCGTTCGTCGTGGTCGCGGTCGTCATCGTGCTGCTCGGCCACGACCCGCTCAGCGCCTTCCGCGCCGTCCTCACGAACTCGTTCCGCAACCCGACGGGCATGGTCCAGACCCTCCAGAAGTGGGTGCCGCTGACCCTGCTCGCCCTGGCCTTCGCGATCCCGCTGGCCGCTGGCCGGTTCAACATCGGCGGCGAGGGCCAGATGATCCTCGGCGCGACCGGGTCGGTCGCCGTGGGCATCACGCTCTCGGACCTGCCGATGGTCGTGCTCCTCCCGCTCTCGGTGCTCGCGGGTGTCCTCGCCGGGGCCCTGTGGGCCGCGATCTCCGCCTGGCTCATGGAACGGTTCCACGTCAACGAGATCCTCTCGACGGTCCTGCTCAACTTCGTCTCCTTCGAGATCCTCGACTTCTTCGCGGCCGTGGTCTGGTCCGACCCGGGCGCGGGCGGCGCGGTGACCCTGCCGATCGGCGAGGGCGCCGAGCTGCCGACCATCGGGCGCCCCCCGATGCACCTGGGCGTCCTCCTCGTCGTGCTCCTCGCGGCCGGCGCTGCCGTGCTCGCCCGGCGCAGCGTGGCCGGGTTCGAGCTGACCGCGGTCGGGCTCAACGAGCGGGCCGCGAGGCTGCACGGCATCCGCACCGGTCGCGTCGCCGTGATGTCGATGGTCGTGGCGGGCGCGATCGGCGGCCTCGCCGGCGCCATCGAGGTCGCCGGCGTGCACCAGCGCATGCTCGAGGGGATCCAGAGCAACTTCCTGCTCCTCGGCATCATCATCGGGCTGATCGCCCGCGGCTCGCTCACGGCCGTCCCGTTCGTGGCCTTCGGCATCGCCGTGCTCGAGGTCGGCGCCGGCTCGATGCAGCGGGTCTCGGGTGCGCCGGTCGAGGTCGTCCTCATCCTCGAGGGCCTGATCCTGCTGTTCATCCTCATGTCCGACGTCGTCATGACACGACTGCGGCAGTCCCGAGCGAAGGCCGTGTCATGACCGAGTTCATCGCCCTGACGATCACCGCGATGGTGCCGTTCCTCTTCGTCGCGCAGGGGACGATGCTCAGCGGCCGGGCGGGAATCTTCAACGTCTCGCAGGAGGGGCTGATGCTCCTCGGTGCTGCCGTGGGCTACCTCGTCTCCCTGGCGGTCGGGTCGAACGCGGTGGGCCTCGTCGTCGCCGGCCTCGCCGGCGCGGTGTTCGGCGCGGTCCTCGCGTGGGCGACGACGCACCTGCGGATGGACCAGTTCGTCGTCGGCCTCGCCCTGTTCTTCCTCGCGGGTGGCACCGCGAGCCTGCTCTACCGCGTCGTCATCGGCGACGACGAGCCCCCGCGCATCAAGCCGCTGCCCGACGTCCTCCTCGGGCAGGACCTCCTCGTCTACCTCGCCATCGCGCTGTCGGCGGGCCTGTGGTGGTGGCTGTACCGCACCGACGCCGGGATGCGGCTGCGGTCGGTCGGCGAGAACCCCAAGGCCGCCGACAGCCTCGGCATCGACGTCACCCGCACCCGGATGCTCGCGGGCACGGTCGGCGCCGCGCTCATGGCGATCGGCGGCGCGTACCTGCCGATGGTGTTCTCGGGCGTCTACGCCGACGGCATCGTCGCCGGCCGCGGCTGGCTCGCCATCGCCCTCGCGTTCTTCGGTGGCTGGCGCCCGCAGCTGATCCTGCTCGGGTCGTTCTTCTTCGCCGCGATGGACGTCCTCGCCCAGCGGGCCCAGGTGCTCGGCATCGGGGTGCCCCACCAGTTCGTGTCGATGCTGCCCTACCTCGCGACGCTGCTCGTCATGATCGTCGCGTTCCGGTGGGCGCTCGTGCCCCAGTTCCTCGGTCGCAACTACGACCGCGAGTCCCGGATCGTCGGCTAGGGCCGCGCTCCCCGTCCGCGCCGTCGTCCGTCCCCTCGCTCGTCCGGTGGGGCTCCCGGCCGACCCCGCTGCCCCGGGCCCCAGCCCCTCGGAGGCGCAGGTCAACGCGGGTGTGGACCCTCGCCGCAGGGTCGAGGACGGGCGTTCACGCGCCGTTCGCCGACGGGTGCGCCCACACCCCTCGCCAAGGTCCCTCGAAGGTGTTAGGTTCACGCCGCACCACCGTGGTCGAGGCGTCGCAGAGGGCGTCGGCCTCCCACTTCTTCTCTGGAGGACGCATGGCCCTTTCGTCGTTCCGTCGGCTGGTCGCGAGGGTCGCCGTCGGCGCCCTCGCGGTGGCCGTTCCCGTCGTCCTGACGCCCCTGCCGGCGTCGGCCGCCCCGGCCTCGGACCTGTTCATCTCCGAGTACGTCGAGGGCTCGAGCAACAACAAGGCGCTCGAGATCTTCAACGGCACCGGTGCGGCGGTGAACCTCGCCACGGCGGGCTACAACGTCCAGGTCTTCTTCAACGGCTCCGCGGCCGCCGGACTGACGGTCAACCTCACGGGCACCGTGGCCGACGGCGACGCCTTCGTCCTCGCGCAGGCCTCCGCGGCCGCGGCCGTCCTGGCCGTGGCCGACCAGACGAACGGGGCGGGCTGGTACAACGGCGACGACGCGGTCGCCCTCCGCAGGGGCACGACCGTCGTCGACGTCCTCGGTCAGATCGGCACCGACCCCGGCACCGAGTGGGGCACCGGCCTCACGAGCACGGCCGACAACACGCTGCGCCGTCAGGCGACCTTCTGCGGTGACACCGACGGTGCGGACGCCTTCGACCCGGCCACCGAGTGGGACGGGTTCGCGGTGGACACCTTCGACGGCCTCGGCAGCCACACCGCGAACTGCCCGACGCCTCCTGACGCCGCGCCCTCGGTCACCGAGGTCACGCCCGCCGACGGTGCGACCGCTGCGGCCGGCGCGAACGTCGTCGTGACCTTCAGCGAGGACGTCACGGCCCCGGCGTCGGCCTTCGGCCTCGCGTGCGCCGGTTCGACGGTCCCGTTCTCGCTCGGCGGTGGCCCGCGGACCTTCACGCTCGACCCGAGCGCCGACCTGCCGGCCGGTGCGGCGTGCACCCTCACCGTCACGGGCAGCGGCGTCAGCGACGTCGACGCCAACGACCCGCCCGACACGATGGCCGCGACCTTCACGTCCGGCTTCACCGTCGCGTCGGCCCCGACCGACCCGTGCACCCTCCCCACGACGACCATCGGCGCGGTGCAGGGCACGACCGAGACCTCACCGGCCGCAGGCTCCACGGTCACGGTGCGCGGCGTCGTCGTCGGTGACCACGACGGTCCCGCCCCGGCGCTGCGTGGCTTCTACCTCCAGGACGCGGGCGACGGCGACCCGGCGACCTCCGACGGCATCTTCGTCTTCACCAACACGGCGAACCTCGTCTCGCTCGGCGACACGGTGACGGTCCGCGGGTCGGTGTCCGAGTTCCAGGGCCAGACGCAGATCACGCCCGCGACGGGTGGCGTCGCCGAGTGCGCCGACGCCGGACCGGCCACGCCGGCCGACGTCTCGCTGCCCGTCGCCTCCCCGAGCGCGCTCGAGCGCCACGAGGGGATGCTCGTCCGGTTCCAGCAGCCGCTGTACGTCACCGAGCACTTCCAGCTCGGCCGCTTCGGCCAGGTGACGATGTCCGGCACCGACCGCCTCGACCAGCCGACCAACGTCCTGCGCCCCGGGGTCGACACCGACGGCGACGGCACGACGGACGTCGCCGAGCTCCAGGCGGCGAACAACCTCAACCGGATCATCGTCGACGACACCAACCAGGCGCAGAACGCCGACCCGATCGCCTTCGGGCGGGGCGGGCAGCCGCTCAGCGCGTCGAACACCCTGCGCGGTGGCGACACGCTCACGGGCGCCGTCGGCGTCATGACCTACACCTGGGGCGGGGCGAGCGCCAGCCCGAACGCGTACCGGCTCCGCCCGGTGGCCAACGGCGGGTCGTTCGACTTCCAGGCGGTCAACGCGCGCCCGAGCGCCCGCGAGGACGTCGGCGGTGACGTCCAGGTCGCCGCGATGAACCTGCTCAACTACTTCGACACCTTCACCGGCTGCTCGTTCGGGGTCGGCGCTCCGCCCACGAACAGCGCGTGCCGTGGAGCCAACAACGCCACGGAGTTCGACCGTCAGTGGCCCAAGACGGTCGCGGCGATCGCCAAGGTCGACCCCGACGTCCTCGGCGTCAACGAGATCGAGAACGACGGCTACGCCGACGGCGCCTCCGCCATCGATCACCTCGTCGACCGGCTCAACGACGCCCTCGGCGAGGGGACCTTCGCCTACCTCGACGTCGACGACCTGACCGGCCAGACCAACGCCCTCGGGACCGACGCCATCAAGGTCGGCATGATCTACAAGCCCTCGGTCGTCACCCCCATCGGACAGACGGCCGCGCTCAACGACATCGACTTCGTCGGTGGCGGCGACGGGACGGCCCGCAGCCGTCCCTCGCTCGCGCAGGCCTTCCGGGTCAACGCGACGGGCGGGACGTTCGTCGCGGACATCAACCACTTCAAGTCGAAGGGCTCGGCGTGCAACGCCCCCGACGCCGGTGACGGGCAGGGCAACTGCAACGCGGTCCGCACCCGCTCCGCGCAGGAGCTCGCGGAGTGGCTCGCCACCGACCCGACGGGAACCGGCGAGGCCGACACCCTCGTCCTCGGCGACCTCAACTCGTACGCGAAGGAGGACCCGATCCGCACCCTCGAGGAGGCCGGGTTCACCAACCTCGTCGAGGAGTACGTCGGCGACGAGGCCTACTCGTACGTCTTCGACGGGCAGTGGGGCTACCTCGACCACGCCCTCGGCAGCGCCGGCATCCTCTCGCAGGTCACCGACGTCACCGAGTACCACGTCAACGCCGACGAGCCCTCGGTCCTGGACTACAACACCGACTTCAAGACGGCGAACCAGGTCGCGAGCCTCTACGCCCCCGACGAGTTCCGGGTTTCCGACCACGACCCGATCGTCGTCGGCCTCAAGCCCAACTCGGCACCCACGGTCACGGCCGCCTTCACCGACACCTCGGTGCCGTGCGGCACGGGCAACGCCTCGCTCCGGACGTCCTGGACCGACCGAGACGGCGCGGACACCCACGCGGTCACGGTCGCCTGGGGTGACGGCACCGCCGACACGACGCAGGACCCGGCCAGCTCGCCGCTGACGCTGTCGCACACCTACGCGGCCGCCGGGCGCTACACCGCCACGGTCACCGTCACCGACAGCCACGGCCTGTCGACGACGGAGACCGCGGAGGTCGTCGTCGAGTACACGAGCACCGGCATCCTGCCGCCGCTCGGCTCGGGCACGACCGTCAGGTACGGGTCGGTGGTGCCGGTCAAGGTCGCCTACACCGACTGCGACGGCTCGGTCCCCACCGACCTCGCGCCGACCGTCAGCGTGACGCTCGGTTCCACCGTGGTGGCGACCGGCACGACCTCGCTCGTCAAGGGCGAGTGGAAGTACGAGCTGAACACCCGCACCCTCCCGAACCCGACCGGCACCTACACGGTGACCGTCACGGTGCCGGAGACCGGGCAGACCGACTCGGCCTCGCTGCGGCTGCGCCGCTGACCCGCTGACCGACCGGTCCGAGGAGGCGCCCCACCCGCGTGGTGGGGCGCCTCCCTCGCGTCCGGGGTCAGACCTGGCGCTCGAAGGTGACGAGGAGACCCTCGACACCGCCGGGGCCCACGCGGCCCTTGACCTCGGCCGAGGTGATCGTCTTCAGCTGCCAGCCCTGGGAGGCGTGCTCGTTGAGGACCTTCTGGAGCTTGTCGCCGGAGAGCTTGCCCCCGACGAGCCCTTCACGGAGCTCGACCACGCGGTACTCGTATGCCATGGCCCCACGCTAGCGACGGCTCACCGAAGGATGCCGGCCGCCTGCAGGACCGTGGTGCCGGCGGCCCACGTGGCCGCGGCGCAGGTGAGGACGAAGGTGAGGGTCCACAGGGCCGTGGGCACCCGGGTGAGCCGGGACAGGACCTCGGGGTCGCTCGTGCCGGCGCGCGGCGCCCCCACGACGGCACCGAGGTGGCGCCACGCGCCGACGAGGAGGACGACCCCGGCCGCGACGACGACCTGAGCCTGGAGCGTCCCGTCGGCCGCCCACCACAGGGCGCCCGCCCCCGCGAGGACCGCGAGCACGACGGCGGCGGTCAGCGCCGAGCGGACCCGGAGCAGGGCCGCGACGAGGAGGACGAGCACGGCCGTGAGGACCGGCCCTGACCAGCCGCGCACGGCGAGGACGACGAGCAGCGCCCCGACGAGCGCCGGCGCGGGATAGCCGGCCCACGTCGTCGCCACCCGCCCGGGGCCCCGGGCCGGCCCGACCGTCACGGCGTGCCCCGACATGTCCCCCCGCAGCACGAACCCGGTGAACCGACGCCCCGAGAGCACGCCGACGAGGGCGTGCCCGAGCTCGTGGACGAGCGTGACGCCCAGCCGCAGCACCCCCCACGTCGGCCCCACCGACACGGCGACGAGCGCTGCGACGAGGACGACGAGGACCGGCGCCCCCGACAGGGCCACCGCGTCCTCGGGCAGCACCTTGGCCCACACCGTGTCGAGGTCCATGGCGGGCGAACCTAGCCGCCTCGTCTGGGAGGTCGCCGGGTGGGTCAGCGCGAGCGCCCGCGGCCGGCGGACTCGGAGAAGGAGGCCGCCGAGCGCGCCGGGCGGCCGGAGGACCGGGTGGCGGCGGAGGGCCGGGCAGCCGGGGAGCCGGACGATCCCGAGCCCCCACGCCGCTGGCCGGACCCGGCCGGACGGGTCGAGGACGAGCCGGCGGCAGCGCCGCGCCCACGCGCGCCGCGGCGGCCGTCGCCCCCACCGGAGCCGGAGCCGGACGCAGTGGGACGGCCGGGCGTGGCCACGTCGGCGCTGCGCGAGCCGGCGCGGTTGCCCGGACGACCGCCCGAGCCGGACCCGGTGCCGCGCCCGGACCCGCCACAACGGGGTGCCGACTCGGCGAGGGCGACGCCGCCCTCGAAGGTCCGCTCGCCGGGGGCGATGGTGCGCAGCAGCGGGTGCGTGGCGTCGACCCGGGTCGTCGTGGGCCGCACGCCCGCCTTGCGGGTGAGGTCGCGGACGTCGCGCACCTGGTCGTCGGTCATGAGGGTGACGACCGTGCCCGACGCCCCGGCCCGCGCGGTGCGCCCGGAGCGGTGCAGGTAGGCCTTGTGCTCGACCGGCGGGTCGGCGTGGATGACGAGCGCGACGTCGTCGACGTGGATGCCGCGCGCCGCGATGTCGGTGGCGACGAGGGTGCGGGCCGCGCCGGAGTGGAAGGCGTCCATCGTGCGGGTCCGCGCGTTCTGGCTGAGGTTGCCGTGGAGCTCGACCGCGGGCACGCCCGAGGCGTTGAGCTGGCGCGCGAGCTTCTTGGCGCGGTGCTTGGTGCGCGTGAAGACGACGGTGCGCCCCGGCGCCGCGACGAGGTCGAGCAGCACGCCCTGGTGACCGTCGGCGGCGACGTGGAGGACGTGGTGCTCCATGGTGGCGACGGGCGACTGCGCCGAGTCGGCCTCGTGGGTGACGGGGTCCTGGAGGTAGCGGTTGGCGATGACGCCGATGCCGGCGTCGAGGGTCGCCGAGAACAGCATCCGCTGGCCCCGGCGGGGGGTGGCGTCGAGGAGGCGCCGAACCTGCGGGAGGAAGCCGAGGTCAGCCATGTGGTCGGCCTCGTCGATGACGGTGACCTCGACGGCGTCGAGCGACACGTGACCCTGGCGGATGAGGTCCTCGAGGCGGCCCGGGCAGGCCACGACGACGTCGACCCCGCGGCGCAGTGCGGAGACCTGCGGGTTCTGGCCGACACCACCGAAGACGGTGCGGGTCGTGAGGCCGAGGCGCGCGGCGAGCGGCGCCATCGCGGCGTCGATCTGGGTCACGAGCTCGCGGGTCGGGGCGAGGACGAGGGCGCGCGGCCGGCGGGCGGTGCGCGGAGTGCGGCTCGCCGCGAGGCGCGACAGGAGCGGGAGGACGAACGCGACGGTCTTGCCGGACCCGGTGCGCCCGCGGCCGAGGACGTCACGGCCGGCGAGGGAGTCCGGCAGCGTGGCCGTCTGGATGGGGGTGGGGGTCGTGATCCCGCCGGCGGCGAGGACCTCGACGAGGGACGTGGGCACGCCGAGCGCGCCGAAGGTGGTGCTGGACAAGGAGGAGCTCCGTAGCTGAGGTGGGCGTCGCGGACGGCTGCGTCGGCGACGACGGGATGTTCTGCCGGGCGGGCTCTGGGGCCTCGGCGCCGCGACCGGCCCATGGGGGGTCGCGTGGCATCGACATCAGACGTTCGGCGACCCGAGGCAGATGGCGGGTCGTTGCCGACCACTGTACGGGGCGAGGCCGACATCCCCTCAATCGGCGCCCCGCGGCCACCACCGCCCTGCCCCGCCCTGCCCCGCCCTCCCCTCGGGCGAACGTGGGTGAAGATCGTCGGCCCACCGACGATCTTCACCCACGTTCGCGTGGAAGGCCGCGGCCCTGGACCTTCGACCACGAAGGTGCCGTGCGGGGCGTGTGCTGCCGACCGGTGCCTACAGTGGCCCATGGTGTCGCTGCCCCTCTTCCCGCTCGGCACGGTCCTCCTGCCCGGCGCGCGGCTGCCGCTCCAGCTGTTCGAGCCGCGCTACCTCGACCTCGCACGGCGGCTCGCGGAGCAGGAGGAGGACGACCGGCGCTTCGGCGTCGTGCACATCCGCACCGGTCACGAGGTCGGGCCCGACGCCGTCGCCGACCTCGAGGGGATCGGCTGCGAGGCCCGCGTCGACGCGATGGCGCTCGCGGAGAGCCCCGTCGGCACGGTCGTCCACCTCGTCGCGACCGGGGTGCGGCGCTTCCGGCTCGACGGGCTCGACGAGGCAGCGGGCACCCCGTTCACGACCGGCGAGGTCACGTGGCTCGACGAGCCCCGGGCCGACGACCCCGAGGTCGGGCGGCTCGCCGAGGTCGTGCTCGCCGAGCACGCCGCCTACCTCGACCGGCTCGGTGCCGTGGCCGAGCCGGTCGAAGCGGCGGCGACCCAGGTGGCCTACCGGGTCGTCGAGCGGATGGTGCTCGACGCCTCGGACCGCCAGCGGGTCCTCGACGGCCCGGACGCCGCGACCCGGCTGCGCACCGTCCTCGCGCTGCTGCGCCGCGAGGCCGCCATCATCGGACGGTTCGGCGCGGTGCCCACGCCCCCGCCGGTCGGTGGCGCCGGCCTGAACTGAGGGCACCGACGGCGCGGCCGGTAGGTTCCCGCCATGGACCTCGCCCGACTCCAGGACGTCATCGAGCGCACGTACGGCGAGCGCGACCGGGCGCGGGGGGTCCCGAGCACCGTGGCGTGGCTCGCGGAGGAGGTGGGCGAGCTGGCCCAGGCGGTCCGCAAGGGCAGCCACGCCGAGCGCGAGCACGAGTTCGCCGACGTCCTCGCGTGGGTGGCCTCGCTCGCCAACCAGGTCGACGTCGACCTCACCGCCGCCATCGAGCGCTACGCCTCCGGCTGCCCGCGGTGCGGCGCGGTGCCCTGCGCCTGCCCCTGACCCGACCGCCCGGCGCGCTGCCGGCCGGCCGGCCCGCCGGCCCCGGTCAGCGGGCGCGGAGCAGCCCGCCCTCGACGAGCGAGCGCACCGCCCCGAGGACGAGGCGCTCGGCCTCCGGGTGCGAACCGAGGCCGTCCTCGGCGTCCTCGACCAGCCGCGCGACGCTCGTCGGCTCGGTCGCCGCGAGCCAGGCCCGGGCGGCCAGGCCCGGGAGGGTCGTCGGGAGGGCGTCCTGGAGGACGAGCACCGCGCCGTCGGACACGAGGGCGTCGTCGTAGGGCGCCCGGACGACGACCGTGTCGATCTCGACGACCAGGTCCGGGACGAAGACGCCCGGGGGCGGTGGCACGGGGGGCGGCTGCTGCCTCGCGGCCGCGGTGGCCGGGTCGGCGCTGCCGGCGAGCCACTGCCACTCGACCTTCTCGGGCAGCCCGCCGGGGGTCCGCCCGGCGGCGAGCTCGGCCACGATCGTCGCGCAGTCCTCGATCTCCCGGTAGCGCAGCCGCCACGGGCCGTGGCCGGCGACGAGCACCTCGGCGAGCCGGTCGAGCGGGCGCTCGAGGCTGGGCAGTGCGGACGTCTGAGGGAGGACGAGGGTCGCGGCGTCGACGAGCGCGAACGGCTCGAGGACGGGGGCGTCGACCTCGTCGGTGCGCTCGAGGACCACGGTGGCGACGAGCCGGAGGTCGGCGGGCGCCGTGAGCAGTCCCAGCTCGTCGGGCGAGTGCTCGGACTTGCCGTGCGGGTCGGTCGGGTCGACGACGACCGACAGCGGCTTCGGGTACGCGCGCACCCGCAGGTCGTCCTCGACGGCCACGGTCTCGTCGGTGACGTAGCCGAGGCGTCGCCCGAGCCGCGAGGCCGCGGTCGTCTTGCCGGTGCCGGACGCAGCGACGAGGGCGACGGTCGAGCCGTCCGCCGCCGCCACCCCCGCCGCGTGGAGCATGAGGCACTCCCCCGTGCGCCGGACGATCGAGGCGAAGGTCAGTGCGCGCGACACGGCGTAGGGCACCTCGTCGTCCGTGGCGTCCTGCTCGTCGCCGTCGATGACGACCAGCCCCGGGTGCGACCCCCTCGTGACGACGAACACCGGTGCGGCGCAACCGTCCTCGCCGTCCTCCGACTCGTCGGCCACGGCCGCACGGGACCACAGCTCCTCGACCCGGGGCCCGAGGTCGGGGCCGAGCCCGGACACGTCGAGGCGCCACCGGCAGCCGAACGCGTCGAGGAGCACCGGCCCAGTGTGCCGGTCAGAGGTACCGCGACGCGGCGCGAACCGCCTGACGCGCGTACCCGCCGCCGAACAGCACGGCGTGCAGCAGGAGGGGGTGGACCTGGTGGAGGGCGACCCGCTCGCGCCACCCGGGGGCGAGGGGCGCGACCTCCTCGTAGCCGGCGAGGACGTCCTCGAGCCCGGGGCAGCCGAAGAGGGCGAGCATCGCGAGGTCCGCCTCGCGGTGGCCGCCGTGCGCCGCGGGGTCGATGAGCACGGCGCCGCCGGCGGTCCAGACGACGTTGCCCGACCAGAGGTCGCCGTGCAGGCGCGCGGGGGCGTCACCGGTGTCGAGGGCGCCGGAGGCCACCGTGGCGGCGAAGCGGTCGAGGACGGCACCGTCACCGGGGTCGAGGCTGCCGTCGTCGCGGCCGAGCGGACGAGGGGGGCCAGGCGGGCCTCGGCGAGGAAGGTGCCCCACGACTCCCACGCCCCGAGGGGCAGCGGGAGGGGCTTGCTCGTGGGTCCGAGCCAGCCGTCGCCCTCCCAGCCGGGCGGCCCGCAACCGAAGGCGGGGGCGGGGGCGCGGTGCGTGACGGCGAGCCCGCGGCCGAGCTCCCGGGCGAGCGCCGGCGTGGCCGGCGCGGGCTCGAGCCTGCGCAGGTCCAGGTGCCCGGGGCCGACATCGAGCACCTCGACGACCCGGGCGCCACCGTCGGGCACCGCCTCGGCGAGCCACCGAAGGCCTGCGGCCTCCCACGCGGCGTAGCGAGCCGCCCCCTCGGGGGCGGCTTTGCGGTGTCTCGGCACCCTCGACATGGTCGCAGGTTCGGCCTTCGGCGCGGCGCCGCCGCTCGCTACGCTCGGGTTCGCACACATGACCCGGAGGAACTCGATGTCGAACCACGTCGCCGACCCGCCGCGGGGTCCGCTCGCGGACTCCGCCGACGACCCCTCGGCCCGCGTCCTCGCGGCCCTGACGAGCGACCTCGGCGGCGTCCTCGAGTCGATGGAGCAGGTGTCCGACTACCTCGAACGCGTCGTCCACGCGGTGCGGCGGCACATCGACGGGTGCGACGAGGTGGGCGTCACCGTGCTCAGCGCCGACCGCCCCCACACGGCCGCCTACACGACGGTGCAGACCCTCGAGATCGACGCCGTCCAGTACGCCCTCGACGAGGGGCCCTGCCTCGACGCCGCGCGACACCGCCGCGAGAACCACGTCGGCGACCTCGTCGTCGACGACGGGCGGTGGCCCCACTTCGCCCAGGAGTGCCGCGAGGAGGGGATGCGCAGCCTCCTCGCGCTCCCCCTCGTCAGCGGCACCGAGTGCGTCGGTGCCCTGAACCTCTACGCCTGGGCGCCGCACGCCTTCGACGGCTTCGACGCCGCGCTCGTGCGGGTGGCGGCGTCGCGGTGCGCCGACGCCCTCGTCGCCGTGACCGCCCTCGACGGCGCCCGACGCCTCGCCGGGCAGCTCGAGCAGGCGATGGCGAGCCGGGCCGTCATCGAGCAGGCGAAGGGCGTCATCATGGCGATGCGCGGCGTGCCCGAGCACGAGGCGTTCGAGGTGCTGCGCAAGACCTCCCAGGACCGCAACGTCAAGGTCCGCGTCCTCGCGCAGCAGATCGTCACGGGGGTGAGCGCACCGGCCGGGGCGGAGGGCCCGTGAGGCTGCTCTAGCATCGGCTCATGCCGCGACCGCACGCCGCAGCAGTCCTCGAGGACGCCTACCACGCCCGGAAGGCGAGCCTGCTCGCTGCGCGCGGGTGGATGACCCGGGTCGTGCCGTGCACCGGGTACGGCAGCGCGACCCAGCTGCGGATCTTCGGGCGCGTGATCATGACCCGCGGCCTCCCCGAGGACGAGCCCGAGGAGCCCACGTACGCAGCGCGCCTGCGGGCGGTCGAGCTCGAGACGCGGGGGTGGCGGGCGTTCGTCGCGACGCCGGCGGCCGACGAGCCGGTGACCGTGCGGGTCAACGAGCGGATCATCCCGACGCGCACCGACCGCGGTGGCTACATCGACCTCTCCGTGCGCGGCCACGGCCTGACGCCGGGCTGGCACCGGGTCTATATCGGGTCGCCTCGGGCCGAGACGATCGACGTGCCGGTCCTCGTCGTCGGCACCACCGTGACCCACGGCATCATCAGCGACATCGACGACACCGTGCTGTCGACCTCGTTGCCACGGCCCCTCATCGCCGGCTGGAACACCTTCGTGCGGTCCGAGGGCGCGCGCAAGCCGGTCCCCGGGATGGCGACGATGTACCGCGAGCTCCTGGCCGAGCGGCCCGACGCCCCGGTGGTCTACCTCTCCACGGGCGCGTGGAACACCGCGCCCGCCCTGACCCGCTTCCTCCGGCGCAACGGGTACCCGGCCGGCCCGCTCCTCATGACCGACTGGGGGCCGACGAACACCGGCTGGTTCCGGTCCGGGCAGGACCACAAGCGCGCCCAGCTGCACCGCCTCGCGCGCGAGCTGCCGCACGTGAAGTGGCTGCTCGTGGGTGACGACGGGCAGCACGACCCGCGGCTGTACACCGAGTTCGCCTCCCGCCGGCCCGACCACGTGCGGGCCATCGCCATCCGCGAGCTGTCGCCGGGCCAGCAGGTGCTCTCCCACGGCGTGCCCCTGGCCAACGACGACCTCAACCCGGCACCGACGGAGGACCTCGAGGTCCCGGTCGTCCGGGCTCCCGACGGCTACGGGCTGGCCGACCTCGTCCGGGGCGTCTGGCGGGGCGACGACGTCCCCGTGCGGACGTTGGCCCGGCACGCCTCGGGCATCGTCACCTCCATCGACGACCCGCCCGAGTACCTCCTGCCCGACCCCGACGACCGCTGACCCCGGGCCCCGCGACGGAGGCCGGGGGTCAGGCGCGCTGGGATGCCTCGATGACGAGCTCCGGTCCGGGCTCGGGGTTCGGGTCCACGAGGGGGGACCTCGTGTCCACCCGGACGACGAGCTCGGCCGCCGCGTCCAGAGGCGTCACCCGGACGGTGCCGTCGGGGAACGGCGTCACCTCGTAGCCGTCGCCGGGGAGGACGACCGTTCCCGGCGCGATGTCGACGTGCCCGGGGCCGTCGTCGAGGCCGAGGAACGGCCGGAACCGGATCGCCCCGTCCTCGACCCCCGCGACCTCGCCGGTCCCGCCGAGGAGGCGGACCCCGGCGACGTCGAGCCCGAGCGGGAGGACGAACCCCGACCGCGGCGGCACCTGGAGGGCGGCCCCGTCGAAGAGCTCCTCACCGTCGAGCGTGACGGTGGTGGGCAGGGCCGCCCCGGAGACGTTGATGAGGTGGAGCGCGCGCTGCCCGTCGGCCGATGCCGTCGTCGTCGTGATGACGCCGGGGAACGGCGTCGACGTCGAGACACCGGCCGTCGCGCCGAGAGCGGTGAGGGCCCGCGTGAACAGCTCGCGGCTCGAGGGCAGCTCGGCCGCGAGGAGGACGACGCGACCGTCGCCGAGGGGGACGTCGACACCGCAGGCAGTGCCGTACACGTCGGTGAGGACGACGTCGCCACGGGTCGGGCGCAGCTCCTGGCGCCAGCCGACGCGCGTCTCGGGCCACGGCGCGGCCCAGCCGTGGGCGACCACCGACGGGTAGTAGTGGCCGCTGTCGCGGACGACCTCGCCGTGGCCGAGGTCGAGGGCGTCGGCCAGGACGTGGCAGGGCGACCCGTCGAGGTCCCGCTCCGGCACCGGGCCCAGGAGGAGGACGCGGCCGCCGGCCTCGGCGTGGGCGACGACGCGGCGCTGGACGTCCGCGGCCAGGTAGCGTCCCGCTCCCAGCACGAGGACGGATCCGGCTCGGGGAGAACGCTCCTCGAGGTGCACCGCGCCGAACCGGTACCCGCCGAGGAGCAGCGACCGCACGAGGGCCCGTCGCTGGCCGGCCCCGCGGTGCTGGGTCAGGTCGGTGACGGCGTCCGTCATCAGCGCGGACGCGGGATGGTGGTACTCCGTGGCGTAGGCGTCGAGGACGAGGCCGAGCTCGACCTCGTCGTGCTCCTCGTCCATGACCGCGAGCCACGGCTCGTTCGCGGTGACCGCGTGCACCGTGCGGGCGGTCGCCGCGTAGGCGAACCCGCGCTGGCCCTCGGGCCCGACCGGGGCCGCCGTCCCGTGGCGCTCACCCGTGAAGGAGAGCCGGTCGTTGCCGTCGTCGACGACCTCGTCGAGCGGCGGGTTGATGCCGCCGGCGAAGAGGTAGTAGTTGACCAGCCGGTTGCCCTGGGCGAGGCAGAGCCGGGTCTTCAGCTCGGCGGTCGAGGGGTCGTACTGCATCTCCGCGCCGGCGCCGTAGTCGCCCGAGCCGGCCTCGAACTCCAGTGAGGTGAGGGGCTGGTCGTCGTCGTGGACGGCGTCCATGAACGCGTTGATGACGTAGAGGTCGCTCATCGTCGTCAGCGTCGCCTCCCCCATGTAGTGGTCGCTGCCCGAGACCATCCCGGGGATCCCGGAGTAGGTCCGCACGAGCTGGCTGATGCCGATGGGGAAGGGGGTGCCGCTGCCGCCCTCCGTGCCGTGGATGTTGATGGCGAAGGGCACGCCGCGCACCCCGAGGTCCTCGGCCATCGTCCGCAGTGCGACGACGTAGTCGGCGAACCGCTCGCGCATGAACTCGCCGAGGTCCACGCGCAGCGGCCCGGCCCACTCCTCGGAGGGGGATCGGACGACCTCCGCCCAGCCGTCACCGCCCGGGGCGGCCGGGTACGGCCGCGCGGCGCCGTACTTCACGTCGACCCAACGGGCGAAGTGCTCGAGCAGGTGGTCGGTGAGGTCGGGCGAGTTCGTGACCCACGCGAGCATCCCGACCTCGTTGTCGAGCTGGACCATGACGACGTTGCCGCCGTTCGGCTGCAGCCGCGGCACGAGCACGGGGAGGATCGCCTCGTACCAGCGCCGCGTCTCCTCGAGGAAGGCCGGAGCGAGGTAGTCGACGGTGCGCGACGGGGTCGGCACGCCGTCCCAGCCGCCCGGCACGATCTCGGGGTGCTCGCGGTAGACGCGGAAGGGGATGCCCTCGTTCTTCAGCTCGGCCATGACGAACGGCCCCGGTCGGGCGATGAACATCAGCCCGCGGTCGGCGCACAGGTCGACGAACGCCGCGACGTCGCGCTCGGGTCGCGTCGTCCCGCTGACGTCGATCGTGCCGTCGGGGAGCTCGTGGTACACCCACGGGATGTAGGAGGCCACGGCGGTGAGGCCGGCCTCGACGACGAGGTCGAGCCGTTGCTCCCACTCCTCGCGGGCCACCCGGAAGTAGTGCACCTCCCCCGCCATGACGATGCGGGGTGTGCCGTCGATGACGACCTGCTTGCGGGTCAGCTCGATCACGGGGGTCTCCTGGGCAGGGGGTGGGTGGTGCGGTCGGTCGGGCGTCCGGGGCGGGTCAGGGCGTGACGAGGAGGCTGACGGGGCGCAGGGTCGCGGCGTCGGGGCCGGTGAGGAGGACGACCTCCCCGGTGTCGACGCGTTCGGTGAGGTCGCTGCCCGTGTACGCGAAGTCAGCCGCCGTGACGGCGAGCTCGACCTCCGCGGACTCCCCGGCGGCGAGGTCGACCGCGCGCCAGTCGACGAGCTCGACCTCGGGGCGGGTGACGTCGGCGACCGGGTCGTGCGCGTAGAGCTGGACGACCTCGCGGCAGGGTCGCGGGCCGGTGTTCGTGACACGGACGGTCACCGAGGCCGTGCCGCCCCCGCGCGACAGCATCGGCGAGGACAGGACGGGGTCGCCGTACTCGAGCGTCGTGTACGACAGCCCGCGCCCGAAGGGCAGCCGCGGGTGCGTCAGCGCGTCGAGGTACCGCCCCTCCCACCGGTCGCGCTCCACGGGGATCGGTCGGCCGGTCGGCCTCTGGTGGGTGCTCGTCGGGACGTGCCCCGTCGACAGCGGGAACGTCATCGGGAGGCGGCCGTGGGGCTCGACGTCACCGGTGAGGACGCGGGCGAGCGCCGTGCCGGCCTCGATCCCCGGGTGCCACACGACGACGACCGCCGAGGCGAGGTCGAGCACCTCGGTGAGGTCCAGCGGTCGCCCGGTGTAGACGACCGCGACGAGGGGCTTCCCCAACGCGGCGACGTGCCGCAGCACGTCGAGCTGGCCCGGGGGCAGGCCGATGTCGGTGACGCAGCGGTCCTCCCCCGAGCGGCCCCGGTGCTCGCCGAGGAGCATCACGGCGGTGTCGGCCCGCCGGGCGACCTCGAGCACCTGGTCGCTGAACCGACCGTCGATGACGTCGAGGCGCTCGCCGTGCCGCACCCCCTCGGCCTCCTGGAACCGTGCCCGGAGGGCGTCAGCGGGCGTCACGACCTCCTCGCCGAGGCCGTCGAGGACCCACGTGCCGAGGAGGGCGTCGCCGTCGTCGACGAACGGGCCGGTGACGAGGACGCGGCCCGAGTGCCCGCCGAGTGGCAGGACCCCGTCGTTGTGGACGAGGACGTGCGCGGCCTCCGCGGCTCGCAGCGCGAGGGCGCGGGTGGCGGCGGTCGGGGCCGGCGAGCCCTCGAGGTCGCCGGCGTACGGGTGCTCGAAGAGGCCGAGCCGGAGCTTCAGCCGCAGGACACGGCGCACCGCGTCGTCGAGCAGCGCCTCGTCGACCTCCCCGGAACGGACGAGGTCGGCGAGGTGCGCGGTGTACGCGCCCCCGCACATGTCGAGGTCGACACCGGCCTCGATGGCGCGCCGGGCGGCCTCCCGCAGATCGCCCGCGACGCCCTGGCGGACCAGCTGCCCGACGCCGTTCCAGTCGGCCACGACGACGCCGTCGAAGCCCCACTCGCCCTTGAGGACGTCCCGCAGGAGCCGGCGGTGGGCGTGCACCGGCGTGCCGTCGACGTCGTTGAAGGACGCCATGACCGTCGTGACGCCCGCTTCGACCGCCGCCTTGAAGGGGCGCAGGTGGAGGTTGCGCAGGGTGTTCTCACCGACGGTCACGGTGTCGTAGTCGCGGCCACCGGCCGACAGGCCGTAGCCGACGAAGTGCTTGGCGCACGAGGCGAGGCGGCGCCGGTCGGCCACGTCCTCGCCCTGGAAGCCGCGGACCAGGGCCGCCGCGAGCCGACCGGCGAGGACCGGCTGCTCGCCGAGCGACTCGGCGACCCGCCCCCATCGCGGCTCCTCCGAGATGTCCATCATCGGCGCGAACGTCCAGGCGACCCCCTCGAGCGTCGCCTCCTCGGCGGCGATGCGTGCGGACTCCTCGGCCAGCGGGGCGTCGAACGACGCGGCGACCCCCAGCGGGATCGGGAAGACCGTGCGGTGGCCGTGGATGACGTCGCGACCGAAGAGCAGGGGGACGCCGAGGCGGCTCTCCTCGACGGCGACCCGCTGGACGGCGTCGATGTTCGTGACGAGGACGCCCTCGTCGCGCTCGTTCCCGGCGTGGGCGCCGGACGCGAAGAGGCTGGAGGAGACCCCGCCCGCGCGGATGGCGGCGACGTCCTCCGGCGTGAGGTTGGCGACCTGGTGGGTCTGGCCGACCTTCTCCTCGAGGGTCATCGCGGCGAGCAGGGCCTCGACGCGTTCCTCCACCCCGAGGGTGGCGTCGAGCCACGGACGTCGGGCGGGCTCCGGCATCGTCAACGGGTCTCGACGACGACGTCGGGGCGGCCGTCGGCCGGGGTCCGGGCGGCCACCGCGGCCCGCAGGTCCGCGAGGTCGACCGACACCCCGCCGTGGCGGTAGGGGTTGTCGAGCGGGGTCGTCGCGAGGTGGCCGAAGCGGGTCGAGACGCGGGTGACGCCGTGGCCGGTCCCGCCGGGGCGGACGAGGACGTCGAGCGTGCCGCCGTCGAAGGGGACGGTGGCGTGCAGCTCGCCGACCGCCGGGTCGACGACCGGGTCGAGCTCGACGCGGGCGCCCCGGCGGCGCACGCCGAGGAACGCCTCGACGACGAGCCGGAGGAACAGGCCCGGCCCCGAGGAGTAGACCCGCCAGCCGCCCTCGATCGGCACCTCGCCCGCCATGAGGTCGGCGTACCGCTCGGACGCCTCGGCGCGGTCGGCGAACGCGGCGTCGGAGGACGAGAAGTAGGTGGTCGACTGGCGTGGTCGCGCGGGGTCGACGAGGTCGACCGCGCCCCGTGGGGTCGCCTGCGCGAGGGCGCGCAGCAGCCGCTCGCCGTGGCCGACGCGGGCCAGCGCCTCGGCGTACCGCAGGTGTGCGTGGACGTACATGAGGCCGATCTCGCGCCCCCAGAAGGTGCTGGCCTCGGCCCGCTGGAACACCGCCATGGGTCCCCCGGTGTAGGCCACCGGCCGGTCGAACAGCCGGGCGCCGTCGGGCCCGAGGAGGTGTTCGTCGATGAGCGCGAGGTGGTGCTCGGCCTGCTCCGAGGTGAGCAGGTCGGCGCTGATCGCGTGGATCCACGGCAGCACACCGTAGGTGAGCCCGGTGCGGTCGTCACGCGGGTGGACGAGCGGCTCGCGGGTGCCGTCGTCGCCGTGGAGGACGTACCCGGGCAGCACGTCGTCGACGAGCAGCTCGCGGTGGATGGCGTCCTCGGTCGCGTCGGCGAGGGCCGCGGCCCGCTCGCGCAGCTCCGGCTCGGCGTCGACGGCGCGCAGGCCGGCGGCGAGGGTGCGCAGTGCCTGGGTCTGGAGCACCGAGGTCCACACCGAGACGAGGTTCTCGGCGAGGTGCCGGTCGGCGGGCTGCAGCGAGTCGTTCCAGTCGCCGTGGCCGTAGGCGGGCAGGGGGCTGCCCGCGACGGTCCCGGCCTCGATGCGGTCGAGCGCGCGGGCGAGGTGGTCGGCGACCGGCAGCGGCTCGGTGAGGCCGTCGTCGTCGACGAGCGGGACCACGACGTCGAGCAGGTCGGCCGCACCGCTCGTGAGGAGGTGGTCACCGGTCGCGAGGAGGGGCCAGAACACGACGTCGCCGTGGGAGTCGGCCTGCCCGGCGGTGGGCAGCGGTGGCAGGAACTCGAAGGCCTGCGGCCAGTCACCGCGCGCGTTCTGGGCCCGGAAGACCCGGCCCAGGAGCCCGCGGACGACGTCCTGGCGGTCGAGCGCGGTGAGGAGGCCGACCGGACCCTGGCACACGTCGCGCGTCCCCCAGCCGCCGCCGGTGTACTGCTCGAGGCCGCGCGGAGAGAGGTAGTGGACGAGGGCGTCGTGGGCGAACCACGGCAGCGCCCCGCGGATGGGCTCGAGGAGTGCGGTGCGGTCGGCGGGCGCGTTCGCGGCGGTGAGGTCGAGGGTGCGGGCCGCACTGTCCCAGAACGGGGTTCGGGTCGCCGGTGCGGTGCCTGCGGCGTCGGCGAGGGCTGTCAGCTGCATCGTCCAGACCCGGGTCGGGTCGACCGAGAGGGTGACCCAGGAGGGGTCGCGCGGGAGCCGGTCGGCGTGAAGCACGGCGTCGTCCCCGACGGTGGTCGGCGCGCCGTCCCAGCCGACCCGCCACCTGTCGGCACCACCGACGGTCAGGGCGGTGGATCCGTCGGCGACGGTGTCCTGCTCACCCGCCGTCGCGAGGGCGACGAGGAGGGCGCGGGGGGTGCCGCGGCGCACCCGCACGGCGAGCGTCAGCTCGTGGCGGTCGGCCGGGGCCGTCGTCGACACCTCGAGGACGAGGTCTCCGCTCGCGTAGACCCACGTGCACCCGTCGAGGCCGACACGCCACGCCGAGGGGGTGCCGAGCAGGCGCCAGCCGTCGTCGGTGCCGACGAGGACGCGCGCGCCGTGGGCGCGGTGGAGGCCGACGTAGGACCGCCGACCGGTCAGCAGCGGGTCGCGCCCGACGTGCCCGCGGGTGACCTGGGAGAGGAAGGTGCCGTCCATCCACACGGTCGTCGTGAGGTCGCCGGGGTCGGGCTCGAGGCTTGCGCCGGTGCGCAGCAGGTGCCCGTGCGGGCGGAGCACCGCCAGCTCCTTGGCCGCGAGCACGACGTGCCCGTCGGCGGCGGACCACGCCCACGGCTCGCCGCCCGGGGAGGCCTCGACGTCACCGGCGGGGGCGAGGCCGAGGGAGGCGAGCTCGTCGGTGGTCAGCGGGCGCGAGTCGAGCGTCGGGGACCCGGCGAGCAGGGTGGGCACGACGGGCGAGCCACCGGCGGGAAGGTCCTCGTCGCCACCCGTCGGTGCGGTCTCGGCGACGGCCAGGGCGAGCCACCGGGCGTCCTCCGGGCCGGTCGCGTCCGGGTGGTCGGCGACGACGACACCGGCGAAGCCGGTGCGGTGCGTCGCCCCGGGCGCCAGTGGGGCGGGTTCGTCCTGGAGGACGACGAGGGTGTGCTCGTGCTGGAGCCGCGTCGAGGGCAGCGTCGGCCGGTCGAGGCCGCACCAGCGGGTGCCCTCCGGGGTGCGCTCGACGACCTGGAGCGCGTCGGTGGCCCACCCCGACCCGTGGCGCAGCGCCCCGATGACGAGCCACGGCACCGAGGCGCCCGGCATGTTCTGGCGGACGGCGAGGGCGGTGCCGCGCGAGGTGGCGAGGGGGGAGACGTCGAGGTACTGGGCGACGTAGTACTCGTTGGTGGCGACGGCCCCCGGCGGGGCGAGGGCCGGGTCGTGGGTGTGCACGACGTCGACCACGAGCTCGCGGTCGCCGGTGTTCTCGACCTCGACGTCCCAGCGCCACGAGGCGTGGGCACCGGTCGCGGGCGCCCCCTCGACGGTGCGGTCGGAACCGGTGCGGAAGGTGGCCGCCCACTCCAGGCCGGACCACGAGCCGCTGACCCGGACGGTGCTCCCGCCGGCGGTGACGACCCCCTGCGAGGCCGGGCCGAGGAGCGGGGTCCAGCTCACCCGGTCGCGCTCGAGGATGCGCAGGAAGAGGCCGGCCGGGCCGGGCTCCATCTCGCGCGCCGGGTAGAGCAGCAGGCTCTGCCCGAAGGCCTCGAAGCGGGCGGGTGACCCGTTCGTCGTGAACTCCGCCGTGAGCCCCTGGGCGCTGTCGACCCGGGGCCTCGGCGCCGGGACCTGGACCGTCGTCATCTCGTGCACGTCCCCTGTCCTACCAGCGGGCGGAGAGCCAGTGCACCGCGAAAACCCTTGAAAACAAATGAAAACAGTGGTGTCCAATGAAAGTAGTTTCATGGTTCCACAGACCCCGCAGGAGCCTCCCGGGCACCTACGTTGGCGCCCGTCAACCCGCCTCAGGAGGTCTGCAACGATGCTGACTCGATCGACGTCCCTCGCCGCCGCCGGCGGCCTGCTCGCGAGCCTCGCCCTCGCCGCGTGCTCGGGGGGAGGTGGCACGACCGACGGCGGCTCCGCAACGGGCGCCGGGGGCACGGTGGCCCAGCTGACCTTCCCCGCCGAGGTCCAGGGCGCGGTCGGTGGGCTCGGGAACTTCAACCCCTACTCCCCGAACCCGTTGACGACGTTCTGGCTCTACGAGCCGCTCATCATCAAGAACGGCCTGTCGTGCGAGGAGACCCCCTGGCTCGCGACGAAGGCCGAGTGGAGCGATGACAAGACCCTCGTCATCGAGGTGCGCGACGGGGTGAAGTGGAGCGACGGCAAGCCGTTCACCGCGAAGGACGTCGCCTTCACCTTCAACCTCGCCAAGCAGTACCCGGGCATGGACAAGGCCGGCGTGTGGAGCGAGACGTTCGGCGCCCCTGCGACCTCCGTCACCGCCGAGGGCAACACGGTGACGATGTCGTTCTCCGGCAACGCTGCCGCGAAGTACGACGAGATCATCAAGCAGAAGATGCTCCCCGAGCACGTGTACTCCAAGGTCGGCGACCCCACCAAGTACATCGACAAGAAGCCCGTGTCGACGGGCCCGTACGCGCTCGGTTCGTTCAACGGCCGCCGCCTCGTCCTCGACCGCCGCCCGGACTACTGGCAGGCCGACAAGGTCAAGGTGAACAAGATCGTCCAGGAGGGCCAGTACGACGCCTCCCAGGCCGCCCTCAAGCTCCGCGCCGGCGAGCTGGACGCCTACTGGGGTGAGATCCCGAACCCCGAGAAGACCTTCGTCTCGGCCGACCCGAAGACGAACAAGTTCTACTACGCGCCGAACGGGATGACCGTCCTCACCGGCAACCTCGAGAAGAAGCCGTTCGACGACCCGAAGTTCCGCGAGGCGATCTCGTACGCCATGGACAAGGAGGCCATGTCGACGAAGGCCACCTACGGGGTCATGAAGCCGGCGAGCCAGACCGGCCTCAAGCTGCCCTCGATGGACAAGCTCCTCCCGGACCAGTACCAGGGCAAGGAGACCGTCCTCCCCTACGACACCGCCAAGGCCGGACAGCTGCTCGACGCCGCCGGGTACGCCAAGGGCGCCGACGGCAAGCGCACCCTCCCCGACGGGTCGCCGCTGGCCGTGAACTTCTCGGTGCAGGCCGGCTGGATCGACTACCAGGCCATCGCCGACGTCGTCGCCAAGGGCCTCAACGAGGTCGGCGTGGCGACGAAGGTCACCGCGTCCGCCCCCGAGGCGATCGACGACCAGAAGAAGACCGGCGAGTTCCAGGTCCTCCTCGAGTACCTGCACGGTGGCTGCGAGCTCGCCCGGAACATCGGCGCCAAGCTGTCGAGCAAGCAGGTCCCGACCGAGAAGGAGATCCTGCCCAACGTCGGCCGCTTCTCCGACCCGACCGTCGACGCCACCGTGGCCGCGCTCGGTGCGGCCACCGACGAGGAGACCCAGCGCGCCGAGGTCGGCAAGCTCGTCGACGTGATGATGACGCAGTACCCGGTGACCTCGCTCATCTACGCGCCCACCCGCCTCATCTACCGCACCGACAAGGCGACCGGCTGGCCGAGCGAGGAGGACCCGTACGCGAACCCGTCGGACGACCGGCTCCTCGTCCTCACGCGGCTGACCGCGCCGAAGTGACGGACTGAGCCCGTGCCGGGGCGTGCGACCCACGCCCCGGCACGAGCCGACGACCAGGACGGAGAGCACCATGAAGTACTTCGCCCGAAAGGTGGGCTTCTTCCTCGCCACCCTCTGGGCCGTCGTCACCTTGAACTTCCTCATCCCCAGGATCCAGCCCGGGGACCCGGCGGAGCTCATGGTGCGACGGCTCTCCGGCAAGGACAACGCCCTCGACCCCGCGCAGGTGCAGGCCATGCGGGCGATGCTCGGCACCCCTGACGGTTCGCTGTGGGAGCAGTACACCGCCTACCTCGCCGACCTCACGCGGGGCGACTTCGGCCTCAGCTACACCTACTACCCGTTCCCGGTGAGCGAGGTCATCGGCCAGGCGATCTGGTGGACGGTCGTCCTCGTCGTCGTCACCCAGGTGCTCGCGTTCGTCATCGGCATCGTCCTCGGCACCTACGCCGCGTGGCGCCGCAACGGGCGGCTCGACTCCGTCATCACCCTCGGCTCGACGTTCCTCGGCACCCTCCAGCCGTTCTGGATCGCGCTGCTCCTGCTCTACGTCTTCGGCTACACCCTCGGGTGGCTGCCGACGTCGGGTGGGTACTCCGCGGCGACACCGGGGTTCAACGGCCCCTTCATCCAGGAGGCGCTGACGCACTCGGTCCTCCCGGCGCTGTCGCTGCTCATCGTCGCGCCCGTCGGCTGGGTGCTCGGGATGCGCAACACGATGATCATGAACCTCGGCGAGGACTACATCCGCCTCGCGCGGGCCAAGGGCCTGCCCGACCGCCGCGTCGCCCTGCGGTACGCGGCGCGCAACGCCCTGCTGCCCAGCGTCACCGGCTTCGCCCTCGCCCTCGGCAGCGTCCTCGCCGGCGCCATCCTCGTCGAGACCGTCTTCGACTACCCCGGCCTCGGGCGCCTCATGGGCGAGGCGGTCGGCGCCAAGGACTACCCCCTGCTGCAGACGCTGATGCTCCTCACGACGGTGGGCGTCCTCGTGGCCAACCTCGTCGCCGACCTGCTGTACGGCGTCCTCGACCCCCGCGCGCGAAGGAGCGAGTCGTGACCACCACCCCCGCCTCCGACCCGATGCGGGTCGGCGACCCCACCCAGGGCCTGGCCTCGGCCGCCGTCGAGGAGGTCAGCGACGCGCAGGCGCCCGCCACCTGGTGGCAGGTCGTCTGGAGCAGCAGGAAGGCCCGCGTCGGGATCGTCATCGTCGCGGTCTACGCGCTCGTCGCGATCTTCGCCCCGCTGCTCGCCCCGCACGACCCGAGCAACTCCGACTTCGTCCCCCTCGCCGGGCCGAGCGCCGAGAACTGGCTGGGCACGACGACCAACGGCCAGGACATCGCCTCCCAGCTCATCCACGGCACGCGCGTCTCGCTGCTCGTCGGGCTGTTCGGTGGCCTGCTCGCCACGGTCTTCGCACTGCTCATCGGCATGATCTCCGGCTACGCCGAGGGGACGCTGCTCGACGACGGGCTGACCTTCCTCACCAACGTCGCCCTCGTCATCCCCGTGCTGCCGCTCATCATCACCCTCGTCGCCTACGCGGAGACCCGCGGCGTCGGGCTCATCGTGGCCGTCATCGCCATCACGTCGTGGGCCGGTGCGGCGCGCGGGAAGAGGGCGCAGATCATCACGCTGCGCAACCGCGACTTCGTCACCGCCGCCAAGTTCTCCGGCGAGGGCACGTTCCGGATCGTCTTCCGCGAGATCATGCCCAACATGACCTCGCTGGTCGCCGCCGGCTTCGTCGGCGCGGCGACCGGGGCGATCGGGGCGGAGGCGGGCCTGGCGGTCCTCGGCCTCGGCGACTCCCGCCAGGTCTCCTGGGGCACCATGCTCTACCAGGCCGACGCCCAGGGGGCGATCGCGCAGGGCCTGTTCATCTGGGTCTTCGCGCCGGGTCTGGTCCTGGCCGTCCTCATCACCGCGATGTCGTTCCTCAACTTCGGGGTCGACCTGCTGAGCAACCCCCACCTGAGGGAGGACTGACCGATGGCGACCCCGATCCTCGACGTCCGCGACCTCTCGGTCCGCTACGAGCCGAAGGCCCACCGCGCCGTGACGGCGGTCTCCGACGTCTCGCTGTCGATCCGCCCCGGCGAGTTCGTCGGCCTCATCGGCGAGTCCGGGTCGGGCAAGACGACGCTCGGCAACGCCCTGCTGCGGCTGCTCGACCGGCCCGCGCGGATCTCCGAGGGCACGATCACCTTCGGCGGCCGGGACATCACCCACCTCGAGGAGGACGAGCTGCGCCCCATGCGCTGGCGCGACCTGTCGACCGTGTTCCAGGGCAGCATGAACTCGCTCAACCCGGTCGTGCGCGTGGAGGCGCAGTTCGCCGACGTCCTCGAGGAGCACTCGGGCCTGCGCGGCGACGCGCTCGAGGCCCGCATCGGCGAGCTGTTCGACATGGTGATGATCGACCGGAAGTTCATGAAGGCCTTCCCGCACGAGCTGTCCGGCGGGATGAAGCAGCGGGTCAACCTCGCCCTCGCCCTCGCGCTCGAGCCGAAGCTCGTCGTCCTCGACGAGCCGACCACCGGCCTCGACGTCGTCGTCCAGCACTCGATCCTCGAGAACGTGCGGCGCCTGCAGGAGGAGAAGGGCTTCGCGGTGCTGTTCATCAGCCACGACATCGGCACCGTCCTCGACCTCTCCGACCGGATCCTCGTCATGTACGCCGGCCGGATCGTCGAGGAGCGCGCGACCAAGGACCTCCTCGTCGACCCCCTGCACCCCTACACGAAGGGGCTGCTCGGGTCGTACAGCGACCCGCGCGCCGAGGAGGTGCGGATCACCTACATCCCCGGGCGGCTGCCCGACCTCAGCCGCGGGGTCGAGGGCTGCGTGTTCGCGCCCCGCTGCCCGGAGCGGATCGCCCGCTGCGAGACCGTGACCCCCGCGTTCCTGCCGCTCTCCGGCGGCGAGGTCGCCTGCCACGTCGCCCGGATCCAGCGCGGGGCGGAGCAGGCCGGCCCGGACACCGCCGACGTCGGCGAGCCGACGCGCCACTTCGCCGGGCCCGAGTTCGTCAAGACGGCCGACGAGTCGGTGCGGGCACTCGGCCGTCCGCCGCTGCTCACCGTCGAGGGCGTCACCAAGGTGTACGAGCGGCGCCGCGGCTTCTCCGTGGAGCGCACGACCGCCGTCGAGGGCGTCGACTTCACGCTGCGTCGCGGTGAGGTCACCGCACTCGTCGGCCAGAGCGGGTCGGGCAAGTCGACGCTCGCCCGGATGATCACCGGCGTCGACAGGCCGACGCAGGGACGGATCCTCTTCCACGGCCCGGAGGGCGACGAGGAGGTGGCCGGCTTCCGTGGCCGGTCGTTGCGCCGCTACCGCAGCCACGTCCAGATGGTCTTCCAGGACCCGTACTCCTCGCTCAACCCGACGAAGCGGATCGGGCAGGCGTTGGAGCGGCCGCTCGTCAACTACCAGGGGCTCAAGGGCGAGCCGCTGAGGGAGCGCGTCCGCGAGCTGCTCGAGACGGTGGCGCTCACCCCGACCGACCGGTTCGTCAACCGGTACCCGCACGAGCTCTCGGGCGGGCAGCGCCAGCGGGTCGTCATCGCGCGGGCGCTCGCCGTCGAGCCCGAGATCGTCGTCGCCGACGAGCCGATCTCGAGCCTGGACGTGTCGATCCGCGCGGAGGTGCTCGAGCTGCTCGGGTCGCTCGTGCGGGAGCGCGACATGGGCATCCTCTACATCACCCACGACCTGCTGAGCGCACGGATGCTCTCCGACGAGGTGCTCGTCCTCCACGAGGGCCGCGTCGTCGAGCGCGGGCCGACCCTCGACCTCATCCGCTCCCCCGGCGACGACTACACCAAGCGACTCCTCGAGGCCGTGCCGAACCCGTTCGCGTGACGCTCGTCCACGCCCGTCCACCGACCGCACCCCCGGCTGGCCTTCCGCCCGCGCGTTCGGCAGGGTGGGCCCCGACGGAGGGAGGACGGGTGGCCGCGGTCGACGACGACCGGCCCGTGACGATCTACACGGTCGCCGAACGGGCGGGCGTCTCGATCGCCACGGTGTCGCGGGTGCTCAAGGGGTCCACCCCCGCCTCGCCGATGACGCGGCGCAAGGTGCTGCGCGCCGTCGAGGAGCTCGACTACGTGCCGCTGCGCTCCTCGCGACCGGTCGACGTGCCGCGCCACCAGACCCACGGCCTCGTCCTCCCCGGGCTCCACGGCCCGTACTTCTCCGACCTGCTCACCGGGTTCGAGGGGACGGCCGCGCAGTACGGGCAGTCCGTCGTCGTCGCGCTCGCCGGCGGACCGGTCGACATCGAGGACCAGCTGAGGACGATGCTCCAGCGGGTCGACGGGCTCGTCGTCGCGACCGCCACGGTCGCCGACGCGACGGTCCGCTCGATCAGCCGCGGCACGCCGACCGTCCTCATCGCCCGCGACCCCGTCGAGGGCTGCGACGCGGTCCTCATCGAGAACGAGCGCAGCGCCGCCGAGCTGACGAGCCACCTCGTCGGCCACGGCCGCCGTCACCTGCTCTTCGTCGGGCTCGTCGAGGACTCCCACGACTTCGCCGGCCGCTACGAGGGGTTCGTCTCCGCGCTGCGCAGGCGCAAGCTCATGGAGGCCGGGCCGCCGGTCCGCGTGCACCCGGAGGAGGAGTCGGGCCCCGAGGCCGTCGACCGGATCCTCGCGATGACCGAGCCGGTCGACGCGCTGATGTGCGCCAACGACGAGCTCGCCCTCTCCGTCATGGCCCAGCTCGCCCGCCGCGGGGTGCGCGTCCCCGAGGACCTCGCCGTCACGGGCTTCGACGACATCATGACCTCGCGCTTCATGGCGCCGGGCCTGACGACGGCGCAGCAGCCGACCCGCGCACTCGGGCGCTGGGCCGCCATCCGCCTCCACGAGCGGATCGAGGGCCGCACCGAGGACGTGGAGCCGCTCGTCATCCCGACCCGGATCGTCCTGCGCGGCTCCTGCGGCTGCGCCTGGGACGGACCCTCCCTCCCGACCCCTCCCCAGGAGAGCGCCGGTGCCTGACGCCGCCCTGCTGACCCGGTGGGCGGGTGACACGTGGCGCTCCCTGGACGCGATGACCGACGAGCGCACCGGGCTTCCCGCCGACTGGGTCGACGACCGCCTCGACCCCGCGACCCGCTCCCGGTACACCTCGCCGACGAACATCGGCGGCCTGCTGTGGAGCACCGTCGCTGCCCGCGAGCTCGGCTTCGTCCAGGCCGACGAGTGCCGACAGCGATGTGCCGCAGTGCTGTCCACCCTCGACGGCATCGAGCGCCACGACGGCTCGGGACAGCTTGCCAACTGGTACGACGAGGCGACCGGCGACCTCCTGCGCACCTTCGTCGACGGCTCGCCCGTCGTGCCGTTCATGTCGAGCGTCGACAACGGGTGGCTCGCCGCCGGGCTGCTCGTCGTCGAGGGGGCCGTGCCCGCGCTCGCCGCCGAGGCCCGAGCGCTGCGGCTGCGGATGGACTTCGCCGCCTTCCACGACCCGGAGGCCGGGCCACCGGGACCGGGCGGGCGGCTGCGCGGCGGGTTCTGGTCGCAGGACCCCGGTCAGCCGACCGTCCTCGCGTCGTACACCGGTGGTCCAGCCGTGCACCACACGCCTCACCACTACGACCTGC
This sequence comes from Oryzobacter faecalis, assembly GCF_046764005.1. NCBI lineage: Bacteria > Bacillati > Actinomycetota > Actinomycetes > Micrococcales > Intrasporangiaceae > Oryzobacter > Oryzobacter faecalis. Next base: position 162,956 of record NZ_JBKOFW010000002.1, on the reverse strand, counting down.
TCAACTCCGAGCCCCGGATCGCCTCGTACGTGGGCATCGTCGCCGGCCAGGTGCCTCCCGAGCACTACGCCGCCCTGTCGACCCCGCTCGTCTCCTACCGCGGTCGCGACGTCGTGCCGACCTTCGGCGGCTCGATGTTCGAGGCCCTGATGCCGGACCTGCTCGTCCCCGAGGAGGAGTGGTCACCGGACCTGTGGGCCCGCAACCACCCGGAGACCGTTGCGGCGCAGCGGGACTGGGCGGCGGAGCACGGGTGGGGCGCGTGGGGCTGGTCACCCGCGGCCAAGCCCGGGGAGGGCTACTCCGAGTGGGGCGTCGCACCGGTCGCCTGGACGGTGCCCGGGTACCCGAGCGCGCTCGACGACGACCCCGTCGTCACCCCGCACGCTGCAGCGATGGCGCTGCTCCACGACCCCGCGGCCGCCACGTCCTGCCTGTCCCGGCTGGAGTCGCTCGGGTGCTACGGGCCGGGCGGGTTCGTCGACGTCATCGGCCTCCGGTCGCGGCGCACCGCGGGCCGCCACCTCGTCCTCGACCAGTCGATGGTGATGGCGGCGCTCGCCCACGTCCTCACGGAAGGCGCGCTGCGGCGGGCGTTCGCGACGCCGGAGGTCGAGGGTGCCCTGCGGCCCGTGCTCGCTGCGCGGGGCTGGCCGGCCGAGTCCGAGCGGATGCCCGGCCGCGCCGCCTGACCCCTCGTCCCAACTCTCCCGCCTGGTGCCGGAACCTTTCGGGTCGCACCGGGACCTTTCCCGTGCGGTTCACCAGGCCCGGTGCGATGGTCCGGAGGGAGACCCGTCGAGCCCGCGTCCGTCCTCCCGGATGACGGCGACGACCGGTAGCGTCGCGGGCATGCCCGAGCTGCCCGAGGTGCAGGCCCTCGTCGAGTTCCTGCGCGAGCGCACCGAGGGGCTCGTCGTCACGGGCGTCGAGCTCGGGTCGATCTCGGTGCTCAAGACCTTCACCCCGCCTCCCCAGGCGCTCGTCGGCGCCCCGGTCGACGGGGTGGCCCGGCACGGCAAGTTCCTCGACCTCGACTGCGGCGGGACGCACCTCGTCTTCCACCTGGCCCGCGCCGGCTGGTTGCGCTGGTCGGACGCGATGCCGGCCACGGTGCTCCGGCCCGGGAAGTCGCCGATCGCGCTGCGCGTGCGGTTCGACGACGCGTCGGGGTTCGACCTCACGGAGGCCGGGACGAAGAAGAGCCTCGCGGCGTACGTCGTCGGCGACCCCGGGCTCGTCCCCGGCATCGCCTCCCTCGGCCCCGACCCGCTGACCGACGACTTCACCCTCGAGGTGTTCGCCGCCATCGCCGCGTCGCACCGGATGCAGGTCAAGGGGATGCTGCGCGACCAGTCGATCATCGCGGGGGTGGGCAACGCGTACTCCGACGAGGTGCTCCACGTCGCCAAGCTCTCGCCGTTCGCCCTCGCCGCGACGCTCGACGCCGAGGAGGTCGAGCGGCTCTACACGGCGCTGCGGGCCACGCTCACCGGCGCGGTCACGGCGGCCAGCGGGAAGCCCGCGAAGGAGCTCAAGGACGCCAAGCGTGCCGGGATGCGGGTGCACGGCCGCACCGGCCAGACCTGCCCGGAGTGCGGCGACGTCGTGCGCGAGGTCTCCTTCGCCGACTCCTCCCTCCAGTACTGCGCGACCTGCCAGACCGGTGGCAAGCCGCTCGCCGACCGCCGCACCAGCAAGTTCCTCAAGTAGGCCCCACCCGAGGGGCTCGGCCGCCCTCCCGCCGACGTGGGTCAACGGCGTCGGCGGGGCGACGATCTCACCCACGGTCGCGCGGAGGCAGCGGTGGTGCGCCCGGGCTCGGCGCCGGCCGGCAGCCGGGCTTTGCGAGAATGGACCCATGAGCGCCTACCCCGACGTCCCCGTCACCGACCTGCCCGACGACGCCGTGGTCCTCGACATCCGCGAGCAGGACGAGTGGGACCGTGGCCACGCGCCGGCCGCCGTCCACATCCCGATGTCCGAGCTGCCCGCCCGGGTCGACGAGCTCGCGCCCTTCCTCGACCGCGACGAGCCGCTCGTCATCACCTGCCGCTCCGGCGGGCGGGTCCAGCGGGTCATGCCGTGGCTCGCGCAGCAGGGATACGAGGTCGCGAACCTCTCCGGTGGCATGCGCGCCTGGCACGCCGCGGGCAAGCCGATGGAGGCCGCGGGCGGCACGCCCGAGGTGCCCTGACCTCGGGGCTCGCCCCGCACCCTTGGCCGGGGCGCCGGTCAGGTCCTACCGTCGTACCGCTCGCCGCCGCACAGGCGGCGCGAGGGTCTGGAGGACCGCATGAACGCCTCGTCCGGTGCGCGTCACCGAGAGTCGCTGCCCCAGCTGGGCCCCGAGCCCTTCCTCACGGACGGGGGCATCGAGACGACGCTGATCTTCCACGACGGCCTCGACCTGCCGTTCTTCGCCGCCTACGACCTCCTGACCCGCGACGGCGGTGAGGACGCGCTGCGGCGCTACTTCGAGCCCTACCTCGCCGTCGCGCGGCAGCGGGGCCTGGGCATCGTCCTCGAGACGCCGACCTGGCGCGCCAGCCCCGACTGGGCCCACCGGCTCGGCCACGACACCCGGCAGCTGGCCGAGCTCAACCGCCGCGCCGTCGCCCTCCTCGAGGAGCTGCGCGACCTCCAGGGGCCCGACGCCCCGCCCGTCGTCATCTCGGGGTGCGTCGGACCGCGCGGCGACGGCTACGTCGTCGACACCGCGATGAGCGCCGAGGAGGCCGCGGCGTACCACGCCGTCCAGGTCGACACCTTCGCCGCGACCGCTGCCGACCTCGTCACGGCCATCACGATGACGTCCGCCGACGAGGCGGTCGGGGTCGTCCGGGCGGCGCAGGAGGCGGGTGTCCCGGTCGTCATCTCCTTCACGGTCGAGACCGACGGCCGGCTCCCGAGCGGCCAGCCGCTGCGCGAGGCGGTCGAGGAGGTCGACGCGCGCACCGGTTCGGGCGCCGCCTACTTCATGGTCAACTGTGCGCACCCCACCCACTTCGAGGACGTCCTCGAGACCGGCTCCGCCTGGACCGACCGCATCCGCGGGGTGCGGGCGAACGCCTCGCGCCTCAGCCACGCCGAGCTCGACGAGGCGGAGGAGCTCGACGAGGGCGACCCGGACGAGCTCGCCGCCCAGTACCTCGCCCTGCGCGAGCGGCTGCCCGCCCTCACCGTCCTCGGGGGCTGCTGCGGGACCGACCACCGGCACATCGCCGCGATCGCCGCCGCCTGGCGGTGAGCCGGGTGGCCGGCCCTCCTCAGCCGGCGGCGCCGAGGAGGAACGCGACGGCGAACCCGAGCACGGTGAACAGGCCCACGACCCGCCCTGCGTGCTCGGTGGCCTCGGGGACCATCGTGTCGGCGAGCATCGTGAGGATGGCGCCCGCCGCGAAGGTCTGGATCACGCCGACCGTCGCGCCGGACGCCTCGCCGAGCAGGGCGTACCCCGCGACCGCGGCGAGCAACGACGCGACGACGACCGAGGTCCACAGGCCGAGGATCCAGGGCGTCGAGCGTCCCGACGCCCTGAGCCCGGTCGTCGCCGACATCGACTCCGGGACGTTGGAGAGGAACACGGCGGCCACCATCGCCACACCCACTCCGTCGCCGCCGAGCAGGCTGATGCCGATGGCGGCCGACTCGGGGATGCCGTCGAGGAGTGCGCCGAGGACGAGCGCGAGCGCCGAGGACGCCGCACCGGCCCCGGCCCCGCCGGCCCCGCCGGCCGCATCGGCGGGGGTCGTCGCGCCGTCTCCCGCTCGGTCGCGGCGGATCCCGCCGTGGACGGGGCTCTTGCGGCGGTGGCCGCCCCGGCGGTCGATCGCCCAGTCGCCGGCGAAGAACGCCAGCGACCCCGCGACGAGGCCCAGCGCGGCGGTCGGGCCCCCCGCGACGCGGTACGCCTCCTCGGTGAGCTCGAACGCGACGGCGCTGACGAGCACCCCGGCGCCGAAGGCCATGACGACGCCGATGACGCGGCGCGGCACCGGCAGGAACGCCCCGACGAGCGCGCCGAGCAGGAGGGAGACCCCTCCGACGAACCCCCACCACGCGGCCTCCAGCACGCCACCACGCTAGCGAGGTCGCCGAGGTCGGTGGACGAGCCCGAGGATGTCGACGTTTCGGGTCGTCCAGCGAATCGCGAAGACGCGCGCAGGAGGCCTCCCTGCAGCCGACGAGTCGAGGTGGACCCGATCCCGGATCCGGTCTCCTGTCACCTCGACCGGCGCGGACGCGGGCCCCGGTGCCGGCGCAGACCGCCGCCACCGCGACACGCGATCGGGCTCTATCGCGATGTCTCGGGAATCCGCTAGAGAGGCCCATACGCTGCGATCGTGGACCCGATCCGGAACCCCTACGCCCCCGGCGCCGGCCAGCGGCCCCCCGAGCTCGCAGGGCGCGACGAGCAGCTCGACGCCTTCGACGTCGTCCTCGAGCGGGTGGCCCGAGGACGTCCCGAGCGCTCGATCGTGCTCACCGGGCTGCGCGGTGTGGGCAAGACGGTGCTGCTCAACGCCCTCCGGTCGTCGGCCGTGCGCGCCGGGTGGGGCACCGGCAAGCTCGAGGCGCGTCCCGACCAGAGCCTGCGCCGGCCGCTGTCGTCGGCGGTGCACCAGGCCGTCCGCGAGCTGGGGCCCGCGGGCGGCGCGGGCGACCACGCCCTCGGCGTCGTGCGGGCCTTCGCCCAGCGCGAGTCGGAGGGCGGCACCGGGCGAGCGCGCACCGCGACGAAGCTGCGCGACCGCTGGAACCCGGGCATCACCGTGCCGGCGGTCCAGGGGCGGGCCGACTCCGGCGACATCGAGATCGACCTCGTCGAGCTGCTGTCCGACCTCGGGGGCATGGCGTCCGACACCGGGCGCGGCATCGCCGTCTTCGTCGACGAGATGCAGGACCTCGGCCCGGACGACGTCTCCGCACTGTGCGCCGCGTGCCACGAGATCTCCCAGTCGGGGCTGCCCCTCATCGTCGTCGGGGCCGGCCTCCCGCACCTGCCGGCGGTCCTCTCGGCGTCGAAGTCGTACTCGGAGAGGCTGTTCCGCTACTCGCGCATCGACCGGCTCGACCGGTCCGCCGCGGACGCGGCTCTCGTGGTGCCGGCCGAGGAGGAGGGCGCCACCTACTCCCACGAGGCCCTCGAGGCGATGTACGAGGCCACGGGAGGCTACCCCTACTTCATCCAGGCCTACGGAAAGGCGGTGTGGGACAGGGCTCCTGGTTCACCGATCACCCCCGATGACGTCGCGGTCGCCGCCCCGGAGGCCGATGCCGAGCTCGCGGTCGGGTTCTTCGGCTCCCGGTACGAGCGGGCGACGCCGGGTGAGCGCGAGTACCTGCGGGCGATGGCCGAGGTCGCCGTCGGGCTCGGCGACGAGGGTGAGGCCGTCCCCACCGCCGACGTCGCCGCGCACCTGGACCGCAAGCCGCAGTCGCTCTCGCCCGCCCGCGACGCCCTGCTGAAGAAGGGGCTCATCTACAGCGGCGAGCGCGGCCGCATCGCCTTCACCGTGCCCCACTTCGGCCGGTACCTGCGCGACCACGCCTGAGGGGCGACCCCGGGGCCGCGACCTGCCCCGCGGGGAGTGCTCCCCATTCCGCCGGGCCCTCGGCGCCGGAAGGATGCGGCGCGGCGGAGGGGGTCTTCGCCTCAGGAACGGGAGGGATCCGCATGGACGTCAGGAAGGCCGCGCTGGCCGGGGTCGGCGCCGTGGTGACGGGGATGGCGCTGGCCGCGTCCCCCGCGGCCCAGGCCGCCACCTCGCAGAACGGGGTGTGCGAGACCGGGGAGTTCTGTCTGTACTACAACAGCAACCACACCGGGTCGATGGTCGACCTCGGGGGCAGCGTCAAGGACTACGGGACCGGGACGGGCTGCGTGACGTTCCGGACCGCCGGTAGCGGTCGCGGCCTGTGCGTCAAGAACAATGCCGCCTCGGTCTGGAACCGCGAGGCGGCCGCCGTCACCGTCTTCTCCAAGAGCGGGTGGGCCGGCTCCATCGACGCGGTCCTCAGCGGGTCGAAGGTGAACCTGAAGTCGACGATCAAGAACCGGAACGCCGGCCACGTCGTCGGGAACGCCTCGAACAGCCGGATGACGACCGGCCTGTACAAGGCGAGCGGGCGGATCACCGCCTACTTCGACGGCTACCTCACCACCTCCGGTCGCCACGAGGGGACCGACATGGCCCGCGGCATCGGCGCCCCGGTGTACGCGATGATCGGCGGCACCGTCACCCGCGTCACCCAGGGCGCCCGGGGGTCGGGTGGCCTGTCGCAGCTGGCGATCTACGACGCCGGCCTGGACAAGACGCTGGTCTACCTCCACCTCGACCCCGCGGCCCTGTCGGTCGGGCAGTCGATCGCCAAGGGTCAGCGAATCGGTGTCGAGGACTGGCGCGGGGTCTCGAGCTCGGGTGCGGCGCACACCCACGTCGAGATGCGCCCCGGCCGGGCAACGGGCGCGGCGACGAGCGTCGGCGACCCGAACCTCACCAACCCGAACCCGACGTCGTTCTGGATGGGTCGCGGCTACAACATCTGCTGCGACTGACGCACCGCACGACGGCCGCCGCGTCCTCCTCACCGGGGGCGCGGCAGCCTGCGTCCCTGACGTCGCGTCGGGGAGCCCCTCCGTCGGCGTGTCTGGGCGGCGCTGCGAACTGCCCTCAGCGGGTGTCGTCGGTACCGAAACCCGCTGTCCACGAACGCTCCTCGCCACTCACGGTCTCCTGGAAGAGGGTGATCTGGAGGTCGGCGGGTGCGTCGAGGCGGGAGTTCAGGCTCAGCCAGGGGGTGAGGACGGGGGCCGCCACGAGGCCGGCACCTGCCTCCACGGCGGCATCGGTCGCCGCCGCCGAGTCGTCGACCTCGAACGCGAGGCGGATGCGCGGGCTGGGGCGCCCCCCGGCCTCGACCTCGTCGATGACGCGCTTGTGGGTCGGGTTGGCGATCTCGAGGGTGGCGCGGCCGGCCTCGAGGATGGCGACGCGGTCGTCGCCACCCTCGGCGAACGCCATCGCCTCCGGCATCCCGAGGACGTCGCGGTAGAACCGCACCGCCTCGTCGTAGTCGGCCGCCTCGACGACGACCCGCAGCTGGTGGACCCGACGGACCTGCTCTGGAGTACTCATCGCCCCATCCTCACCGACGGCACCGACGGCCGGGGTGACGAGAGGTGAACGGACCCTGACCTACCCTGAGGGCGGACCCGCCGTCCGAGGAGAGGTGGTCATGGGGCACGGTCACGGTCACGTCGCCGAGCACGCCGGGGGACGGCACCGCTGGCGGCTCCTGGTCGCCGTCGTCCTCGTGGGCGCGTTCTTCGTCGCCGAGCTCCTCGCGGGCCTGGTCTCGGGGTCGCTCGCCCTGCTCTCGGACGCGGGGCACATGGCCGCCGACGTCGCGACCCTCACGGCCGCGCTCGTCGCGACGCGCCTCGCCACCCGGCCCGACCCGAGCGGCCGCCGGACCTTCGGCTCCTACCGGGCCGAGGTGTTCGCGTCGGGGTTGGCCGTCGTCCTCATGCTCGTGGTGTCGGTGTACGTCGTCGTCGAGGCCGTGGCGCGGTTCGGGGCCGCGGACCCGGAGGTCGCGTCCGGCGCGATGGTCGCCGTGGGGGCGGTGGGCCTCGTCGTCAACCTCGTCGCCCTCGCCCTGCTGCGCGGCGGGGCGTCGGAGAGCCTGAACGTCAGGGGCGCCTACCTCGAGGTCGTCGCCGACACGCTCGGGTCCGTGGGTGTCGTCGTCGCCGGCGTCCTCGTCGCCTCCACGGGGAACGTGCTGTGGGACACCGTGGTCGCGCTCGCCATCGCGGTGTTCGTGGCGGTGCGAGCCGTGCTGCTGGGCCGCGAGGTGCTCGCCGTGCTCGGGCAGCACGCCCCCCGGGGGATGGAGCCGACCGACCTCGTCGGGGCGCTCACCGCGCTCGACGGCGTCACCGACGTCCACGACCTCCACGTCTGGACGCTGACGTCGGGGATGAACGTCGCGACGGTCCACCTCGTCGCCGACGAGCGGGCGTCCTCCGCCGTCCTCGCGCTCGCGACCGAGCTGCTCCGCGAGCGGTTCGGCATCGCGCACGCGACGATCCAGGTCGAGTCGCGCGACCACGCGCACTGCTCCGGCGCCGACTGGTAGGGGCCGGTCAGGGCCACCCGGTGCCGGGGTCCGAGCCCGCGGTCGACCCGGACCCCCGGAGGGTGCGGCACTCCTCCAGTGACCGCCGCGCGACGAGGGCGTCGACGTCGCCGGTGGCGGCCCGCGCCTCGGCGGTGAGGCTGCGGACCACCCCGTACGTCGCGCCCGACAGGCCCATGTGCTGGTAGTCGAAGCCCTGGTCCGGCGCGGCGCGCAGCGACTCCCCGACCCAGTAGGTCACCTGGCGCACGCACGCCTGCACCGGGTCGGGGGCCGGGCTCGAGGTCGGGCCCGAGGTCGGCGCCGTGGCCGAGGACGCGGCGCGCCCCGGTGTGGCGTCCTCCGGTCCCCGGGTGGCGCATCCGGTGAGCAGGAGCAGGCCCAGCGCGGCGGCGGCGGTCGTCCTCACGAGAGGTGAACGCGCCGGACCCCGCCCGGGGTTGGGGCGCTCGCGCATCCCGACGCACCGAGGCCGGCCACCGAACCTCCGCCGGGACCCCCGATATCGGGCGTCCCGCCGGAGGTTCGGTGCCCGTCGCGGGGCCGGAGGGCGAGACGGCGCCCCGGACCCGGCCGGCCCCGGCTAGCGTCGTGCCCACGATGCGGGCAGGGCGAGACGCGGCGTGACTCCCTTCGATAACGTCAACTAACCGTTATCCAAACGAGGAGTGATCCATGAGCATCCGTCTCGGCGACACCGCCCCGGACTTCACCGCCGACACGACGGCCGGGCCCATCGACTTCCACGCGTGGAAGGACGGCTCCTGGGCCGTCCTCTTCTCGCACCCCGCCGACTTCACCCCGGTCTGCACGACCGAGCTGGGCCGCACCGCGGCGCTCTCGGGCGAGTTCGCGGCCCGCAACGCCAAGCCGATCGCCGTGTCGGTCGACTCGGTCGAGGACCACGCGAAGTGGATCCCCGACATCGCCGAGGTCGGCGGCACCGCCGTCGAGTTCCCGATCATCGGCGACCAGGACCGCGCCGTCTCGCAGGCCTACGACATGATCCACCCCGGCGAGGGCGACACCTCCACGGTGCGTTCGGTCTTCCTCATCGACCCGAACAACAAGGTGCGCCTCACCATCACGTACCCGAAGTCGGTGGGCCGCAACTTCGCCGAGATCCTCCGCGCCCTCGACGCCCTCCAGGCGACCGACCGCAACCCCATCTCCACGCCCGTCGAGTGGACGCCGGGCGAGCGCGTCATCGTCGCGCCGACCATCGCCACCGACGACGCGCGGGAGCGCTTCAAGAACGTCGACGAGGTGAAGCCGTACCTGCGCTTCGCCGACGCGCCGGCCTGACCGCCGGCGAGCACAGCCACCGGCCCGACGGCCGGTGGGACCGGGCAGACACCCAGGAGCCGGTCGCCACGCACCACACGGTGCGCGGCGACCGGCTCCGTCCTCCCCGGGTGGTCAGGTGCGCGGCGGAAGGCGGTGGAGGACGACGTCCTCGACGAGGCCGCCCGCCAGCCGCAGCGTGAGGTAGGTGCAGTGCGGCTCGCGCCGCCGGTCGGTGGGCGAGCCGGGGTTGAGCAGCCGCAGGCCGGCGTGGGTGGTGTCCCACGGGATGTGGCTGTGCCCGAACACGAGCAGGTCGGTGTCGGGGTACAGCGCACGCATCCGCTCGCCCCGCCGGTCCTTCGGTCCCGTCTCGTGGACGACGGACACCCGCACGCCCTCGACCGTCGCCCTCGCGACCTCGGGCAGCCGCGCGCGGAGGGCCGGCCCGTCGTTGTTGCCCCAGCACGCGAGCAGCCGCCGGCTGCGTGCCCCGAGGGTGTCGAGGAGGCCGATGTCGACCCAGTCGCCCGCGTGGACGACGAGGTCGGCGCGGTCGACCTCCGCCCAGACCGCGTCCGGGAGGTCGCGAGCCCGGTGCGGCACGTGGGTGTCGGAGATGACGAGGACCCGGACGCCGTCGCTGCTCACCCCCTCAGCCTCGCACGCGACCCCCGACCCCGAAGAGGCTCAGGTGCATGGCGGGCTCCTTCGGTTCGGTGACGGCGGCCGCCGCGGATGACGGGCGCTCACCGGGGTGACGGTCGAGGGGCCCGGCTCGTCACCCGCCGCCGACGAATGACTCGTCAGCCCACGGGCTCCGGCGGGCCGGGGTGGTGGACGAGGTCCTGGTACTCGGGATGACGCTGGATCCAGGCCCGGATGAACGGGCAGAGGGGCTTGACCTCGTGGGTGCCCTGCGCCCGCACGGCGTCGAGCGCACCACGCGCCAGCGCGGCGCCGACCCCCCGACCCTCGAAGGCGGGGTCGACCTCGGTGTGGGTGAACACGATGACGTGCTGGGTCTCGTGGAAGGCAGCGAAGCCCGCGAGGGCCCCGTCGACCCGGGCCTCGAAGCGGCCCTCGTCGTCGTTGCGCGTCACCTCGACCTCGTCGGTCATGCCACCACCTCCGGGGCCACCCTCTCACCCCGGCGGCGCCCGGGGCCCGGGGCCCGGGGCCACCGTCCACCACGGGGGCCCGCCCGCAGGACGCCGGGGTGCACCCCGAGCTCCCCCTGACCGCACCCCGAAAAGCCTCGGGCGACCCGGGGGTGGCGTCCTACAGTGGCACGGATGCCGCGTCGGCATCCGGGACCGCGGCCTCCGACGACTGCCGTCCCGACCCGCCCGAGCAGCCGTGAGGGGCCTGCCGTGACCGTCGCCTTCGTCGAGTCGGCCACCGCCCGTGTCCGGGCGAGCACGTGGCTGCCCGTGCTCGGTCGCGCCGAGCGCGTGTTCGACCGTGCGCTCAGCGGCGTCGGGCTCACCTGCGCGACGTGGGCGTTCGCGGCGAGCCTCGTCCCCTCGCTGCTGCCGCGCGCCGCCTGGCAGCAGGGCGTCGTCTCGGGGGTCACGGTCGCCGTCGGGTACGGCTTCGGGGCGAGCGCGCAGGCCGTCTGGGACTACCTCGGCATCCCGGGGCTGCGCGGACGGGTCCGCACGGGCGCGACGGCCGTCCTCGTCGGGCTCGGTCTCCTCGGTGCGGTCCTCAACGCGTGGCGGCTCGTCGGCTGGCAGAACGAGCTGCGTCGCACCTTCGGGATGGAGCCGACGTCCGCGACGATCTGGCCCGTCGTCGTCCTCGTCACCGTCCTGCTCGCGACCGCCCTGCTCCTCATCGGGCGCAGCATCCGCCAGCTGGCCCGGGCCTCGGTCGGGTGGTTCGGTCGGCGGCTGCCGCCTCGGCTGTCGCGCGTCATCGGGGTGGGCCTCGTCGTCGCCCTGTTCTGGGGACTGTGGACCGGCGTCATCGTCCGCGGCTTCTTCGCCGGCGCCAACGCGGTGTTCGCGCCGCAGGACACCATCGGCACCCACGGGTCGGTGCGCCCGTCGGTGCCCGAGCGCTCCGGCACCGCCGAGTCGCTGACCCGGTGGGAGGACCTCGGCCGCTACGGGCGCGTCTTCGTCCGGGGCGGGCCGAGCGTGGCGAACCTGGAGGCGGTCAACGGGGTGGGCGCCAAGGTGCCGATCCGGGTCTACGCCGGGCTGCAGAGCGCGCAGACGCCGCAGGGCCGGGCCGACCTCGTCCTCGCCGAGCTCAAGCGGACCGGCGCGTTCGAGCGCCGTGTCCTCGTCGTCGCGACGACGACGGGCATGGGCTACCTCGACCGGCGGGCGACGAACACCATCGAGTACGCCTGGAACGGCGACACGGCCATCGCCGGGGTCCAGTACTCGTACCTGCCCAGCTGGATCTCGCTGCTCGCCGACCAGGAGGAGGTGGTCGAGACCTCCCGCGTCGTGTTCGAGACGGTGCGTGACCACTGGGCCACGCTGCCGGAGGCCGAGCGGCCGGCCCTCTACCTCTACGGGCTCTCGCTGGGGTCGAAGGGTGTCGAGGGCGTGCTGTCCTCCGTCAACATCCTCGGTGCCTCGATCGACGGCGCGCTGATGGTGGGGCCCCCCTTCGTCAACGAGCTCCACGACCGGCTCACCCTGGAACGCGACGAGGGTTCTCCCGCAGCCCTTCCCGTGTACGAGCAAGGCCGGACGGTGCGGTTCCTCGACGAGCACGGCGGCGCGGAACGGACGCCCGGGCCGTGGGGGCCGACGCGGGTCGCCTACCTGCAGCACGCCTCCGACCCGGTGACGTTCTTCTCGAGCGACCTCGCCTTCGAGCGGCCGGAGTGGCTCTCCGACAGCGAGCGCGGGCCCGACGTGTCCGAGCGGATGGGATGGTTCCCCGTCGTGACGATGTGGCAGGTCCTCCTCGACATGCCGGGGGCCGACTCGGTGCCGGACGGGTTCGGGCACAAGTACTCCAGCGAGGCCCACCTGCGCGCGTGGGTCGCCGTCACCGACCCGCCGAACTGGTCGGCAGAGCGCGAGCGGCGCATCCTCGACGCCCTCGAGGGGCGGTAGGTCAGCCTGCGTCGAACCCCTCGACGTCGACGTGGCGGGCGATCGTCGCCGTCGCGCGTCGCCCCAGCCCGGCCGGGACGTCGCGGACGAGGTCGTCGAGGAAGCCGAACCGGCGCCGGATCGAGCGGTGGTAGGCGTCGTCCGTGGTGGCGACCCGCTGGTGCTGCCACCAGTCGGCGATGTCGCCCCAGCCGGGAGCGGCGAGGGAGCCGCCGAAGTGCTGCACCGCGAGGGCGGAGCACAGCGCCGCGAACGACAGCCGCTGGTGGAGGGGCCATCCCGCGAGGGTCCCGACGACGATGGCGGCGCTGAACACGTCACCCGCCCCGGTGGGGTCGAGGGCCTCGACCCGCAGCGCGGGCACGGTGGCCTCCTCACCCGTCGTCGCGTCGATGGCGAGGGCGCCCTCCTCGCCGTTCGTGACGACCGCCAGGGGCACGAGGTCGGCGAGGGCGTAGAGCGCGTCGGCCGGCGACGAGGTGCGGGTGTACGCCATCGCCTCGACGGCGTTGGGGAGGAAGGCGTCGCAGACCGCGAGCTGGTCGAGGACGTCGCGCGGCCAGGCGCCCGAGGGGTCCCAGCCGACGTCGGCGACGACGAGCGATCCCGCGGCCCGTGCCTTCTCGACCCACGTCGGCGCGTCGGTGCCGATGAGCGGCCGGTCCGGGGCGAGCTCGGCCATGACGGCGCGGGCGGACGGCGGCTCGCCGATGAGCTCGGTGGCGTCGAGGGGGGACGGGTGGCCGTGGCTGACCATCCCGCGGTCGCGCGCCACGGCCAGCGAGACGGTGACGGGCGAGTGCCAGCCGGTGAAGCGTCGGGAGCGGGAGAGGTCGACGTGCTCCTCGTCGGCGAGGGTCTCCCAGCAGAAGTCGCCGTACGCGTCGTCACCGAACGCCGCGGCGAGGGAGGTCCGCAGGCCGAGGCGGCGGGCGGCCACGGCGAGGTTGGCGATGCCGCCCGGGCACGAGCCCATTCCCTCGGCCCAGACCTCCTGGCCGCCGTCGGGGAGCCGGTCGAGCCCCGTGAGGATGATGTCGAGGAAGACCGTGCCCCAGACGAACAGGTCGAGGTCGGGGTCGCCGTCGTGCCGGACGTCGGCGAGTGGGTCGAAGGCCTGGCCGGGCACCGTCCTCACCTCCGTCGTCGGTCGGCGTCTGCCACAGCATGCCCTGTGGGCGGGGCGTCCGTCACCGGTCCGCGGCTACGCTGGCGAGCCATGGAGGTCGTTGCCGCGGTGGTGCCGACGGTGGGTCGCCGCCGATGAGGCTGGCGATCCTGGGCGGCGGCGGCTTCCGGACCCCCCTCGTGTACGGCGCCCTGCTCGGTGACACCCACGAGCGACGCGTCGACGAGGTGCGGCTGCACGACGTCGATGCCGCCCGGCTCGCCGCCATCGAGCGGGTCCTGGCCGACCAGGCTGCGGGACAGCCGGATCCGCCGCGGGTCGTGGCCACGTCCTCCCTCGACGAGGCGCTCGACGGCGCCGACTTCGTCTTCAGCGCGATCCGTGTCGGGGGGCTCGAGGGGAGGACGGCCGACGAGCGGGTGGCCCTCGACCTCGGGCTCCTCGGCCAGGAGACGACCGGGCCCGGCGGCCTGTCGTTCGGGCTGCGCACCGTGCCCGTCGCGGTCCGGGTCGCCGAGCGGGTCCGGGCACTGGCCCCGCACGCGTGGGTCATCAACTTCACCAACCCGGCCGGGATGATCACCGAGGCGATGCAGGGGGTCCTCGGCAACCGCGTCGTGGGTATCTGCGACAGCCCGACAGCCTTGGCGCGCAGGGCTGCCCGTTCGTTGGGGCTCGACCCCGCCGACACCACCGTCGACTATGCGGGCCTGAACCACCTCGGGTGGCTCCAGGGCCTGCACCACGAGGGGCGCGACGTCCTCCCCGACCTCCTCGCCGACGACCTGCTGCTCGGGTCGATGGAGGAGGCGCACCTCCTCGGCGCCGACTGGGTGCGGACCCTGGGGGCCATCCCGAACGAGTACCTCTACTACTACTACTTCACGCGCGACGCGGTCCGCTCGGCCACGGCCGCCCCCCGGACCCGCGGCGAGTACCTCCTCGCCCAGCAGCGCGACTTCTACCAGCGGGTCACCGCCGTGGAGCACCCCTTCGGCGAGTGGGACCGGGTCCGGCTCCAGCGCAACGCCACCTACATGGCCGAGGCGCGGGGCGATGAGGAGCGCCCCGAGGAGGACGTCGAGGGCGGCGGCTACGAGGGCGTCGCGCTCGCCCTCATGGCGGCCATCGCCCGCGGGGAGCCGGCCACGCTGGTCCTCGACGTGCGCAACGGCGGCGTGCTGCCCGGGCTCCCGGACGACGCGGTCGTCGAGGTCCCCTGCGCCGTCGACGCCGGTGGCCCGAGGCCGCTGCCGGTCACGCCGCTCACGGGCCACCGGCTCGGGCTCGTCCAGCAGGTCAAGGCCGTCGAGCGGCTCGTCATCGAGGCCGCCCTCACCGGCTCGCCGGACCGGGCCGTCGAGGCGTTCGCGCTGCACCCGCTCGTCGACTCGGTCACCGTCGCCCGCGAGCTGCTCGCCGGCTACCGGGCCCACATCCCCGAGGTCGACGCCGTCTTCCGGGGTCGAGTGGCCGCGACACGCTGATGGAGCGGCCGCCGCATCAGCGTGTCGTGGCCACTCGACCGGGCTAACCACTCGGCGTGCGGACGCGACCGCTGGGCGCCGCGCAGCGAACGGCGCCTTGCGTGAGGGCGCCGACCTCCGTCTACTGGTCCGCATGACCGGCGGCGCATCGGGACGCCCGGACCCGCGCGCCGGGCACCGGGACCACGCGCACGCCGCCCGGTCGGCGACGGCCACGACGTCGGTGACGGGGGGCGGCATCCGCTCGGTCGTCGCGGAGTCGTGGCTGCGGTCCTCGGCCGCCGGCGTCGACCCCGAAGGCCACCTGGCCCCCGTTGCCCTCGACCGCGCGCACCTCGTCGACTACCGCGCGGCGCACGCCCTGTCGCACGTCTTCCCGCTCCTCTACGACGTCCTCGGCCGAGCCGCCGTCGACTGCGACTCGGTCATGGCCGTGGGTGACGCCGAGGGTCACCTCCTCTGGGTCTGTGGCCCGCCGAGCGTGCTGCGCAGGGCCGAGTCGATCAACTTCGTCGAGGGGTCGGTGTGGAGCGAGCCCGGCGCCGGCACGAACGCCCCGGGGATGGCGCTGCACCTCGACGAGCCGGTCGCCGTGCGCGCGACCGAGCACTACAACCGGCTCGTCCACCCGTGGAGCTGCGCCGCCGCGCCGATCCACGACCCGACGACCTCGCGCGTCCTGGGCGTCGTCGACATCACCGGCGGCCCGGACGTGTCCTCGCCGCAGAGCCTGGCGATGATCCGCGCGGCCGCCCGGATGGCCGAGTCCGAGCTCGCGCGGCTCGCCCTCACCGGCACGACCCTGGCGGCGCCCGGCTCCACCGACCTCCCCGACGCCACCGGGGTGCTCCGCGTGCGCGGGCTGGGGCTGCCGGAGGCCGTGGCGGAGGTCGGGGGCCGCACCCACCGGCTGAGCCGCCGGCACAGCGAGATCCTCGTCGCGCTGCTCGAGCAGCCGTCCGGCCTCACGGCGGAGGAGCTGGAGGCGCGCGTCTATCCCGGGCGGGTCAACGCCTCGACCCTGCGGGCCGAGATGACGCGGCTGCGCACCCTCCTCGGGCCGGACGTCCTCGCGTCGCGCCCCTACCGCGTCGTCGCCGAGACCGAGTCCGACTGGCGCAGCGTCGCCGCGCACATCGCCACCGGGCGGGTGCGTGAGGCGCTCCAGGCGTACAAGGGTCCGCTCCTGCCCGGCTCGGAGGCGCCGGAGGTCGTCGAGCTCCGCGACGTCCTCGAGGCGCAGGTGCGGACGGCCGTCCTCCGCTCGGGGGAGGGTGACCTCATGGTCGGCTGGACCCGCTCGCGCTGGGGCGCAACCGATCTGGAGATGTGGGAGCGGCAGGCCGAGGTGCTCCCTCCCACCTCACCGCTGAGGCAGGTCGCGGAGGCCGAGGTCGCCCGCCTCCTCGGTCCCTGACCCGCGGTCATCGGTCAGACGCCGCTCCTGCCGTCGGCGGACCCTCCGCCGAGCCCACCCCCGGCAGGCGCCGTCCATGGCATTGGAACCTTCGGTGAGGCACCCCGAAGTTCGGGGTGCCTCACCGAAGGTTCCGGCATCAGGCGGGAAAGTTGGGACTCGGGCGAGGGCGCGGGGGGGGGGCTCGAGGGTGGGGTCCGGGTGGCGGTGCAGCGTCGTTGCAGCGTGGCGCTGCCTACGGTCTCCGGCAACCGTCACGCAGGCGGATCGCACGAGATCAAGGGAGATCGCGATGACCGTGTACGCACGCCCCGGTTCCGAGGGCAGCAACGTCACCGTCAAGGACCGCTACGACAACTGGATCGGCGGCCAGTGGGTGGCCCCGGTGCAGGGGCGCTACTTCGAGAACGTCACGCCGGTGACCGGGCAGGTGTTCACCGAGATCGCCCGCGGCACGGCGGAGGACATCGAGCTCGCCCTCGACGCCGCCCACGGCGCGGCCGACGCATGGGGCCGCACGAGCGTGGCCGAGCGCAGCAACGTCCTGCTGAGGATCGCCGACCGCATGGAGGCCAACCTCGAGGACCTCGCGGTGGCCGAGACCTGGGACAACGGCAAGCCGGTCCGCGAGACGATCGCCGCCGACCTCGCCCTCGCCGTCGACCACTTCCGCTACTTCGCCGGCGCCATCCGCGCGCAGGAGGGCTCGATCGGCGAGATCGACGGCGACACCGTGGCGTACCACATCCACGAGCCGCTGGGCGTCGTCGGCCAGATCATCCCCTGGAACTTCCCGCTCCTCATGGCCACCTGGAAGCTCGCCCCCGCGATCGCCGCCGGCAACTGCGTCGTCCTCAAGCCGGCCGAGCAGACGCCCTGGTCGATCCTCAAGTGGATCGAGCTCGTCGGCGACCTGCTGCCCGACGGCGTCCTCAACATCGTCAACGGCTTCGGCGTCGAGGCGGGCAAGCCGCTCGCGAGCAGCCCGCGGATCGCGAAGATCGCCTTCACCGGCGAGACGACCACGGGACGGCTGATCATGCAGTACGCCAGCCAGAACCTCATCCCGGTCACCCTCGAGCTCGGCGGCAAGAGCCCGAACATCTTCTTCGAGGACGTCGCGAGCGAGCGGGACGCGTTCTACGACAAGGCTCTCGAGGGCTTCACGATGTTCGCGCTCAACCAGGGGGAGGTGTGCACCTGCCCCAGCCGCGCCCTCATCCAGGACTCGATCTACGACGGGTTCATCGGGGACGCCGTGGCCCGCGTCGAGCGGATCGTCCAGGGCGACCCGCTCGACACCGCGACGATGATCGGCGCGCAGGCGAGCAACGACCAGCTCGAGAAGATCCTCAGCTACATCGACATCGGCAAGCAGGAGGGCGCGAAGGTCCTCACCGGCGGGGCGCGCGCCGACCTCGGCGGTGACCTCAGCGGCGGCTTCTACGTGCAGCCCACCGTCTTCGAGGGCGACAACGGCATGCGGATCTTCCAGGAGGAGATCTTCGGCCCGGTGGTCTCGGTCACCCGGTTCAGCGACGAGGCGGACGCCCTCAAGCTCGCCAACGACACCCTCTACGGGCTCGGCGCCGGGGTGTGGAGCCGCGACGGCAACCGCGCCTACCGGGCCGGCCGCGAGATCAAGGCCGGCCGCGTGTGGACGAACAACTACCACGCGTACCCGGCGCACGCGGCCTTCGGCGGCTACAAGCAGAGCGGCATCGGGCGCGAGACCCACAAGATGATGCTCGACCACTACCAGCAGACGAAGAACCTCCTCGTCAGCTACAGCCCGAACGCCCTCGGCTTCTTCTAGGCCGGTGGACACCACCACCCGCGTCGACGTCACCGGTGAGGCGGCGGCCCTCGTCCGCCGCCTCACCGGGGTCCACGGGCCGCTGATGTTCCACCAGTCCGGTGGCTGCTGCGACGGGTCGGCCCCGATGTGCTACCCGGACGGTGACTTCGTCATCAGCGAGGCCGACGTCCACCTCGGCGACCTCGACGTCGGCCTCGAACGCCACGTCCCGATGTACATGTCGCTCAGCCAGTTCCGGTACTGGCGGTACACGCACCTGACGGTCGACGTCGTGCCCGGACGCGGCGCCGGCTTCTCGGTGGGGGCGCCCGAAGGGGTGCGCTTCCTCATCCGCAGCAGGATGCTCACCGAGGTCGAGCTGGCGGTGCTGGAACCGGACGACTGACCGCCCCCTCCGACCCGGTGGGCGGCGTGGAGCAAGCCCCCGCGCCGCCCACCGCGCACCGTCTAGGCTCGCGGCGGAGCACGATCGAGGAGGACGAGATGTCGGCACCCCCCGGGTGGCACCTGCAGGACGACGGGCGCGAGCGGTACTGGGACGGCCAGCAGTGGACCGAGCAGTTCCGCGCCCCGGCGGGGACCGACCCGACCGCGCCGCCACCGCCGCCCTCGTGGGCGGGCGGTGACGGCACCTCCTCGCCGAGCGACACCCAGGCGATGGACGTCGGGAGCACGCAGCAGCTGCCCACCGTGCCGCCCGCCGCGGCGGAGACCCCCGCGGCCGTTCCCTACGGCACACCGGACCCGTCGGCGTACCCTGCCGCCCACCCGCCCGCCGGGACGACGCAGACCGGCTACGGCTCGCCCGGCTACGGCGGTGGCGCCTACGGCGGAGGCGGCTACGGCGCGACCGGCGACACCGGCTGGCAGCCGCCCCAGAAGTCCGGCGGCAGCGGCCTGCTCAAGGGCTGCCTCATCGCGGTCGTCGTGGGGATCGTCGTCCTCGTCGGCGTCGTGCTCGCGGGGATCTTCTTCTTCAACCGTGCCGTCGAGGACGTCCGCGACACCTTCCCGACGACCTTCCCCTCCGACCTGCCGACGACCTTCCCGTCCGACCTGCCCACCGAGGGGCTCGGCCGGACGTTCGAGATCACCGTCGGGCAGGGCTTCGAGGTGCCCCGCGCGAGGATCCAGGACGGCTGGGCGCTGGACGAGCAGGGCGCCCTCGGTGTCGACGCCGTCCAGGTGCGCGACATGAGGGCCGAGATCAGTGACGGCGACGTCCCGGTCTTCTTCACGATGTCCTTCCCCACGGCCGACGGCGGTACCGCCGAGACGGTCTGCACCTCGCAGTCGGCCGAGGCCGGCGGAGGAACCGTCGACGTCCAGTGCGTGCCGATCTTCGGCGACGTCGGCGACGCCCGTCAGGGCACGGTCACGACGGCCTTCTGACGCGGACGACCGTGCGCGACCGACCGGGCCCGGAGGGTGGGGTCGTCGCGGGCGGCGAGAGCCTCGCCGACTTCGTCCGGAGCCGGTGGGGTGACCTCGAGCCGGTGGCCCAGCTCGTCCTCCTCGACCCTGGGCTGGCCCGAGACGTCACGACGACGGCCCTGGCCCGGCTCGCCCGCGAGTGGTCCGGCGTGAGCGAGGAGGGCCGGCCGGTCGAGGAGGCGCGGCGGCTCGTCCTCCGGTCCGCTCTCGACCGCGCGGGACCCAGGACGACGGATCCCCCGGACGAGGACGTCGCCGCCGACCCCGTCCGAGCCGCGCTCGTCGAGCACCTGCGCGCCCTCGACCCGCTCGCCCGTGCGCTCGTCGCGACCGCCCACGTCTGGGCGGTCGACGCCCCGGAGGCGGCCCGCCTCCTCGGCCGGTCCTCCGCCGGCCTCGTCGCCTCCGGCGTCGACGTGCGCCGGGGGCTCGAGGACGCCCACACGGCCGCCCGCGCCGCGGCCGGTGAGGAGCCCGCCCCGTGGGCCTTCGACCACGACCTCGGGGCGGCCCTCGACCTGCTCCTCGGGGACCTCGCCCCGCTCGGGGCGCCACCGGACCCGGTCGAGCTCGTGGAGCGCCGGTCAGGGCGGGTACGACGCCGCGGCCTCCTCGTGGGCGGTGCGGTCGTGCTCGGCGGCGCCGGTGTCGCCGCGGCCCTCGGGCTGCGCGGCGGCGACCCGTCGGCGCCGACCGCGCCGCCGCTCCCGGCCGCCACGGACCGGGCCTGGTACCTCACGTCGCGGTGGCCGGTCCGGGGTCCGCTCGCGACCGACCCGGGGCTGCGGGCCTTCCGGTCGCGGCGGCTGGAGCCGACCGACCGCATCCTCTGGGTCGGTGACGTGGGCACGCGCCGCGTCCTCGTGGGATGGACCACGACGGCCTCCGACGACGGCCGCTCCGACAGCTCGCTGCGCCTCTTCACGGGGCCCACGGGTGCCGATCCCACGAGCCTCGACGAGGTGACGCCGGAGTGGAGCCACGTCGACTCCCCGAACGCGGTCGTCGTCGCCGTGCCCGACGGCCCCGAGGTCTCCGTCCCGCGCACGATCCTCGTCGTGCTGGCGATGCCCACCGAGACGACGGCGCGGTTCTCGCGCGTCGTGCGGCCCCTGCCGTCCGGGGAGCTGGGGCGCTCCTGGGTGGACCTGCCGCTGCGTGGCGGCGTCTCCGCCTCCCTCGTCGGCGGCTGGTCGCCGGCCCTACGGGTGCGCCTCGGGTTGTTCGACGGACCCCCGGTCTCCCCCTTCTCGCCGTTCGGGGGCCTCGACGTCGAGAACCTCGACCCCGCGGACGCCGTCGACCGGATCGAGCGGTTCGTGTCGTCCGCGACGGGGATCCCCGAGAGCGCCCTGCGCTCCGAGGTCGTCTCGGACGACCCCCTGCCCGCGGGACTCTTCGACGACCCGGCGGGGACGGACCGGGGCGCGGGCGCCCGGCTGCGGCGCTACCTGACGACCACGCCCGACGGCGCGGTGCTGCGCTCCGCCCTCTACCTCGAGTCCGGGAGGGGCCAGGTCGTGACCATCGAGGTCGCGATGCTCGTCCCCGCCGGCCACGCCGACCGGCCCAGCATGGCGTGGGCCACGGAGGTCGCCCCGGGACGGCCCCGGTTCGTCGTCCTCCACCAGGTCGCGGCCACGGTCCAGCTGGTCACCACCGACGGTGCGGTGCGGTCCGCCGTCGTGTCGACGGGTGGGCGCCGTGCGACCGTGCTCGACGTCCGGCTCACCGCCGAACCGCTGGGCGACTTCCTCGTCGTCCTCAGGGACGGGCGCGGACGGGAGGTCTTCCGTGGCCCGCCCGTCGAGGGACGGTGGCTGCTCGACGGTTGAGCCGCCCGCGGGCGTCACCCCTCCTTGAACGCCGCGACGAGGTCGCCGACGAGCCGTTCGGTGCGCAGGTCGGTCTCCTCCGGGGTGAACCCGAGCCGCACGACGACGAGCCGCTCCGACGGGACGACGTAGAGGCGCTGGCCGTCGTGGCCCTGGGCCCAGTAGGCGTCGGCGGGCAGCGCCGGGTCGAGCACCGACCCGTCGGCCTTCGTGTTGGTCCACCAGCCGGCGGCGTAGCCCTCCTCCTCGCTCCGGGCGACCGTCGTCGGGGTCGTCGACTGCGCCATCCAGCCCTCGGGGAGGAGGCGGTCACCGGCCCACTCGCCGTCCTGGAGGGCGAACTGCCCGATCGCGGCCCACTCGCGCGGGGTCGCCCACAGGTACGAGCTGCACACCGGCGTGCCGACGGCGTCGACCTCCCACGTGGCCGAGGTCAGCCCGAGCGGGGTGAAGAGGTCGCGGCGCGGGAAGTCGGAGTCGGCGACGTCGGTGAGGTCGGACAGCACGCCGCACAGGATGTTCGTGGACCCGCTCGAGTACTGCTGGTAGGTGCCGGGGCGGTGCGCCAGCGGCTGCTTCGCCGCGTAGCCCGCCATGTCCTCCTCGGCGTAGAGCATCTGGGTGATCGGCGTGCCCAGGGCGTAGGTCTCGTCCCAGGTGAGGCCGCTCGTCATCCGCATCAGCTGGTCGACGGTGATGGTGCGGCGCTCGTCGGTCCAGTCCTCCCGCAGCCCGGACTCGTCGACGGCGACCCGGCCGTCGAGCGCGTACCGCCCCACGAGGAGGTTGGTCACCGACTTGGCCATCGACCACCCGAGCTGCGGCGTGCCGACGGAGAAGCCCGGCGCGTAGCGCTCGCCGACGAGCTGCCCGTCGCGGACCACGACGACCGCGCGGGTCCCGAGGGAGTCCTTGCGGGCGTTGGTGAGGTCGTCGCCGAAGGCGCGGGCGATGGCCTCGGTGACCTGCGGCGTCATCTCGGGGCGGACGGCGGCCGAGAACGGGTTGAGGTCGCCCTCGACCTTCGTCGCGGCGGTCAGGCTGGGGCGCTCGGCGGCGACCGTGCAGCCGAACCCCTTGGTGTACCAGGCCTTCTGGGTCGCCAGCGAGAGGAGGACCTGCGAGGTCGCCGACCGACCGGCCTCGTTGACGTAGCCGGTGAGGTACGGCACGAGCGGGTTGGGGGGCAGGTCGGTGTCGGGGTCGTCGCGCCCGGCCACCATGGTCACCGCGCAGGCGTTGTGCGCGGCGTACCCCGTGCCCGTGAGGAGCAGCGGCTTCGCGTAGAAGTACCCCCCGATGCCGGCCGCGATGACGAGGACGAGCAGCACCGCCACGACGCGGAGGAACACACGCATGGGCGGGACGGTACCGCGCGCACCCGCTCCCCGCCCACGGCTCGCGGACAACCGGCCCCCACCGGTCCGGCCGGTCCCGTGACTACGCGGCGGACCCGTCGACGTCCGGTTCGAGGCCGTCCTCGAGGTCGCCGCGCAGGCGGTCCAGGACCGCTCGCAGGATCCGTGACACCTGCATCTGGCTGACCCCGATGCGCTCGGCGATCTCGCTCTGGGTCAGCTCGTCGACGAAGCGCAGGCGCAGGACCAGGCGCTGGCGTTCGGGCAGCACGGCGACCGCCCGGCGCAGCGCGTCGCGGGTGACCAGGGCCGATGCCGGGCAGTCGACGACGAGGAGGAGGTCCGCGAGGCTCGAGCCGCCCTCGGAGGCGTCGTCCAGGGACGTCGCGTGGTAGGCCGCAGCCCCCCGGCGGGCGTCGATGACCTCGGCGACGGTGACCCCGAGGCTGTCGGCGAGCTCGTCGTCGAGGGGCGCGCGCCCCAGCCGGTGCTGGAGCCGCTCCTCCTCCACGACGAGGAGGGCTCGCAGCTCCTGCACGCGGCGCGGGGGACGGACCGCCCAGCCGTGGTCGCGGAACCACCGCTTGAGCTCGCCGGTGATCGTCGGGGTCGCGAAGGCTGCGAACCCCGGTCCGGCGCCGGGGCGGTATCGGTGGGCGGCCTTGACGAGGGCGGTACGCGCGACCTGGACGAGGTCGTCGGTCTCGATGCCGCGGTTGCGGTACCGGCGGGCCGCCGTGTCGGCCAGGGGGACGGCGTTGAGGACGATGCGCTCGAGGAGGGGTGCCCGCCGCGGGTCCGCGGCCGGGAGGGCGGCGAGCTCGACGGCCAGCGGCTCGATGACGGTGTCGAGCTCGTCGGCGACGTGCGCGAAGGCGAGCGTCGGGGTCGGATCGGAACGGGGCTGCGCCATGGACGTCCCTTTCGGACGGGATCGGCGCGCTGTCGGACCGGGTGACCCTCACGGGCTGGCTCGACCGTAGCCGACGCGAAGGGCCGGTTGGGACGCGCGCGACGGGGCGATCCGGGCGGCCTCGGCGCCTGCGGTCGGCCCCACGCCGTCGACCTGCACGTTTGGCCCCCACCGGCGCCGGGTACGTGGGAGAGTCGCGGGCAGGACGGCCGTCACCGGCGGTCGGCCCAGGGGACGAGGAGGTCCGCAGATGGCCCGGACGAGCGACCGACCGCCCCTGAGCGCCCGGCCCACGGTGGGGGCTGCGGTCGTCGCCGGCCCCGACAGCCCCGCCGACCTCGAGTCCGACCTCGCCGCCCTGCGCGCCGCCCTCGCCGACCACCCGTTCCCGACCCAGCAGGACGACCTCCTCGCCCACCTCCTCGGCGGCCGCCGCCCGGTCCGGCTGGCGTGCCGCGTCGCCGCGCTCTCCCGGACCCGCTCGTACGCCTCGGTCGACGAGGTCTGCGCCGAGATCCGGCGCCTCGCCGGTGCCGGAGCGCGTGAGGCCTGACCGGCGACCTCGATCGCGCCCCCAGGGGTCCGCGGTGGGCGTGCGCGCCCCGCCCCGGCCGCCCCGGTGCATACTCGTCGCACCCCCCGGTGTTCGTCCTCGCAGGAGGTCCACGACCGTGCCCGACGCCCTCCCCTCCGACCCCGACGGCCGCACGCCGACGAGCGACGACCTCGTCCGCCTCGCGGAGGCGATGGAGCTCGTCGCCGTCCGGGCCTCCCTCAGCCGTGACGAGCCCCTCACCGCCCTCGTCACCGCGACCGTCGAGCGCCTGCCCGGCGCCGACGCCGCCAGCCTCACCGTGCTGCGCGGCGGGAAGTTCAGCACCGAGGCCTCGACCGGGGAGGACGCCGAGCGCGCCGACGCACTCCAGTACGAGATCGGGTCCGGACCCTGCGTCGACGCCGTCCTCGACGACAACGTCTACGTCACCGACGACGTCGAGCGCGACGAGCGGTGGCCGGAGTGGGGGCACCGCGCGCATGCCGCGACGGGGTTCCGCAGCGTCCTCGCCTACCGGCTGACCCTCCTCGACGACTCCGGCGCCATCGCCTGCCTCAACGTCTTCTCGCGCCGGCGGGCTGCGTTCGGCCGGCGCGACATCGGGACGGGGCTCGTCCTCGCGACGCACGGGTCCCTCCTCGTCACCGCCCTGGTCGCCCGGGACCGCGCCGAGAACCTGCGCCGGGCCCTGGAGTCCAACCGCGAGATCGGCGTCGCGATGGGCATCCTCATGCAGCAGCACCGGCTCACCCGCGAGCAGGCCTTTGACGTCCTGCGCGTGGCGAGCCAGGACGCGAACCGCAAGCTCGTCGAGGTCGCCACGGAGGTCGCCGACACCGGGACGCTGACCATCACCCGCTGGCCCCGCGGGCTCCCCGACGGCCGCCCGCAGGGCTGAGCCCGAAGCCTCCGGAGAACGTTGCGGACCGGCTGTCGCATCCGACCCACCCCGTTCGTGGAGAGGGTGAGGGCGAGGCACCCGGCCGCCGTCCACCACCTGCAAGGAGAGACGTCATGACGCAGTACCTGCTGTCCGTGTGGCACGACAAGGACGCCACCCCCGAGGACATCTACCCCGACGAGGCCGAGCGCGACCAGGCCTACGCCGACACCGGCGCGTTCAACGAGGAGCTGCAGGCCAGCGGCAGCTGGGTCTTCGCCGGCGGCCTGCACAACCCGTCGACCGCCACCGTGGTCGACGGCCAGGGTGACCAGGTCGTCACGACCGACGGGCCCTACAGCGAGGCCAAGGAGCAGATCGGCGGCTTCTGGGTCATCGAGGCCCCCGACCTCGACGCCGCGCTCGAGATCGCGGCCCGCGGGTCGAGGGCCTGCCGCGGCAAGGTCGAGGTCCGGCCCTTCCACGGCGAGTGACCACACCGTGACGGCGGAGGTCGAGGCGGTGTTCCGGGCCGAGTTCGGCCGGGTCGTCGCCTCGCTCACCGCCCGGTTCCGCGACCTCGACCTCGCCGAGGAGATGGCCCAGGAGGCGTTCGTCGAGGCGCTCCGCCGCTGGCCCACCCAGGGTGTCCCGCCGAACCCGGGGGGCTGGCTCACCGTCGTCGCGCGCAACCGCGCCCTCGACCGGCTGCGGCGGGAGTCCACCCGCCGGTCGCGGCACGAGGAGGCCGAGGTGCTCACCGCCCCCGAGGACCCCGGGGCACCCGTCACGTCGGTCGTCGACGAACGGCTCCGGCTCCTGTTCACCTGCTGCCACCCGGCGCTGGCGCCCGAGGCCCGGGTTGCCCTCACCCTCCGCCTGCTCGGCGGGCTCACCGTGCCCGAGGTCGCCGACGCCTTCCTCGTCCCCGAGCGGACGATGGCCCAGCGGATCACCCGCGCCAAGCGCAAGATCGCCGCCGCGAACATCCCCTACCGCGTGCCCCGGGACCACGAGCTGCCCGAGCGGCTCTCCGGCGTCCTCGCCGTCGTCTACCTCGTCTTCACCGAGGGCCACCTCCCGGGCTCGGGCGGGGCCGCCGTGCGCACCGACCTCTGCGACGAGGCCATCCGGCTCGGCCGCGTGCTGCGCGAGCTGATGCCCGACGAGGAGGAGGTCGCCGGGCTCCTCGCGCTCATGCTCCTCACCGACGCCCGCCGCCGCGCCCGCGTGGACGCCGCCGGGGTGCTCGTCACCCTCGACGAGCAGGACCGCTCGCTGTGGGACCGGGAGCGGATCGCCGAGGGGCACGCCCTCGTGCGGGAGTGCTTGCGGCGCAACCGTCCCGGCCACTACCAGCTCCTCGCGGCGGTCAACGCGGTCCACACCGACGCCCCGGCCGCGACCGACACCGCGTGGGACCAGGTGCTCGCCCTCTACGACCGCCTCGTCCTCGCGACCCCCACGCCGGTGGTCGCCCTCAACCGGGCCGTCGCGCTCGCCGAGGTCGCCGGTCCGGAGGCGGCGCTGGCGGAGGTCGAGCGGTTGGCCGGCGCCCTCGACGGCTACCACCCGTTCCACGCGACCCGCGCCGACCTGCTCCGCCGGCTGGGTCGCGCCGACGAGGCCGCGGCCGCCTACGACCGGGCGCGCACCCTCGCCGGCAACCCGGCCGAGATCGCCTTCCTCACCCGCCGGCTCGACTCCCTGACCTGACGCCGCGGGCACGCCGCCGCCCACGAGCGCGTTCCCCGCTAGCGTGAGCACCCACGCCGCTCACCGGGACGCCGACCCCGCGCCCCGCACCCACGACTCCCGGAGGACCTCGATGGCTGGTGGACTCGTCGCCCTCCTCGACGACATCGCCGCGCTCGCGAAGCTGGCGGCCTCGTCGATCGACGACGTCGGCGCCGCGGCGGGCCGGGCGAGCGCCAAGGCCGCCGGGGTCGTCGTCGACGACACGGCCGTCACCCCGCGCTACGTCCAGGGCTTCACCGCCGACCGCGAGCTGCCGATCATCCGCCGCATCGCCGTGGGCTCGCTGCGCAACAAGCTGCTCGTCATCCTCCCGGCCGCGCTCCTGCTCTCGCAGTTCCTGCCGTGGGCGCTCACCCCGATCCTCATGGTCGGTGGCACCTACCTCTGCTACGAGGGCGCCGAGAAGATCTGGGAGAAGGTCTCCGGTCACGAGCACGAGGTGACGCCCGCGGCGGTCGACGACGACGCCGACCACGAGAAGACGATGGTGAGCGGCGCCATCCGCACCGACTTCATCCTCTCCGCCGAGATCATGGTCATCGCGCTCAACGAGGTGGAGGACGAGCCGTTCGTCTCGCGTGCCGTGATCCTCGTCGTCGTCGCCGTCGCGATCACCGTGCTCGTCTACGGGGTGGTGGCGCTCATCGTGAAGATGGACGACATCGGGCTGGCGATGAGCCGGCGCGAGTCCGGCGCGGCCAGGGCGGTCGGGCGCGGCCTCGTCGCGGGGATGCCGAAGCTGCTCGCGTTCCTGTCGACGGTCGGCATCGTCGCGATGCTGTGGGTCGGCGGGCACATCCTCCTCGTCGGGGTCGACGAGCTCGGCTGGCACTGGCTCTACGAGACCGTCCACCACTGGGAGGAGGCCGTGGGGGGCGGCGCGCTCGGCTGGGTCGTCAACACGGCGGCCTCCGCCGTCATCGGGCTGGCCGTCGGGGCGGTCGTCGTCGCGGTGCTCACCGCGGTGAAGAAGGCCCGATCCGGGTCGGACGAGGACGTCGCGGCGCACTGACCGCGGCCCCGCTCCTGCGGGGCCGGACCGGCACGCGGGGGACCGGGAGCGGGCTCACGGGCGCGACCGAGGGGACGGCCGCCGCACCGTGCGGAGCCGTCGGCCCACCAGGGTGGCCACGACGAGCAGGACGACGACCACGGTCACTCCCCAGAGGAGGGCACCGGGCTCGCGGCCGGCGGCGCCACCCACCGTCGCCCAGGCGACCGACCCGGGCACGACGCCGACGATCGTGCCGAGCGCGTAGTCGCGGGTGCGCACGCTGCTCATCCCCGACCCGTAGTTCGTGACGACGAAAGGCGCCACCGGCGTCAGCCGGGCCGCGAGGACGGCGACCAGGCCCCGGTCGCGCAGGAGGCGCTCGACGCGCTCGACCCGGGGTCCGGTGAGGCGCGCGACGGCCTCCCTCCCCACCCGTCGGCCGATCGCGAAGGTGACGGCGGCGCTGAGGACCGAGGCGAGGACGGACAGCGCGATGCCGGCGGCGACCCCGAACAGGGCTCCGGCGATGACAGCGAGCAGACTGCGCGGCACCGGCACGAGGGAGAGGACGACGTGGAGGGCGACGAAGACGAGGGCGCCCCACGGTCCCGCGTCGTCGACGGCCCGGCGGACGACGGACAGGTCCTCGCCGAGGAGCGCCCAGGCGAGGACACCCCCCGCGGCGACCGCCCCGACGAGGAGGACGAGGCGCAGGACGGGGCGGGTCACGAGGCGGCGGGCCCTGGCTGGGGGGCGGCGCCGGCACCGAGCCGCCGCGACCGCACGGCGACGGCGCCGAGGAGGACGACGAGCACCGTCACGAGGGTGAAGCCGAGGACGGGGTCGAGCGGGATCGCGATGCCGATGGCGCCGCCGAGCACCCAGAACGCCTGGAGGATCGTCTCGGCCCAGGAGAAGACCCGGGCGCGGGTGTGCTCGGCGACGTCGCGCTGGATCGTCGCGTCGAGGCACAGCTTGGCGAGCTGGCTGAAGACCCCGGCCACGAGCCCGAGGACGACGAGCGTCCAGATCGAGTACAGGGCCGCCGTGACGGTGCCCGTGGCGATGGCCAGGAGGGCGAGGAGCCCGGCGATGAGCTCGGGTGCCGGGGCGCGGCGCCAGTTGCCCACCACGGAGCCGAGGGCGTTGCCGATGCCGGCGGCACCGGCGACGAGCCCGAGGACCACGGGTCCCTGCCATCCGGGGATCGGGTGCTCGCGCATGAGGAACGCGAGGAAGAGCACGAGGAAGCCGGACAGGACGCGGGCCCCGCAGGTGACCCACAGGACGTAGCGGACCGCTCGTGGCAGGGCCCGCATCCGGCGCACCCCGCGCTCCGGGGAGCCCATTGGCTGGTGGGCGACCGGCGTGCCGTCGACGTCGACCTCCCCCACGGTGGAGTCGACCCGCGGGGGCAGGCGGATGGCGAGCACGGTGGCCGCGACGTAGACGGCGAAGGCGAAGCGGAGCGACCAGTCGGGCCCGATCCGGCTCAGGGCACCGGCGACCCCGCCGCCGATCACCATGCCCACGAGGCCGGCGATGGTGAGGCGCGAGTTGGCGGTGACGAGACCGATCGGGCGTGGCAGCAGCCTGGGGACCGCCGCCGCCCGCGCCACCGCGTACGAGCGGCTGGCGACGAGGCAGCCGAGGGCGGCGGGGAACAGCCAGGCGCTGTCCTCGACGACGGCCGACGCGAGGACCCAGCTGAGGAAGGCCCGGACGGCGAGGGTCGTGCCGAGCGCCCAGCGCCGGCCGTGGCGGAAGCGGTCGAGCAGGGGCCCGACGAGCGGTGCGAGGAGGACGAACGGCGCCATCGTCAGGAGGAGGAAGAGGGCCACGCGGCCGCGGGCCTCGTCGGTGGGGAGGGCGAACACGGTGCCGGCGAGGGAGATCGTCAGGGCGGCGTCCGCAGCGACGTTGACCGTGTGCATCTCGGTGAGCCGGGCCAGCCCGGTGTCGCTCGCGCCGTCGGCGGCGACGAAGGCCCGGAAGCGCCGGGCGGCGAGGCGACCCCCCCGCCCGACCGCCCGCACACCGGCCTGCCCACCGCGTCCGGCCGCTCGTCCGGCAGCCCGTCCGGCCGCGGCAACGCGGGCGCGGGCCTGCCCGCCCGGCTCGGTGGAGGGCGACGCCGAACGACCGCCCGGGTCGCCGGGCGGCTGCTGCTGCGGGTCGTGCTGGCTCATCGCCCTCCGATCTTCTCCCGCCGGACCGGCGCCCGGCGACCACGGCACGCGCGGTCGGTGGTTCGAGGTGGCGCCCGACCCGGATCGGGTCGGACACCACCTCGACCCCTGCTCCGCCGACCGGAACAGGCGGGCGCCGTGTGGCGTTGTGCGGGCCATGACCTCTCCCCAGCCGAGCATGGCGGAGCGCTACGAGCGTGCCCGCGGCCTGTTCGAGCACGGCGAGTACCAGGCGGCCGCCGAGGCGCTGTCGTCGCTCGTCGACGACAGCGCGCTCGAGCCGCCCCTCCACGGCACGACCGAGCTGCGCCTGCTCCTCGCGCGCTCCTACTACCACTCGGCCCAGCTGAACCGGGCCGAGCGGGTGGTCCGCGCGATCCTCGCCGACGTCCCCGACGAGGCCTACGCCAACCTCGTCCTCGGCCGCACCCTCCAGCGCCAGGGACGCCACGCCGAGGCCAGGCCGCACCTCGCGATGGCCGAGCTGCTCGGCGGGTACTCCGGCACCGGGCGGCTCCCGAGCGACGACGAGGACCGCCGCCTCGGCGACGACGGGTGACCGACGACGGGCCCCCGCACCCGGCCGAGGAGGGGGCCGGCTGCCCCACCCCCGGCGCGACCGGACCTCACCCGCTGGCGGCCCACCTACCAGGCGGACGCGTCAGCCCACGACGGGGAGCGCCGGCTGCGCGACGGCGAGCCAGGCGACGAGCGCAGCGCTGAGGACGGCCGTCAGCCAGAAGACCGTCCGGAACGGCTGCTTGCGCGTCTTGTGGCGGAACGCGTGCCGGGCGACGAGGCCGCCGGGCCAGCCGCCGAGGAGGTCGAGCAGGTGCAGGGTCGACTCGGGGATCCTGCGGTCAGCCCGCTGCGCCGCGGCCTTGTCGAGCCGGTAGAGACCGGACGACGCCAGGCTCGCGCCGACGACCAGGGCGAGGACGAGGAGCGGCAGCCGCCCGACCGCCGCGAGCGCGGCGACCGACCCCACGGCGACGAGGGCGACCCCGAGGGCGGTGGTCGTCCCGGACCCGCGGGACGACGGCGCCGTGCGGGGACGGCCGGGCGGGCGGGGTGCACGGGGTCCGGAGGGTCGGCCCGGACGGTTGGCTCGGCTCACGACGTCATCATGGCGTCGAGCATGGGAGCGGCGACACCCCGAACGCCCCGCGGCTCGATGCCATGAGGCCCTGACGGCGGGCCCGGGGCGCATGGCGGCCACCTCCGCCGAATGCCACCGAACCTCCGTCGTGACTCCCGATATCGGGTGCCCGGACGGAGGTTCGGTGGCACGCGGCCCTGCTCCGGCCCCCGGGCGCGGCCGATGCCGTCAGCCGGCGGCGTGGGCCGCCTCGAGGGCGAGGAGGTGCTCCTTCGCGGCCGCGCCGCCCGCGTACCCGCCGACCCCGCCCGACGCGGGCAGCACCCGGTGGCACGGGAGGACGACGCACAGCGGGTTCGCGCCGAGGGCGGTGCCGACCGCCCGGGCAGCGCCCTCGTGGTCGGTGGCCGCGGCGAGGGCGGCGTAGGTGGTCCGTTCGCCGTAGCCCACCCGGGCGGCCAGGCCGCCGAGGACGTCGCGCTGGAACGGCGTCGCGAGGACGAGGTCGGGCCTGACGTCGACCGAGCGGGCCCGCCCCGCGAGGTAGGCGTCGAGGGCCCGGCGTGCCTCGTCCGTGGCGCCCGCGTGGCGCAGGACGCGCGGGCTGACGGCTCCGGCCAGCCGGACCAGCCAGCGGTCCTCGGCCGCGCGCTCGGGGACGTAGGCGCACGTCACGACCCTGCCGTCCTCGCGGACGGCGACGAGGAGACGCCCGACGGCGGTGTCCTCGACGGTGTACGAGACGTCGGTCGGGCCGAGTCGTGGCGGCCCGGCGAGCGGGGGGTCGAAGGTGGTGAAGGGGTCGGTGCTCATGACGGGTCCTGGGGAGGGTCGGGGTCGACGAGGTCGAGGCGGAGGGTGGCGACGGCGTCGCTGACGAGGCGCCGCGACATCCCCGGGGATGTGCCGAGGGCGGCGGCGATGGCGCGGTGGTCGAGGTCGGCGACGAACCGGAGGACGACGGCCTCGCGCTGCCGTTCGGGCAGGGCGCCGACGAGTGTCCAGAGGGAGCCGTCCGGCGCCTCGGGCGGGGGCAGCCAGGGTGCCTCGGCGAGGGCCGCCGGGTCGTCGTGGGGGGTCGTCCGGCGGGCCGTGCGGTGGTGGTCCATCGCGCACCGGTGGGTGATGGTGAGCAGCCACGAGCGCAGGTTCCGCGCGTGGGTGAGCCGGGGGTAGGCGGCCAGCGCCTGGGTCCACGCCTGCTGGGCGACGTCGTCCCCGTTCCCGGGCGCGAGGGCGTGGGCGAGGCGGGCGACGTCGCGCCAGTGCTCGTCGACGAGGTGCTGGAAGGGCGGCAGGCTCACGGTCGTCCAACGGTAGGGCGTCGTGGTGTGTGAGCCGCGCGCGCACCCTCCCCCTCCTCGGGTCGTGTGCCGGGAGGGCTGCCGGGGCGGCCACCTGGGCACACGACCCGGTCCGGGGGCCGGAGTGTCGTGGGTTCAACCATCGCGTCGGGGGAACAATGGGGACGTGGACGTCGAGGACCGGGCGCCGGAGCCCCAGCGCTCGCCGACGCCCCCCGTCCGGCGGCGCCCGCTCGTCATCGCCCACCGCGGCGCGAGCGACGAGGAGCCCGAGCACACGCTCGCCGCGTACCGGAAGGCCTTCGCGCACGGCGCCGACGGCGTCGAGTGCGACGTGCGGCTCACGGCCGACCACCACCTCGTCTGCGTCCACGACCGCAAGGTCAACCGCACCAGCGACGGGAACGGTGCGGTGTCCGCCCTCGAGCTCGCCCGCCTCGAGGAGCTCGACTGGGCCTCGTGGAAGCGCCGGCACGACGAGTCGGAGGTACCCGAGGCCGACCCCGAGCGCGGCCACCTGCTCACCCTCCGCCGCCTCCTCGACACCCTCGTGGACACCGGGCAGGAGGTCGTCACCCTCATCGAGACCAAGCACCCGACCCGGCACGGCGCCGACGTCGAGCACACGCTCGTCCAGGCCCTGCGCTTCTTCGACCTCGACGGTGGAGACCAGCCCGGGCGGCCGCACGTGCGGGTCATGTCGTTCTCGCGGCGGGCCCTCCTGCGGGTCCACAAGGTGGCCCCGAAGGTCCCGCTCGTCTACCTCGTCGAGGCCGGGCTGTCGGCGCTCGCGTGGGACGGCGTCCTGCCCAAGGGGATCGGCGCCGTCGGCCTCGACGTCCGCCTGCTGCGCAAGCGCCCCCAGCTCGTCTCCGGGCTGCGACGACGCGGGTGCCAGGTGTACGTGTGGACGGTCGATGACGAGGACGACGTCGAGCGCTGCCTCGAGCAGGGGGTCGACGTCATCATCACCAACCGTCCCGCGATGGTCATCGCCCGCGTGGCCCGATCGGACTAGGTTTGGGGACGTGACTGCGCACACCTCCACCACGGACGACGACGACCTCGGGGGCGTCGCGACCGCCGGGCCCGGCGAGACCGGGCTCCTCGTCAGCGAGACGCCCGGCCCGGGCGCCGACAGCATCATCTGCACCCTGCGCGCCCCGCACGAGCCGGCGTCGGTGGGCAAGGTCCGCAAGGAGGTCGTCGCCGACCTGCAGCAGCGCGACCTCCCCGAGCAGCTCATCGACGAGGCCGAGATCGTCGCGTCCGAGCTCCTCACGAACGCCGTCCGCCACGCGCGGCCGCTCTCCGACGGCACCATCCGCGTCCGCTGGAAGATCCGCGGCGACGTCGTCGAGGTCGAGGTCACCGACGGCGGCGGCGAGAACGTGCCGCGCCCGGCGCCCCGGTCGGTGTGGCTGTCCTCGGGCCGCGGCCTGCGCATCGTCCGCTCCGTCGCACACGAGTGGGGTGTCACCGAGGACCGCACGGGCAACGTCGTGTGGGCCACCCTGGGCGGGCCCAGCCGCCGCCGCGCCACCTGAGCGCTCCCACTAGGGTGGCGCGCATGGGCAAGGCTTCACGACGTCAGCGCGCCGCCGACACCGCTCGCCGGTCCCGACCCGCACCGGTCCCGTTCGAGCGACGCCCCTTCGAGGGCCTCGCCGGGGAGACCGACTGGGTCGCGCTGCGTGAGATCCTCCCGGCCGCGACGGCCACCGCGACGGTGCGCCCCGAGCACGTGCCCGACGGTGCGCCCTCCGAGGTCACGGTCGCGACCGTCCTCCCGCTGGCGTGGCCCGGGCTGCACCGCGCCGACGGCACGGTCTTCATCGGCACCCAGTCGGGCAACGCGAGTGGCGACCCGTCGCGCGACCTCGCCGCCCAGGTCCTCGCGGCGCTCGCCGCCGACCCCGGCGTCCCGGTCGTCACCGTCCCGCAGGTCACCGCCGACAGCCCGCGCCTCCAGGACGTCCTCGTCGAGGGCTCGTTCGACGTCACCGTCCACGAGGGCTTCGACTTCTGGGTCGGCGACCAGGAGCTCGAGGGCGATGCCGCGGAGTCGCTGGCCCGCGCCAACGAGACCGTCGTCCCCACCTCCCGGATGGCGGCGCTGCCCTCGGCGTACTGGGTCCGCATCGGCGACCGCGCGCACATCCGCCTCGTCCTCCCCGATGACGAGGACGCCGCCACCGACGCGCTCGCCCGCCTCCACGCCGCGGGCGAGGACGGCCTGGGCGGGGACACCCGCCTGCTCGGGGCGTTCCGCGCGTGCGGGCTCCTCGTCCCCGTCTGGGACCTCGACCCCGAGCTCGGCGCGGACGACTACGAGGACGCCCTCACCGCCTGGCACGGCCGCTACACCGCCGCGCTGGGGTCCGGCGCGGCCCTGACCGCGGAGGAGCGCCGGGCCCGGTCCGGGCTGCTCAGCCGACAGGTCACCCTCCGCTGATGTCCGCGCTCGCGGCGCGGGTCGCGGCCGTCGTCCCCTGCAAGGACGAGGCCGACCGGATCGCCGCGACCGTCGCCGCCCTCGCGGCCCTGCCGCAGGTCGGACGGGTCGTCGTCGTCGACGACGGCAGCACCGACGACACCGCCCGGGTGGCCCGGGAGGCCGGTGCGGAGGTCGTCAGCCACCCCCGCAACCGGGGCAAGGCGGCGGCCTTGGAGAGTGGCATCCGCCGGGTCCGCGACCTCGAGGCCGCCGAGGCGTCCCGCGACCGGGGCGAGGCGTGGCGCGCCCCGCTCCTCTTCGTCGACGGCGACCTCGAGGCGACCGCGGCGAACCTCGGCGTCCTCACCGACGCCGTCCTCGCCGGCGAGGCCGACATGACGATCGCGACCCTCCCGGCGCAGCTGACCGCCGGCGGCGGGCGGGGGCTCGTCGTCAACCTCGCCCGCGGCGGCATCGAGCGGCTCACGGGGTTCCGTGCGGTTCAGCCGCTGTCGGGGATGCGGTGCCTGAGCCCCCGGGCCCTCGACGCCGCGAGCCCGCTGGCGCGCGGCTGGGGGGTCGAGACCGCCCTGACCGTCGACGTCCTGCGCGCCGGGCTCACCGTCCTCGAGGTGCCGTGCGACCTGCAGCACCGGGTGAGCGGCCGGGACTGGCGCGGGCAGGTCCACCGGGCCGAGCAGTACCGCGACGTGTGGCTCGCCCTCGTCCGGCGCGGCTGGCGGCCGTGGCAGCGGGGCTGACCCGCCCCACCGCACCACCCGGCACCGACCGCGTCCGGGTGGCCCTGCTCGTGGTCTCGACCGCCCTGCTCCTCGCGGTCGGGCTCACCGCCCCGAACGCAGCCCAGCCGGACCTCGGCCCGCGCGGCTGGGTGCCCGGCACGCTCGTCCCGGTCGGGTTCGGCCCGGCCACGGTCACGGGACTCCTCTGGGCGGCCTACCTCGCCGCCGCGGTCGCGGTCGTCCTCGGGCTCCGCTCCGGCACGGGGCCGCTCCGCTCGTGGCGCGTCCCCGGTGCACTGGGGGTCCTCGCCCTTCTCAGCGCGCCCTTCGGCTCGGCCGACCACGTCAACTACGTCGCGTACGGCCGGATCCTCGTCACCGGCGGCGACCCTTGGGTCGAGCGGCCCGTCGACTGGGGCGGCGGCGCCGACCCGGTGACGAGCCGGGTCGAGGCCCCCTGGACCGAGGAGGCGAGCGTCTACGGGCCGTTCGGCACCCTCCTCCACGGCCTCTCGGCCCTCGTCGGCGGGGAGAACCTGCGCGTCGGCGTCTGGGTGTGGCAGGTGCTCGTCGTGCTCGCGTGGCTCGCCCTCCGCTGGGGGCTGCGCCGCGTGCTCCCGGAGGACGCGCACGGCCGGGTCGACGTCCTGTGGACCCTCAACCCGCTCGTCCTCGGCATCGGGGTGCTCGGGGCGCACATCGACGTCGTCGCGGCCGCCCTCGTCGTCGCCGCCGTCGCTGCGGCCGTCGCCGGACACCACGTGACGACCGCCCGTGCCGCGGCCTCGGGAGTGCTCGTCGCCCTCGCCGGCTCGACCAAGATCACGTACGCCGTCGTCGCGGTCGGGCTGCTCGCCGCGTGGTGGGCGACGGGGACGAGGGGCGCCGCGTGGGCCCGGGCCGCGGCCGCCCACCTCGTCGGGTTCGTCCTCGCAGGGGTCGCCCTCCACGCCTGGGCCGGTCCCCACGTCTACGACCAGCTCGTCCGCAGCCGGCAGGCGGTCTCCCTCGCGACGCCCTGGCGCCCACTGCTGGAGTGGGGACGGGGAACGGTGGGCAACAGCGAGATCCGCCTCCTCATCAGCATCGCCGCCGCCGTGCTCGCGGTCGTCCTCGCGCTCTGCCTGCTGCGGCTGACGCGCCCCGTCGACCGCGGGGCTCCGGGGGTGGTCGCGCTCTGGGTCACCGGCTGCCTGGCGCTCGCGTACTCGCTCGCCGCGCCCTACGCGCTGCCCTGGTACGACCTGCTCGCGTGGGGCGCCCTGCCCGCCCTCGTCGCCGGCCCCGTCGACGTCCTCGCCACCTTGCGCCTCACGGCGCTCGCGGTGGCCTACGTCCCCGGGCGGGTCGTCGGGATGACGCCCGGCGTCGAGGAGGTCACGCTCGGCGTGCGCCGCGGTGTCGTGCCGTGGGTGGGACTCGCGCTGTGGCTCGCCGTCATCGTCGCCGGCGCCCGGCCCGGGTCGTGGCGTTCGAGCGCGCCTCCTCGACGAGGGCGTGGAGCGCCACCGACACGATGAGCGGCACGGCGAGGGTCGCACCCACCGCCGGGATGGCGACGCCGGAGTCGTTGACGAGGAAGCCGATCGTCAGGGCGGTGAGGAGCGCGAGGAGGCCGGCCCGCAGGGTCGGCGCCTGCTCGTAGGAGCGGCGCATCGCTCGCGACCCCCACGACGTCGGCCGCGCCATAAGGTAGATGACGAAGAGCAGCGCCGCCGGCACGAGGAGGGTCAGCGGCATGTTCGACGTGAGGATCGACCAGTTCTGCTCCGCCTTGCGGATGACGATGTCGTCGGCCGTGCCGTCGAGGAGGGCCTGGACGAAGTTGCCCAGGTGGGTGCGGCTGCCCGGGCCGCGCAGCCAGTCGACACCCGCGACGAGGAAGAACAGCCCGACGACGCCGACGCCGATGAGGAGCGCACGCTTCCACGTCAGCCTCAGGCCGAGGACCGCCAGGACGAGGTAGGCGACGGCCGGCACGAGGGCGGGCGGGCCACCACCGTCGGCGCCCCAGAAGGGCGCGCCGTCGACGAGGACGGCGAACCCGCCGAGGACCGCGACCGTGATGGCGGCCGCCCGGCGCCGACCGCGCAGGACGAGCCAGGACGACACGGCGGTGGCGAGGAGGATCGTGGCCGTGGCGTAGAGCGCGAACGTCGGGTTGCCCATCCCGTAGAACCGTCCGGCGACGACCGGCTGCAGGCCCATGAGCGAGGACAGCTGCAGGCGCGCCCCCGTCATCACGTCGGCGCTGAGGACGAGCACCGTCACCCCGGAGACGAACGCCATCGGTCCGAGCGACCAGCGCGACCACGGACCCCGCAGCGCCGCGGTGGCGATGAGCGCCACGAACAGGCCGACCGACGCCACGACCGAGAGCATCGGGACCGGGAAGCGCCACCAGGGGACGAGGTTGGCGAGGAACGTCGACACCGGCACGGCGGCCGCGAGGACCGCGACGACCCGGACCCGCTGCAGGACGGTGACCCGGGTCTGCTCGGAGCCCAGGCGCCCCTTCCACGCGAGGAGGACGAGGAGGTAGATGACGAGCTGGCCGTAGGCGAAGACCGTGAAGAACGGCTCGACGAGGCCGTGGACCTCGTGGCTCGCCTCGTCGTAGTCGATGAGCCCGGTGAGCCGTCCCTCGGCACGGCGCTCGGAGTTGTCCGGGGCCGCGTCGGTGGTGAGGGCGGACCCGCCGAGGCCGGGCGGCACCGGCAGGCCGACGGCCGAGAGCACCGTCGCCGTGACGTCGCTCGACTGCGCCAGGCCGACCTGGCGGGTCGACTCGGACTCGAGGAGGCCGGGTCCGAAGTGGGGGCCGCGGAGGACGACGAGACGCAGCCGCTCGCTGCGCCCGGCGTCGGAGAGCGAGGCCACGACGTAGTCGGCGCCGTTCGGGCCGGCCTCGACGACCTGGCCGATCCGGGCGTCGATCTCGCGCAGCTGGTCCTCGCGCGAGCCGGTGCCGGACTCGCCCTCGGCGACGTCGTCGGGGTCTCGCACGGACCCGACGTCGACGAGGGTCACGGGGCAGGCGTTGAGGTCCTCGAGGAGCCGGGTCGAGTCGAACGGGACCGCCTGCTCGGCGCTGCCGTCGGAACGGGCCGCGCCGAGCGCGGCCCACGGACCGACGGCCCGCACGCAGACGCCCTCGGCGGCGGCCGTGTCACCGAGGAGGCCGAGCCTGGTGTCGAACCGCTCGGCCTCCGCCGCCTCCTCGATCTCGTCCCAGCCCTGGACGCGGCCGCCCACCACCTCCGGCGCGGGCGTGCACGCCCGGTCGACGGGGTTGGCGGCGGTACCGGGGCGCGGGACGGCGGCGCGTCCTCCGGAGCCGAGGGCGAGCCAGCCGTCGGCGGGGCAGGTGTTCGAGCTGACCGAGCGCACCGACAGGGCCGCGGACGACCCGTCGCGGAGCATGAGCCAGAGGTTGGGCGTCGTCTCGCGGGAGACGTCCGACCAGCTCACGCCGCCGGTACCGAGGACGACCACCGCGCCGGACGGCTCGTCGGACGGGGCGCCGGTGGTGGCGGCGCGGGCGTCCGTGGGGAGGGTCCCGAGACCGACGAGGAGAGCCACGACGACGGTCGCCAGGGCGACCGTGACGGCGAGGGCTCTGCGCAGCACCCGCCAAGGCTACGAGACGAGCCGGGGCGACCCGACCGGTACCCGCAGGTCGCCACCGGTCGGGGAGGGCAGGGCTGGGACGGCGGGGCGCCGACGCCGCCCACCCACACCCCGGCCGAGGCCCGGGTGCGGGTCGGTGCCGTCCGGGAGGTCGCGACCCGGACAATGGACCGGTGAGCACGACGACCCCGAGCCGGGCCCCGCACGCCGGGCGACGCCGCGTCCCGCCGGTCGGGCCACGCGCCCAGTGGGCGCTCGCCGTGCTCCTCGTCGTCGTCGCGTCCCTGCCCGTCGTGCTGCGCTACCTCGTGTTCTGGCCGCTCGACCAGTGGCAGGTCGACGTCCAGGTCTACCGCGACGCCGGCGTCTCGATCCTCTACGGCCGGCCGGTCTACTCGACCCTCACCGAGGCGCCGCAGCTCCTCCCGTTCACCTACCCCCCCTTCGCCGCGCTCGTCGCGGTCCCGCTGGCGTTCCTTCCCTTCGGCGCGGTCGGCTGGCTGTGGACCGCCGCCCAGGTCGGCGCGACCGCAGGCATCACCTGGTACGCCGGGTACCGCCTCATCCACCGTGCGGGGGCCTGGGTGCCGCTGGCGTTCGCCGCCCTCGTGGCGCCGATGCTGTGGCTGCACCCGGTCGGTGACGGCATCCGGTTCGGGCAGGTCAACGCGTTCATCGTCCTGCTCTGCCTGCTCGACCTGCGCGACCCCCGCCCGCGCCTCGTGCGCCGGGTGCCGCAGGGCGTCCTCGTCGGGCTCGCGATGGCCGTCAAGCTCACCCCGGGCGTCTTCGTCGTCCACTTCCTCGTGACGCGGCGGTGGAAGGAGGCCGTCACGGCGGTCGCGACCGCGGCCGGGGTGACCCTGGCGTCGTGGGTGGTCCTGCCGCAGGCGTCGTTCGCGTTCTGGGGTGGTGCGCTGCAGGACCCTGCCCGGCTCGGGCCGAACGCGGGAACGGCCAACCAGTCGATCCGCGCCGCCATCCTGCGCCTCGGTCCGGACGGGCTGCCGGGCACGGCGCTGTGGCTCGTCCTCGTCGCGGCGGTGGGGTGGTTCGGCTTCCGCCTGGCCCACCGGCGGTACCTCGAGGGTGACTCCGTCGGAGAGGTCGCCGTCGTCGGCCTCCTCGCGTGCCTGCTGTCGCCCGTCGCGTGGGTGCACCACTACCACTGGGTCGTCGTCGTCGTGTTCGCGCTGCTCGGCGCCGACCCGTTGCGCGAGCGGTGGCGCCTGTGGGCGGGCCTCGGCATCACGGTGTTCTTCACGATGCGCCTGCCGTGGTGGGGGATCGACTGGCTCACGCACCGAGACTGGCCGCAGTGGCCGGGGGTCGCCCTGCGGAACGCGGACGTCTTCGGCGGCCTCCTCGCCCTCGTCCTCCTCTGGTGGGTCGGGCGCGACCGGGCACCATCGTCCACCAGGGCGATCTCGTCCCCCGTCGTCCCGGCCGGAAACCGGGGGCGCGATGGAACGGCGCGGCGGCAGTGGAGGGTGAACGCCTAGCCTGAGGCGCATGTCCCTGGCCCTGCACCCGTTCGAGGCACTGGTCCTCCTCGTGCCGTTGGTCCTCCTCGTCGGGGCGATGGCGGTCGCCGTGGTCCTGCTGCGGCGCAGCGCCGACCTCGGGCGCCGGGTCGCGGCCCTCGAGGCCCACCGACCCGCCGGCGACGCCGACCTCGCGGCCCTGCGAGCCGACCTCGGCCAGGCCCTGCGCCACGTCGCGGTCGTCCGCTACGACGCCTTCGGCGACATGGGCGGGCGGCTCAGCTTCAGCGCCGCCGTCGTCGACGACCGCGGCGACGGGCTCGTCATCAGCTCGATCCACGCGCGCGGCGAGTCGCGCACCTACGCCAAGGGCGTCGTCGGCGGGTCGTCGGACGCGACCCTGACCCCCGAGGAGCAGCAGGCCCTCGCGGCAGCGCGCACCGGTGAGGAGACCCCGTGACCCGCTACGGCTACCTCGGACCCGAGGGCACCTTCACCTCGATGGCGCTCGACGCCTGGGCCCCCGCGTCCGCCGAGGGCGCCCAGCGCGAGGCCTTCGGGTCGGTCGACGCCGCCCTCGCGGCGCTGCGGGCGGGCACGGTCGACGGCGCGATGGTCCCGATCGAGAACTCGGTGGAGGGCGGGGTGTCGGCCACGCTCGACGCCCTCGCGAGCGGTGAGCCCCTCGTCGTCACCGGCGAGGTCCTCGTGCCGGTGACCTTCGTCCTCGCCGCGAGCTCGGGCACGACCCTCGAGGACGTCCGCGCCGTCGGCACCCACAGCCACGCCTGGGCCCAGGTCCGCGGCTGGATGGCGGCCCACCTCCCCGAGGCGGCGTACGTCCCCACGCTCTCGACCGCGGCGGCCGCCGAAGGGCTCGAGCACGGCCCCCAGCCCTACGACGCGGCCGTCTGCGCCCCGGCCGCGGCCCGCCTGCACGGGCTCGACGTCCTCGCCGACGGCATCGGCGACACGAGCACCGCGGTCACCCGGTTCGTCCTCGTCGCCCGACCCGGCACCCTGCCCGAGCCGACCGGCGCCGACAAGACGACCGTCGTCCTCTTCCAGCGCGACGACCACGCGGGCGGCCTCCTCGAGCTCCTCGAGCAGTTCGCCGCCCGCGGGATCAACATGACCCGGCTCGAGTCGCGGCCGACGAAGGAGTCGATGGGGTCGTACTGCTTCTCCATCGACCTCGAGGGCCACGTCCTCGACGAGCGGATCGGCGAGGCGCTCATGGGGCTGAAGCGGATCTGCGCCGAGGTGCGCTTCCTCGGGTCCTACCCGCGGGCCGACCGGCAGCGCGCGGTCGTCGCGCCCCTCACCGGGGACGCCGACTTCGCCGCCGCCCGCTCGTGGCTGCAGTCGATCCGCACGGCTCGCTCCTGACCCCGGGGTCAGACCTCGACGCCGTGGTCACGGAGCTCCTGCGTCATCACGGCGCGGGTCCGGGCATCGAGTGCCTCGAGGTGGGCGCCGAGCACGGTCCGGTCGAGGGGCTCGCCACCGAGGTGGGACTCCAGTGCCAGCAACGCCAGCGCGAAGCACCGGATGCGTCGACGGGCCATGTCCCGGCGCGGGTCGCCGTCGTCCTCGGCGACGGCCATCAGTGAGGACAGGGGAGCGAACCACCGAGCCAGGTCCGCGTCGGAGTCGAGGCCACGGACGAAGTCGATGTAGCGCAGGACCAGCGGCTCCGTCCCCCCCGACGCGACCGCCTCACC
Source organism: Oryzobacter faecalis (assembly GCF_046764005.1). NCBI lineage: Bacteria > Bacillati > Actinomycetota > Actinomycetes > Micrococcales > Intrasporangiaceae > Oryzobacter > Oryzobacter faecalis. Next base: position 120,251 of record NZ_JBKOFW010000002.1, on the reverse strand, counting down.
CATCGCGATCTGGTCGAACTTGAGGATCTCGGGCAGGCCGTGCGGCCACCCGTCCGGCACCGGTCCCACGAAGTCGCGGCCCGACAGGACCTTGGAGGTGAGGTAGAGGGGCTCGCGAAGGCGCCGTGCCCTGCTGGAGCGCGGTGAGGCGTTGAGGAACGCCTCGGTGTCGACGCGGTCGAACCAGTGGAGGTACACCCCCACCGTGTAGAGCAGCGACGTCCGGAAGTACGCGGACTCCGAGTACCAGCGCCAGTCGCCGTACGTGAGGTAGGTGCTGAGCCGAGAGCCGACCCGGCCGGTCGCCTGCAGGAGGGGGTTCGAGAGCTCCCTGACCGCCATCGCCTCTGTCGCGCGACGTGAGAGCCGCTCGGCGAGGTAGGTGTCGAAGAGGAGCTTGAAGCCCGCGCCGACGACGCCGGCCACGAGGAGCCACAGCACCGAGTTCTGGTCGATCGACCGCTGGAGGGCGTCCACTCAGCGCTCCGTGCCGGTGACGTGGTCGAGGCTCTCGCGCAGGGGCACGACCGAGAGGATCCCGCGCGACCGGGAACCCCGTCAACGGATCCGCCCGACGCCGTCGCGCGATCCCTCATGGCCGCCGCTCGAGCCAGACGAGGTGGCCCTGCTCGTCGTCGGTCTCGCCGGCGTCGGTGAAGCCGGCCCGTCGTCCGACGGCCAGCGACTCGGCGTTGTCCGGTGCGGCACGGATGACGAGGCGCGCCACCGCCGGTCCCCGCCCGCTCGCGAGGCGCGCCGCGAGGAGGACCGCGCGTGTCGCGGACCCGCGCCCGCGCCACGGCGGGTAGAGCGCGTACGTGAGGTTGACCTCGCCCTCGCGCAGGTAGTCGAGCCCTCGCTGGATGCCGACGACGCCCGCCAGCAGGTCGGACGCGACGTCGCCGACGCCCAGGTCGACCACCGGGCCCTCGTCCGCCCAGGCCGCCGCGTTCGACGCGAGCCAGTCGCGCACCCGCTCCGGCGGCGCCACCCGCCCGCCCGACAGCCGGTCGACGATGAGGGCGTCCGAGCCGGCCACGTGCGCGTCGAGGTCGTCGACCGTCAGCGGGCGAAGGGCGACGACCCCGTCGGTGGCGAGCTGCGTCATCCTCCGACCGTACGGGTCAGGCGGGCGCGTCCTCCTGCTCCAGGCCGAGCCAGTGGTCCGTCCCGTCGACCTGCCAGCTGAGGGAGAGGTAGGGCCCGGAGAGCTCGAGCCGGGGGGTGGCGCCGACCATCGCGAACAGCCAGGCCTCCTGGTCCGTGCGCGCCGGCTCGCAGCCCATCTTCGTCGACATCATCGGTCCGGCCACCAGCCTCGAGTCCTCGACCGCCACGGTCCCGCGGCCGTCGTTGCAGCCGGTCTCGACGACGAGGGTGCCGTCCGAGAAGCGCAGCCGCACGTCACCGACGACCTCCTTCGGGGCTCCCGTCCAGTTGACCGCCCTCCACGACCCGTCGAGCTGCCCGAGGTCCTCGACCGGGACCGACCCGTTGGCGTTGTCGCCCGCGGGGCCGCCCACGGTGGTCGCGACGAGCACCCCCACCGCGACGGCGGCGACGACCGCGCCGATCGCCAGCAGCGTGCTCGTGCGGGTCGTCGTCGTGCGCGCCATCGCGGTCACCTCTCGGGTCGGGGGCCGTCGCCCGCCGGGTCGGATGCGCCGGGGTCGGTCCAGGTTCCGGCGACCGGCTCGTCCCCGTGGCCCGGCGGCTCGTGCCCCTCCGGCCACGGACCGGCGTTGGCCGTGACCCAGGCGTCGACCTCGCTCCACCGGGCGTCGAGCCAGGCGGCGAACTCGTCCTGCGAGTCCGGGACGTCGGCCGCGGGGTAGGTCCACGTCTTGACGAGGAACGGGCGGTCGGTGAAGGGCAGGGCGGCCCAGACGAGCCGGGCGCTCGACAGCCGGCCCAGACCGGCGTGCGCGATGACCATGACGTCGGCCCCGGGCGACGCCGACCGCGCGGCCCACGCCCCCCGGGCCATCGGGGGGAGGACGTGGCGCAGCTCCTGGGCCCGCCGGGCCCGGGCCTCGTCGCCGCGCTGGCGCAGCCGTTCGATGATCTTCAGCCGCCGTGAGGGGGTCCAGTTCTGGCCCTCCGGGAAGATGAGGAAGACGTCGTCCGGGCCGAGCGTGGACGCCATCCGGCGCACCCCCTCGAGCCGGTCGTTGCCGGGCTTCGACGTCGCGGGGACGAAGAACGAGTCGAGCCGGGTGAGGATCGTGTCGAGTCCGGGGTCCCACCGCAGCGACTCGGCGAGGACGATGCGCGGCAGCCTCCCGGCGGTGCGCGCGAGCAGCCAGGCGACGGCGAGGGAGTTGAACGGACCGGCGTGCCGGGCGAGGGCGATGAGGGGGCGGCCCTCGGTGCCGAAGTGCATGCGGTCGGTGAGCCGTACGTCGAGCCCGAGCCAGCGCCGCGCGTAGTACATGAGCGAGTCGAGGAAGCTCGAGAGGAGCTGCTCGTGCGAGCGCCGCCAGCCGGCGTCCGTGCGGTCGGGGTGCTTCGACCCCAGCGCCCAGCACCCGACGAGCATCCGGATGTCGACCCAGAGGAGGAGGACGGCCGCGCACGACGCGCGGAACACCTTCGCCTTGCGGTCGGCCGCGACGAGGAAGGACCCCACGACGACGACGGGCGCGAGCAGCCCGGTGACGATGACGGCGACGACCGGCCAGACGACGTGCATCGCCTTGCGCGCGAGGGGCGGTGGAGCCGGGATGCCTCGGGCGCCCACGTCAGGCCACCCCGCCCAGGTAGTCGGCGGTCGCGGCGTGCGCCTGGTCCATCCGCTCGCGCATCCGCGCGGCCCGGGCCCGGGTGATCGACAGGTTGGGTGTGTCGCTCGTGCCGCTCGGGAGGACGTGCAGCTCGACGTCCTCGGGCACGGTCTCCATCTCGTGGACGAACCGGTGCCGACGTGCGATCTCGAAGGCGACCATCCCGACCTCCCAGGGCTTCGTCGGTGGCACGAGGGGCTGTTCGACCCGCCCCACCTGCAGCACGAAGATCCGCGTTGCCCCGAGCGCGAGCGCCCGCCCCACCGGGATCGAGTGCACGAGACCGCCGTCGAGGTAGTGGCGCCCGTCGATGACGACCGGGGGGAACAGGCCGGGGACCGAGCACGACGCGACGACCGGGTCGGTGACCCCGCCCTCGGAGAACCAGTGCCCACCGGCGTCCTCGATGCACGCGGCGACGCACTGGAACGGCACCTCGAGCTCCTCGATCGTCGTCACCGGGAGGTAGCGCTCGATGACGTGGCGCAGTGGCGCGTTCGACAGCAGGTGCGTGCGGTAGCGCGCCACCCGTGCGGCCTGGCGCACCGGGTTCTCGAGGAAGACCCCGTCGCGGACGACGGCCTCCCAGACCTCGGCCAGCCGCTCGGCGCCCTCGGGACCCGGGTCGGCCGCGACGAAGGCGCCGTTGAGCGCTCCGATGCTCGTGCCGAGGACGAGGTCGGGCCGTACCCCGGCCTCAGCGAGCGCCCGCACCATCCCCACCTGCGTCGACCCCAGCACACCACCGCCGCCGAGGACGAAGGCGGTGAGTGGCGGGCGCGGCATGGGGCCAATGTATGCCTGCGCCCGTGGCCGGTAGCCTCCATCCATGGGCGGCGCGGCGATCTTCGACCTCGACCGCACGCTGCTCCAGGGCGGCACCGGACCGCTGCTGTCGAGGGCGATGTACGACCTCGGCGTCGTGACGCGAAGGCTGCCGGGGGAGCGGGTCCTCTACTCGTTGTTCGACACCCTCGGCGAGAACCTCCCGTCGATCGTCCTCGCGCGCAACGCGACCCTCGTCGCTCGCGGCCGTGAGGGGACCTCCTTCGACGAGGCCGCGATCCGGGCGGCCGAGACGATCGCCGGCGTCATCCACCCGTTCGCGCTCACCCTGATCGAGCAGCACCGCAAGGCCGGGCGGCCGGTCGTCCTCGCGACGACGACCCCGTTCCACCTCATCAAGCCGCTGGCCGACCGGCTCGGCTTCGACCACGTCATCGCCACCCGCTACAACCTCACCGAGGACGGCCGCTTCGACGGTTCTCTCGCAGGGAGATTCGTGTGGTCGCGGGGCAAGCTGGCCGCTGTCCGCGAGTGGGCCGCCGAGCACGACGTCGACCTCGGCGACTCCTTCGCCTACTCCGACTCGATCTACGACCTGCCCCTCCTCACCGCCGTCGGCCACCCGTCGGCGGTCAACCCGGACCCGCGCCTCGCGGTCTACGCGGTGGCCCGCGGGTGGCCCATCGTCCACTTCGACGTCTCCCCGGGGGTCCTCAAGGTGCCCGTCCTCGGCATCGAGCTGCAGCGCCTGCTCTTCCTGGCGATGCCGCCGCTCGCAACGCCCTACGCGCGCTTCGACATCGGCGGCACCGAGAACATCCCGCGCACCGGTCCGGCCATCCTCGTCGGCAACCACCGCTCCTACTTCGACATCCCGGCGATGATCCAGATGATGCGGCCCACCCGTCGCACCGGTCGGATCCTCGCGAAGAAGGAGCTCTTCGACGTGCCCGTCGTCGGGGCGCTCGCGGCGGCGCTGGGCGGCATCCCGGTCGACCGCACCCGGGGCGGTGCGGAGTCCTTCGAGCAGGCGGTCGTCGCGCTCGAGGGCGGGGAGATCGTCTGCGTGCTCCCGCAGGGGACGATCCCGCGCGGACGGGCCTTCTACGACCCGGTCCTCAAGGGCCGCACCGGTGCCGCGCGCCTGGCCGCGCTCACCGGCGCCCCCGTCATCCCCTTCGGCGTGTGGGGGTCCGAGCACGTGTGGCCGCGGTCCTCGCCGGTGCCGCGCGTCCTCAACGTCACCGACCCGCCGACCGTGCGGGTCCGCGTCGGGTCGCCCGTCGAGGGGCTCACCCTCGGGCCGCGGTCGGCCACCGCCGACACCCGCCGGATCATGGACGCCATCGTCGGCTGCCTCCCGCCGGAGGCCCGCGAGGAGCGCGAGCCCACCGAGGACGAGATCCGCCTGGCCACCCCCGGCGGCGGCTCGCGCTGACCTCGGCCTGAAGCGCGTGCCACGGCGGAGAGCCGGGTGCATGGCGGACCACGGGAGGGACCAGGGGTGGCGGACCGGGCCCGGTCGGCGCCAAGGTTGCTCCATGACCGCACCCACGACCGTCGTGCTGTTCGGTGCCACGGGGGACCTCGCGAAGCGCAAGCTCATCCCCGGGCTGCTGCACCTCTTCCAGTCCGGCCTCGTCGACGACATGCGTGTGGTCGGGACCTCGCTCGACGAGCTGGGCCCCGACGACTTCCGCGACCTCGCCCTCACGGCCATCCGCGAGTTCTCCACGCGCGAGCTGACCGACGAGGCGTGGCGCGAGTTCGCGCAGCGGCTCGACTACGTGCCCATCGCCGCCGGCCCGCAGGCGCTGCGCGAGGCCGTCGACCGCGCCGAGAACCTCCTCCCCGGCGACGTCGACCAGCGGCTGCACTACCTCTCGGTGCCGCCGAAGGCCGCGCTGGCCGCCGTGCGCACCATCGGCGAGGCCGGCCTCGTCGAGCGCAGCCGCGTCGTCATGGAGAAGCCGTTCGGCACCGACCACGCCTCGGCCGTCGCCCTCAACGCGCACCTGCACGAGGTGTTCGACGAGGAGCAGATCTTCCGGATCGACCACTTCCTGGGGAAGGAGGCCGCGCAGAACATCCTCGCGTTCCGGTTCGCGAACGGGCTCTTCGAGCCGATCTGGCACCGGAACTCGATCTCGCACGTCCAGATCGACGTCCCCGAGACCCTCGGCCTCACCCAGCGGGCCGACTTCTACGAGACGACCGGCGCCTACCGCGACATGGTCGTCACCCACCTGTTCCAGATCCTCGCGTTCACCGCGATGGAGCCCCCGACCTCGCTCGAGCCGGCCGCCATCAGCCGCGAGAAGAACAAGGTCTTCCGGTCGATGCAGCCGATCCAGCCCGGCGACGTGGTGCGCGGCCAGTACGCCGGGTACCACGACGAGCCGGGGGTCGCCCCCGACTCCGACACCGAGACCTTCGTGGCGCTCAAGTGCTACGTCGACAACTGGCGCTGGGCCGGAGTGCCGTTCTACCTGCGCACCGGCAAGCGGATGGCCGAGGGCGCGCGCATCATCTCGATCGCGTTCCGCGAGCCACCGCAGTCGATGTTCCCGCCGGGCTCGGGTGTCGGTGACAACGGGCCCGACCACCTGACCTTCGACCTCGCCGACAAGTCGCGGATGTCGCTGTCGTTCTACGGAAAGCGCCCGGGCCCGGGGTTCCGCCTCGACAAGCTGTCGATGCAGTTCTCGATGCAGGAGACCTCGTGGGCGGGTGCCGTCCTCGAGGCCTACGAGCGGCTCATCTACGACGCCGCCCGCGGCGACCGCACCCTCTTCACGTCGGCCTCCGGCATCGAGCGGCTGTGGCAGATCAGCCAGCCGCTGCTCGACAACCCCCCGCCGGTGCGGCCCTACGCGCAGGGCACCTGGGGCCCGAACCAGATCCACCAGCTCGTGTCGCCCTTCACGTGGCGGCTGCCCTTCGAGCGGGTGTGGCGCGAGCGCAAGTTCTGAGCCGCGCCTACTCCCCGGCGGCGCCGGAGCCCGGCCGGCCACCCTCGGTGCGGACGATGAGCGCCCGCGGCTGCACCTCGACCTCGAGGTGACGCGCCTCCCCGACGATGTCGCCGTCGAGCTCGATGCGCTGCGCGTGGTCGACGTGCACCGTGGCCTTCTGGCAGGTGTACCGGTGCAGCGCCTTCGTCGTGCGGTCGCTCTTGGTGACGACCCGCCCGACGACCGACGCCCACGCGGCGATCCCGCTGGGCGCGAGGACGACGACGTCGAGCGTGCCGTCGTCGGGCTCGGCCTCGGGCATGAGGTTGATCCCACCCGTCAGCCGGCCGCAGTTGCCGACGAGGATCGTCCGCGCGCGCAGGTCGATCGTCGAGCCCTCGTCGAGGGTGAGGCGCGCCTTGAAGCGCTCGACGAGGAGGTTCTTCAGCCCGGCGGGGACGTAGGCGGTCCAGCCGATCCTGGCCTTGAGCTCCTCGGAGGTCTCGCTCATGATCGCGGCGTCGAGACCCAGGCCCGCCATGACGAGGAAGGCGTGCCGGCGGCGACCCTCGCTCGCGCCCTCGCCGACGTGCTCCTCGAGGTCGGACTCGGACGGGTCGAGCGTCATCCAGCCGACGTCGACGTGCCGGTTGCGGCCGGTGATGGCGACCTCCACCGAGCGGGCGAGGTCGTCGACGGGGACCTCGAGGTTGCGGGCGAGCAGGTTGCCGGTACCGCCGGGGAGCAGCCCCATCGGGACCCCCGAGCCGACCATCTCCTGCGCCACGGCCCGCACCGTGCCGTCGCCGCCGAACGCGCAGATGACGTCGACGCCCTCGGCGAGGGCGGAGCGGGTCTGGCCGAAGCCGACGTCGTGCTCCTCGGTCTCGAGGAAGAGCGGCTCGTCCCAGCCCTGTTCGGAGCACACGCGCGTGATCGTCGCGCGCTCGGCGCCACCGTCACCGTCGAGCTTGGTGGGGTTGACGACGACGGCGAGGCGCTTGAGCGCAGGCGCCTCGTCCTGACCGCGGCGGAAGGAGTCGCGTGACGGGCGGGTGCTCGCGTGGCGTCCGTGGGACCGCGAGGAGAGCAGCAGCGCGGCGCCGAGCCCGACGAGGACCACGGCGACGGCGATGCCGACCCAGGTCCACGTCGCTTCTGACACAAGAGAGGAAGGTACCGCACGGGGTGTGGGGTGACCTGCGCGTCTAGGGTCGGTCCATGACGCGGACACCACCTCCGGGCTCGCCGGCCTCCTCGCCGGCCGATCCGCCGCCCACCCCGCCGCCCGACGACAAGGACTGGACCTGGGTCCTCGACCGGCGGTGCCCCGACTGCGGCGCCGACGTCGGGTCGATCCCGGGGAGCGCCATCGCCCGGCGGATCGCCGTGTGGACCGACCCGTGGCAGTCGGTCCTCGCGGGCGAGGACGTGGCGGTCCGTCCGACCCCGACGACGTGGTCGCCGCTCGAGTACGCGTGCCACGTCCGCGACGTGTGCCGCCTGTTCGACGAGCGACTGCGGCTCATGCTCACGCAGGACGCGCCCCGCTTCGCGAACTGGGACCAGGACGAGACCGCCCTGGCCGAGCGCTACCACGAGCAGGACCCGACCGCCGTCATGCGCGAGCTCGCCGTCGCGGCGGCCGGGTGGGCGGCCTCCTACCGCGACGTGCCCGACGACGCCTGGGAGCGCCCGGGCCTGCGGTCCGACGGCTCACACTTCACGGTGCTCACCCTCGGCCGGTACGGGCTGCACGACCTGGGCCACCACCTCCACGACGTCGGGGTCGACATCCCGTGAGTCCCGAGCTGGTGTACCTCCTCCTCGGCGGTTCACTGCTCCTCGCCGCGGTGCTCCCACAGGCGCTGCACCGCTGGGCCCTGTCGGCGCCCATCGTCCTCGTCGCGACGGGCATGGTCGTCGGCGCGCTCCCGCTGACCGACGGCGTCGTCGTCGACCCCGTCGCGATGCGGCCCGTCGTGGAGCACGTCACGGAGGTCACCGTGCTCGTGGCGCTCATGGGCGTCGGACTGGCGATCGACCGGCGGCTGCGGTGGCGGGACCGGGCCTCCTGGCGGTCGTGGTCGCCCACGTGGCGGCTGCTCGCCATCGGGATGCCGCTGACCGCCGGCGGGGTGGCCCTGCTGGCGTGGGGACCCCTCGGCGTCGCCCTCCCCGCCGCCGTGCTGCTGGGTGCCGCGCTCGCCCCCACCGACCCGGTGCTCGCGTCGGACGTCCAGGTCGGCGGGCCGACGCTCGAGGGCGAGGAGGAGGAGATCGACGAGGAGGACGAGGTCCGGTTCGCCCTCACGAGCGAGGCCGGCCTCAACGACGGGCTCGCCTTCCCCTTCGTCCACCTCGCCCTGTTCCTCGCGTCGGCCGGGGCGGTCGGCACGTGGCTGCCGCGGTGGCTCGCGTGGGAGGGCGTGGGCAAGGTGGTCGTGGGGGTGGCCGTCGGCGTCGGGGCCGGGTGGGCGCTGGCGCGGCTCGCGTTCCGTGCGCCGGCGAAGTCGCTGCGCCTCGCCGAGGTCGGCGAGCCCCTCCTCGCCCTGTCCGCGCTCCTCCTCGCCTACGGGGCCGCCGAGCTCGTCGGCGGCTACGGCTTCCTCGCCGTCTTCACGTGCGCGCTCACGGTCCGGTCGGTCGAGCGCGACCACGACTACCACCGGCACATGCACGAGGTCGTCCACCGGCTCGAGACGCTCCTCACCCTCGTCGTGCTCCTCGGCCTGGGCTTCGCCATCACCAACGGGCTCCTCGCTCACCTGGACTGGCGCGGTGTCGTGGTGGCGCTGGCGCTCGTCCTCGTCATCCGGCCGCTCGCGGGGTACCTGTCCTTCCTCGGCCACGGCGCCCGGGTCGGCGACGGCGCCGAGGGGGTCCCCGGTCTCGACGCGCAGGAGCGTCTCGCCGTCGCGTTCTTCGGGGTGCGCGGGGTCGGGTCGATCTACTACGTCGCCTACGCCGCGGGACACGCGACCTTCCCCGAGGAACGGTGGCTCTGGTCGACGGTGGGGTTCGCCGTCGCGCTGTCGGTCGTCCTCCACGGGGTGCTCGCGACCCCGGTGATGCGGCGGCTGGACGTCCGGCGCGAGCCGGAGGGCACCCGCCGGTCCTGAGGGGACGCCGACCGCCGACCGCCGAGTGCCGAGTGCCGAGTGCCACCGAACCTTCGTGGTGCCGCCCGATATCGGGGGCCGGAACGGAGGTTCGGTGCCCGTCGGCCGTGGACCGGCCGGACCTCGGTCGCTCCACGGGCTGGAAACCCGGTGCACCGGGCGCGGCGAGGGTCCCACACTGAGGACGTGCCGTCCTCCTCGACCCTTGTCGCGTTCGCGCTCGCGTCGGCGCTCATCATCGCGGTCCCGGGTCCGAGCGTGCTGTTCACCATCGGCCGGGCCCTGTCGGCCGGGCGCCGTGAGGCGCTGCTCACGGTCGTCGGCAACGCGTTCGGCATCCTCACCCAGATCTGCGCGCTCGCCGTCGGGCTGGGCCCGCTCATCGCCGCGAGCGCGACGGCCTACACCGCGCTCAAGCTCGTCGGCGCGGGCTACCTCGTCTGGCTCGGCGTCCAGGCGATCCGCGACCGCCGCCGGCTCGCGGAGGCGTTCGCGTCCGGCATCCCGACCCGTGTCGCCGCGGTCCACGCGGTACGCGCCGGCTACGTCGTCGGTGTGACGAACCCGAAGTCGCTCGTCTTCTTCGCGGCACTGCTGCCGCAGTTCGTCGACCCGGGGGAGCCGGTCGCCCTCCAGCTGCTCGTCCTCGGCGGGATCTTCACCGTGCTCGCCGTCCTCGGCGACGGGTCGGTGGCCCTGGCGGCCAGCCGCGCCCGGGACTGGTTCGCCTCCTCACCGAGCCGGATGGAGCGGGTCGGCGGCGTCGGCGGCTTGATGATGGTCGGCCTCGGCACCACCCTCGTCGCCACCGGCCGCCCCGACTGAGGTCGAGTGGCCACGACACGCTGACGGCCCGGCCGGACCATCAGCGTGTCGTGGCCCCTCGACCGGCCGCTCCGGGGCGCGCCCCGGCCGGACGCCGCGGTGGAGGGCCCCACGCGGCGCGCCGATAAACTCGCCCGGTGATCGACATCAAGCTGCTCCGCGACGACCCCGACCTCGTCCGCGCCAGCCAGCGGGCCCGGGGTGAGGACGAGGGCGTCGTCGACGCCATCCGCGAGGCCGACGAGCGCCGCCGCTCCTCCCTCACCGCCTTCGAGCGCCTGCGCGCCGAGCAGAAGTCGATGGGCAAGGACGTCGCGAAGGCGCAGGGCGAGGAGAAGCAGGCCCTGCTCGCGCGCACCAAGGAGCTCTCCGGCGAGGTCAAGGCCGCCCAGGCACAGGCCGACGAGGCCCAGGCCGAGCTCGACCGCCTGCTGCGCACCATCGGGAACGTCGTCGAGCCCGAGGTCCCGGCCGGTGGCGAGGACGACTACGTCGTCGTCGAGACGCTCGGTACCCCGCGGGACTTCGCGGCGGAGGGCTTCGAGCCGCAGGACCACCTCGCGCTCGCCGAGGGACTCGACGCGATCGACATGGAGCGGGGGGCGAAGGTCGCCGGCTCGCGGTTCTACTTCCTCAAGGGCGCCGGCGCGCGCCTGGAGATGGGGCTGCTCGCCGCCGCGATGCACAAGGCCATCGCGCACGGGTTCGTCCCGCTCATCACCCCGACGCTCGTCAAGACCGAGGTGATGGCGGGCGCGGGCTTCCTCGACCACCACGCCGACGAGGTCTACCGCCTCGAGCTCGACGACCTCTACCTCACCGGCACCTCGGAGGTCGCCCTCGCCGGGTACCACGCCGACGAGGTCATCGACCTGTCGAAGGGCCCGATCCGCTACGCAGGGCAGTCCACCTGCTACCGGCGCGAGGCCGGCTCGTACGGCAAGGACACCCGCGGCATCATCCGCGTGCACCAGTTCAACAAGATCGAGATGTTCGTCTACTGCCGCCCGGAGGACGCCGCTGCCGAGCACGAGCGCCTCCTCGCGCTCGAGCAGGAGATGCTCGCGGTGATCGAGGTGCCCTACCGGATCATCGACACGGCCGCGGGCGACCTCGGCGGCCCGGCCGCGCGCAAGTACGACTGCGAGGCGTGGGTCCCCACCCAGGGCCGCTACCGAGAGCTCACCTCGACCTCGAACTGCACGACCTTCCAGGCCCGCCGCCTCAACACCCGGTTCAGGGGTGAGGGCGGCAACGAGGTCGCGGCCACCCTCAACGGCACGCTCGCCACGACGCGCTGGATCGTCGCGATCCTCGAGAACCACCAGCGGGCCGACGGCTCGGTCGTCGTGCCCGAGGGCCTGCGGCCGTTCGTCGGCCTCGACGTGCTCGAGCCCACCCGCTGATCCCGCCGTGTGCGCGGACCGACCTCTCGGTCGGATCCCGCACGGGCGCAGGCGATTCCGCAGAGGGCGTCCTCCGCGACTCTCAGTCGCCGGGGGTGGTTTGACGGGACCGGCGGGCGTCTGAGTAAGGTAAGGCTTACCTAACCAAGCCTTGCCTACCTGCCCGGAGGTCCCCAGGATGCCGTCCCGCCGTCACGTGTTCGCCGCCGCCCCCGCGGCCGCGCTCCTCGCCCTCGCCGCGTGCTCGACCGGCCCGTCCGGCGGCACGGCCTCTGGGTCGGGCACCGGGTCCTCCGCCGCCGCGGCCGCCTTCCCCGTCACCATCACCCACGCGCACGGCTCGACCACCATCGAGAAGGCCCCGACCCGCGTGGCGACGATCGGCTGGGCGGACGCCGACACCGTCACCGCGCTCGGCATCACCCCGGTCGGCGCCCCCAAGATCACCTGGGGCGGCAACGCCAAGGGCTCGACCGACTGGTTCGACGCCCAGCTCGCGAAGATCGGCGGCTCGGACGCCGACGTCGCCCGCTACGACGACTCGGCCGGCATCCCCTTCGACGCCATCGCCGCGACGAGCCCCGACCTCATCCTCGGCCTCAGCTCGGGCGTCTCGAAGGAGGACTACGACAAGCTCTCGAAGATCGCGCCCGTCGTGGCCTACACGACCGCCCCGTGGGGCACGCCGTGGCAGGAGCAGGTGAGCGTCATCGGCAAGGCGCTCGGCAAGGACGCCGAGGCCGCACGACTCGTCGCCGCGACCGAGAGGTCCATCAGCGACGCGAAGGCCGCCCACCCCGAGATCGCCGGCAAGACGGCGGCCTGGGCGTGGTTCACGCCGACCGACCTGTCGACCATCGGCCTCTACTCCAGCGCCGACCTGCGCCCGCAGATGCTCCGCGAGTTCGGCCTCGTCGACAGCCCGACCGTCGTCGAGCTGAGCAAGGCCGACCCGACGGCCTTCTCGGTCAACCTCTCGGCCGAGAAGGCGTCCACCCTCGACGCCGACCTCGTCGTGTTCTACGCCGACGAGGCCACGACCGCCGAGTCGATCACCGGCAACGCGCTCCTCGGCCAGATCCCTGCGCTGAGGAAGAAGCAGTACGTCGCGAGCGCCGACAACGCCGTGGCCCTGTCGATGTCGCTGCCGAGCCCGCTCTCGGTGCGGACCGCGGTCGAGGAGTTCCTCCCCAAGATCGCCTCGGCGCTCGAGGGCACGCCCGCGTCGTGACGACCACCATGACCCCACCGCGCGTGCGGACGTGGCCGCCCCAGCGACCGCGTCCGCACTCGCGGCCGGGGGGTGGGGCAGCGGGGCGCGGCCGGGTGCCCCTCGCCCCGGCCGTCGGTGGGGCGGTCATCGTCGTCGTGGGGGCAGTCGCCGCGTCGCTCCTCCTCGGCGTGCAGGACCTCGCACCCGGAGCCGTCGTGGACGCCCTCCTCGGGCGCCCCGTCGCCGCGGAGACCGCGGCCGTCGTCGCCTCCCGGGTCGACCGCACCGCCATCGGGCTCGTCGTCGGCGCGGCGGTCGCGCTCAGCGGGGTCGTGCTGCAGGGGCTGACCCGCAACCCCGTCGCCGAGCCCGGCATCCTCGGCCTGAACTCCGGGGCGGCCCTCGCCGTCGTCCTCGGCATCCGCGTCCTCGGGATCTCCTCGGTCACCGGGTACGTCGTCGCCGCACTCGTCGGCACCGTCGTCGTCGCCGTGCTCGTGCAGTCGCTGACGATGATGGCGCCGCGCAGCAGCGCCCCGGTGTCGATGGCGCTGGCCGGCGCGGCGGTCATGGCGCTCGCGCAGGGCGCCATCGGGGCCGTGCTCGTCACCGACCGCGGCGCCCTGGACAGCTTCCGGTTCTGGCAGGTCGGATCGGTCGCCGGGCGCGACGCCGGCCAGGTGCTCGACGTCGCGCCGTTCCTCGTCGTCGGGGCCCTCCTCGCCCTCACGGCCGGGCCCACCCTCGACGCGGTCGCCCTCGGCGACGACCTCGCCCGCGGCCTCGGCCAGCACGTCGTCCTCCACCGCGGCCTCGCCGCGGCCGGCGCGGTGCTGCTCGCGGCGTCCGCCACCGCCCTCGCCGGACCCATCGCGTTCGTCGGGCTCGTCGTCCCCCACCTCGTGCGGGCCGTCGTCGGGGTCGACCACCGCCGGGTCCTCGTCGTCTCCGCGGTCCTCGGACCCGCGTTCGTCGTCCTCGCCGACGTCGTGGGCCGGATGGTGTCGCGCCCCTCCGAGGTCCAGGCGGGCATCGTCTGCGCGGTGCTCGGCGCGCCGGTCCTCGTCGCCGTGGTCCGCCGCGTCAGGGGGCTGTGATGACGGCCCTCGCCACCCGACCCGGGCCCCCCGCGGGCCCACCGACCCAGCCGGGCACCGGCTCGACCGCCGACGCCCTCGCCGCCGCCCGCAGGGGGCCGCGCCGCCGGCGGGCCGTCGTCGTCACGGCCCTCACCGTCCTCGTCGTCGGGCTGGTCCTCGTGCGGGCCCTCCTCGGGGACTACCGCGTCTCGCTCCTCGACGCGATCCGCATCCTCGGGGGCGAGCCCATCCCCGGGGCGAGCTTCGTGCTCATGGAGTCGACCCTGCCGCGCGCCGTCGTGGCCGTGCTCGCCGGCGCGGCCTTCGGCGCTGCGGGCGGGGCCCTCCAGGTCCTCCTCCGCAACCCGCTGGCCAGCCCCGACGTCCTCGGGCTGACCCTGGGCGCGAGCGCGGCCGCGGTCGTCGCGGTCGTCCTCGGGGGGCTGAGCGGCACCCCGGTGACCCTGGCCGCCCTCGGCGGTGCGCTGCTCGTGGCGGCCCTCGTCCTCAGCCAGGCCGGGGGCCGCGGAGGGGCGACGGGCCGGATGGTGCTCGTCGGCGTCGCCCTCGCGGCGGGGCTCTCGGCGGTCATCCACTGGGTCCTCGTGCGCGCGAGCATCTACCAGGCCCAGGACGCCCTCGTCTGGCTCAGCGGCAGCCTCAACTCGGTGACGTGGACCGACATCGCACGGCTCCTCGTCCTCGACGCCGTCCTGCTGCCCCTGCTCCTCGCGCTCGCCGGGCGCCTCCCCGTCCTCGGCCTCGGCGACGACCTCGCGGCAGGCCTCGGGGTGCGCGTGGGCCCGCTGCGGGTCGGCGTCACCGCGCTCGTCGTCGGGCTCGTCGCCTCGGCCACCGCGATCGTCGGCCCGGTCGCCTTCGTCGGCTTCCTCAGCGGGCCGATCGCCCGCCGGCTCGTCCCGGGCCGGCCGGCCGTCGGCGTGGCCGCGCTCGTCGGGGCGGTCGTCGTCCTCGCCGCCGACCACGCCGCCGCCACCGCGATCCCCGGGACGGCGCTGCCGGTCGGGGTCGTGACGGGCCTGCTCGGCGCCCCCGTCCTGCTCTGGATGCTCCGCTCCCGTTCCACCGCCCAGGAGGGCCGATGACCGTGACCGACCCCGCCGCCGTCCGCCTCTCGCCCCACCCCTCCGCCCCGCCCTCGGCGAACGTGGGTGAAGATCGTCGGCCCACCGACGGTCGCCACCCACGTTCCCGGGGGGGCGTCCCGGCGCGGCTGCGCGCGGAGGACGTCCGCCTCGCCTACGACGACCTGGTGGTCGTCGACGGGGTGACGCTCGCGGTTCCGACCGGCCGCACGACCGTCGTCGTCGGCCCGAACGGCTGCGGCAAGTCGACCCTGCTCCGCGGGCTCGGACGGCTGCTCCGGCCGCGCGGCGGCTCGGTGCTCCTCGACGGCGACGAGATGGGGTCGGTGCCGACGCGCGAGGTCGCCCGGCGGCTCGGCCTGCTCCCGCAGCAACCGATCGTCCCCGAGGGCGTCAGCGTCCTCGAGCTCGTCGAGCGGGGCCGCCATCCGCACCACGGCCTGTTCCGCACGTGGGGGCGGGCCGACGAGGAGGCCGTGGCGGCCGCGTTGGAGCGCACCGACCTCGTCCACCTCGCGGGCGTCCCGGTCGACAGCCTGAGCGGCGGTCAGCGGCAACGCGTCTGGCTCGCCATGGTGCTCGCCCAGTCGACCCCCGTGCTGCTCCTCGACGAGCCGACGTCCTTCCTCGACATCGCCCACCAGCTCGACGTCCTCGACCTCGTCCGCGGCCTGTGCGACGACCAGGGCACCACGGTCGTCATGGTCCTCCACGACCTCGCGATGGCGGCCCGCTACGCCGACCACCTCGTCGCCATGCGCGACGGCCGGATCGTCGCCGAGGGCACCCCCGCGGAGGTCGTCACCCCCGAGGTCATCGAGGCCGTCTTCGGTGTCGGTGCCCACGTCCTCACCGATCCCGAGACCGGCACACCGGTCGTCATCCCCCGCCGGAGGCCGCAGTGAAGGTCGTGGAGAAGGTCCACGTCAAGGTGGCGCGACTGCAGTCCCGCCTGACGACGGCGTCGCCGGTGCCGCGCGCGGACCAGCCGCAGTTCGCGATGACGGTCGCGGCGGTCACCGACCTCGGCGGGGGCATGCGGCGGGTCACGTTCGAGGCGCCCGAGCTCGCGGTGTTCGAGACCTGCGGCCCGGACGAGTACTTCGGGCTGCTGATGCCGGCGCGCGGTCGCCCGCTCGCCCTGCCCGACCCCGGGATGCTCAACGTCCGCGCCGCCGTCGCCGACCTTCCCGAGGAGGACCGGCCCGACCTGCGCTGGTACACGATCCGCGCACACGACCCGGCAGCCGCCCGGATCGAGGTCGACATCGTCACCCACGGGGACTGCGGCCCCGGGTCCGCGTGGGCCGGCCGGGCGCGCCCCGGGGACCGCGCCGGGTTCCGGGCGAGCGGCGCCCTCTACCGGGGCGGCGACCTCGCGGGGCGCCAGGTGCTCGTGGCCGACGAGACGGCCGTGCCGTCCGTGGCCGCCATCCTCGAGTCGCTGGGCGGACCCGGGGCGGCCGCGGCACGCGGGGTCGAGGTGCACGTCGAGGTCGGCGACCCCGCCGTCCTGGCGGCGTACGACCTCGGCGCCGCCCACGTGCACGTGCGGCGCGGCATCCCGGGGAGCGCCGTCGTGCCCGCCCTCGACCGGCACCTCGCGCGCGGCGGCGAGTCGGTCGCCTACGCGTGGGCGTGCGGCGAGTCCGACCTGGCAGCCGGCGCGCGCCGGACCCTCGTGCGGCACGGCGTCGACCGTCGCAGGATCTACTTCTGCGGGTACTGGAAGCTCGGCCAGGCGCGCGGCTGACCCGGCTGTCCCCCCGTTCGGGGCCGGACGTTCGCCCCCGCGTCACCAGGCGCGGGTAGCGTCCCCGGTGATGACACCTCCACACCTGGTCTGCCTCGACATCGACGGCACGACCGTCAACCACGAGGGCGCGCTGTCCGAGGCCGTCCGCACGGCCGTGCGCCGGGTCGCCGACGCCGGCCACCACGTGACGATCGCCACCGGCCGCGCCATCATCGGCACCCTCCCGGTGCTCGACCGCCTCGGCCTCACCACCGGGTTCGCCGTCTGCGCCAACGGCGCCGTCACGGTGCGCCTCGACCCCTCCCTCGACGACGGGTACGAGGTCGTCGAGGCCGTGACCTTCGACCCCGCGCCCGCGCTCCGCCTCCTGCGCGAGGAGTTCCCCTCGGCGCTGGTGGCCGTGGAGGAGCTCGGGGTCGGGTTCAAGGTGTCGGCGCCCTTTCCCGACGGGGAGCTCGACGGAACCCCCCGGGTCGTCCCGTTCGACGAGCTGACGGCCACGCCGGTCACCCGCCTGACGATCCGCGACCCCGAGAGCACGAGCGAGGAGTTCCTCGAGCGGACCGAGCGGATCGGCCTCCACGGGGTCGAGTACGCCGTCGGCTGGAGCGCCTGGCTGGACATCAACCCCGAGGGCGTCTCCAAGGCCGCGGCCCTCGAGGGCGTGCGCCGCCGGATCGGTGTCGAGCCGATGCACACCCTCGCCGTCGGCGACCAGCGCAACGACCTCGAGATGCTCCGCTGGGCGGCCCGGGGCGTCGCGATGGGCAACGCCCCCGACGAGGTCAAGGCCGCCGCCGACGAGGTCACCGGGCACGTCGACGACGACGGGCTCGTGGCCGTCCTCGAGTCGCTGCCCTGAGCCGCCCGATGTCGGCGTCCGCAGGTGGTCGGGGGATCGGCGCAGGTGAGAGGGTGTCCGTCATGAACACCTCCGACGTCTCCTCCGCCGCCGCTCGCGCCGGCGACCACCCCGTCGTCGAGTGGGGCGCCCGCCTCGGCTACGTCGCCGTGGGGCTGGTCCACCTCGTCATCGCCTGGATCGCGGTCAAGGTTGCCTGGGACATCGGCGGTGGCTCCAAGAGCGCCGACACCTCCGGCGCCCTCGACACCATCGCCCGGTCCGGCACCGGCCCGGTCCTGTTGTGGATCTGCGTCGCGGGCTTCGTCCTCCTCGCCGTCTGGCAGGTGAGCGAGGCGGCACTCGGCCACGGCGAGACCTCCGACCGACTCAAGGCCGGCGCCAAGGCGGTCGCGTACCTGTTCTTCGCCTGGACCACCTTCAAGGTCGTCAGCCAGGGGTCGAGCGGCTCGGGCGAGCAGCAGGCCGACGACTTCACGGCCGGCCTCATGGGGTCGCCGATGGGCCGCCTCCTCGTGGGCGTCGTGGGTCTCGTCGTCCTCGGGATCGCGGTCTACCACGTCATCAAGGGCTGGCGGCGCACGTTCCTGAGGGACCTGCGCGAGCACCCCGGGCAGTGGGCCGTCCACGCCGGCCGGACGGGTTACATCGCCAAGGGCGCCGCCCTCGTCGTCGTGGGCGTCTTCTTCCTCGTCGCGGCGGTGCAGGCCGACCCCGACAAGGCGCAGGGTCTCGACGGCGCGCTCAGGACGTTCAAGGACGCACCGTTCGGGCCGTTCCTGCTCACCCTCGTCGCCGCGGGCATCGCCGCGTACGGCGTCTACTCGTTCGCGCGGGCCCGCTACGCCCGGGTCTGAGGGAGGGTCCGTCCCGGCGGCGGTCCGTCGCCGACGAGCTCGTCGGGCGCGCGCATCCGCCACGCGTCGGTGACGAGCTCGGCGAGCCGCGCGACGTCGACCTGCTCCAGGCGGAGGAGGACGAGCGGCGCCGACTCGTCGCCGGGCGCCGTGGAGAACAGGTCGCGCCGACGAAGAGCACGGCGACGTCGGTGCGGATGCGGCGGGGCTGCCCGGGGAGCCGTTGCGGGCCCTCGACCCCGGAGGACGTGCTGAGAGGTCCGTGAGGCGGGGGGCCGGATGGCCCGACCGGGCCATTGTCGACCCTCCCGGGCCGCGAGAAGGGTGGTGGTGGACGTCGCGGCAGGGGCCGCGCGATCGGCGGAAGGAGAACGTCATGGTCAGGTTCGGGTCCGCAGTCGCAGCGGCTGCCCTCGGGGTGGGAGCCGCCCTCGCCCCCGCTGCCGCCACCGCCGCGCCCTCCTCGCCGTTCGCGGGCACGTGGGAGTCGACCGACACCGACGGCAGCCACCAGACGCTGCGGGTCAGCGGTTCGGGGCAGGGCGCGCTCGCCCTCGTCTACCTCGACGAGGAGGCCAGCCTGTGCGGCGGCGCCCCGGCCAGGTTCGGCGGGGCGGGACTCGCGGACGGGGACTACCTCGCGGGCCGGGTGCTCGTCGTGTGCACTCCCGGTGGCAACGCCCTGGGCCAGATCGGCGTCGAGTACTGGTACGACGGCGGCACGGACCAGCTCGTGGACGGCTTCGGCATCACGTGGGACCGCACCTGACCGGGCCGCCGGACCCTACGTGCGGCTGCGCACGACCTCGCCCGCCCGGTTCGCGGCGCCCTTGCCGCGACCCCGGCGCAGGTAGACCCACGCGAGCAGGGCGCAGACGACACCGTTGAGGATGCCGACCACGATGTCGGTGACGTGGTGCGCGCCGCGGTACAGGCGCGCGTACGAGACGCTGAGTGGCGCGATGACGCACAGCGCGATGACGACGCGGCGCAGCCACGGGTTCTCGATCCGCGTGGCCATGAGCGCGAACGCGGTGTACAGCGCGGTCGACGCGCCGACGTGGCCGCTGGGAAAGCTCGAGGTCGGGGGCGTGGGGTCGAGGCGCTCGACGTTGGGGCGGTCCCGGCCGACGACGTGCGCGGCGGCGACGAAGATGCTCGCCTGCAGCGAGATGGCGATGCCCGGGATCACCGCGTACCACCACCGCTTCGTGCGCCACCAGATGAGCGCGACGGCCAGGAGGCACACGCCGATGACGTACTCGGTGTTGCCGATGCTGGACATGAACAGCGTCACGGTCTCGCCCGTGGGGGTGCGGCCGTCCTGGAGGGCGCGGTTGACCTCGTTCTCGCGGTCGGCGAACTGCCAGAAGGGGCCGGTGAGGAGGAACCCGATCCCGACGATGACGGCGAACAAGACGACACCGGGCAGCAGCGCGCGCACCGCCAGCTGCTTGAGGGCGTCGGTGAACGAGGGCCGGGACTCGTCGTCCCAGCGGGAGAGGAAGTCGGACATTCAGCGCTCCGGGGTGGTCGGGGTGGTCGCGGTGGCCGAGGGGATCGAGGGTGGTGACGCAGCGGCGGTGCCGTCGACGTCGGGGTCGTGGGCCTCGGTGGGGTGAGGAGGGTTCCAGCCCGAGTAGCCGGCGTACGAGGCGAGGGCGAGACCGGCCCCCGTGACGAGGCCGACGGTGACGTCGCTGGGGAAGTGCACACCGAGGAAGACCCGGTCGAGCGCCGTGAGGACCGGGACGACGACGGCGAACGCGGCGGCGGCGGCCCGTGCCGCGGGGGAGCGCAGCAGCGGCCACACGAGGATGACGACGAGCGTGGCCCAGGCCGCGGCGTTGAGGGCGTGGCCCGAGGGGAAGGAGTAGCCGGGCGCCTCGGACACGGGGTCCTCGACGATCGGCCGGGAGCGCTGCACGACGAGCTTGGCGACGAGGCCGAGGTTCCAGGCGATCATCATCGTGCCGAAGCACCACCACGCCCGGGTCCGCAGCCCGTGGCGCAGCCACACCCACAGGCACAGGAGGGTCCCGACCACGTAGAGGCGCCAGGGCTGGGTGACCTCCTGCCACACGATGAGCGCCTCGCGCAGGCGGGGTCGCTCACGGGTGACCGAGGTGGTCCTGTCGATGATGTCGTCGTCGAGCGACTGCAGCGGGTCCCACTGGCTGCGGACGAGGTAGCCGACCCCGAAGAGGACGACCGCGAGGATCCCGGCGTACACCCCCGCCCGCAGGAGGCGGCGGGCACGCGTGTGCTGCCTCGTCGGCACGTCGTCGCTGACCATCGGGCCTTTCTACCGCACGCGCAGGGCCCGTGGGATGCTGGCTCCCCCATGCCCGAGCTCGTCGTGACGTCCGCGTCCAACCCCCGCCTCAGGTCCGTCCTCGCGCTGCGCCGCCGGCGGGCCCGCGAGGCCGAGGGGCGGACGGTCGTCGAGGGCTACGAGGAGCTGGGGCTCGCCCTCGACGCCGGCGTCGTCCCCGAGTCGGTGCTCCACTGCCCCGAGCTCATGCTCGACCCGGACCGGCAGTCCGGGCTCGTCGCGCGGGCCCGCGACCTCGGCGCGAGCACGCTGCGCCTGAGCCGGGCCGCCTTCGAGAAGGTCGCCTACCGCGAGGGTCCCGACGGCTTCCTCGCGGTCGTCCCCGTGGCGGGTGTCGCGCTGGCCGACCTCGACCTGCCGGCCGACCCGCTCGTCCTGGTCTGCGAGGGCATCGAGAAGCCCGGGAACCTCGGGGCGATGCTGCGCACGGCGGACGCCGCCGGGGTCGCGGCGGTCGTCGCGGCCGACCCGCTCACCGACTGGGGCAACCCCAACGTCGTGCGCTCCAGCAAGGGCACCGTGTTCTCGGTGCCCGTGGCGTCCGCACCCCTCGAGGACGTGCTGACCTGGTTGCGCGACAACGGGATCCGCCTCGTGGCGACGACGCCGGACACCGACGACCTCCACACCTCGGTCGACTACCGCGGCGCGGTCGCCATCGCCGTCGGCACCGAGAAGGAGGGGCTCACGCGGCGGGCGCTCGGCGCCGCCGACGTCCGCGTGCGGATCCCGATGACGGGCACCGTGAACTCCCTCAACGCCGCCACGGCCGCGGCCGTCGTCGTCTACGAGGCGGTCCGCCAGCGGAGCGGCTGACCCTCCCGGCCGCCTCTTCGAGGCGCCGGTGACGGGTGTGACGGACAGGGTCCGTGGGCCGGTCGGGAGCCTGCCGACCGGGTCGGTACCGGGCATCCGGGGTCGTGTCAAGAGCACCCCCCGGCGTGTGCGACGATGATCGACATGCGAGTTGACCACGTCGTCTATGCGGCAGAGCACGACGGCCTCAAGGCCACGGCTCGGCGCCTCGCGGAGCAGATCGGCGTCGAGCCGGTCGATGGGGGAGTCCACCCGCGCTTCGGGACGCGCAACATCATCCTTCCGCTCGCGCACGAGCGGTACGTCGAGGTCGTCGAGGTGCTCGACCACCCCGCGAGCGACAAGGCCCCGTTCGGCCAGGTCGTCCGGGCGCGGTCCGAGGCCGGCGGCGGCTGGCTCGGCTGGGTCGTCCAGGTCGACGACATCAGCGAGCAGGAGCAGCGCCTCGGCCGTGAGTCCGTCCTCGGCAACCGGCACCGCCCCGACGGGGTCGAGCTGCGCTGGCGCCAGCTGGGGGTCAAGGGCCTCCAGGCCGACCCGCAGCTGCCGTTCTTCATCCAGTGGGAGGAGGGCGTGCCGCACCCCTCCCACGACGCGAACACCGACGTGACGATCGAGACCCTCCAGATCGCGGGCGACCCCGAGCGGGTCCGCGACTGGCTGGGCCTGCCCGCCGACGACACGTCCTCGGTCATCGACTTCACCTTCGTCTCCCCGCACGGCACGCCGGGGCTGATGTCCGTGACCTTCGAGACGCCGCGCGGCGAGGTCACCATCTGACAGGCGCCCGTCCGTGACGAGGGCCCCGGCCACCCGGCCGGGGCCCTCGTGCGTCGGGGGCCGGATCAGCCCCGGCCCGTGGGCCTCCAGCTCCGCAGCCGCAGGCTGTTCGTCACGACGAGCACGCTCGACAGCGCCATCGCCGCCCCCGCGATCATCGGGTCGAGCAGGCCGGCGACCGCGAGCGGGATCGCGGCGACGTTGTAGCCGAACGCCCACGCGAGGTTCTGCTTGATGGTCCGCAGCGTCGCGCGCGAGAGCTGGATCGCGTCGACGACCGCGGGAAGCTCGGCCCGCAGCAGGACGATGTCGGCCGAGTCCGCGGCGACGTCGGTGCCCGTGCCCATGGCGATCCCGAGGTCGGCCTGGGCGAGCGCGGCGGCGTCGTTGACGCCGTCGCCGACCATCGCGACGACCTTCCCGCGCTTCTGGAGGTCGGCGATGACGGCGTGCTTCTCCTCGGGCCGCACGTCCGCGACGACCCGTCCCACGGGGATGCCGACGTCGCGCGCCACGGTGAGCGCGGCCTGGTCGTGGTCGCCGGTGAGGAGGTAGGCGGGCAGTCCCGCGGCCGACAGGTCGCGGATCGCGCGCTGCGAGCTGCGGCGCACGGTGTCGGCGACGGTGAGCGAGGCGTGCGCGACGCCGTCCCAGCCGACCCACACCGTGGTGCCGTCGACGGTCGGCCGGCTCAGCTCGTGGGGGACCTCGTCGAGCAGGTCGGCCCGGCCGACGGTGACGACGGTGCCCTTGATGGTGGCGCGGGCGCCGGCGCCGGGGAGCGACTCGAACCCGGTCGACGGCGGCAGGGCCAGCGCCCGGCTGCGGGCCGCCTCCACGACGGCCCGGGCGACCGGGTGCTCGCTGCCGGCCTCGACCGCCGCGGCGGCGCGCAGGGCCTGGTCCTTGGGGAGGCGGCCGGCGGTCGCGACGTCGACGAGCGTCATCTCACCGGTCGTCACCGTCCCCGTCTTGTCGAGGACGACGGTGTCGATCCGGCGGGTGTCCTCGAGGACGTCGGCACCCTTGATGAGGATGCCGAGCCGGGCGCCGCGGCCGGTGCCCACGAGCAGCGCCGTCGGCGTTGCGAGGCCGAGCGCGCAGGGGCAGGCGATGACGAGGACGGCGATGGCCACCTCGAGGGCACGGGCCGGGTCGCCGGTCGCGACCCACCAGCCGGCGAACGTCAGCGCGGCGATGGCGAGGACGATCGGGACGAAGACGGCCGACACCCGGTCGGCGAGCCGCTGGATCGGGGCCTTGGTCGTCTGGGCCCGCTCGACGAGGCGGGCGATGCCGGCGAGCGTGGTGTCGGAGCCGACCCGCGTCGCCTCGACCGCCAGGCGCCCCGTCGTGTTGATGCTGCCGCCGACGAGCTCGTCACCGGGCCCGACGTCGACGGGCAGCGACTCGCCCGTGACGAGGGAGGAGTCGACCGCGCTCGTCCCCTCGAGCACGCGCCCGTCGGTCGCGACCTTCTCACCGGGGCGCACGAGGAAGCGGTCGCCGACCGCCAGCTCGTCGACGGGGATGCGGACCTCGGTCGTCGCGCGGGTCGTGGGGTCGACCCGCTCCACGGCGACGTCCTTGGCGGCCAGGCTCATCAGCCCCCGCAGGGCGTCGCGGCTTCGGTCGGTGGCCCGGGCCTCCATCCACCGCCCCACGAGGAGGAAGGTCGTGATGACGGCCGCCGTCTCGAACCAGATGTGGCTCGTCGGCCGGCCCTCCATCGCCATGCCGGTGCCGGCGCGGCCCAGGAGGACGACGACGGTGGAGGACAGGTAGGCCGCGAGGACGCCCATCGAGACGAGCGTGTCCATCGTCGAGGCGCCGTGGCGCGCGTTGAGGGCCGCGGCGCGGTGGAACGGCCAGGCCGCCCAGAGGACGACCGGTGTGGCGAGGACGAGCTGCACCCACGGGCTCGCCGGGAACTCCAGGCCGGGCACCATCGCGAGGACGAGGACCGGCACGGTGAGGACCCCGGCCACCATCGCCCGGCGCTTGAGGTCGTCCTGCGGCGCGACGGCGTGGTCGAGGTGGTCCTCGTGCGCCGAACCGGAATCGTCCAATACGTCGATCTCGGTACCCGCGGCCGTACGGGATTCGTCCGAGACGTCGATCTCGGGACGGGTGCTGGGTGCGGAGACGTCGGTGACGGCGAGGGTGCGGACCGGGCGGCGGGGGGCCGCCCCGCGCCCGGCGACCTCGGCGCCGTAGCCGGTGGCGCGAACGGTGCTGAGGAGGTCCTCGACGGTCACCGGGTCGGCGTAGCGGACGGTGGCCTTCTCGGTGGCGAGGTTGACGACGGCGTCGACGCCCTCGAGCCGGCCCAGCTTCTTCTCGATGCGGGCCGAGCAGGAGGCGCACGTCATCCCGGTGATGGCGAGGTCGACCTCGTGGACCTCGGCGGTGGGGCGGTCGGTGGTCTGGGTCATCTCAGCTCCTCACGAGGCGCGCGATGGCGGCGCTGGCCTCGGCGATCTTCGCGGCCGCGGCGTCGTCGGACTCGCGGGCGGCATCGACGACGCAGTGCGCGACGTGCTCCTCGAGCAGGCCGAGGCTGACGGCCTGGAGGGCGCGGGTCACCGCGCTCACCTGGGTGAGGACGTCGATGCAGTAGGCGTCCTCGTCGACCATCCGGGCGATCCCGCGGACCTGGCCCTCGATGCGGCGCAGCCGCTTGAGGTGGTCCGCCTTGTGCTCGGCGTACCCGGGAGGGGTCATCGTGTGCTCGTCCACGGCCATGGGAACAGGATACCCCTCTGGGGTATTTCCGGTACGTCCGGGGTCAGCCGAGGTGCTCCTTGACGAGCTTCCTCGGGGCTCGGCTCGCCCAGGCGTCGGCGACGATCTCCGCGAGCTCGACGTACTCGAGCTGCGGGAGGTCGCGCTCGCGGACGAGGACGTAGTCGTACCCGTCGAAGTGCGGGGTCGTGAACCACGGCGGCCCGCTCTGGAGGATGGCCTCCTTGTCGTCGGCGCCCGGGACGACCACCGCGATGACGTCCGCGAGCCGCTCGCCGGTCTCCGGGTCGACGGCGTCCTTGCGGGGGCCGCGCCAGAAGAGGAACCCCTTGCCCCTGACGGCGTAGGCGGGGTGCTCGGGGGTCCCGTCGTTGGTCACCTCGGGCAGCGCCATCGCGAGGGCGTCGACGTCGTCGCGCGAGAGCGGGGCGGGGTCAGGGGCGGGCACCCCTCCACCGTCCCACACTCCTCGACCGGCCGGGAGCCGGCCGCCGGGGGCGCGGCGCGTGGCGTCAGAGGTAGGGGTCGGTGATCTCGCGCAGGGCGGTGAGCGACTCCCTCAGCTGGGCCATGCGCTCCTCGCCGAGGTGGGCCTGCCACTCGTCCTCGATCCGCTGCTCCTCGGCGCGGGCCAGGGGGATCGCCGCGGTCGCCCGGGGGGTCATCCGCACGAGGCGGGCGCGCCCGTCGGCGGGGTCGGGCACCCGCTCGACGTACCCCGCGCGCTCGAGCCGGTCGACGAGGGCGGTGGCGGTCTGCTTGGCGACCTGGGCGCGGGCGGCGAGGACGCTGAGGCGGGTGCCCTCCGGGTCGACGCCCGCGAGGAGCCGTCCCTGCGCGATGGTCACGTCGTCGTAGCCCTCGGCCTGGAGCGCCTCGAAGATGCGGATCGACGCGGCCCGCGCGGCGATCCCCATGAGGAGGCTGGTCGGCAGCTCCCGCTCCATCGCACCCCTTGTCAGTAGTCCTATAGACGAACTATATTGGTTCGCCATTGGGACTATCCTAGCCCGAGGAGGAGCCATGACGGACGACCTCGAGACCGTCGACCTCTGGTTCGACCCCGTCTGCCCCTACTCGTGGACCGCGTCGCGGTGGCTGCACGAGGTGGCGGGCCGCCGTCCGCTCACGGTCCGGTACCACGTCATGAGCCTCTACCTCGCCAACGAGGGGAGGGCCGACGTGGCGCCGGCCTACCGCCGGTCGGTGGACGACAGCCGGGGACCGTCCCGGGTCTTCGCGGCTGCGGCCACCCGGTTCGGCGAGCAGGTGCTCGAGGAGCTCTACACCGCCTTCGGCGAGCTCGTCTTCGACGTCTGGCGCCGCCCCACGGCGCAGGAGTACCGCGAGGTGCTGCACCTGGCGCTCCCGCGGGTCGGGCTGCCGGTCGAGCTCGCCGACGCGATGGAGTCGGACGCCCACGACGAGGAGATGCGGGCGAGCCACGACGCCGGGATGGCCCTCGTGGGCGGTGACGTCGGGACGCCGATCACGAGCATCGGCGGCACGGCCTTCTTCGGCCCGGTGCTCAACGCCATCCCCCGCGGCGAGGAGGCGCTGGACGTCTTCGAGGCGGCCCGGCGCCTGGCCCGCCACCCCGAGTTCTTCGAGCTCAAGCGGACGCGGGTGCGCCCCCCCGTCTTCACCTGAAGGAGCAGCACATGGCCACGATGACGGCCGCCCAGGCCGACGAGCTCTGGGCCGGAGCCGACGACCAGCGGGCCCGCACCGTCGAGCTCCTCGAGTCGCTCACCCCCGAACAGTGGGACACCCCGTCGCTGTGCGAGGGCTGGACCGTGCGGCACGTCGCCGCCCACCTGACGGGGCAGCAGCAGGGGTGGGGAGACGTCGTGCGGTTCGTCGCCGCCCACCCGCGGATCCTGCGCAGCGTCACCCTCAACGCCGCCATCCACGACTCGGCCGTGCTCCTGGCGGGGGTGCTGTCGACCGACGAGATCATCGGGCGGATCCGCGCGTCGATCGGCTCGCGGCGGCACAACGCCTTCGTCACCCCCCGCGAGACGCTGACCGACATCCTCGTCCACAGCCAGGACATCGCGGTCCCACTCGGGGCCGACCTGGCCATCCGTCCGGGGCCCGGTGCGCTCTCGGCGACGCGCTGCTGGGACACGCGCGGCTCGTGGCTGTCGTCGGTCTTCCGGCGCCTCCCCCTCGACGGCTACCGGCTGCGGGCCACCGACGTCGACTGGACCCGGGGAGAGGGGCTCGAGGTCGCCGGCCCGGTCGGGGCCGTCCTCCTGCTGCTCAGCGGGCGGCCGGTCGCGCTGGACCGGCTGACCGGGCCCGGCGCCGACGCGCTGCGCGCCGCCCTCACAGCTCGAGGGTGAGGAAGATGCTGTGGCGGTCGGGACGGTACGCCCCGAACGGCGCGGTCTCGGTGAAGCCGGCGCCGAGGTAGAGGGCGCGGGCGGCGTCGAAGAGCGGCACGACCCCAGTCTCGAGGCTGAGGCGGGTCGCCCCGGCGGCTCGGGCCTCGGCGAGGGCGTGGTCGAGGAGGAGGCGCCCGACGCCGCGGCCCCGGACCGCGGCGGACGTCCTCATCGTCTTCAGCTCGAGGTGTCCGGCCTCGAGCTCCTTGAGCGCCACGGACCCGACGAGGGCACCCTCCAGCTCGGCGACCCACAGCCGTACCCCCGGCTCGCGGAACCGGTCGAGGGTGAGGGCGTGGCGGCTCCCGGGGGGTGCCGTCGGCTCCATCTCCGCGAGGTGCTCGTCGAGCAGGGCCCCGACGCGCGGGTCGGAGAGGTCGGCCGGGACGATGCGCACCCCCTCGGCCGGTGACGTGCTCACCGCAGGTGGTCGACGAGCTCGGGGGCGAGCCCGACGTACGTGGCGGGCGTCATCGCCGCGAGCCGCTCCTCGACATCCGCGGGGAGGCCCAGGCCGCGGACGAACCCGACGAGGTCCTCGCGCCCGATGCGCCGGCCCCGGGTCAGCTCCTTGAGGCGCTCGTAGGGCTCCTCCATGCCGGGGACCCCGGCCGCGCCGAGCGCCCGCATCGCCGACTGGACGGGCTCACCGAGGACCTCCCAGTTGGCGTCGAGGTCGGCGGCCATCGCCTCGGGGACGGCGTCGAGACCGTCGAGGCCGCGGGTGGCGTTGTCGATGGCGAGCAGGCTGTGCCCGAACGCGGAGCCGATGTTGCGCTGCATCGAGGAGTCGGTGAGGTCGCGCTGGAGCCGGCTCTGGACGAGGGTCGCGGCGAGGACGTCGAAGAGGGCGTTGCTCACCTCGAGGTTGGCCTCGGCGTTCTCGAAGCGGATCGGGTTGACCTTGTGCGGCATCGTGCTCGACCCCACCGTGCCCTGGCCGCGGACCTGGGCGAAGTAGCCCATCGAGATGTAGCTCCAGACGTCGGTGCACATGTTGTGCAGGACCCGGTTGAACCGGGCGAGGTCGGCGTAGAGCTCGGACTGCCAGTCGTGGCTCTCGATCTGTGTCGTCAGGGGGTTCCAGGTGAGCCCGAGGTGCTCGACGAACTCGCGGCTCAGCTCCTGCCAGTCGGCGCCGGGGACCGCTGCGGTGTGCGCGCCGTAGGTGCCCGTGGCGCCGTTGAGCTTGCCGAGGAACTCCGCGTCCTCGATGCGGGCGAGCTGGCGCTGGAGCCGCCAGGCGAGCACGGCCAGCTCCTTGCCCATCGTCGTGGGGGTCGCCGGCTGCCCGTGGGTGTGGGCGAGGAGGGGGACCTCGCGCAGGTCGCTCGCCATCGTCGCGAGCCGCTCGACGAGGGCCGTCGCGCGCGGCAGCCAGACCTCCTGGACGGCACCCTTGACCATGACCGCGTACGAGAGGTTGTTGACGTCCTCGCTCGTGCAGCAGAAGTGGATCAGCTCGGCGAGCCCGCGGTCGTCCTCGGCGGGGGCGATGGCGCTGAGCCGTTTCTTGAGGAAGTACTCGACCGCCTTGACGTCGTGCTGGGTGACCCGCTCGGTGGCCGCCATCTCCTCGATCTCGGCCGGGCCGAAGGTGCGGACGACCTCGCGCAGCGCGTCCTGCTCGGCGGCGGTGAGGCGGCGCACGCCCGGGACGACCTCGCGCTCGGTGAGGTGGATGAGCCACTCGACCTCGACGTGGACCCGTGCGCGGTTGAGGGCGGGCTCGCTCAGGTGGTCGACGAGGTCGGCGACGGTGCCCCGGTAGCGCCCGTCCAGGGCGCCGAGGGCGATGGGCGGCTCGGCGTCGGCGAGGCGGGTGGAGGCGGCGAGGCTGGTCGCGTCGGGGGCCATGCGCCCATCCTCCCAGAGCGCCGACGGTGCCCCGACGGCCCGTCCGCCCGGACAGGACCGACCAACGGGGCGATCTTGACCCACCACGGGTCAGAGCTGGTTGCGGGCCTTCAGCTCGGTGCGGACGTGCTCGACGATGCCGGGGACCGCGGCGACGATCTCGGCGTAGGTCCGGTCGTACGCGGGGTCGGTGCCGTACCAGGGGTCGTCCATGCCGAGGTCACCCGAGGCGACGGCGGCGGGGTCGAAGGAGCGGAAGAGCCGGATCTTCGCGCGCTCGCCGTCGTCGGCCGCGAGCCGCCGCAGCCGGTGCTCGTGCTCGTGGTCGACGGGGAGGACGAGGTCGGACCCCTCGAACCAGCCCGCCTCGAAGCGGCGGGCCCGGTGGGCGGACCACCCGGTGTCGGCGTGCCCGTTGCGGCGCATCACCGCCGCGGTGCGCGGGTGCATGCCGTTGCCCTGCTCCTCGGCGGAGGTCCCGGCCGAGTCGACCTCCACCCGGTCGCCGAGGCCGGCGTCCTCGAACGCCTCGCGCAGCAGGTACTCGCCCATCGGCGAGCGGCAGATGTTGCCCCAGCAGACCACGGTCACGCGGTACGGGCGCTCGCTCATGCGGGCCATCCTCGCAGGACGCAGCGGCCTCCCCGGCACGTGCCGGGGAGGCCCTTGCTCCGTCCGC
Source organism: Oryzobacter faecalis (assembly GCF_046764005.1). Taxonomy (NCBI): domain Bacteria; kingdom Bacillati; phylum Actinomycetota; class Actinomycetes; order Micrococcales; family Intrasporangiaceae; genus Oryzobacter; species Oryzobacter faecalis. The sequence continues at coordinate 89,900 of NZ_JBKOFW010000002.1, read as the reverse complement.
GGGGCCTCAGCCCTGTGGCCACTGCGGCCGCGACGGCGCGACGTCGTGCAGCACGGTCCCGTCGCGCAGGGTCACGTCGTAGCGCAGGAGCGGTTCAGGGGCGCGGCCGGCGTCCGTGTCCGGGCCGAAGACCGACCCCGGCCACCACGCGACGTATCGGCCGTTCGCCACGGTCGCGTCGACGGACCGGCCTCCGGCGTCGTGGATCCGCACGCCGAGGACGTCGGCGCCGGCGACACCGTCGACGAACGCGCCGCCGCCCCCGCCGAACTGGGCCATCGATCCCTCGAGGAACTCCCGGGGCCCGGCCACGGCGGCCGGGCCGTCGCTCCCGGCGAGACCGCTGTCGACGTCGGACACCTCGCCGGTACCGGGAGGGTTGGTCGCGAGACAGAATCCCGAGAGGTCCGCGCCCGTGGTGGGGCGCAGGAGCAGCGCCACGTAGGCGCCTCGGCGCTCGGCGACGACGACACGCGCGGTCTCGGCGTCGAAGGGCGTGTCGGCCCACGGCAGCCAGCCCCCGCCGAGCTGGTCCCGGCAGGCGTCGGTGACGACGGCGAGGTCACGCTCGGCGACCGTGGTCGGAGTCGCGGTCCACGACGCGTACGCGGCCTCGTCGCCCCGGGGGCCGGGCAGGACCACGGCCGCGGCCGTCGCCGTCGCCACGGCGACGGCCAGGAAGACCACCCGGCGCCGCGTGCGGCGAGGGCGGAGGGGGCGGACGGGGCCCGGGAACCCGCCGACGGCCTCCCGGGTGCCGGTGAGGTCCTCGATGCCGGGGAGCGAGGCGGGGATCGCCAGCACCCGCGTGTCCAACCGGGCGCGCAGCGCCGGGTCGGGCGTGCGGTCGGCGGGGTCGAGGGTGCGCAGTCGGGACATGGTCGTGGAGGTCATGGCGTCGTCCTTCCGGTCGGGATGAGCTGGGGGAGGCCGGGGTCCGCATCGGCCAGGAGGTGACGCAGCGACCGCCGGGCCCGCATGAGGCGGACCCGGTAGGCCGCGGGGCTGATCGCCAGGACCCGGGCGGCCTCGCTGGACGTGAGGTCGTCGAACGCGGTGAGCGCGATCGTCTCCTGCTCGCGCGGGTCGAGACGGGACCACGCGGCGACGAGGTCGAGGCGGGCCAGCGCCTCGACCGGGTCGGTGGCAGCGGCAGGGAGCGTGCGGGTGTCCTGCTCGGCCAGCCGGACCGCGACGGCATCCTGCCGGCCGGCGCCGCGCCGGGCGTTGAGGAGGCAGTTGCGGGCGATGCCGAAGACCCAGGCCCGCGCCTCGTGCGGGGGGCGGGGACAGTCCTCGAGCCGGCGCCACACGACGGTGAAGGTGTCGGCCGCCACGTCCTCGGCGTGGCTGGGATGGGCGCGACGTTGCGCGAAGCGGACGACGTCGTCGCAGGTCCGGGCGTACAACGCCCGGAACCGCTCCTCGCGGTCTGGTGTCGTGGTCATGACCGGTACATGTCCGGGTGCGGGTCCGGCGTAACCGCGCGGCTCAGGTGATGTCGAACCAGGTGGGGACCGCGGCGAGGAAGTCCTCGCGAGCCATCGCCCCGGCACCTGCCGGGACCGAGCCCCACAGCGGGGCGCCCGTGACCCGTGGGAGGTCGACGAGGTTGCTCTCCTCGGTGAACCCGGGTTCGGCCGGCCACGAGCCGACGACGACGCCGAGCAGGGGCAGCTGGCGCGAGGCGAGCGCCTCGGCGGTGAGTGCGGCGGAGTTCAGGGTGCCGAGGCCGGCCGACGCGACGAGCACGACCCCGCAGGAGACGCCCTTGTAGCGCAGCGCGGTGCCGAGGTCGGCGAGGGTGCCCCCGCGGGAGTCGAGGCGGACGAGGAGGCCGCCCGCTCCCTCGACGAGGACGACGTCGGCCTCCTCGGTGAGGCCGGTGACCGTGCGGGCGTGGGCGGCGACGGGCGGGAGGTCGGCGCCCTCGCGCCGCGCTGCGGCCTCGGGGGAGAGGGGGTCGCGGAGGCGGACGAGCTCGTGGGTGGCGAGGTCGTCGCCGACGAGCCGGCGGACCTCGTCGACGTCACCGGGGTCGCCGGGCGCGAGGCCGGTCTGTGCCGGCTTGACGACGGCCACCGTGCTCCCGCGCTGTCTCACCAGGGCGGCGAGGGCGGCCGTCGCGACCGTCTTGCCGACCTCGGTGCCGGTGCCGGTGACGAGCACGACCGAGGGGAGCGCCCGGGGATCATCCATCAGCCGACGAGCTCGGCTGCGGCAGAACCGGTCCCGCGCGTGCCGGTGACGAGGTCGAGGACGGCGCACGCGCGCTCGAGCTCGTCCTCGGTGTGGTCGGCGTGGGCGGTGAGCCGCAGGCGCGAGGAGCCGTCGGGGGTGGACGGCGGGCGGAAGCAGCCGATGCGGACGCCCTGCGCGCGGGCTGCCTCGACGGCCTCGACCGCCTCGAACGGGCCCGGCATCGGGACCGACATGACGGCACCGGCGGGGGCGGCCACGCCGCACGCCCGCGCCAGCCGGGCCGCGTTGGCGTGCAGCCGTGCCGTGAGCTCGGGGTGCTCGCGGAGGACCTGGATGGCCGCGAGGGCGGCCCCGGCCGACGCCGGCGCCAGGCCGGTGTCGTAGATGAAGGGCCGCGCCGTGTTGACGAGGTGGTCGCGGACGACCGGCGAGGCGAGGACCGTGCCACCCTGTGCTGCGAGCGACTTCGACAGCGTCCCCGTGACGACGACGTGCTCGGGCAGGGCGCCGGGCACGGAGGCCGCCACGAGCCCGCCACCGCGCGGGCCGACGACGCCGAGCGCGTGGGCCTCGTCGATGACGAGGAGGGCACCGACCTCGGCCGTGAGGGCGATGAGGTCGTCGACGGGGGCGGCGTCGCCGAGGACGGAGTAGATCGACTCGGCGACGACGACGGCCCGCGGGCTCTCGCGCCGGGCGAGCAGCTCGGCGTAGTGCTCGAGGTCGTTGTGCCGCGCGACCGACACGGCGGCGCGGGAGAGGCGGCACCCGTCGATGAGGCTCGCGTGGGCGTGCTCGTCGCTGACGACGAGGGTGCCGGCGTCGGCGAGGGTGGTGAGGGCGGCGAGGTTGGCCGCGTACCCGCTCGAGAGGACGAGCGCGGCGGGGGCGCCGGTGAGGGCGACGAGGGCGGCCTCCAGCTCGTCGTGGATGTCGAGGGTCCCGGTGACGAGGCGCGAGGCGCCGGCGCCGGTGCCGTACGTCTCGGCGGCGGCGACCGCCCCCGCGACGACGGCCGGGTGGGTGCGCAGCCCGAGGTAGTCGTTGCCGGCGAGGTCGAGCCCGTCACCGGACTTGGTCGTCGCGAGGCGTCGCGTCAGCCCGGCCTCCGCACGGGTCGCGGCGGCCTCGCGGATCCAGTCGAGGGGCCCAGTCACGGCGAAGATCCTGCCACGCCTTCCTGACGGCCCGGACGCCGATCTCGCCCGACCACCGGACACGCCGACCTGCCCGTGGCGTCTCCGTCGGCATGTCGCAACCCGGGGGCGCGCGGCCGGTCCCCGAGCCCGCGGACGGCCGCCGCGCGGTTAGCGTGGGCAGGCAGACCGCCCGCCCCGCCCACCAGGAGACGTCATGCCCAAGGCCCCGCTCCCCGACCACGTCGCCGAGCTCTTCGCGCGCCCCAACCCCGCCGTCGTCGCGGTCCTCCGGCCGGACGGGGCCCCGATGTCGGTGGCGACCTGGTACCTCGTCGAGGACGACGGCACCGTCCTGCTCAACATGGACGGCGCCCGCGCCCGCCTCCGGTGGATGCGCGAGCGTCCGGAGGTCGCGCTCACCGCCATGGACGAGGACAACTGGTACACCCACGTCTCGGTGCGCGGGCGCATCGTGCGGTGGGAGGACGACCCGGTCAAGGGCCTGGCCGACATCGACCGCCTCTCGCGCCACTACGGCGGCGAGGACTACCCGGTCCGCGACCGCGACCGGGTCAGCTGCTGGGTCGAGATCACCCACTGGCACGGCTGGGGAGAGGCGAAGGCCGACTGACCTCTCCGCGGGTCAGCCGTGGGCGGAGGCGACGGCCTCGACGAGCGCCGACGTGATGGTGGCGAGGTCGGCGTCGTCGGTGACGTAGGGCGGCATCGTGTACACGAGGTTGCGGAACGGCCGGACCCACACCCCGCGCGCGACCGCTGCGGCCGTCACCTCGGCGACGCGGACGGGCTCACGCAGCTCGATGACGCCGACGGCGCCCAGGGTTCGCACCTCGGTGACCGACGCGAGCTCGGCTGCGGCAGAGAGTCCTTCGCGTAGCCCGGCCTCGATGCGGGCCACCTCGGCGGGGGTGTCGCGGGAGGCGAGCAGATCGAGGTTGGCGCTCGCCACGGCGCAGGCGAGGGGGTTGCCCATGAACGTCGGTCCGTGCATCAGCCCGCCCGCCGCGCCGCGGCTGACGCCCTCGGCGACCTCGCGCGTGCAGAGCACCGCGGCCAGCGTGAGGTAGCCGCCGGTGAGCGCCTTGCCGACGGTGAGGATGTCGGGCGGGGTGTCGACGCGCTGCCCGGCCCAGAGGGGACCGGTGCGGTGGAAGCCCGTGGCGATCTCGTCGTGGATGACGAGGGCGCCGTGCTCACGGGCGAGGTCGTGGAGGACGGTGAGCGCGGCGGGCGCCCACACGTGCATGCCGCCCGCCCCCTGGAGGACGGGCTCGACGATGACGCCGGCGACCTCGTGGGCGTGCGCCGCGAAGAGGGCACGCGTCTCCCGCTCCCACGCGGCGAGGGCGGCGCCATCGGGGTCCAGGCCCGAGGGCGGGCGCGGTGCGAACACGTGCTCGGGGAGGATGCCGCGGAACAGGGCGTGCATCCCGCCGACGGGGTCGGTGACAGACATCGGGTTGAGCGTGTCGCCGTGGTAGCCGCCGCGGACGGTGAGGAACCGCGTGCGTGGGCGGCCGGCGGCGAGGTGCCACTGGAGCGCCATCTTCATCGCGACCTCGACCGAGACCGACCCGCTGTCGGCGAGGAACACGTGCTCGAGGCCGTCGGGGGCGAGGTCGACGAGGCGGCGGGCGAGGCCGACCGCGGGCTCGTGGGTCAGGCCACCGAACATCACGTGGCTCATGCGGCCGAGCTGGGCACGGGCGGCGGCGTCGAGCTCGGGCACGCGGTACCCGTGGAGGGCGCACCACCACGAGCTCATCGCGTCGACGACCTCGCGGGGGGTGCCGTCGCGGTCGCGGACCCGCAGGCGCACCCCGTCGGCCGACTCGACGACGTACGGGTCCTGGGGGCTCAGCGCGGAGGAGTAGGGGTGCCACACGTGCGCCCGGTCGAAGGCGAGGAGCGCCTCGTGGGCGGTGGTGTCGTCGGGTTTCGGGGCGGGCATCGCGGCCATTGTGCCCACTCATCCCGCGGCGAGTGCGGACGTGGTGGCCCGGGTCGCCACGTCCGCACCCACGGGGCGGGAGACGGTCAGCCCCGGATCCAGTGCCAGACGGTCCAGCCACCGACGACGACGAGGACCAGGAAGCCCAGGAGGACGAGGAGGCACCCGACCGGAGCGAGCGCGTCGCGCCACGACCCCTCCTCGGGGACGTCGGGCAGCGGGGCGGTGCGGCCGCGCGACTCGACGACCGCCGCCGCCCGGAGCTCGTCGAGGGCGGTGGGGGGCCGTGCGTGCCGGCGCATCGGACCCGGGATGCTCCGCCACCGCTGCTCGTCCGACGCGTGCCGGTCGCGCCAGGCGTCGACCGCGGCTCGGGCGCGGTCGTCGTCACGGCCCGTGACGAACCACAGGGCACCGGCCGCCGGGAGGTCGCCCATCGTCTCGTGGACCTCGGCGAGGAGGTCGAGCAGCTCGTCGTCCTGCCGCTGCGCGAGCGCGCCGACCAGCCGGTCGCGCGCCATCCACGGGCGACCGGCCTCGAGGTCGGCGCGGGCACGCGCCAGGGCTCCGGACATCCGGCGATGGTCGCAGCCCCCGGCCAGCGCGGGCCACCGGGTTTCGGGCGTCCCGGTCGAGTGGCCACGACACGCTGACGGTCCGGCCGTGGCATCAGCGTGTCGCGGCCACTCGACTCCGCCGGGCTGGGTCGGGTCAGGCAACCGGGCCAGGCGGCGGGTCAGGCAGCGGGGTGCCGGGTCAGGCGGCGGAGGACGACGCGCCGCGGACCTCGCCGGCGAGGCGGGCGACGAGGCGGCGCAGCTCGGCATCGAGGTCGGCGTCGGTGAGGCGACCACCCTCGAAGGCCTGGAACGATGCGGGGACGCCGACGGTGTCGTCGATGACGTGGGCCCCTGCGACGCGCAGGACCTTGACCCCGTCCTCCCGGGCCCACTGGGCGGCGTTGGGTGAGCCGCTGGCGCCGAGGACGGCCGCGGGCTTGCCGGCGATCGACGACGCGCCGCGCGGGCGTGAGGCCCAGTCGACGGCGTTCTTGACGGCCGAGGACAGGGAGCCGTTGTACTCGGGGGTCACGAGCAGGACGGCGTCGGTGTCGGCGACGGCCTCGCGCAGGTCGCGGGCGACCTCGGGCAGGGCGTCGTCGTGGTCGAGCTCCTCGGAGTAGTGCGGGAGGTCGGCGAGACGCTCGAAGACGGTGGCCTCGACGCCCTCGGGGAGGTGGGCGACGGCGGCGTCGGCGAGCTGGCGGTTGGTGGAGCCGGCGCGCAGGCTGCCGACGAGGACGAGGACGTTCACGGGTTCTCCTGGGGTGCGGATCGGGCAGGGCGATCGACGCTGATCAGGAAGTTGAACCGTCAACTACCCTCTCCCATTCCCTCCGGTGAGCCGGGCGGGTGCGTGGCGTCGCGTGTGCTCGCCCGGCTGCCAGGGCGACCAGCTGAGCACACGCGACGCAGGCGGCTGGCCTCGTGTGCCCAGGTGGCTCCTCCGGCGACCGCTTGAGCACACGCGACGAGGAGGGTGGTGGCGGTCAGGACCAGGTGGGCTGCTCGACCGTGCCGTGCTGGACGCAGGTCGCGGACCACGTACCGGGGGTGACCTGCACCTTCATCCGGCGCCGGCAGTGGGCGCAGAAGCGGGGCGGTTCGAGCTCGGCCCGGCGGGCGCAGCGCCCGTGGTCGCCCTCGCCCACCGCCGAGCCGCACTGCCCGCACCACTCGCCGGGCGTGGAGGGGCGCGGCACCGGGCCGACCGCGGCGTCCTCCGACACGACCATCACCACGCGCCTGCGCTCAGAGGGTCTCGTTGAGCGCCTTGATGGGCATCTCGAGCTCGGCGAGGAGGGCGAGGTCCTCCTTGGGCTCGCGGCCGAGCGTCGTCAGGTAGTTGCCGACGATGACGGCGTTGATGCCGCCGAGGAGGCCGTCGCGGGTGCCGAGGTCGCCGAGGGTGAGCTCGCGTCCCCCGGCGTAGCGCAGGATCGTGCGCGGCAGGGCGAGGCGGAAGGCGGCGATGGTGCGCAGGGCGTCGGACGCCTCCATCGGCTCGAGGTCGCCGAAGGGGGTGCCCGGGCGGGGGTTGAGGAAGTTGAGCGGCACCTCGTGGGGCTCGAGCTCTCCCAGCTGGGCGGCGAGCTCGGCGCGCTGCTCGAGCGTCTCACCCATGCCGACGAGGCCTCCGCAGCACAGCTCCATCCCTGACTCCTTGACCATGAGGCAGGTGTCCCAGCGCTCGTCGAAGGAGTGGGTGGTGACGACGTTCGGGAAGTAGGAGCGGCCGGCTTCGAGGTTGTGGTTGTAGCGGTGTACGCCCATGTCGACGAGCTCGTCGACCTGCTCCTGCGTCAGCATGCCGAGGGACGCCGCGACCTGGATGTCGACCGCCGCCCTGATGGCGGCCACGCCCTCGCGCATCTGCTGCATGAGCTTGTCGTCGGGGCCGCGCACGGCGGCGACGATGCAGAACTCGCTGGCCCCGGTCTCGGCGGTCTGCTTCGCGGCGCGCACGAGCTCGGGGATGTTGAGCCACACCGACCGCACCGGCGAGGTGAACTGGCCGGACTGGCTGCAGAAGTGGCAGTCCTCGGGGCAGCCGCCGGTCTTCAGGGAGATGATCCCCTCGACCTCGACCGCGGGGCCCTGGTACTTCATCCGGACCTCGTGCGCCAGGGCGAGGAGGTCCTGGAGGACGTCGTCGCCGGTGCGCAGGACCTCGAGCACCTGCTCCTGGGTCAGCGGGACCCCGCGCTCGAGGACCTGCTCGCGTGCGAGGTCGAGGATGCCGGTGTCGGTCGCCTGAGCCGTCATGTCCGGCATTGTTCCCCATGGCCGGTCCGGGCCCGAGGGGTGTTCCGCAGACGGCCGCGTGCCGGGGGCTACTGGAAGAAGCCGCCGAGCGTCTGGGCGGCACCGCCCTGGCCCTGGTGGCCGCCCTGGGGCACCGACTCGCTCGGCTGGACCACGACGTACCCCTGGCCGCCGAACGCCATCTGCAGCATCTCGCCGGTGCCGCCGCGGATCATCGAGCCGATGCCGCCGGTGTCGACGCGGACGTCCATCGACACCCCGGACGTCCAGAGCACGACGGCCTGGGCATCGGCGAACGTCGGCGACGAGGCGACGTCGAGGGCGACGGGATCACCCTTGGTCGTGACGGCGACGTACCCGGTGCCGCGCAGCGAGACGTTGTAGAGCCCTCCGGTCATCGCGGCCCCGCGCGCCTGGATGCGGTGGATGTCCCACTGGATCGAGTTCGAGAACGCGAGGACGTTCTCGCCGTTGACCGAGATCGCGTCGTTCTCCAGGTACATGACCTGGATCTCGGAGGCGAAGTCGGCGACGAACAGCTCGCCCGACCCGCTGCACTGCATCATCTTGACGCCCTCGCCCGTGGCGGCCGCCTTGAGCATCTTCCCGAGGCCGCCCGAGCCCTTGTTCACGAAGCGCACGTCGCCCTGGTAGGCCACCATCGAGCCCGTGCGCGCCCAGACCTCGCCGTAGCGCATGTCGATCCGGAGCATCTTCTTGTTCTGGAGCGAGAAGGGGTCCTGCGTGTCCTTCTCCTTGAACTCCTGGAACAGCGACCCGTGGATCGGCATGGCACCCCGCCCTTCGTCTCGGCCCGGACCTCGTGCCCGGGTTCATCGGGTCCCAACGCTAGGCGCAGCGGGCCGACTCGGCCTAGGGTTTCGAGGAGGATCAGGAACCAGTCAGGGAGGTCCCCGATGAGCTTCTTCGAGCGAGCCAAGGCCGCCGCGACCGACCTCGCCGCGAAGGCCGACGTCGCGATGCAGAACGCCGGCATCAACACCCCCACGGGTGGCGGCGGCGACCGCGCGCTGCGCGACCTCGGGGTCCTCGCGTACCTCGAGGCCACCGGGCGGCCCGGCTCCGGCGCCGACCGCGAGCGGCTGGTCGCCGAGCTGCGCGAGCTCGAGTCCTCCGGGCGCCTGGGGCCGCTGACGCTCACCCCCACCCATGCCCCCGGCGCCCCGCCGCCCCCGCCCGGCGCCGCGGCTGCGGGAGCCGGGGTGCCGGCAGCGCCGCCGCCGCCTCCGGCCGGGTCCGCCCCGCCGCACCCTCCGGCCGCCGCGCCGCCGCCGGCACCCGAGCCGGAGACCACCCCGCCGGGCTCGACGCCCCCACCGCCGCCGCCCAGCTGGGCCTGACGCGACCGACCGGTCGAGTGGTCACGCAGGACGGAGCCCCCTTCGCCCAGAGCGCAGCTCACGCCCAGGCGAGGGCGAGGAGGGCGACGGGCAGCAGCACCGCGAGGGTGGCGTACACGTAGGCGGTGGTCGACAGCGCAGGGGGCGCGGGTCCGTCGGCGAGCAGGCGCAGGCGCACCGGGGCGGTCGTGCCCGCCCCGAGGGCCGAGAGCGGGGTGCGGCTCTCGGCGAGCGCGACGAGGGCGCGCGCGGTGGCCACCTCGCCGGCCCGGCGGGCGGCGGCCCGGTCGGCCAGCGCCTCGACGAGCAGCCGCACCTCCGACAGCGCCGCCTCCGAGCGCAGCGGCCCCGGCACCGCCTCGTGGACGACGCTGAAGAACTCGAGGAGGAGGTCGTGGCGCCCCCGCAGGTGGGCGTGCTCGTGCGCGACGACGGCATCGAGCTGGTCCCGCGGGAGGGCGTCGAGGACGCCCTGCGACAGCACGACCCGGGACCCGCGACCCGGGATGCAGTAGGCGGTGGGCATCGGGTTCTCGAGGACGCGGAACCGTCCGTCACCCGCGTCGGCGTCGCGCCGCCCGACGATGTCGACGAGCTCGCGCTCACGGGCGCGGACCCGGCGCAGCCGCGTGCCGACGTCGTGACCGGTCCACAGCAGCCGCGCGAGGACCGCCCCGCTGAGCAGGGCCGCCGTGGCGAGGAGCTCGACCCGCGCCGTCGCCTCGTCGCCGCCCAGGAGGGGCAGCGCCGCCGGGGCGACCGCCAGCGCGGACAGAATGCCGGCGACGGACACCGCCTGCCACGCGACGAGCGCGGCCCGCGGGGCGCGGCGGAACCCGGTGCGGCGCGCCATCAGCCCCGGGGCCACCCACGCGAGGAGGACCGCCAGACCCGCGAGGACGATCGGGATCACGGGTCCATGGTGGCAGGCGGGTGCACCGCACCGGACCGCGATCCCGGGGTCGAGCGGCACCCGACCTTCGTCGCGCCACCCGATATCGGGCGCCCGGGCGGAGTTTCGGTGCCCGTGGGGCGGGTCCGGGCGCCCGGGCGGAGGTCCGGTGCCCGTGGGTCCGGGCCGCCGGCCTCAGCGGCGGCGGAGGCGGCCCTTCCTCGGGGGCGGGGCGTCGTCGGCGGCCCGCGCCTCGACCTCGGCGAGGGCGGCCCGGAGGTCGGCGAGCTCGTCGCTCGTCGCGCCGTCGAGGAAGTGCAGGAGGGCGGTGCGCCGGTCGGTGACCTCCATGTCGTCGAGGGTGCGGCGCATCGTCTGGGCGGTCAGGGCCTCGCGGGTGTCGGCGGGGCGGTAGCGCCAGGCCCGTCCGTCGCGCTCGCGGGTGACGAGGTCCTTCTTCGCGAGCCGGTCCAGCACGGTCATCACCGTCGTGTAGGCGATGTCGCGGTCCTTGGCGAGGCGGTCGTGCACCTCGCGGACCGTGGCTCCGGTGAAGCCGTCGGCGCCGGCGAGGTCCCACAGGTGCTCCATGACGACGCGCTCGAGGTCACCGAGGCGTGGTGCGGAGGTCGAGTGCGGCATGGCTACTCCTTCGGGGTGGGCGATGAGCGTACGTCGAGCGCGAGCACCTCGTGGAACCGCGCGAGCGACTCGGGGCGGTGGCTCACCATCACGAGGCTGCGGCCGGCCGTGGCGTCGAGGACGTCATCGAGGACGGCGGTCGCCGTCGGGTGGTCGAGGTGGGCGGTCGGTTCGTCGAGGAGGACGAGGTCGCGGTCGGCGAGGACGGCCCGGGCCACCCCGAGGCGGGTGCGCTCGCCCCCGGACACGCCCCGACCGCCGGTGCCGAGGCGGGTGTCGAGGCCCTCGGGGAGTCCCGCGGCCCACGGTCCCAGCCCGGCGAGGTCGAGGGCGCGGCGCAGGTCGGCGTCCTCGGCGTCCGGCCGGGCGAGGCGCAGGTTGGCGGCGAGGCTGGCGGCGAAGACGTGCGGCTCGTCGTCGACGACCGCGACGCGGCCGCGGACGTCCTCGAGCGGGAGGCGCCGCACGTCCTCCCCGTCGAGGAGGTACGTCCCCCGGGCGGGGTCGAGGTGGCGGGCGAGGACCGCGAGGAGGGTGCTCTTGCCCGACCCGTTCGGCCCGACGACGGCGACCCGCACCCCGGGAGTGAGGACGAGGTCGGTCGGCGGCAGCTGCTCCCCGTCGCCGGACCAGGACGCGGAGACCCCGTCGAGGTCGACGCGCCGCCCCTCGCGGGGGTGCTCCGGTCCGCCGCCACGGACGTGGCCCGGGTCGAGCACGGCCGGAGACCGGCGGAGGAGGGCGTCGAGCCGCGCCGCGCTGCCCTGCGCCCGGGCGAGCGAGCGCATCGTGTCGACGAGCGGGGAGAGGGCGTCGCCCACGGCCACGGGAACGAGGACGAGGAGCGCCGCCACGGGGGCCCCGACGGTCGCGGGGTCGACGACGAGCGCGGCCGCCAGGGTCGCGGCACCGGTCGCGAGGAGGACGACGAGCGAGACGAGCGCGCGTCCTCGGGACTGGCGCCGGGACACGCGGCGCCACGTGGCGTGGGCGTCCTCCAGCCAGCCGGCCGCCGTGGCCGCGCCCTCGACGGCACGCAGCTCGCCGGCGTGCCGGGCGACGAGGTCGGACACCCGCACGACCTCCGCGCGCGCCGCGAGCAGCTCGTCGCGCGACCGGGACTCGACCCACCAGGCGGCCCAGCAGGACAGCGCGACGGCGAGCAGGAGGGCCGCGACGACGAGCCCCACGACGGGCGAGAACCAGGCGACGAGCAGGGTCGCGACGACCCCGGCGACCGCGCTGGACACGACGGGGACGGTGACCCGGACGGTGGCCTCGGTGACGTCGGTGAGGTCGTCGACGACCCCGGTGAGGACCGCCGACCTCGCCCGCCGCCCGAGCCGCGCGGGCGTCAGGGGAACCAGCGCCGCGTACACCGAGGTGCGGCGACGGGCGAGGTCGTCGAGGGCCGCGTCGTGCGACACGACCCGCTCGAGCCACCGCAGGAGGGGGCGCGCCATCCCGAACGCCCGCACCCCGACGATGGCGGTGAGGAGGGTGAGGATGACGGGCCGCTCGCTCGCGCGGACGACGAGCCATCCCGAGGTCGCGGTGAGCGCGATGCCCGCGGACGTCGCGGCCCCGCCGAGCAGCCCGCCGAGCACGACCGCGCGGGACGGCACGAGCAGGGAGCGCCGGGTCGTCATCGCGACACCTCCGCGGGCGCCGCGAGGGCGACGTGGTGGTCGGCGAGGGCCACGAGCTCGGGGCGGTGGGTCACGACGAGGACGGTGCGGCGCTCGCCGAGGTCGACGAGGAGCCGGTGCACCCAGCCGGCGGCGTCGGCGTCGAGGTGCGCGGTCGGCTCGTCGACGAGGAGCACGGGGGCCGTGGAGAGCGCCGCGCGCGCGAGGGCGACCCTGGCCCGTTGCCCGGCCGAGAGCCCGAACCCGTCGTCCCCGACCGGGGTGGCGAGCGACTCCGGCAGCCCGGCGACGACGCCGTCCAGCCCGACCGTCCGCAGGGCGTCCCAGAGGGCCTCGTCCGGGGCGTCGTTCCCCAGGCGCAGGGCGTCGCGCAGGGTGCCGGCGGGGAGGAACGGGCGCTGGGTCACGAGGTGGGCCCGGCCGGCGTCGACGGTGCCCTCGTCCGGGGAGCGCAGGCCGGCGACGAGCTCGAGGAGCGTGGACTTGCCGACCCCCGACGGCCCGGTGAGGGCCGTGAGCCCCGGCCCGGCCGCCAACGAGACGCCGGTGAGGACCGGCGAGGCCGCGCCCGGGTACGTGTAGGCGACGTCGGCGACCCGCACGCCGACCTCCTCCGACGCCCCGGCGCCCTCCCGCCCCTCGACCCGACCTCTGCCGGCCGAGGTCGGCGCACCGGCCCCGGGGTCCATCCGGTCGGTCGTGACCGGACCGGCGCTGGGTGGGGCGAGCTCGGTGAGGATGGCGTCGAGCGCCTCGGCACCGTCGGCCGCGGCGTGGAACTCGGCGCCGACGCGGCGGACCGGCCAGTACGCCTCCGGCGCGAGGAGGATCGCGGTGAGCCCGGCGGTCAGCGTCATCGACCCGTGGGTCAGCCGCAGCCCGACGACGACCGCGACGATCGCGACCGAGACGGACGCGAGCAGCTCGAGCGCGGCCGAGCTCGTGAACGCCAGGCGCAGCGTGCGCATCGTCGCGACCCGGTGGCGACGGCTCACGTCCTCGACGACCTCGACCTGCCGCTCCGCACGCCCGTAGCCGACGAGCGTCGGGAGCCCCCGGACGACGTCGAGGAAGTGCCCGGCGAGCGATGACAGGGCCACCCACCGGCGTTCGGTCTCGGCCTGGGTCGCCCGTCCGATGAGCGCGGCGAAGAACGGGAGCAGCGGGAGGGTGAGGACGACGACGAGCGCGCTCAGCCAGTCGACCCACACGAGGGCCAGGACGGCGAGCACCGGCACGACCGCCCCCGACACCAGGGCCGGGAGGAAGCGGGCGGCGTAGGGCTCGACGGTCGCCACCCCGTGGGCGGCCAGGGTCACGGCACGGTCGGGGTCCGGGCGCGCCTCGGCCGGCACGTCGAGCCAGCGGGCGAGGAGGCGCTCACGCAGGGCCGCGGTCACCTCGACGCCCGCCCACGCCGCGACCCGTTCGACGACCCAGCCGAGGAGCGCCCGCACCCCGAAGACGGCGGCGAGGACGACGGCGGCCGGCGCCACGGCATCCGGGCGGTCTTCGACCGCGACGACCGCGACGACGAGGCGCGCCAGCGCGAGCGCGAGCCCGATCGTCGCCACGCCCTGGGCGATGCCGGTGACCGCGAGCAGCACGACCGGCCCCCGGGCGGCGGGGGCCGCCCGGAGCAGGTGCGGGTCGAACGGCCTCACTTCACCGCCACCGCCCGCGGGATGTGGTGGGTGCCGAGGCGCTTGCGGAAGGTCCAGTAGGTCCACGCCGTGTAGAGGAGGACGACCGGGGTGAAGACGACCGCGGCGACGGTCATGATCTGCAGGGTCAGCTCGCTGCTCGAGGCGTTCTCGATGCTCAGCGACAGGCCGCCGACGAGCGTCGAGGGCATGACGTCGGGGAAGAGCGCGAGGAAGTAGGTCGTGACGGCGGCCGCCATCGTCACGGCGGTCCCGGCGAAGGCCCAGCCCTCGCGCCCCGCGACGTTGGCCGCGAGGGCGCCGACGAGCGAGAGCGCCGCGACGGCGCTCGCGGCCCAGGTCCACGTCGTCCCCTGGTCGAGGCCGAGCCACGCGAGGAGGGCCACGGCCAGGACCGCCGCCCCCGCTCCCAGCGTCGTGCCGAGCCGTTGCGCGTCACCGCGGAGGTCGCCCGTCGTCTTCAGCGCGAGGAAGAAGGTGCCGTGGGCGAGGCTGAGCGCGAGGACGACGAGCCCGCCGAGCAGGCTCGGGACGTTGAGCAGGGTGAAGACGGTGCCCGTGAACTCCATGTCCTGGTCGATGGGCAGCCCGCGGACGACGTTGGTCAGGGCCACCCCGACGAGGAACGGCGCCACGACGGAGCCGCCGACGATCGCGAGGTCCCACCGGCGGCGCCACGTCGCGTCGTCGCGCTTGCCGCGGTACTCGAAGCCCATGTTCCGGACGATGAGCGCGACGAGGAGCAGCAGCAGCGGGAGGTAGAACGCGGAGAACATCGTCGCGTACCAGTGCGGGAAGGCCGCGAAGGTGGCACCGCCGGCGGTGAGCAGCCACACCTCGTTGCCGTCCCAGTGGGGGCCGATCGTCGTGAGCATGACGCGTCGGCGCTTCTCGGTGTCCTCCGCGTCCGCACCGGCACCGAGGACGGGCAGGAGGGCGCCGACCCCGAAGTCGAACCCCTCGAGGACGAGGTACCCGGCCCACAGCAGGCCGATGAGGCAGAACCAGATGAGTGCGTAGTCCATGACGGGTCCTCGGTGTCAGTAGGCGAACTGGAGCGGGGCGTCCTCGTCGACGCCCGCGGGGTCGCGCGGGTCCTCGAAGGGCTCGGCGCCGCGGCGGACGTAGGTGAGGAAGAGCCTGACCTCGATGACGGCGAGGACGGCGTAGACGAGGGTGTAGGCGACCATCGAGATCCACACCTCGGTGGCGCTGACCGAGGGCGAGACGCCGGACGCGGTCGTCATCAGCCCGTAGACGACCCACGGCTGGCGCCCCGCCTCGGTGAAGATCCAGCCCCAGCTGTTGGCGAAGACGGGGGCGAGCGGGGTGAGGACCGCGACGGCCGTCCACCACCTCGCCTGCGGCACACCGTCCTTGCGCGTGGCCCAGAGCACCGCGGCGCAGGCGGCCATCGTCGCGAAGCCGAGTCCCATCATGAACCGGAACGACCAGTAGGTCAGGGGGATGACGGGTGTGTAGTCCTCGACGAGGACGAGCGCGGCGACGTCGGGACCGTAGCGGTCGGCGACCTTCTGGGCCATCGCGAGCTCGCTGGCCTTGAGGTCGTTGATGCCCTCCACGGTCCCGTCGAAGGACCCGGTCCCGAGGAAGGAGAGGAGGCCGGGGACCTCGATGACCCGCGTCGCCTCGCTCCCGTCGAGCGACCCGATCGACAGCACGGAGAACGGCGCGTTGGCCGTCGTCTCGTAGAGCCCCTCTGCCGCAGCCATCTTCATCGGCTGGACCTCGGTCATGATCTTGCCCTGGACGTCGCCGGTCGCGATGACGCCCAGCGACGCGACGAGCGCCATGACGGCGCCGAACCGGGTGGCCCTGCGGTACATCGGCGCGTCGTCGGTGCCGGCGTGCCTGCGCAGGAGCCACAGGGCCACGCCCATCGTCGTGGCGCCCCCGACCATGTAGGCCGAGGTGATGACGTGCGGGAACGTCACGAGCTGCACCTTGTTGGTCAGCACGGCGAGGAAGTCGGCCATCTCGGCGCGACCCGTCTCGGGGTTGAACCGGTAGCCGACCGGGTTCTGCATGAAGGAGTTCGCCGCGAGGATGAAGTAGGCCGAGAGCACCGTGCCGATGTGCACGAGCCACATCGAGGCGGCGTGGAGCCTCTCGGGGACGCGGCCCCACCCGAAGATCCAGATGCCGAGGAACGTCGACTCGAGGAAGAACGCGAGCAGGGCCTCGAGGGCCAGGGGTGCGCCGAAGATGTCGCCGACGAAGCGGGAGTAGTCCGACCAGTTCATCCCGAACTGGAACTCCTGCACGATGCCGGTCACGAGCCCGAGGGCGAAGTTGATGACGAGGAGCTTCCCCGTGAACTTGGCCAGCCGGAGGTACTCGGGAGCCCGGGTCCGCAGCCACTGGGTGTGGAACACCGCGACGACGAGCGAGAGCCCGATCGTGACGGGGACGAACAGGAAGTGGTAGACGGTCGTGATGGCGAACTGCCACCGGGCGACATCGACGGCATCCATGGGCGGGCTCCTGGGCGGCGACTCGGACTGACAACGACGGTGCGTAGTACAAACTACACGACGTCGTAGTGACGGCGAAGCCGCCGGCGGCGCCGACCCTGTGACTCGCCCCACGCCCCTGTGGCACCGTGGGGGTGTGCACCGTGACGACCTCGTCCGGCTCCGCAGGGCCCGCGACCGGATGGACCGCGACTTCGCCGAGCCGCTCGACGTGCCAGCCCTCGCCGCCGAGGCGCTGATGTCGGTGGGGCACTTCCACCGCAGCTTCCGCGAGGCGTTCGGCGAGACGCCCTACCAGCACCTCATGACCCGTCGGGTCGAGCGGGCCGCGGCGATGCTGCGCTTCGGGGACCTCGCCGTCACCGACGTCTGCATGGCCGTCGGCTGCACCTCGCTCGGCTCGTTCAGCAGCCGGTTCACCGAGCTCATGGGGATGACGCCCACCGAGTTCCGCGCCCTGGCGCACGAGAGCGCGCGCGTCATCCCGACGTGCGTCGCGAAGCAGGTCGACCGACCGACGCGCAAGCGGTCAGGATCGGAGAAGCGGGAGGAGGGAGCCCGTGCCCACCATGGGTGACATGGAGACGAACACGACCACCTCGGCCGCACCGGCCGCCGTCCACCCCGCCGCCGCGTCGCTCGCCGTCGCGAACTGCTTCCTCGTCGTCGACGACCACGACAAGGCGCTCGAGTTCTACCGCGACGTCCTCGGCTTCACCGTCACCAACGACGTGAGCCAGGGCGAGTACCGCTGGCTGTCGGTCTCACCGCCGGCGCAGCCGGACCTCGAGGTCGTCATCCAGTCGGTCGGGATCTACCCCGGCAGCAGCGACGACGACCGCACCGCCATGGACACCCTCCTCGCCAAGGGCC
Organism: Oryzobacter faecalis; assembly: GCF_046764005.1. Taxonomy (NCBI): domain Bacteria; kingdom Bacillati; phylum Actinomycetota; class Actinomycetes; order Micrococcales; family Intrasporangiaceae; genus Oryzobacter; species Oryzobacter faecalis. The sequence goes on along the minus strand of NZ_JBKOFW010000002.1, from coordinate 72,186 downwards.
TGATGTCCTCGCTCATCCTTCGGGTCGACGACGTCGACGCCCTCTTCGAGCACGTGGCGTCCTCCGGGGTGGGCGAGGTGCTGCAGGAGCCGGCGGACCAGTTCTACGGCGTCCGTGACTGCGCGTTCCGTGACCCCGCGGGCAACATGATCCGCGTCAAGAGCCCGCTGAAGACCAGCTGACCGTCCGGGAACCGACCGATACGTCGATCCGGTACGGCGGGAGCGTACGAGAATCGACGTCTTGGACGATCTCGGAAAGGCGCGGTCAGGCGTCGGGGTAGCCGTGGGGGTTCTGGCTCTGCCACCGCCAGGTGTCGGCGCACATGTCGTCGACGGTGCGGGTGGCCCGCCACCCGAGCTCGGCCTCGGCTCGGGTCGGGTCGGCGTACGAGGCCGCGATGTCGCCGGGCCGGCGGTCGACGATCTCGCAGGGGAGCGCGTGCCCGCAGGCCCGCTCGAACGCGGCGAGCAGCTCGAGGACGGAGGTCCCCTGCCCGGTGCCGAGGTTCCACGTCGAGACCGGGGCGTCGGTGTCGACGAGGCGGTGCAGGGCCGCGATGTGCCCGGCCGCGAGGTCCTCGACGTGGATGTAGTCGCGCACGCCCGTGCCGTCCGGGGTGTCGTAGTCGCCACCGAACACCGACAGCTTCTCGCGGCGCCCGACGGCGACCTGGGCGATGTAGGGCATGAGGTTGTTCGGGATGTCGCTGGGGTCCTCGCCGATCGTCCCGGAGGGGTGGGCCCCGACCGGGTTGAAGTAGCGCAGCAGGGCGATCCGCCAGGACGGGTCGGCCGCCGCGACGTCGCGCAGGACCTGCTCCTGCATCACCTTGGTCCAGCCGTAGGGGTTGGTCGCCGAGGTGGGCAGGTCCTCGCCCATCGGCACCGGCGCCTCCGCCCCGTACACCGTTGCGCTGGAGGAGAACACGAGCTTGTCGACCCCGTGGCGACGCATCGCCCGCACGAGCGAGAACGTGGAGCCGAGGTTGTTCTCGTAGTACTCGAGCGGCTTCTGCACGCTCTCACCGACGGCCTTGAACCCCGCGAAGTGGATGACGGCGTCGAAGGGCTCGTGCGCGAAGAGGTGCTCGGTCTTGTCGACGTCGGTGAGGTCGAAGGAGCGCACGTCGAGCGGGGCGCCGGTCAGGGCCTCGATGCGCCCCACGACCGACGGCTTGGCGTTGGCGAACGAGTCGACGACGACGACGTCGTGCCCCGCCGCGACGAGCTGGACGACCGTGTGGGAGCCGATGTAGCCGGCACCGCCGGAGACGAGGACGCGCATGGGGCGACCCTACCGGCGGCTCCGGGAGGCCACCGCCGCGTGGCCGTGGCCGGTCAGTCGTCGTCGGGGAGGACGACGCTGAGGACCCAGGAGACGAGCGTGATGACGACGGCGGCCATCACGGCGTCCCACCAGAAGTGGTCGATGCCGAAGGAGAGGTCGAGCGCACCGCCGATCCACTCGGTGATCTGGAGCATGAGCGCGTTGACGACGAACGTGAAGAGCCCCAGCGTCAGCACGATGAACGGCAGCGAGAGCAGCTTGACGATCGGCTTGATGACGGCGTTCACCAGCCCGAACAGGAGGGCGACGAGCCCGATCGTCAGCAGCTTGCGGCCCCAGGACGAGTCGCCCTCCGCGAGGTCGACCCCGTCGATGACGAGGGCGGCGACCCACAGGGCGATGCCGTTGATGACGACGCGGATGAGGAAGTTCTTCACCCGCGCAGTGTGGCAGGTCGCGCGACGGGAGACCTCCCTTCGGAGGCGCCCGGCGCGCGGGACCGGCCACCCGCCGGCAGGGAGGGCGGCGGGTGGCCCTCCGGGGCGGTCCTACAGTGGGCGGCATGACCGACCCGACGCCGGTGCGGCTGCGTGCCGCCCTCGACGCCCTGCCCGCCTACACCCCGGGGCGCCCCGCCTCCGCGCCGGAGGGCGTCACGGCCTACAAGGTCAGCAGCAACGAGAACCCCTTCCCACCGCTGCCGTCGGTGCTCGAGGTGCTGAGGAAGGCCGCCGAGTCGGTGAACCGCTACCCGGACATGGCGGTCACGGGCCTGACCGAGGCCCTCGCGGCGCGGCTCGACGTCCCGGCGGCGCGGATCGCCACCGGCCCGGGGTCGGTCGGCGTCCTCGGACAGCTCGTCGCGGCCACGTGCGGGCCGGGTGACGAGGTCGTCTTCGCCTGGCGCTCCTTCGAGGCCTACCCCATCCTCGTGACGCTCTCCGGCGCGACACCGGTCCAGGTGCCCCTCGCCCCTGGAGCGCGCCACGACCTCGACGCGATGGCCGACGCCGTCACCGAGCGCACCCGCCTCGTCCTCGTCTGCACGCCGAACAACCCCACGGGGACGACCGTCGGCGCCGACGAGCTCGAGCGCTTCCTCGACCGCGTGCCGGAGGACGTCCTCGTCGTCCTCGACGAGGCCTACGTCGAGTTCGTCACCGCCCCCGACTCACCCGACGCCCTCGCCATCCACCGGGCGCGACCCAACGTCGCCGTCCTGCGGACCTTCTCCAAGGCCTACGGGCTGGCCGGGCTGCGGGTCGGGTACGCCGTCGCGCACGAGCCGGTCGCGGCGGCACTGCGCAAGGCCGCGATCCCCTTCGGTGTCAACTCGCTCGCCCAGGCGGCCGCGGTCGCCTCGCTCGAGGCGGCCGACGAGCTCGAGGTGCGCGTCAAGGAGCTCGTCGCCGAGCGCGAGCGGGTCGTCGACGCGCTGCGCGAGCAGGGGTGGGACCTCCCCGACCAGCAGGCCAACTTCGTGTGGTTCGGGCTCGGCGAGGACACCGCCGCGTTCGCCGCCGCGTGCGAGGCCGCCGGCCTCACGGTGCGCCCGTACGGCACCGACGGCGCCCGCGCGACGATCGCCGAGCGCGAGGCGAACGACCGCCTCGTCGAGGTCGCGGGGCGCTTCCTCGCGACCCGCTCCGCCTGACCCACCGACCGGGTCGTCACCAACGCCCATCCGGGGCGGAGGAGTGGCAAGGATGACCGGATGACGGTCATCGGGTTCCACTGCTCCCACGAACAGGTCCCGCCGGGCACGCTCCTGCGCGACGTCCAGCACGCCGAGCGGGCCGGTTTCACCGCGGCGATGAGCTCGGACCACCTCTCGCCGTGGTCCGAGCGCCAGGGGGAGTCCGGGTTCGCCTGGTCCTTCCTCGGGGCCGCGCTCGCGACGACGAGCCTGCCGTTCGGCGTCGTCAACGCACCGGGCCAGCGGTACCACCCGGCGATCGTCGCCCAGGCGATCGCGACCCTGGCGAGCATGTTCCCCGGACGGTTCTGGGCCGCCCTGGGCTCCGGCGAGGCGAGCAACGAGCGCGTCACCGGTGACGAGTGGCCCCGCAAGGAGGTCCGTGACGCGCGACTGGTCGAGTGCGTCGACGTCATCCGCCGCCTGCTCTCAGGGGAGGAGGTCAACCACGACGGGCTCGTGCGGGTGAACCGCGGGCGCCTCTGGAGCCTCCCGGACACCGTGCCGCCGCTCATCGGACCCGCGGTCACCCCCGGCACTGCGGCGCGGCACGCGGCGTGGGCCGACGGCCTGGTCACCGTCAACCAGCCCCTCGAGACCCTCCGGCGCGTCCTCGACGCCTACCGCGACGCCGGAGGGCGCGGCGCGGCCCGCCTCCAGGTGCACCTGAGCTGGGCCCCGACCGAGGACGAGGCGCTCGCCATCGCGCACGACCAGTGGCGCAGCAACGTCCACGGCCCCCCGGTCTCGTGGGACACCGAGACGGTCGAGGCCTTCGACACGATGGCGGCCACGGTGACCCCCGGGCAGGTGGCCGAGGTCGTCCGCGTCTCCGCCGACCCCGCGCAGCACGCGGCGTGGATCCACGAGTACGTCGAGCAGGGCTGGGACGAGGTCTACCTGCACCACGTGGGGCAGGAGCAGGAGGCCTTCATCGACACCTTCGGCGAGCACGTCCTCCCCCAGCTGAGCCCCCTCCCCCCGCCGCCCGCCGTCACCGACCGCAGGCCCGTCGAGCGCGAGGAGGACGCCCGATGAGGATGAGCCAGACCGGCGACGTGTGGTGGAAGTCGGCCGTCTTCTACTGCGCCGACGTCGAGACCTTCCAGGACAGCGACGGCGACGGCATCGGCGACCTGCGCGGGATGACCGAGCGCATCGAGTACCTCGCCGACCTCGGCATCACCTGCCTGTGGCTCATGCCGTTCTACCCGACCGCCGGACGCGACGACGGGTACGACATCACCGACTTCTTCGGCGTCGACCCGCGGCTCGGGACCCACGGCGACTTCGTCGAGCTCGTCCGGACGGCCCGCAGCCGCGGCATCCGCGTCATCGTCGACTTCGTCATGAACCACACCTCGGACCGGCACCCGTGGTTCAGGAGCGCCCGTCGCAGCGTCGACGACCCGTACCGGCAGCACTACGTCTGGTCGGCCACCAAGCCCCGCAGCAGCAAGGCCGAGGTCGTCTTCCCCGACCAGGAGGACAGCATCTGGGAGCGCGACGACAAGACCGGCGAGTGGTACCTCCACCACTTCTACAGGACACAGCCCGACCTCAACGTCGCCAACCCCGCTGTCCAGGAGGAGATCTCGCGAACGCTGGGGTTCTGGCTCGAGCTGGGGGTCGCCGGCTTCCGCATCGACGCGGTCCCCTTCCTCTTCGCGACCGACACCTACCCCGGCTCCGAGCCGGGCGGCTTCAACCCGCAGCGCTACCTCAAGGACGTGCGCGACTTCGTCACGAGGCGACTCGGCGACGCCGCGCTCCTCGGGGAGGTCAACCTGCCCTACGACCAGCAGAAGGACTTCTTCGGCGGGGCCGACGGCGACGGCCTCAACCTGCAGTTCGACTTCATCGGGATGCAGCGGCTCTACCTGTCGCTGGCGCGTGAGGACGCCCGGCCGCTCGCGGACGCCCTGCGGGTCCGGCCGCACCTCGACGAGACGAGCCAGTGGGCCAACTTCGTCCGCAACCACGACGAGCTCACCCTCGACAAGCTGCCGATGGCCGAGCGCAAGGAGGTCTTCGCCGCGTTCGGCCCCGACCCCGGGATGCAGCTGTACGGGCGTGGCCTGCGGCGGAGGCTGCCGACGATGCTCGGCGGCGACGAGCGCCGCGTCCGGCTCGTGTACTCGCTGATGTTCTCGCTGCCCGGAACGCCGACCCTGTTCTACGGCGAGGAGATCGGCATGGGGGAGAACCTCGACATCGAGGGCCGCCTCGCCGTGCGCACCCCGATGCAGTGGGACACCGGACCCAACGGCGGCTTCTCGTCGGCGCCGAAGCGGCGGCTGACGCGTCCCCTGCCGACCGGCCTGTCCGCACCCGAGCACGTCAACGCGGCCGACCAGCGGCAGGACCCCGCCAGCCTCTGGAGCTTCGTCCGCACCCTCATCCGCCGCTACCGCCAGATGCCGCAGATCGGGTGGTCGGAGGTCGAGGTGCTCGACCACGCGGTGCCCTCCGTGCTGGCGCACGTGTGCCGCGTCGACCAGTGGCGCCTCCTCGCGCTGCACAACCTCGCCGCGGAGGACGCCGTCGTGACCCTGGAGCTGGGCCGGGTCCCCGAGGGCTCGGTGCTGCGCGACGTCCTCGACGGCGAACCCGACGTCGAGCTGCCGCCGTCCGGACGGGTCGAGCTCCGGGCCGACGGGCACCGGGGCCGCTGGCTGCGCGTCCTCGCCCCCGGGGAGCAGGCCTACGCCTGAGGCCCCGCGAGCGAGGCGGCGAGGGCGCGGGCGACGGGCCAGGCGCCCTCGCTGGTGTTCGACACCACCGTCCACGTGAGGTCGGCCCGGCGGTCGTGGACCGTCCGGAACGACACCCCCGCGTCGCTCCCGACCAGGCCCGCGACGCCGTCCTCCGCACCCAGCCAGAACCCGAGGCCGTAGCGCGAGCCCGACTCGGTGGTGGCGCGGGACGTCATCGCGTCCTCCATGAGCGACATGGGCACCACGGCGCCCGCGAAGAAGGCCCGCCACAGCGCGAGGACGTCGGCGGTCGTCGTGTACGCCCCGCCGTCGCCGCTGCCGACGACCGGCAGGTGGAGGACGTTCGTGCGCGGCCGGTCGGCCCACAGGTAGCCGGTCGCGGCGTCGCCGGGCAGCTCGTCGGAGCGGAGGAAGGCCGTGGCGCCCATCCCGGCCGGGCCGCAGACGCGGTCGAGGACGAGGTCCTCGAAGGTCACCCGCGCGGCACGTCCGGCGACGATCGCCAGCACGACGAACCCGCTGTTGTTGTAGGTGAACCGCTCACCGGGCGGCGACACCTGCGGCAGCCCGTCGAGGACAGCGAGGTAGTCCTCGGCCGTGGTCAGGGTGTGCACCGGCACCCGGAGGACGTGGTCGGTGACCTCGGGCACGGCCTCCTCGTCGACGTAGTCGCCGATGCCCGAGTGGTGCGAGAGGAGGTGCTCGACCGTCACGGCGCCGTCGACGAGCGGCAGGTCGGACCCGAGGAGGTCGCGCACCCGGGTGTCGAGCGAGAGCGTGCCGTCGGCCACGAGGGAGAGCACGGCGAGGGCGGTCAGCCCCTTGGTGCCGCTCGCGATGCCGAACCTCGTCGCCGGCGTCGCCGCGACCCCGTGGCGGCGGTCGGCGAGGCCGTACGCGGCGTCGAGGAGCGTCGTGCCGGCCCGGTCGACCCGCACGGCACCCGAGAACGTCGTGGACGACACGACCGCCTCGACGGCGTCGACGAGCGCGGCGTCCTCCCCTGCGTCGGACATGGCCCGACGGTAGACCCGGTGGCCCGTCGGGCGCGAGCGTGTTTCCACGCACCCGCGCAGGGTGGCCTCCCCACCCCCGACCAGCGGCTTCGTGGGATCGCGGCACCCACCGGTACGGTGGACCCGACACCCGGCAGTGACCGTCGCCACACCCAGCACCAACGGTCACGACGACCCTGCCGAGGGTCCGCGCGGGCCGTGCCCACCGCGGACCCCGGCCCCGACGCGGCGCCCGTCACCACGGACGCCCGGAGAAGGAGTGCCCAGTGAGCGACAACGAGGTCGCCCCCCTCGAGACGGCGTTCGGCGTGGACCACCACGTCACGCGTGCCGAGGCCCCCGAGCGCCCCGTCCAGGACGGCGGCCCCGAGATGGTCCAGCTGCTCAACCCCGAGGGCGAGCGCGTCAGCCACCCCGACCACGACGCCGTGGTCGACGCCCTCTCGGACGAGGAGCTGCGCGGGTTCTACCGCGACCTCGTCCTCATCCGGCGCTTCGACGCCGAGGCCACCGCGCTCCAGCGCCAGGGCGAGCTGGGCCTGTGGGCCAGCCTCCTCGGGCAGGAGGCCGCGCAGGTCGGGTCCGGCCGTGCGCTGAGGCCCCAGGACTACGCGTTCCCCACCTACCGCGAGCACGGTGTCGCCTGGTGCCGCGGGGTCGACCCGGTCAACCTCCTGGGGATGTTCCGCGGGGTCAACCACGGCGGCTGGGACCCCAACGAGAAGAACTTCCACCTCTACACGATCATCATCGGCGCCCAGACCCTGCACGCCACGGGCTACGCGATGGGCGTGCAGCGCGACGGCAACGTCGGCACGGGCGACGACGACCGTGACACCGCCGTCATCGCCTACTTCGGCGACGGCGCCACGTCCCAAGGCGACGTGTCGGAGGCCCTGGTGTTCGCGGGCGTCAACAACAGCCCGGTCGTGTTCTTCTGCCAGAACAACCAGTGGGCCATCTCCGAGCCGAACGAGAAGCAGACCCGCGCCCCGCTCTACCACCGCGCGCGCGGCTTCGGCTTCCCCGGAATCCGGGTCGACGGCAACGACGTCCTCGCGGTCTACGCGGTCACCAAGGCCGCCCTCGACGCCGCCCGCAGTGGTCAGGGGCCCACGTTCATCGAGGCCTTCACGTACCGGATGGGCGCCCACACCACCTCCGACGACCCCTCGAAGTACCGCGTCAGCGCCGAGGTCGAGGTGTGGAAGCACCGCGACCCCATCGAGCGCTTCAAGCGCTGGCTCACCACGACCGGCCGCGCCGACACCGACTTCCTCGAGGCCGTCGACGAGGAGGCCGCCGAGCTCGGCGCCGGCATCCGCGAGCGGTGCCTCGCGATGCCCGACCCCGCCGGCTCGGAGATGTTCGACCACGTCTACGCCGAGGCGCACCCCGTGATGGAGCGCGAGCGGGCCGAGTTCCTCGCCTACCAGGCGTCGTTCGAGGGGGCGCACCGATGAGCCAGACGACGATCGCCAAGGGCATCACGAGCGGCCTGCGCGCCGCCATGGAGAAGGACCCCAAGGTCGTGCTCCTCGGTGAGGACATCGGCAAGCTCGGTGGCGTCTTCCGCGTCACCGAGGGCCTGCAGAAGGACTTCGGCGAGGACCGCGTCATCGACACCCCGCTCGCCGAGGCCGGGATCATGGGCACGGCGATCGGGATGGCGCTGCGCGGGTACCGCCCCGTCGTCGAGATCCAGTTCGACGGCTTCGTCTACCCGGCGTTCGACCACATCGTCAGCCAGATCGCCAAGCTGCGGGCCCGCTCGCTCGGCTACGTGTCGATGCCGATCGTCGTCCGCATCCCCTTCGGTGGGGGCATCGGCGCGGTCGAGCACCACAGCGAGAGCAACGAGGCCTACTTCGCGCACACCGCCGGCCTGCGGGTCGTCGTCTGCTCGAACCCGCACGACGCGCACTGGATGATCCAGCAGGCGATCGAGACCGACGACCCGGTCGTCTTCTACGAGCCCAAGCGCCGGTACTGGGACAAGGGCGAGGTGGGCGCTGCGCCCGACGGCGCGCTCGGCACCGCCCGCGTCCTGCGCGAGGGCAGCGACGTCACCCTCCTCGCCTACGGGCCGATGGTGAAGACCTGCCTCCAGGCCGCGCAGGCCGCCGAGGAGGAGGGCCGCAGCCTCGAGGTGATCGACCTCCGCTCGCTGTCCCCGCTCGACGAGACGGCCGTCCTCACGTCCGTTCGCAAGACCGGACGGGCGGTCGTCGTCCACGAGGCGTCGACCTTCCTCGGGCTCGGGTCCGAGATCTCCGCGCTCGTCACCGAGCAGGCCTTCTACTCGCTCGAGGCGCCCGTGCTGCGGGTCGGCGGCTACAACGTGCCGTACCCGCCGAGCCGCCTCGAGGAGGAGTTCCTGCCCGACCTCGACCGCGTCCTCGACGCCGTCGACCGTTCGCTCGCCTACTGAGAGGGGTTGTCGCACATGGCACTTCGTGAGTTCCGTCTGCCCGACCCCGGTGAGGGCCTCACCGAGGCAGACATCGTCACCTGGCACGTGAAGGTCGGCGACGTCGTGAAGGTCAACGACATCGTCGTCGAGATCGAGACGGCCAAGTCGCTCGTCGAGCTGCCGGTGCCGTTCGCCGGCACCGTCTCGGCGCTGCTCGTCGAGGAGGGCTCCACGGTCGAGGTCGGCACGCCGATCATCGCCGTCGAGGACGGCCAGGGCGGGGGCGCTGCGGCGCCGGCCGGTGGGTCGGGTGCCGAGGCGACCGCGCCGGCTGCCTCGTCCGCCGACGCGCCCCCGGCCGCCGAGCAGGTCGAGGAGGGCCTCATCGGCGGCACGACCTCCACGGGTCGCACCGCCGTCCTCGTCGGCTACGGCGTCAAGCAGACCGAGGCCAAGCGCCGCCCGCGCAAGGGCTCCGACGTCCCGGTCGAGGTCGATGCCCCCGACCTGAAGGCGGAGGCCAACGAGGTCGCCATCGAGCCGCTCGAGCTCGCCCCGGAGGGACTCGCGACCGATGGCGGGTCAACATCGACCAATAGGGCGATCTTGACCCGCGGCGAGGGTGCGCGGGCACTCGCCAAGCCGCCGGTCCGCAAGCTCGCGAAGGACCTCGGCGTCGACCTCGGCTCGGTCGCCCCGAGCGGGCCCGGTGGCGTCGTCACCCGCGCCGACGTCGAGGCGCACGCCTCCGGTGCGGCCGCCCCGGCGGCGACCGCCGCGGCTCCCGCCGCATTGGTCCCGGGTGAGCGGGAAACCCGCGTCCCCGTCAAGGGCGTGCGGAAGATGACGGCCCAGGCGATGGTGGGCTCCGCGTTCACCGCACCGCACGTCACCGAGTGGGTCACCGTCGACGTCACCGCGACGATGGAGCTCGTCGACCGGCTGAAGAAGGACAAGGAGTTCAGGGACGTCAAGGTGACGCCCCTGCTCGTCCTCGCCAAGGCCATGTGCGTCGCCGTCCGTCGCAACCCCGAGATCAACGCGTCCTGGGACGAGGGGGCGCAGGAGATCGTCCTCAAGCACTACGTCAACCTCGGCATCGCCGCCGCCACACCGCGCGGCCTCGTCGTCCCGAACGTCAAGGACGCCGACCGCATGTCGATGCGCGAGCTCGCCGAGGCCATCGGCGCCCTCACCGCCACCGCGCGCGAGGGGCGCACCCAGCCGGCGGAGATGTCCGGCGGGACTATCACCATCACGAACGTCGGCGTCTTCGGCGTCGACGCCGGCACCCCGATCCTCAACCCGGGGGAGGCGGCGATCCTCGCGTTCGGCGCCGTCAACCGCCGGCCGTGGGTCGTCACGGGTGCCGACGGCAGCGAGTCGATCGAGCCGCGCTGGGTCACCACCCTCGCGCTCTCCTTCGACCACAGGCTCGTCGACGGCGAGCTCGGCAGCCGCTACCTCGCCGACGTCGCGGCGCTGCTCAACGACCCGTCCCGCGGCCTCGTCTGGGGCTGAGTCCCGACTTTCCCGCCTGATGCCGGAACCTTCGGTGGGGCACCCCGAACGTCGGGGGGTCCCACCGAAGGTTCCGGTGCCTCGCCACGTCGGCCCGGGCGTCCGGCGGTCCGTCGGCCCGGCGCTGCGACCACCCGACGTCGTGGCGCGGCGCGACCGCACGCTCGGTAGGGTCGACGGGTGAGCGAGCCCACCGGAGTCGTCTTCCCCCAGGTCGACGGGCGCCGGTCCACGGCCGCCACCGGACGGGCCGTCGTCGCCGATGCCCTCGCCCCCGTCGACCCGGTCGGGGCCGCGGCTGCCGCCCGCGAGACCAGCTGGCGCAGCGGCTACCTCACCCACTTCCGGCGGCTCGTCGAGGCCGGGCTGGCCAGGCCGGAGGACGCCCGCGCCGTCGCCGCCGCCGGCCTGGCCTCCCTGCACGAGCGGATGAGGTGGCGTGACCCCGACGGGCGCGAGGTGCGCCTCGACGCCGCCCTCGGCGGGGTGGCCGGCAGCCCGGCCGACCGGCTCGGCACCGAGGTCGTCGAGGGCACCGGCCGGGCGGACACCGCCCTGACCCTGCCCTACCGCGGCCGCCGACTCGCCGGCGACGACCTGCGCCGCCAGCTCGACACGTGGGTGGCCGACGGCGTCGTCGAGCCGAGCCTGCGCGAGGCCGTGACGGCCGTCCTCGAGAACCCCTCGTGGCTGCGGCTCGAGGGCCGCACCGTCGTCGTCCTCGGGGCGGGCGCCGAGATGGGCCCGCTGCGCGCCCTCCTGCGATGGGGCGCCACGGTCGCCGCCGTCGACCTGCCCCGCCCGGAGCTGTGGGGCCGTGTCCTCGAGGAGGCCCGCACCGGCGCCGGGCGCGTGCTCGTCCCCGCCCTGCCCGGCAGGTCCGCGCTCGCGGAACGGGCCGGCGTCGACCTGGTCCACGACCTCCCGACGGCCACCGGCTGGGTCGCCGGCGTCGAGGGAGGGCTCGTCCTCGGCAACTACGTCTACGCCGACGGCGCGACGAACGTGCGCGTCAGCACCGCCGTCGACGCCCTGACCCGCACGGTCCGCGGCGCCCGCCCCGACACCGCCCTCGCCTTCCTCGCGACCCCCACCGACGTCTTCGCCGTCCCCGGCGAGGCGGTCGAGGCCAGTGTCCGGGCCTACGCCGCCCGGCGGACCTCGAAGGTGCTGCGCGTGCCCCTGCGCACGCTGTCCGGCGGTCGCCTGCTGCGACGCAACTACCGGCCGGGCGAGGATCCCGGGCTCAACGACTCGGTCGTCCTCCAGCAGGGCCCGAACTACCTGCTCGCCAAGCGGCTCCAGCGGTGGCGGGCCACGACGGCCCGGGCCGAGGGCGCCACGGTGTCGTTCAAGATCGCGCCGCCCACCCGCACCCGGTCGGTCGTGAAGAACCGGGCGCTGGCGGCGGCCTACGCGGGGGCGCACCGGTTCGGCGTCGAGGTCTTCGAGCCGGGCACCGCGAACACGCTGATGGCGGCGCTCCTCGTCCACGACCTCGTCGCGGGCCCTCCCGCCCTGGAGCACCCGTGGCAGGACGAGGCGTGGGGGGCCGCGCACGGCGGCCTGTGGCGCTCGGCCTACGACCCGCGCAGCGCCCTCGGCCTCGCCGCCCTCCTCGGGGCGGCATCCGCCCGTCCCTGACGTCGCGGCGCCGGACCGGGGAAGGCCGCCTCGAGGACGCGGGCGAAGGCCTCGTCGACGACGGCGGTGAGCCGGATCCGCGCCACCGGGTCGGTCAACGCCTCGGCGAGGCGCTCCATCTCGTGCAGCCGCACGAGGTCGTCGTGGAGGCTGCGGTGGACCGGAGTGGGCTCGCGGCCGGCCTCGGAGGGCTCGGCGGCCGCGCGGCGGCGCAGCGGGATGACCGGTGCGAGGCCCCGGTCCCCGGTGGGGGACGGCCTCCGGCACGGCTGCTCGGCCACGACGGACTCCTTCGCGCGACGACGGACCGGACGGTCCGTCACCTCTGTCAGGAGCCGACGGCGCGGCCGGTGATACGGCAGGGTCGGGCCCGCTCGGTGCGACCCGCCAGAATGGGGGCATGAGCGCCCCGTCGTCGATGCCGAAGCGTCCGTCCGACCCCCTCGACCTCGTCGACGTCGACGTCCTGCTCACCGACGAGGAGAAGGCGGTCCGCGCGGCGACCCGGGCGGTGTGCGCCGAGCACGTCGACCCGTTCGTCATGGAGTGGTACGAGAAGGGCGAGCTGCCCGTCGTCCGCGAGCTGGCCCGTGAGTTCGGCAAGGTCGGCCTCCTCGGCATGCACCTCGACGGGTACGGATGCGCCGGGATGTCGTCCGTCGACTACGGCCTCGCCTGCCTCGAGCTGGAGGCCAGCGACTCCGGCATCCGCTCGCTGGTCTCCGTGCAGGGCAGCCTCGCGATGTTCGCGATCTGGCGCTTCGGCACCGAGGAGCAGAAGCAGGAGTGGCTGCCCCGGATGGCGGCCGGCGAGGCCATCGGGTGCTTCGGCCTCACCGAGCCCGACCACGGGTCCGACCCCGCCTCGATGAGGACGCGCGCCCGCCGCGACGGCGACGACTGGGTCCTCAGCGGATCGAAGACGTGGATCACCAACGGCTCGGTCGCCGACGTCGCGGTCGTCTGGGCCAACGCAGGTGAGGAGAACGGTGGTATCCGCGGCTTCGTGGTTCCCACGGACACAACGGGATTCAGCGCGCACACGATCAAGAACAAGATGTCGCTGCGGGCCTCGGTCACCGCCGAGCTGACGTTCGAGGACGTCCGACTCCCGGCGGGTGCCGTGTTCCCCGGTGTCGCCGGGCTCAGGGGTCCGCTCGCCTGTCTGTCGGAGGCGCGCTACGGCATCGTGTGGGGGTCGCTCGGTGCGGCCAGGTCCTCGCTCGACGCCGCGCGCCGGTACTCGATGGAGCGGGTCCAGTTCGGGCGACCCATCGCCGGGTTCCAGCTGACCCAGGCCAAGCTCGCGAACATGGCCGTCGAGCTGCAGCTCGGTCAGCTCCTCGCCCTGCACCTGGGCCGCCGCAAGGACACCGTCGGCCTGCGCCCCGAGCAGGTCTCGGTCGGCAAGTACAACAACATCTCCAAGGCCATCGAGATCTGCCGGACCGCGCGGACCGTCCTGGGGGCCAACGGGGTCAGCGGCGAGTTCCCCGTCATGCGGCACGCGAACAACCTCGAGTCGGTCCTCACCTACGAGGGGACCGTCGAGATGCACACGCTCGTCATCGGGCAGGCCCTCACCGGCGAGGCCGCGTTCCGCTGATGCTGTCCGCCTACGCACCCCTGTTCAGGGTCCCCGGAGCGCTGCCGTTCATCGCCGGAACCGCCTTCTCCCGCACCGGCGGCGCGATGTTCGGTGTCGCCGTCATCGTCATGATCAGCGAGCGCCGCGGGTCCTTCGGCCTCGCGGGCGCCGTCTCCGCGGTGGGCCTCGCCGTGCTGGCGGTCGCCGGGCCGGTGCTGGGCCGGCTCGTCGACAAGCACGGCCAGCGGCGGGTCGCGCTGCCGTTCGTGGCGTTGTCGGCGGTGGCGTCCGCCGGCGTCGTCGCCTGCTCGGCCCTCGGGGCACCCGCCTGGACCCTGTTCGTCCTCTACGGCCTCAGCGCCGTCCTCCCGGAGCCGGGCCCGATGTCGAGGGCCCGCTGGGCGCACATCTACTCCGACGAACCCGACCGACTGCACACGGCGATGGCGTTCGAGCAGGTCGCCGACGAGGCCTCGTTCGTCCTCGGTCCCGTCCTCGCCGTGCTCGTCTCGACCCTGTGGTTCCCGGAGGCGGGCCTCGTCCTCGCGACCGTCCTGTTCACCGTGGGGTGCGTGACCTTCCTGTCCGCCCGCGCGACCGAGCCGCCGGTGGTGCCGCACGGGGAGCGGCCCGGTGGGCTCGCCATCCGCCGCCCCGGGCTGCTGACCGTCGCGACCGCCCTCGTCATGACGGGTGTGATCTTCGGTGCCAACGAGGTCATCGCCGTCGCGTTCGCCAAGGAGCTCGGCAGCACGAGCTTCTCGAGCGTCATCCTCGGCGGGTTCGCCGCGGGATCGACCGTGGCCGGGATCGTCTTCGGGACAAGGGTGTTCACCACGAGCCTCACCCGTCGCCTCGCCCTGGCCGCTGCGGCGATGTTCGTCCTCGAGGTGCCCGCCCTCTTCGCCGGAGGCCTCTGGCCGCTGGCGGTCATCATGGTCGTCGCGGGCTCGGCGACCGCGCCCATGCTCATCACGAGCCTGTCGCTCTCGCAGAAGCTCGTCCCGCGCGCGCTCGTCACGGAGGGCATGGCGGTCGCGGTCACGGGCATCCTCATCGGCATCTCCGCCGGCTCCGCGGTCGGCGGCTGGGCGATCGAGGCGTGGGGCGCCCAGCGGGCCTACGCGGTGCCCGTCGCCGCCGGTGCGCTCGCCCTCGTCATCATCCTCGTCAGGTACCGGCACCTCGAGCGGGCCGAGGACGCGAGCGCCGGCATCCCCGCGCCTCCCACCCCGCCCGCCTGAGTCGCCTCCTCGACCCACGGCCCCGAAGGGGTCGAGGTATTCGGAGAGCGTCATGCACCGGCCGGACACCTCGAAGGGCCGACGGCCGCTCAGGAGAGCCAGGCGCCGCGGTGCATGACGGCGACGACCTCGAGGTCCTCGTCGAGCTGGACGAGGTCCGCCCGCTTGCCCATGGCGATCGACCCGACGTCGGTGAGGCCGAGGACGCGCGCCGGCGTCGCGGTGGCGGCCTCGACGGCGAGGTCGAACGGCACCCCGGCCTCGGTGACGGCGTAGCGGAGCGCGCGGTCCATCGTCAGGGTGCTGCCCGCGATGGCGCCGCCCTCGGTGAGCCGCGCGACCCCCTCGCGCACCTGGACCGCAGCCGGCCCGAGGACGTAGTCGCCGTCGGCGGCCCCGGCCGCCCCCATCGCGTCGGTGACGAGGGCGAAGCGACCGGGCGTGGCGGCCGCGGCCCAGCGGAGCACCTCGGGGTGCAGGTGGATGCCGTCGGCGATGAGCTCGACGACGACGCGCTCGTCACCGGCGAGCGCCAGGACCGGCCCGGGCTCGCGGTGGTGCACGCCGCGCATCGCGTTGAACAGGTGCGTCCCGACGGTCACGCCGGCGTCGATCGCCGCACGGGAGACGTCGAACCGGGCGTCGGTGTGCCCCAGCGCCGCGACCACACCGCGCGCGGCGAGCAGCCGCACGGCATCGAGCCCGCCGTCGAGCTCGGGGGCGAGCGTCACCATCCGCACGGCCCCGTCGGCGGCGTGGAGGACGCGCGCGACCTCGACGGGGTCGGGCGCGCGCAGGAGCGAGGGGTCGTGCGCGCCGCAGTGGTTCGGGCTGAGCCACGGCCCCTCGAGGTGGAGGCCGACGAGGCCTCCGGAGCGGACGAGCGGAGCCAGCGCCCGCACGTGCGCCTCGAGCCGCTCGACGGTGTCCGTGACGAGGCTGGCGACGAGCGAGGTCGTCCCGCGGGCCCGGTGGGTGCCGATGACGCGAGCGGCCTCGTCGGGGTCGCCGGTCGTGAAGGAGGCGCCGCCGCCGCCGTGGCAGTGCTGGTCGACGAAGCCGGGGACCAGCGTCCCGGGGAGGTGCACGGCCGGCGCCGGCGGGAGACCCCCGCCGGCGCCGGTGACGTGCTCCCCGCGCAGCTCCACCCAGCCCGGCTCGACGGAGCCGGTGGGCAGCACCACGCGGTCGGCGGTGTGGAGCATGCTCAGCCCGTGCGGCCGGAGTCCGAGCCGGAACCCGAGCCCGAGCGCGAACCCGAGCCGGCCGTGGCCTCGGCCGGGGCGACCTCCGGGTCGAACGCGACGGACTCCTCGCCCTCGGCCTCGCGGCCGGGGGTGCGCAGGTTCCACTTGCGGATGACGAAGCGGAAAAGCACGTAGTAGACGACGGCGTACACCAGTCCCATGACGACGAGGAGGAACGGCTTCTCCGCGATGCCGAGGTTGAGCAGGAAGTCGGTGAGACCGGCGCTGAACCCGAACCCGTCCCGGATGCCCAGCGCGTTCGCGATGGCCAGCGAGGAGCCGGTCAGGACGGCGTGGATGACGTAGAGCGGCCACGCGACGAACATGAACGCGAACTCGAGCGGCTCGGTGATCCCGGTGAGGAACGAGGTGAGCGCGGCGGAGATCATGATGCCGCCGACGGCCTTCTTCGCGGCCGGCTTGGCCTCCTGCCAGATGGCGAGGGCGGCGGCCGGGAGGGCGAACATCATGATCGGGAAGAAGCCGGTCATGAAGGCACCGGCGGTCTCGTCACCGGCGAGGAATCGGGCGATGTCGCCGTGGACGACGTCGCCGGCCGGGGTCGTGTACTCGCCGAGGATGAACCACGGCACCGAGTTGAGGATGTGGTGCAGGCCGAGCGGGATGAGCAGGCGGTTGAGCGTGCCGTAGACGAAGCCACCGGTGATCGAGTTGTTCGCCACCCACTCACCGACGGCGGTGAGCCCGGCGTCGAAGGCGGGGTAGACCAGGCTCATGAGGACGGCGAGGACGAGGGTCGCGAACGCCGTGATGATCGGCACGAAGCGCCGGCCGCCGAAGAACGCGAGGTAGGTCGGAAGCGACTTGCGGTGGTACCTCTCCCACAGCCTGGCCGCGATGAGGCCGCAGAGGATGCCGCCCAGCACGCCGTAGTTGACGAGCTTCTGGTCCTCGCCCTCGGCCGCGGCGCCGTTGACGAGCGGCGACATCGCGTCGCCGACGCCCTTGAAGACGAGGTAGCCGACGACGGCGGCCAGGGCGGTCGAGCCGTCCGACTTCTTCGCCATGCCGATGGCGACACCGACGCAGAACAGCAGCGGCAGGTTCGCGAAGAGGGCGTTGCCACCGGCGAAGAGCACGGCGGCGACCTGGTCCCACCCGAGGCCGTCGGCCCCGAGCATGTCCGGGGCACCGAAGCGCAGGAGCAGCGCGGCAACCGGGAGGGCGGCGATCGGGAGCATCAGGCTCCGACCGAACTTCTGGATCGGCGCCAGGTTGAGGCGCTTCTTGCCGGACTCTCCGGCGGTCGCGTCGACGGTCGTCATCGCGTGTCCTTTCGGTGGTGGTGGGGCATCGTGCTGTCGAGGGAGACGTGCAGCTGGTAGCGGTCGCCGCGGTAGTGGCTCACGGCGCGTTCGAGGGGGCGGCCGGCCGACATCCCGTGCCGGTCGAAGGCCATGACGGGGGCCCCGACCTCGATGGCGAGGTGGCGGGCGAGCCGGTCGTCGGCGACCTCGGCCCAGACCGTCTGCTCGGCGGTGTCGATGGCGAGGCCGTACTCGGAGCCGAGGATCGTGTAGAGCGAGCCGGTGAGGTCGTGCCGGTCCAGCCCCGGGAGGAGGGCCCTGGCGTACCAGCTGGCCTCGAACGCCATCGGCTCCCCGCCGGCGAGGCGGACCCGCTCGAGGCGCCAGGCGGCCTCGCCGGGTCCGAGGCCGAGGAAGCGGGCGACGTCGGCGGGCGGCTCGGCGGCGTCGGCGCGCACGACGCGGGTCGACGGCTCGAGCCCGCGTCGGCGCATGTCCTCGGTGAACGAGGCGAGGTGGAGGTGGGACTCGACGCGCGGCCGGGCGACGAAGGTGCCCTTGCCCTGGACCCGCCTCAGCAGGCCCTCGGTGATGAGCGACTCGATGGCGCGGCGCACCGTGGCCCGCGAGACGCCGTAGGCCTCCATGAGCTCGCGCTCGGACGGGATGGCGGTGTCGGCCTCGAGCTCGGTGGCGGCCATCGCGGCGAGCACGTCGCGCAGCTGCGCGTGCTTCGGCCGGGCTCCGTCGGTGATGCGACGGGCGGCGACGGCGGTGTCGGCCACGGTGCGGAGAACCTCTCGACGGGGGTGGTTCCAACTGGTACGGTCCAGTGCGTACCAGTGAGGAGGATGCACCTCCGCGACGCCGCTGTCAACCACCGGGCACTGGCGGCGGGCGGCGGGCTCCACGACACTCGGCACGAGACGCAGCCCCGACCGTCCCGGAAGGACACGACATGAGCAGCAAGGCAGAGCAGATCATCGCGGGCCTCGGCGGCGCCGAGAACATCGTCGAGATCGAGCCGTGCATCACCCGCCTCCGTACCGAGGTCAAGGACCCCTCGAAGGTCGACGAGGCGGCGCTGAAGGCCGCCGGTGCGCACGGCGTCATCGCGAGCGGGTCCGTCGTCCAGGTCGTCGTCGGCCCCGAGGCCGACAACCTCGCCGAGGACATCGAGGACCTGATGTGAGCGAGGTCCTCGCACCCGTCGCGGGCCGGGTCCGCCCGCTCTCCGAGGCGCCCGACCCGGTGTTCGCCGCCGAGATGGTCGGCTCGGGCGTCGCCATCGAGCCCACCGGCGGGCGGGCCGACGCCGTCTCGCCGGTCGCCGGCACGGTCGTCAAGCTCCACCCGCACGCCTACGTCGTCGTCACCGACGACGGCGCCGGGATCCTCGTCCACCTCGGCATCGACACGGTCAGGCTCGGCGGCGCCGGGTTCGAGCTCCTCGTCGAGGAGAAGTCGCGCGTCGAGGCCGGCCAGCCGGTGACCTCGTGGGACCCCGAGGACGTCGCAGGCCGCGACCTCAGCCCGATGGTGCTGCTCTGCGTCCTCGACACCAAGCCGGGCGCGGTCTCGAGCGGGGCCGTCGGTGAGGACGTCGCGCCGGGCGACGTCCTCTTCCGCTGGCCGGCGGAGGCGTGACGGCGCCCGGCGTCGCGGCGCTCCTCCTCGACCTCGACGGCACGCTCGTCGACTCCGAGCCGATCCACCGCGAGGGGTTCGCCGCCTGGTACCGCTCGCGCGGGTGGGAGTACACCGACGAGGTCTCGGCGCTGTTCATCGGGCGCCGGGCCGACGACGTCTTCGCGACGGTCGACGGGCCGTGGCGCGGGCTGGACGCCCAGGTGCTCTTCGCGGAGGCGGTCGCCGCGATGCCGGCTGACCGGCTGCCCGAACCCGTGCCCGGGGCGGCCGAGCTCCTCGACCACGCGGCCTCCGCGGGGCTGCCGGTCGCCCTGGTCACCTCGGCGAACCTCGCCTGGGCCGAGAAGGTCCTCGCCCCCCTCGGCGGCCTCGACCGCTTCGCCTCGCTCGTCACGCGCGACGACGTCGCGGACGGCAAGCCGCACCCCGAGGGCTACGCGAGCGCCTGCCGTCTCCTCGGCGTCGACCCCGCGCTGGCGCTCGCCTGCGAGGACGCGCCCAACGGCGTGCGGGCCGCCGTGGCCGCCGGGGTCGGGACGGTCGTCGGCATCACGACCTCCTTCGGGGGACGCGACCTCGAGGATGCCGGGGCGCACCGCACGGCCCCCGACCTCCGCGGCCTCCCGGCCCTCCTGGCCCACCGCTGACCGACCGGCCGGGTCACAACTTTTTCGCCTGATGCCAGAACCTTCGGTGGGGCACCCGGAAGTTCGGGGTGTTCCACCGAAGGTTCTGGTGTTCAACCGAAAGTTTCCGCATCAGGCGGGAAAGTTGATGCGACTCAGGTCAGTGGGGGGCGGCCGCCGGGGCGTCCTCCGCCGGCTTCGAGCCGCGCTCGGTGTAGGCCGACCCCTTGCGGAGCTCGACGTGCGGCAGGAGCAGCATGACGAGGAAGCCGAACACCATGACGGCGGCGCCGACGAGGAAGACCGAGTCCATCGCCTCGGAGAACCCGACGAGGAAGGGGCGCGCCAGCCGCTCGTCGAGGTCGGTGAGGAACGAGCTGTCCTGCAGCACACCGGAGGTCGCACTCGCTCCGCCGCCCTGTGACCGGAGCTGCTCGGCGAACGCCGCGTTCGCGGGGTCGCGCAGCGCCGCCTGGAAGTCGGCCGTCGGCACCGCGGCCTCCACGGCGACGGCGATCCGCTCCCCGGCCTGCGAGAACAGGATCGAGAGGAAGACCGCGGTCCCGAGGGTGCCGCCGATCTGGCGGGTGAAGGTTGCCGTCGAGGTCGCGACGCCGATCTGCTGCGGCGGCACGGCGTTCTGGACGGCGAGGGTGAGCGGCTGGAAGTTGAAGCCGAGCCCGAGGCCGAAGGCGACCATGACGAGCATCGTCTGCCACAGCGGGGTGTCGAACTCGACGTAGTGGAAGACGAACAGCGACACCGTGAGCAGCGCGGACCCGATGATCGGGAACTTCCGGTAGCGACCGGTGCGGCTGATGACCTGCCCCGACAGCACCGACCCGGCCATGATGCCCAGCGTCATCGGGAGCAGCAGCAGGCCGGCCTCGGTGGGCGTCGCGCCCTTGACGATCTGCAGGTAGAGGGGCAGGGCGGCGAGCCCGCCGAACATCGCGACCCCGATGAGGACCGACGCGACCGACGACACCCCGACCGTGCGGTTGCGGAAGATCGACAGCGGGAGGATCGCCTCGTCGCCCATCCGCGCCTCCTGGACGAAGAAGGCGACCGCGCCGGCGAGACCGACGACGTAGCAGACGAGGGCGTTCGTCGAGGTCCAGCCCCACTCGCGGCCCTGCTCGGCGACGAGCAGCAGCGGCACGAGCGAGACCGACAGGAAGGCCGCGCCGAGCCAGTCGATGCGGTGGTCGAGGCGCTGGTGGCGCAGGTGCAGGGTCCGTGAGACGACGAGCAGGGCGATGATGCCGACCGGCACGTTGACGAGGAAGACCCATCGCCAGCCGGTGATGCCGAGGATGGAGTCGGCGCCGGCGAGGAAGCCGCCGACGACCGGGCCGAGGACCGACGAGGTGCCGAACACGGCGAGGAAGTAGCCCTGGTACTTGGCGCGCTCCCGCGGCGGGACGATGTCGCCGATGATGGCGAGCGCGAGCGAGAACAGGCCGCCGGCCCCGAGGCCCTGGACCGCGCGGTACACGGCGAGGGTGCCCATCGAGGTGGCGAACGTGCACAGCACCGATCCGATGACGAAGACGCTGATCGCCGTGACGAACAGCTTCTTGCGGCCGTAGATGTCACCGAGCTTGCCGTAGAGCGGGGTGACGATCGTCGAGGTGATGAGGTACGCGGTCGTCGCCCAGGCCTGGTGCTCGAGGCCCTTGAGGTCGTCGGCGATGGTGCGGATGGCCGTCGCGACGATCGTCTGGTCGAGGGCGGCGAGGAACATGCCCGTCATCAGCCCGAGCAGGATCGTGACGATCTGCCGGTGGGTCAGGGGCTCCTCGGGGTTGGCGGTCATCGGTCGGTCCTCCGGGTGAGCTCGGCGAGGGAGGCCTCGAGGTTCGAGGCGAAGTGGCGCAGGTGCGCGGAGAAGGTGGCGACGTCGGCGTCGTCCCAGTCGGCCAGCAGGCCGCGGATCCAGGTGTCGCGGCTGTCGCGGATCGCGACGAGCAGGGACTCGCCCTCGGCGGTGAGGGTGAGCGCCTGGGCGCGACCGTCGTCCGGGTCGGGCCCGCGCGTGACGAACCCGAGGTCGACGAGGGTCGACACCTGGCGGCTCACCGTGGAGACGTCGGAGTGGAGCAGCTCGGCGAGGGCCGAGACGCGCAGCGACCCGCCCTTGAGGTTGAACAGCAGCGGGTAGGCCATCGGGTCGACCTGCGGGTGCTGGCGCGGCGCGTGCTGGCGCACGACGTGGAGGAGCTTGACGACCCGGACGAGGTCGTCGCCGAGGGCGAGCGTCGGTGTCCCGGCCCGGGTCTCGTCGGCGTTCACGGCGCCCTCCACAGATTGATTGCTTGCAGCAAGCAACTATAGGCGCGCCGGCGGCATCCGCCAACTCCGTGTCGAGGGTTCAGACCGGCCGGGCGTCCAGGTGCTGCAGGAGGTGCGCCGAGAACCGCTGGCCCATGAGGACGACGACCCCCTTCATCGCGGTCGTCACCGCCGGCCGCAGCAGCCCGGGCACCGGCAGGTCGACGGTGATGGCGAGCGAGGTCTCGAGGTGCGTGTGCCCGCCGCGCCGCGAGAGCGCGTACCAGCCCTCGACCCCGGCGGCCTCCTTCGCGCCGGGCGCCGGGTCGTGGGTGAACTCGATGCGGTGCGGCTCGTCGAAGGTCATCCGCTCACGGAAGGCGAACGAGTAGCTGCCCCCGAGGACGGGGACCTTCGACAGCTCCCACACCCAGTGGTCATCACCCTGCGGGGTGACCCGGTGGAGGAACGGGGTGAGGCGCGCGAGCAGCTCCGGGTCGGTGAGGGCGGCCCACACCTCGTCGACCCCCGCCGTCACCGTGGCGGCGGAGTGGGTCGACGTCGTGAACGAGGCCACCGTCGGGCCCGCCGTCAGGGGGTGATGGCGAGGGAGGCGAGGACGCGGGCCGCGACCTCCTCGTCGCCGTGGACGACGACGTGCAGCTCCTCGGGCGGGCGGCGCCCCGCGAGCAGCCGACCCGCCACCTGGGTCGACATCGTCAGGGTCGTCGCGACGACGTCGGGGTGCTCGTCGGGCTCGCCGGTGAAGAGGGGGATGCCGCGCGCCCTGCCCTCGCGCTCCTCGACGCGCACCCCCGCGCGCCCGACCGTGGGCCCGGTGAGCTCGAGGACCACCGCGTGGCCGGGCGGCACCTCGGAGTCCTTGGCGACGATCCGCGGCAGGGCGTCGAACAGGGACGTCATCGCGATGGAGGCCGCGGCCCCCTCGAGCCCGCCGGGGCGCCCGAGCGCCTCGCGGAGGTCCTGCTCGTGGACCCAGACGTCGAAGGTGCGCACGCGCAGGAAGTCCGGCCAGGTCGTGGGGCCGAAGGGGCCGCGGACCGGCGCGGACTCCCACCCGGTGTCGGCGGCGTGGAACGCGAGCCGGGCCTCGAGCCGCTCCTCGAGCTCGTCGAGCACCTCCTCGAGGGAGCGGCCGCGCCGCGCCTCGACGTAGGACTCCATGAGGGCGCCGAACTCGTGCCGCACGTGCGCGTGGTGGCTCACGTCGACCTCGGGCCGGGGCTCGCCGTCCGTCATCGCCTCGGCGCCGGCGACGTGGGCGACCTGGTCGAGGACGGTCCAGCCCGGGCAGTCGGTGGGCTTCTCGGCGTCCCCGGGTCGGGCGGTGCGCCCGAGGTCGACGACGTTGCGGACCGTGCGCGCCCAGGCGTCGACCAGCCCCGCCGGGTCGGTGGGGGGCGGCGGGTGCACGGGCATGCCAGCACAGTACCTACGCTGGTGGCCATGACAGCCCGGCAGACCCCGTCGCTCGCGCGGCCGCTGGGTCTGGCGCTCGCGGTCGGCCTGGTCACCGCGTCGGCGGCCGCCGCCCTCACCGGGGTCGTCGCCCCGCTCGACCTCGCCGACCCGGGGCCCGCCGTCCGCTGGGGGCTGCCGCTCGTCTCGACCGTGGCCACCCTCGCGTCGGCCG
Organism: Oryzobacter faecalis; assembly: GCF_046764005.1. NCBI lineage: Bacteria > Bacillati > Actinomycetota > Actinomycetes > Micrococcales > Intrasporangiaceae > Oryzobacter > Oryzobacter faecalis. The sequence goes on along the minus strand of NZ_JBKOFW010000002.1, from coordinate 48,338 downwards.
CGACCGTCGGCCTCGTCGGGCTCGCCGCCTTCCTCGTCCCGGAGCGGACCTCCACGGACCGCCGGGTCACGGCCACCCGTTTCGCCGCGCGGGCGGCCGGCCTCTGGGCGGTCGCGGCGCTGCTCGAGGTCGTGCTGACCTTCGCCTCGCTCGCCGGCACGCCGCTGTCCAGCCCCGACCTGCCGAGCCAGCTCCTCTCCTTCACGTGGACGCTCGAGACGACCCGCGTCCTGCTCATCTCAGCCCTGGTGGCGGTCGTCGTCGCCGTGTCGGCCGCCGTCACGACCCGCCGGGCGCCCATGGCGTGGCTCGCGGGGATGACGCTGGCGGCGGTCGTCATCCTCGCCCTCACCGGGCACGCGGCGGGGTCCTCGAGCCACGAGGACGCGGTCAACTCCCTCGGCGTGCACCTCCTCGGGGTCGTCGTGTGGGTCGGCGGGCTCCTGGCGCTCGTCGCGATGCGCCGCGGTCTCGGCGCCGACCTCGGCGCCACCGTCGGGCGCTACTCCACCGTGGCCGGGTGGTGCTTCGCCGCCGTCACCGTGACCGGGCTCCAGCAGGCCTGGATCCGGCTCGGCTCGCTCGGCGCCGTCGCGACCGCCTACGGGGGGGTCGTCGCGCTCAAGACCCTCGCCCTCGTCGCCCTCGGTGTCCTCGGCTGGCTCCACCGGCGCGGCATCGCGACCCGCCTCGCCGACGACCCCGGCGACGGGAGGACGTTCGCCCGCCTCGCCGTCGCCGAGCTCGCCGTCATGGGGGCGGCCACGGGCCTGGCGGCGGTGCTCTCGCGCAGCGTTCCGCCGGTACCGGACGCGCCGCCCGCGCCGAGCCGCATCCTCGAGCTCACCGGCTTCCCCGACCCCGGCCCGATGGCGGCGGGCGACTGGTTCACCGCGTGGCGCACCGACTGGCTCCTCCTCGGCATCGCCCTGCTGGCCGTGGGGCTCTACCTCGCCGGGGTCGTGCGGCTCACCCGCCGCGGTGACCACTGGCCGGTGCTGCGCACGGTCGCCTGGGTCGCCGGGTGGGCGCTGTTCGTGTGGGCGACCTCGGGGGCGCCCGGCATCTGGGGCCGGGTGCTGTTCAGCGTGCACATGGTCATGCACATGGCGGTCGCGATGATCGTGCCGCTGCTCCTCGTGCCGGGGGCGCCCGTGACGCTGGCGCTGCGGGCCCTCACGGCGAGGCCGGACCGTACCTGGGGCCCGCGCGAGCTGGTCCTCCAGGTCGTCCACTCCCGCGCCGTGCAGGTCTTCGCGAACCCGGTCGTGGCGGCGGCGATGTTCTTCTTCAGCCTCGCGATCTTCTACTGGACCGGGCTGTTCGAGCTGTCGCTGACGACCCACACCGGTCACCTGCTGATGCTCGCCCACTTCCTCCTCACCGGGTACCTGTTCACCTGGGTGCTCATCGGGATCGACCCGGGCGTCCCGCGCTGGTCGCCGTTGATGCTGCTCGTCATCCTCTTCGTGACCATCTCCTTCCACGCCTTCTTCGGGGTGTCGCTCACGGGCTCCGAGCAGCTGCTCGCGCCGGACTTCTTCGCCCAGCTCAACCTGCCGTGGGGTCCGCCGCCGCTCGCCGACCAGCACCGCGCCGGCGAGATCGCCTGGGGCGTCGGCGAGGCCCCGACCCTCGTGCTCGCGGTCGTCGTGGCGGTGCAGTGGATGCGGCGCGACGGCGCCGAGACGCGCCGCCTCGACCGGCAGGCCGACCGCGACGGTGACGCCGACCTGCACGCCTACAACGAGCGCCTCCGCCGCCTCTCCGAGCGCAGCACCTCCGACTGACCGCGGGTCGTGTGCCCGGATGGTCGCCCGGTCAGCCACCTGGGCACACGGCTCGGGGAGAATGGCCGCATGCGGATCGCGGTCGTGCAGCTCGCCTACGGCGACGAGGAACCCTTCGAGGCCCGGGTCGACCGGGTGGCGGGGCTCGTCTCCGGCCTCACGGGCCACGACCTCGTCGTCCTCCCCGAGCTGTGGGCCCCGACCGGCTTCGCCTACACGCGGTGGGACGACCAGGCGCAGCCCCTCGACGGGCCGTGGGCGCAAACGATGTCCGAGGTCGCCCGGTCGGCGGGGGTGGTCCTCCACGCCGGGTCCTTCGTCGAGCGCCTGCCCGAACCCGGCGAGGACGGGCACGTCCTCGCGAACACCTCGCTCCTCCTCGGTCCCGACGGGTCCACGCTCGGCGTCTACCGCAAGGTGCACCGCTTCGGCTTCGGGGCGGGGGAGCCTGCGTTGATGGAGGCCGGTGGCGAGGTCGTGGTCGTCGACCTCCCCCTGTCCGGCGGCGGCAGCGTGCGCGCCGGCCTCTCGACCTGCTACGACCTGCGCTTCCCCGAGCTCTACCGCCGACAGCAGGAGGACGGTGCCGAGCTGTTCGTCGTCCCTGCCGCCTGGCCGGCCGCCCGCGTGGGCCACTGGACCCTCCTCGGGAGGGCGCGCGCCGTCGAGAACCAGGCCCTCGTCGTCCAGGCGAACACGGGTGGGACGCACGCCGGCACGCCGATGGGCGGCCACAGCCAGGTCGTCGCCGCGACCGGTGAGGTGCTCGCCGAGGCGGCCCACGGCGATGAGGCCGTCCTCTCGGTCGAGGTCGACCTCGCCGCGACCGCTGAGTACCGTCGGACCTTCCCCGTCCTCGCCGACCGCCGGCTCTGACCACGCTCGATTCGCCGCGTGTGCCCACGTGGTCGTCGGGGGAGCCGCCTGGGCACACGAGCGCAAGCCCGCCTGCGGCGCGGGCTCAGGTGGTCGCTCGGGCAGCCAGGTGAGCACACGCGAGGCCGGCGTCCGGCGGTCAGGCCGCGATGCGGGGTACGCCAAGAGCGAGGAGGTCGCTGACCACCTCGAGCGGCTCGCGCCGCAGCTCGTGGGTGGTGCACCTGATGACGACCCGCGAGGGCGTGGTGAGCCGGCGCTGCCGTCGGACATCCGAGCCGTACGCCATGAGATCGAGGTGGACCTCCCCGTCGACCTCCAGCACGAGGGTCCGCCCGTCGGGAAGGTCCCACTCCGCGTCCGTGAACCGCACGCGACCGGACCGGTCACGGCGTCGCGTCTGCCTCCGCGGCGGCACGATGCCCCAGGCGCGGCACAGTCGTGCCACGTCGACCTCCCCCATGGAGTGCGACCCGTTCCCCACGTCGCCCAGCACCTCCCGGATCCGTGGTGCCCGCCGCAGCGGTCGGAGCAGACGGGTCCACTCGGCGAGGCGCTCGGCGGTCGTGAGCCGCTGCTGCACGCCGGCGACGACCGCTCCCAAGGCGGTGCGCTCGTGCGCCTCGTCCGCGGCGAACATCAGCAGGGCCGGTTCCAGCCGACAGGTCGGCAGCCCGGGCCGGGGTGAGCGCAGGAGGAGGGGCGAGCGTCGGGTCCGCACGAAGCGGATGCCGTCGACCGCGTCGAAGGAGAGCTCGTCGTCGACCAGCACCGTGACGGTCTCGCGGTGCCACCCGGCCAGACCGTGCCGGCCCGCCGCGGTGAGCCCACCCACCATCGCGGTGGGCCCGGCGTGCGCGACACCCACCCACTGGAGCTGCTCGCGAGACAGTGGTCCGGTCGTCGTGGTGAGGACCGAGTGGGTTCGCTGCGACCAGCGCCTCGCCCTCAGCTGGTTGCGGACGAAGGAGCGGCTGACGCCGAGGCGGGCGAGGGTCGCCCGCGACAGGACACCCTCCTGCCGTGCCGCGAGGTCCTGCCAGGTCTCCGTCATCGCCGGAGTCTCGCGGATCGCCCGGGGCGGCCCGCGGCGTCATCCACAGGCGGCGTGTGTGCTCACCTGGTCGCCCCCGCGACCGGCGCAGCACACGCCGCAGGATGCTTCCGGCTCGTGTGCTCAGGTGGTCGCCGGGACAGCCACCTGAGCACACGCGCCCAGAACTCTGGGAGGGTGGGGGGATGGACGCCGATGCCGCCGCCCACCCGCTGCCGCCCGTTGCCGAGCTGGTCGAGGCGCTGCCCGAGGGAGTGGTGACGACGCGCGCCGACACCCTCGAGAAGTACCGGTTCGACTGGACGCACGACGCCTCCGCCGGGACCCCGCTCGCGGCCGTCCGCGCCGAGACCGCCGAGCACGTCCAGGAGACCCTGCGCTGGGCGACCCGCCACGGTGTCCCGGTCGTCCCGCGGGGCGCAGGCTCCGGGCTCAGCGGCGGCTCGTTGGCCGTCGACGGCGGGGTCGTCCTCAGCCTCGAGCGGATGACGAGCATCGAGGTCGACACCGCCACCCGCACCGTCGTCGTCGAGCCGGGCGCCCTCAACGTCGACGTCAAGCGGGCCGCGGCGGCCGAGGGTCTGTGGTACCCGCCGGACCCCAGCTCGTTCGAGATCTGCTCGATCGGGGGCAACATCGCGACGAACGCCGGCGGCCTGTGCTGCGTCAAGTACGGCGTCACGACCGACTACGTCCTCGGGCTCGACGTCGTCCTCGCCGACGGGACGCTCGTCACGCTCGGGGGCAAGCGGGTCAAGGACGTCGCGGGCCTGTCCCTGCTCAAGCTCTTCGTCGGCTCGGAGGGCACCCTCGGCGTCGTGACGCGCGCCGTCCTCCGGCTCCTCCCCGCGCAGCCGGCCCGCTCGACGACCGTCGCGACCTTTCCCACCGTCGCCGCCGCGGCTGCCGCCGTCATCGAGCTCGGCCGCACCACGCGGGCCTCGATGGTCGAGCTCATGGACCAGGCGTCGATCAACGCCGTCGAGGACCACCAGCCGATGGGGCTCGACCGCGACGCGGGCGCCCTTCTCCTCATCCAGTGCGACGCCCCCGGAGCGGCGCGCGCGGAGGAGGCCGCCGCCGCCACCGCGGCCTGCGAGGTCGCCGGGGCCAAGGAGGTCTTCACGACCGACGACCCGGAGGAGGGTGAGCTGTTCGTCCAGGCGCGCCGGCTGCACTTCACGGCCATCGAGGGGCGCGGCACCGTGCTCCCGGAGGACGTGGGCGTCCCCGTCCCGCAGCTCCCGGCCCTGCTCGAGCGGGTGGCGGCGATCGCCGAGCGCCATGCCGTCGAGATCCCGGTCGTGGCGCACGCCGGGGACGGCAACACGCACCCGGCGATCATCTTCGACCCGGCCGACCCCGATGCCGAGCGCCGCGCCCACCTCGCGTTCGACGAGGTGATGGCGGCCGCGATCGCCCTGGGCGGCACGATCACCGGTGAGCACGGGGTCGGCCGCCTCAAGGCCGGCAACCTCGAGGCGCAGCTCGGCCCCGACGTCATGGCGCTGACCCGCCGCGTCAAGGACGCCCTGGACCCGAAGGGCATCCTCAACCCCGGGTCCGTCCTCACCCGCTGACCGGCGCGGTCCCGGTGCCCTGGGGCGCGGGCCCCGCCCGACCGACGGCCCGCCTCGACGTGCGACCGCGGGACTCGCCCGAAAACATTCGACACACCTTCGACCTCGCAGGTCGGAGGTTCGGAGTATGGTCGACCCACCCCGCCGACCCCGACCCCACGGAGGAACCCATGTACATCGGTCTCGGCATCGTGCTCATCGTCATCGGCGCGATCCTCGCGTTCGCGCTCAACGTCGACATCCCCGGCGTCGGCGACGACACGCTCGGCTACATCCTCATGATCGCCGGGCTGCTCGCCATCGTCCTGTCCTTCGCGTTCCGCGGCCGCCGTCCCGGCGCCGTGACCACGACCCGCGAGAGCCACGTCGACCCCGCCACGGGGACGCGCGTCGACCGCACCGACATCGACCCGCGCTGAGCACCGGCGCCACCGGGCGCCGGTCACGACGGCGAACGGCCCCACCCCCGCGCGGGGGTGGGGCCGTTCCTCGTGGTGACCGGGCCGGGAGCGCGCCCGGGGCAGCGCGCCCGACCCGGGGTCAGGACCTCAGAACGCCGACTCGGGGACGTCCATGAGGAGGGAGTCGGTCGCCTCGGCGACCGCGCGCTCGGCGGAGAGCCTCGGGAGGACCTGGCGCGCGTAGAACTGCGCGGCCGCGACCTTGCCCTCGTAGAAGTCCTTGTCCTTGCCGGAGGCGCCGGCGGCGAGGGCGTCGAGCGCCACCGCGGCCTGGCGGAGCAGGAGCCAGCCGACGACGAGGTCGCCCGCGGCGAGCAGCAGCCGGGTCGTGTTCTGGCCGACCTGGTAGACGTTCGTGATGTCGCCGCCGTTGCGGACGTCGGACTTCATCAGCTCGCCGACCATGAACCCGAGGATGCCCTGGACGTCCTCGAGGCCCTGCGCGAGCAGCTCGCGCTCGCGGTCGATGCGCCCGTCGTGGGCGCCGAGGTCCTTGGCGAACTCCTGGATCTGCGAGGACACGAAGGTCAGCGCCTGGCCCTTGTCCTTGACGATCTTGCGGAAGAAGAAGTCCAGGCCCTGGATGGCGGTCGTGCCCTCGTAGAGGGTGTCGATCTTGGCGTCGCGGACGTACTGCTCGACCGGGTAGTCCTGGAGGAAGCCGGAGCCACCGAAGGTCTGCAGCGACTCGGTGCCCAGCAGCACCCACGCCCGCTCCGAGCCCAGCCCCTTGACGATGGGGAGGAGGAGGTCGTTGACGCGGCTCGCGATGTCGGCGGCCGAGCCCTTCTCGAAGTGCTCGGACCCGGTGGCGAGGAACTCCGCGTCGACGATGTCCTGCTGCGTCGCGGTGAACAGCACGAGCGCGCGCAGGCCCTCGGCGTAGGCCTTCTGGGTCATGAGGGAGCGGCGCACGTCGGGGTGGTGGGTGATGGTGACGCGAGGCGCGGTCTTGTCGGCGGCCTGGGTGAGGTCGGACCCCTGGACGCGCTCCTTGGCGTACTCGAGGGCGTTGAGGTAGCCGGTGGAGAGGGTGGCGATGGCCTTGGTGCCGACGAGCATCCGGGCGTTCTCGATGACGTGGAACATCTGCGCGATGCCGTCGTGGACGTCGCCGAAGAGGGTGCCGACGGCCGGCCGCTCGCCGCCGAAGGTCAGCTCGCAGGTCGGGGAGACCTTCAGGCCCATCTTCTTCTCGACGTTGGTGACGTAGACGCCGTTGCGCTCGCCGAGCTCGCCGGTCTCGAGGTCGACGTGGAACTTCGGGAGGATGAAGAGGGACAGGCCCTTGGTGCCGGCGCCGGCGCCCTCGGGGCGGGCGAGGACGAAGTGCACGACGTTGTCGACCATGTCCGACTCGCCGCTGGTGATGAAGCGCTTGACGCCGGTGAGGGTCCAGGTGCCGTCGTCGTTCTGCACGGCCTTGGTCCGGCCGGCGCCGACGTCGGAGCCGGCGTCGGGCTCGGTGAGCACCATCGTGCAGTGCCAGCCCTTCTCGACGATCCAGCGGGCGAGCTTCTTCTGCTCGTCGGTGCCGAGGAGGTGGAGCAGCTTGGCGAAGGAGTAGCCGGCGGCGAACATCGCCAGGGCCGGCTGCGAGCCCAGGAGCATCTCGTTGACGGCCCAGCGCAGGCTGGGCGGGGCGACGGTGCCGCCCAGCTCGGCGGGGACGTCGATGTTCCAGAACCCGCTCTCGCGGTAGGCCTCGAACGAGGCCTTGAACGACTCGGGCATCGTCACGGTCTGGGTCGTGGGGTCGTAGACCGGCGGGTGGCGGTCGGCGTCCTGGAAGGACTCCGCGAGCTCGTTCTCGGCGAGGCGGGCCACCTCCTTGAGCATCTCGCGCGCGGTGTCGGCGTCGAGCTCCTCGTACGGACCGGACCCCAGCACGTCGCCGCGCCCGAAGACCTCGAAGAGGTTGAACTCGAGGTCGCGCAGGTTGCTCTTGTAGTGGCCCATGGCCGCAGTCCTCCTGGTTGGCGAGTGAGCGCTTGCTTACCAGTGTTCTACCGGTCGGTAACAAAAGCAAGGGGAACGAGACACTGCTCACCCCGGGGGGCCGGTGACCAGCGGTGGCATGCTCGGTGGGTGAGCATCATCCCCGTCGCGGTACGGCGCCCCCTCGTGCCGCGTGACACCGGCGAGCACCACCGGACCGCCACCCCTCTCGAACTGCTCTTCGACCTCGTCTTCGTCGTCGCCATCGCGAGCAACGCCGCGCAGCTCCACCACGGTCTCGCGGCAGCCCACTACGAGACGGTCATCGGCTACGTCCTCACCTGGTTCGCCATCTGGTGGGCGTGGATGAACTACTCGTGGTTCGCGTCCGCCTACGACAACGACGACGTCGGCTTCCGGCTCCTCACCTTCGTCATCATGACCGGCGCCCTCATGCTCGCCGCCGGGGTCCCCGACCTGTTCGAGGACGGGCAGTCCGTGCTCGTCGTGGCCGGGTACGCCGTCATGCGGTTCGCGATGGTGGCGCTGTGGCTCCGGGCCGCGAGCGGCCACCCGGAACGCAGGGCCACGGCGCTCTGGTACGCGGGCGGCATCACCGTGGTCCAGCTGCTCTGGATCGCCCGCCTCGCCCTCCCCGCCGAGCCGTCCGTGCTCCTGCCGTCCTTCTTCGTCCTCGTCGCCGCCGAGCTGCTCGTGCCCGTCGTGGCGGAGCGGGGCCACGGCTACACGCCCTTCCACCCCCACCACATCGCCGAGCGGTACGGGCTGCTCGTCATCATCGTGCTCGGCGAGGTCATCCTGTCCTCGGTGCAGGCCGTCCAGGGAGCGATGGCGGCCGGGTCGCCCGAGGGGGCGGGGGGCCACACGGCGCCGTACCTCGCCGAGCCCGCGGGGTCGGTCGGCGGCTTCGGGCCGCAGATGTGGCTCCTCGTCGCGGGCGGCCTGCTCGTCGTGTTCTCGCTGTGGTGGGCCTACTTCTCCCGCGACCACGCCCGGGTCGTGGCGAACGACGGCCCGGTCTTCTTCTTCGGGTACGGCCACTACGTCGTCTTCGCGGCGACCGCCGCCGTCGGGGCGGCCATCTCCGCGGCCGTCGACGTCGTCCAGGGCGAGGCGGCCGCCGGGGTGCGCCCCATCGCGCTGACCCTCGCCGTGTCGGTCTCCCTCGTCCTGGTGACCATGGCCGGCCTGCACGCCCTCGGCACGCACGAGACCGTGCTGACGATGGTGCCCGCCGGTGTCGCCTCGGCGGCCTGCGTGCTCGTCGCGCTCGTCGTCCCCTCGATGGGGGCCGCCGTCCTCTGCGTGGGCCTCGTCCTCGTGGCGTTCGTGGTCCACAAGGTGTGGGTGCAACGGCACCACGCCCCCGGGGAGGTCGCCGCGTGAGCGCGCCCACGGAGCGGACCGTCGTCGAGCAGGCCCGCCGGCTCGTCGCCGACGGGCGCGCGTGGCGGGCGCGCGACCTGCTCCTGGACCACGTCGAGTCCGAGCGCGACCCGGAGGCGCTCGCCTACCTCGGCGAGGTGCTCCACGACATGGGTGACCTCCCGCGCGCCGGCGCGGTCTGGTTCGCGGCGGGGGCGCGGGGCGCCGAGGTCGACGCCGCCGTCGCCGCGTGGCGCGAGCAGACCGGCGACGACTTCGTGGCGATGTGGCGCTCGCTCCCCGCGCCGGTGCGCGAGGCGCCCCGCCCCCGCCGGGTCGAGGCGCTGCGCGAACGGGCCCGCGCCGCCGAGGGCGAGCGCGCGGCCACCGACGACCCGGGGGCGCACCCGGACGGCGGCGCGGCCGACGACGACTCCGGGAGCAGCGGGTTCGACGGCGCGTGGGTGATCGCCTGGGTGCTGGCCCTGCTCTTCGTCGTGCTCGCCGTCATCGGGTTCGTGACCGTCCTCGGCTGGGTCGTCCCGGGCTGAGCACGGGTCAGTAGCACCCGTTCACGGTGGCCGCGAGCATGTCGATGCTCTGCTTGAGCGTCGTCGTCGAGTCCTTGCCGTTGACGACGAAGGCGAACACCTTGACCCGCCCGTCCGCGCCCTTGGTGAAGCCGGCGAGGGCGACGACGTCCGAGAGCCGGCCGGTCTTCCCCCACAGCTTGCCGGCCGCGCAGCTCGACTCCGCGGTGACGAAGCGCTTCGAGGAGGCCGAGAGGGTCCCGGTCCTGCCGGCGGTCGGCATGCCCTCCGCCGAGCGCATCGGCCACAGCTCGGCGTGGGCCGTGTCCACGCCGCGGTCGACGATCCGGGCGAGCTGGAGGGCGCTGAGCCGGTCCGAGCGGGACAGGCCGGAGCCGTCGTACAGCGCCCCGATCGAGAGGCCCTGCTGGCCCAGCACGCTCGCCTGCGCGGACCTCGCGCCGGTCCACGTCGCGCCCTTGCCCCTGGCGATGCCCACGAGCTTGTGGAGCGACTCGGCCATCTCGTTGTCGCTGACGAGGAGCATCCGGTTGACGATGGTCGACACCGGGCTGCCCTGCGAGCTCGCGAGGGTCGTGGCGGTCGAGGCGGCGTCGGCCCGGCCCGAGTAGCCGGCCCCCGTGATCCCGTAGGCCTTGAGGCGGTCGCGGAAGTACGTGCCGACGTCGGCGCTCGTGTCGGCGAGGTTGCGCTGGTCGCGGACGAGTCCGCGGACGGGGGCGATCGAGTCGGGGACGTAGCTCGACTTCCAGCCCGTCGCCAGGCTCGGCGCGGGGAAGACGTCGTCGTCGACGTGGACGCGGACCGTGCCCGTCGTCAGCCCGCGGCCCGCGAGGACGCCCGCGACCGTCTTGGCCATCGCGTCGAGCTGGGCGCTGCTGAGGCTGGGGTCCCCGGCCCCCTCGATGACGACGCGCTCGGGGGAGGAGCCGGAGCGGACCCGCGTGGTGAACCGCTTCGTCGGCCCGAGCACCGTGAGGGCGTTGGCTGCCGTCACGAGCTTGGTCGTCGACGCCGGCATCAGGGTCGTCGTCCCGTTCTTGGACCACACGACGGCGTTGCTCGTCGCGTCGACGACGGCGCCGGAGAACTGGGTGCCGAAGCGTGCGGTCGTCACCCGGCTCGTGAGGGCGCTCGCCATCCGGTGGTCGGCCGCGGTGCGGACGTAGACCTTGTTCTCCGGCCCGGGGGCCGCCGAGGCGGTCGTCGGTGCGGCGGCGAGGAGCAGGCCGCCCGCCACGGCGGAGGCGGTCAGGGCCGCGAGGCGGCGGGGGGTGTGGGAGGTCGTGCGCATGTCAGGGGCCCCTCGGGTGGTGGTGCGTGTGTGGCCACCGAGGCCCCTGCGACGACGGTTGCTGCCGGAAGGGTAGCCCCGCCGGTCAGGGCCTGTCCTGCGGTCGGGGAAGCCCGCGCCGCGGACTTCTCAGGCGAGCGTCAGCGCCCAGCCGAGGAGGACCGTCGCGGCGACCGAGACGAGCACGCGGACCCAGTTCCAGCGCACCCAGACCGCCTCGTCGAGGGCGGCCCGCGCGGTCGTCGCGGCGTACCGGCCCTCACCGCCGGTCATGGCGGTCACCTTCGCGTTGCGCGGCAGGTGGACCCGTGCCGTGATGCCGGTGCCGACGACGTGGAGGACGAGGGCGGCAGCCGTCCAGGTCCGTGTCGGACCACCCCAGCCGGCCGCCAGCGCCGCGGCGCTGAGGACCGGGGCCCCGAGGAACGCGGTCGCCATGAAGACCGGGTTGACGATGCGCCGGTCCAGGGCCGCGAAGGCCGCGACCGCAGGCTCGTCCGGGAGGTCGGCGACCGCCGGCATCACCGTGTGCGCATAGAGGAGGTAGACGCCGGCGAGCAGCCCGCTCGCGAGGACGGCCCCGAGGAGGAGCACCTGCCCGACCATGGTCGCGAGCGTAGTGGCCCGCGCGGGGCTCCACCGGGGTCAGGCGCGCTGGGTGTCGCTGCGCCGCTTGTGCAGGACGTCGACCGCGATGCCGTAGAGGACCGTCGCGACGAGGAACATGCGCAGGGGCTGCGCCAGCGGCATCGACACCGACGCGAGGAGGGCCCCGCAGAAGGTCATGAGGTAGACGACCCCCCAGAAGGCCCAGCGGAGGAACTGGACGAGCAGGTCGGGGGTCATGGCCGGCCGTCCGGGTGACGGGAACCGGCGAGGCGAGGGTGACGGGTCCGGGGCGTCATGCTCCATCGTGCGCCCGTGAGGCCCTCGTGCGGGAGTCTCGTGCAGGGGAGAATCCGACCGTCGAAGGTCGGCCGTGGTGCTGGGTCTCCTTCGTGGGGCTCGTGGGGCGGATGATCCGCACGCCCGTGCCGATGACGGGATCCGTCGCGTCGGCGCTCGCGGGGGGTGCTCCTCCCGCGCAGAGCGTGGGACCCGCCGATTCCCGCCAGTCCCTCTGAGCCGGTGACGGGATCCGTCGCGCCGGGGCTCGCTCCGCTCGCTCGGGGTTCCTCCCGATTCCCGGCCATCGCCCAGTTTCAGAGAATGACGAACCCCCAGACGAAAAGCGTGTCTGGGGGTTCGTCATTCTCTGAGCCGGTGACGGGAATCGAACCCGCGTGTCCAGCTTGGGAAGCTGGCGCTCTACCATTGAGCTACACCGGCGCGCCGGGTCGAGAACCTCGCAGTCCTCCCCGGCGCCGGACACTCTAGCCGACACGGTGAGCACCCCACGACGCCCGGTCCCCGCGCGCCACCGGTGGGCCGTGTCCAACCTGAGAGCGGCCCCGACGGCATCGCCGCGCGCCGCCGGGCGCTCCGGCGACTCATGGGTAACCTGACCGCGTGCTCCTCTCCGACCGTGACATCCGCGCCGAGGTCGAGGCCGGCCGGGTCCGCCTCGACCCGTGGGACCCGGCGATGATCCAGCCCAGCAGCATCGACGTGCGGCTCGACAAGTTCTTCCGGCTCTTCGACAACCACAAGTACCCGGTCATCGACCCCGCACAGGACCAGGCCGACCTCACCCGCCTCGTGGAGGTCGACCCCGCCGAGGGCTTCGTCCTCCACCCCGGTGAGTTCGTCCTCGGGAGCACCATCGAGACCGTGTCCCTCCCCGACGACCTCGCGGCCCGGGTCGAGGGCAAGTCCAGCCTGGGGCGCCTCGGCCTCCTCACCCACGCGACGGCCGGCTTCGTCGACCCCGGCTTCACCGGTCACGTCACGCTCGAGCTCAGCAACGTCGCCACGCTCCCGATCATGCTGTGGCCGGGGATGAAGATCGGCCAGCTCGCGTTCTTCCGGCTCTCCTCGAGCACCGAGAACCCGTACGGCAGTGCGGCATACGGCTCCCACTACCAAGGGCAACGCGGGCCCACGGCGAGCCGCAGCTTCCAGAACTTCCATCGCGCGGACGTCTGAGCCGGCGGCCGTGCAGCAGGGGCAGGGCCGCGAGCCACACGCAGAGGACCTCGTCGAGGTGCGCGTCAGCGCTCCCGACGCGGACACCGCAGCCGCGCTCGCCCGCGCCCTCGTCGAGGGCCGCCTTGCCGCCTGCGTCCAGGTCCTCCCCGGCATCACCTCCACCTACGTGTGGCGGGGCGAGGTCGAGGAGGAGGCCGAGCACCTCCTCCTCGTCAAGTCCACCGCGAGCCGGTTCGAGGCCATCCGTGCCCTCGTCCGTTCCGAACACCCCTACGACACGCCCGAGGTGCTCGCCGTCCCGGTCGTCGCAGCCGACCCCGCGTACGCCGCGTGGGTCGCCGACACCGTCGACGGCGAGGCTCCGCCGGGCCGGGAGAGGACCGAGGACGACTCATGAACGAACCGAGCACCGGCGTGGCAGAGGGCGCCGATGTCCGGGGGGAGACGAAGCGAGGCGACCGGCACGTGGCAGCCGACCGGGCCGCGGCACTGCTCGATCCCGTCGGCGGTGGCGGCGCCGAGCTGCGCGGTCACGTCCCGGCGCGCCCGCGCGGCGTCGTCCTCGTCCTCCACGGTGGCGCCGAGTCCGGCCGGGCGCCGGTCGCGTGGTGGCGGCTCGCGGTGCTGCGGATGGTGCCCTTCGCCGCCGCCGTCGAACGGGGCACCGGAGGACGCGTCGCGGTGCTGCGGCTGAAGAACCGCGTGCGGGGCTGGAACGGCTCGCGCCAGGACCCCGTCCACGACGCCCGCTGGGCGCTCGACCGGATCCGCCACGTCCTTCCCGGTGTCCCGATCGTCCTCGTCGGCCACTCGATGGGTGGCCGCGTCGCCCTGCGGATGGCCGCCGAGCCCGGAGTCGTCGGCGTCGCCGCCCTCGCGCCGTGGGTCGAGAGCGACGTCGTGGCCGCGCGGCCGGATACCCCTGTGCTGCTCGTCCACGGGTCGCGCGACCGGGTGACCGACCCGAGGCGCACGGCCGTCCTCGCGTCGCGGCTCTACGACCGCGGTGTCGACGTCCGCAGCGTGACGATGGACGGCGACACCCACGCGATGCTCCGTGACGCCGGCGCGTGGCACCGGATCGTCCGGGACTTCGTCATCGAGGTGCTCGACGACCGAGGCCGAACCAGCTGACCAGGCCGCCGAGCGCGAGGAGCACGGCGCACCACGTCATCGCGCCGCGGAAGCCGGAGGCCATCGACGCGGGGTCGAGGTAGTCGTCGCCCGCCAGGCCGACGAGCGCCGGTAGCGCCGCCACCGCCAGGAGCGAACCCGCCCTCGCCACAGCGTTGTTGACGCCACTGGCGACCCCGGCGAGCCGGTCCGGCGCGGCTGCGAGCACCGCCGCCGTCAGGGGTGACACGAGGAGCGCGAGGCCGAGCGCAAAGACGACCATCCCGGGGAGCACGCGCAGCCAGGTCGCCTCGTCGGCGACGGGGAGCAGGAGGAGGGTGCCGCCCGCGCAGACGAGCGGTCCGAGGCTCATCGGGAACCGCGGCCCCGTGCGGGCGGCGAGGCGGGCGGCCGCGCTCGACAGCAGCATGAGGGCGACGGTGACCGGCAGGCTCGACAGCCCGGCCTCGAGGGCGCCCCAGCCCGCGGCCTGGAGCTGGAGGACGACGAAGAGCGTCACTCCGCCGAGCGCGCCGTAGACGAGCACCGTCATCGCGTTGGCCGCGGAGAACACGCGCGACCGGAACATCCCGAGCGGCACCATCGGATGGGCCGACCGGCGCTCGACGACGACGAAGCCGACGGCGCATGCCCCGGCCACGACCCAGGAGGCGACGACGACCGGCCCGGTGGACTCGCCCGCGGCCGTGAGGGCGTAGGTCGCCGCGCCGAGCGAGAGGACGGTGAGGACGGCGCCGGCCACGTCGAACGTGCCTGTGGCAGAAGGGTCCCGGCTCTCGGGCGTGGAACTGCGGGTCAGGAGCAAGACCCCGACGCAGAGGGGGACGTTGATGGCGAAGATCCACCGCCAGCTCGCGTGGTCGACGAGCCAGCCGCCGACGAGCGGACCGAGGGCGGCGGCGATGCCGGACATCCCCGCCCACGTCCCGATGGCGGGAGCGCGGTCCTCCGGCCGGAAGGACGCCTGGATGAGGGCGAGCGCGCCCGGGGTGAGCAGCGCCGCCCCGACACCCTGCAGGACGCGGAGGCCGACGAGCTGCCCCGGCGTCTGGGCGAGGGCGCACAGGGCCGACGCCACCGCGAACGCCACGATGCCGACGAGGTACACCCGCAGCCGCCCGCGGCGGTCCCCGAGGGCGCCCCCGACGAGGACGAGCGAGGCGAGGGCGAGCAGGTAGCCGTTGACGACCCACTGCAGCTGGGCGAGCGAGGCGTCGAGGTCGCGGCCGATGGCCCGCAGCGCGACGTTGACGACCGACCCGTCGAGGATCGCGACCCCCGAGCCGAGGGTCAGCCCGGTGAGCATGCGCCGGCCCCGGGCCGACCGGAGGTCGAGGAAGGCGGGGGCCTCGGTCACCGGCCATGACTACCACGCGGCCCGCCCCGCGCGGGTCCGGGTCCGGGTCCGGGCGCCGTCGCTCGTCGGGCCGTCGGGCCGTCGAAGGTCGGGGGCGCCGTCGGAGGTGTCCGCTAGGTTGGATCGCACGTCGTCGACCTCCGAGGGGGCCAGGCATGATCCGGTTCGATGCCGTGACCAAGCAGTTCCCGGACGGGACGACCGCGGTCGACGAGCTGACGCTCACGGCGCCCACGGGCAGGATCACCGTGCTCGTCGGCCCGTCCGGGTGCGGCAAGACCACGAGCCTGCGCATGGTCAACCGGATGATCGAGCCGACCCGCGGCACCATCACCCTCGACGGGCAGGACACCGGGCGGATGGACGAGGCCGAGCTGCGCCGCGGCATCGGCTACGTCATCCAGCACGCGGGACTGTTCCCGCACCGCACCGTCCTCGACAACATCGGCACCGTGCCCCGGCTCCTCGGGTGGGACCGGAAGCGGGTCCGCGACCGGTCCGCCGAGCTGCTCGAGCGCGTCGGGCTCGCCCCCCAGCTGGGTGGTCGGTACCCCGCCCAGCTGTCCGGGGGCCAGCAGCAGCGGGTCGGGGTGGCGCGTGCGCTCGCCGCCGACCCGCCGGTCATGCTCATGGACGAGCCGTTCTCGGCCGTCGACCCCGTCGTGCGCGACCAGCTCCAGGACGAGTTCCTGCGCCTGCAGGGCGAGCTCGGCAAGACGATCGTCTTCGTCACCCACGACATCGACGAGGCGATCAAGCTCGGCGACCAGGTGGCGGTGCTGCGGGTCGGGGGGCGTCTGGCGCAGGTCGCCGAACCCTCCTACCTGCTCGCCCACCCGGCCGACGACTTCGTCGCCGACTTCGTGGGGCGCGACCGGGGCTACCGGGCGCTGCAGTTCCAGCAGGCCCCGCGGCTGCCGCTGCGGTCCGAGCCGACCGTCGTCATCGGCGAGGTCCCCTCGTCCACCGCCGCGTGGCTCCTCGTCGTCGACGACGAGCGCCATCCCCTCGGCTGGGTCGAGCCGGCGCGCATCGGCACCCGCGAGGTCGCCCGCGACGACCTCCACCGCGGGGGCACCGTCGCCCGCGAGCACGGTTCCCTCCGTGGGGCGCTCGATGCCGCCCTGTCCTCGCCGAGCCGTCGCGGGGTCGTCGTCGACGACAGCGGCGCCCTGTGCGGCACCGTCCTCGCGCACGAGGTGCTCACCGCCATCGAGGAGGCCGACCGTCCCGAGCGCGACGAGGACGACCCGGTGCGCGGCGGGGCCGCGTGGGTCGCCGCGGAGGCCCAGGGCTCGTGACCTGGCTGGCCGACAACTGGCGCACCGTCCTCGACCTCGCGGTCGCGCACGTGTGGCTGGCGGGCGTCCCGCTGCTCCTCGGCCTCGTCGCGTCGCTCCCGCTCGGCTGGGCCGCGAAGCGCTGGCCGCGCTCGTACCCCCCGATCCTCACCTCGACCGGGCTGCTCTACACGATCCCCTCGCTGGCCCTCTTCGTCATCATGCCGGGCCTGCTCGGCACCAAGATCCTCGACCCCGTCAACGTCGTCGTCGCGATGACGATCTACACCGTCGCGCTGCTCGTGCGCACGGTCGCCGACGGCCTCCGCGCCGTCCCCGACCACATCGAGCAGGCCGCGACGGCGATGGGCTACCGCGGCATCCGGCGGCTGTTCGGCGTCGAGCTGCCCCTGGCGGTGCCGGTCATCGCCGCCGGGCTGCGGGTGGCCGCGGTGAGCAACGTCAGCATCATCTCGGTGGCGTCCCTGCTCGGGGTGCCGCAGCTCGGCGACCTCCTCGTCGACGGGTACCAGCGGGTCATCTGGGGCGAGCTGCTCACCGGGATCGCCGCGTGCGTGCTGCTCGCCCTGCTCTTCGACGCCGTCATCGTCGCGCTCACCCGGGTGCTGACGCCGTGGCGGGCGGCCCAGGGAGGGCGCGCATGATCGCCGCACTCCTCGCGTGGTTCACCGACCCCGCCTCGTGGACCGGTGAGGACGGCATCCCCGGGCGGCTCCTCGAGCACCTCGGCTACACGGCGGTGACCCTCCTCGTCGCCGCGGCCGTGGCGATCCCTCTCGGGCTGTGGGTCGGTCACACCGGTCACGCCCGGTGGCTGGTCTCCGTGGCGAACTCGTTGCGTGCGGTGCCGACCCTCGGTCTGCTCTTCGCCGCGGCCCTGGTGCTCTTCCCGCGCATCGGCGGCGACCTCGCCTTCACCGTGCCGAGCGTCCTCGTCCTCGTCCTCCTCGCGGTGCCGCCGCTGCTCGCCGGCACCTATGCGGGGGTCGAGGCCGTCGAGCCCGCGGCGCGGGACGCGGCCAAGGGCGTCGGGATGACGGGCTCCCAGGTCCTGTGGCAGGTGGAGGTCCCCAACGCCCTCCCGCTCCTGTTCTCCGGGGTGCGCTCCGCCGTCCTGCAGGTCGTGGCCACGGCCACCATCGCCTCGTACATCGGCCTCGGTGGGCTGGGGCGGTACCTCATCGACGGGATCGCCCTGTCCGACTACGGGCGGGCCGCCGGGGGAGCCCTGCTCGTCGCGGTGCTCGCGCTCGTCCTCGACGCCCTCCTCGCCCTGCTCCAGCGCCGGGTCGTCTCGCCCGGGCTGTCCGGCGGGAACCGTGTCGGTGGCCGGGGGAAGGATTCGTCGCGGCCGGAGGTTGAGGGCGACAGCGCGGCGGCCACCGTCCGCGCACCCGCCTGACCCCGGACGCTCCACCGCAGCACCGACCCGACCCCCAGCACCGACCCCGACCCCGCACCACCGCCAGCCCCGCGCCCCCCCAGGAAGGGACCAACTCCCATGAAGCGCAGAACCTTCGCCACCGCCATCGCAGCGGCCTCGATCATCGGGCTCACCGCCTGCGGCAGCGGGGGCGACCCGCTGGCCTCCGACACCCCCTCCGGCACCGCGAGCGCCGGAGGCGGCGGCGGGTCGATCGTCGTCGGCGGCGCCAACTTCTCCGAGTCCACGCTCCTCGCGGAGATCTACGCCGGCGCCCTGCGCGCCAAGGGGATCGACGCGACGACCAAGCCCAACATCGGCTCGCGCGAGGTGTACCTGCGCGCGCTCGAGGACAACTCGGTGCAGGTCTTCCCCGAGTACACCGGCGCCCTCGCGTTCTACTACGACAAGGACTACACCGGCACCGACCCGGAGGAGGTCTACACCCACGTCCAGGAGGTCATCCCGGACACCCTCAAGGTGCTCGAGAAGTCGGCCGCCGAGGACAACGACTCGATCGTCGTCACCAAGGAGACCGCGGAGAAGTACAAGCTCGCGACCATCGAGGACCTCAAGGCCGTCGCCGGTGAGCTCACCCTGTCGGCGCCGCCGGAGTTCAAGGAGCGCCCGCAGGGCATCCCCGGCCTCGAGAAGACCTACGGCGTGACGTTCAAGTCGTTCCGCCCGCTCACCGGCCAGGGCATCGTCCAGGCGCTGAAGAACGGCCAGGTCCAGGCGGCGAACATCTTCTCCACGGACCCGAACATCGCGGCCAATGGCTTCGTCCAGCTCGAGGACACCAAGAAGCTCTTCGGGTCGCAGAACATCGTGCCGCTCGTGCGCGCCGACAAGGCCGACCAGGTCAAGCCCGTCCTCGACGCCGTGTCGGCGAAGCTGACCACCGAGGTCATCGCCGGACTGCTCAAGGAGACCGACATCGACAAGAAGGACCCCAAGGCCGTGGCCGAGGCGTTCCTCAAGGCCAACGGCCTCGCCTGACGGCCTCCCTTCCGCGGGCCGGTGCGGCCCGCCCGAACCGATGACGTGGGCCCCGGCGCGTACTGCGCCGGGGCCCACGTCGTGCCTGCGGCGGGTGGGGCCGGGACCCCGCCCCGACCGTCGACCCCTGCCTGACTTCGTCAACCCGCTTGATCGATCGATCCAGCGGGTTGACGGTGCCGGGGCGAGGTCAGTCCCAGGGGTCGGGTTCGTCGAGCAGCGCGGGGTCGCCCTTGGCGTCCCCGGCTGATGCTGCCGGCTTCCGGGCGGGCTCGTCCGTGGGATCCACCGACCCAGGCGCGGGCGCCGGGGCCGGTGCGGCTGCACCGGCCGGCTCGTCCCAAGGGTCGACGTCGTCGGTGGATGCCGCCGCGTCCGCTCTGACCTTCTCCTCGGACGGCTCTCCCTCGGAGCGCCCGGCCGTGGTGTCCTCGACGGCCGGCGGCTCGTCCCAGGGGTCCGGCTCGGCGCCCGAGGGGTCGACGTTCTCGGCGGCGGGCTCCGGCGCGGGTGCTGCGGCCGTGGTCGGCGCGGGCTCGTCCCACGGGTCGGCCTCGTCGGTTGCGGGGGCGGTCGTGGTCGGTGCGGGCTCGTCCCACGGGTCGGCCTCGTCGGTTGCGGGTGCTGCGGTCGTGGTCGGTGCCGGTGCGGCCGCGGTGGGGGTGTCGTCCCAGGGGTCGGTGTCGGCGGCGTCGTTTGCCGCAGGGGCACCACCGCCCTCTTGGTCGATGTCGTCCCTGGGGGCCGCGGCAGCAACCGGTGCCGTGGTCGCCGCCGCGGTCGCGGCCACCGGAACTGCCGGCTGGGTGGCTGCCGGCTGGTCTGCGACCGGCGCCTCCTCTTCCTCGACCTCCTGGCTGCGGCGGACGGCGGCGAGGAGCATCTGGGCGACGTCGACGACCTCGACGTCCTCCGCCTCGCCGGTGGCCTGCTTGGCGGTCAGTCCGTCGGAGATCATGACGCGGCAGAACGGGCACCCGATGGCGATGCGCTCGGCGCCGGTGGCGACGGCCTCGTCGGTCCGGCTGGTGTTGATCCGGGTGCCGAGCTTCTCCTCCATCCACATCCGGGCGCCGCCGGCGCCGCAGCAGAACGACTTCTCGCCCGAGCGCGGCATCTCGCGCAGCTCGACCCCGGGAAGGGCGCCGATGAGCTCGCGCGGCGGGGCGTACACGTGGTTGTGCCGTCCGAGGTAGCAGGGGTCGTGGTAGGTCACGGTCGCGGCGGTCGAGGCGGCGTTGCGAGCGGTCGACATCCCCGGCACGTCGGCCGGACGGGCGACCGGGGTCAGCTTCTTCTCGCGGACGAGCCGGTTGAGCAGCTGGGTGTGGTGGACGACCTCGTACGAGCCGCCGACGGCCGGGTACTCGTTCTTGATCGTGTTGAAGCAGTGGGCGCAGGTGACGACGACCTTCGTGACGCCGAACTCCCCGAACGTCTCGACGTTCTGTGCCGCGAGGGTCTGGAAGAGCAGCTCGTTGCCGGCGCGGCGGGCGGAGTCACCGGTGCAGGTCTCGCCGTCGCCGAGGACGGCGAACGAGACCCCGGCGGTGTCGAGGAGCTCGGCCACGGCGCGGGTGGTCTTCTTCGCGCGGTCCTCGTACGCGCCGGCGCAGCCGACCCAGAACAGCCACTCGACGTCCGAGGCCTTCTCGACGTCCTGGCCGAGCACCTTGACGGGGAACGGGAGGTCCTTGGCCCAGTCGAGCCGGGCCCGGGCACCCATGCCCCACGGGTTGCCCTTGCCCTCGAGGTTCTTGAACAGCCCGCCGAGCTCGGAGGGGAACGCCGACTCGATGAGCGTGGCGTAGCGGCGCATGTCGACGATGTGGTCGACGTGCTCGATGTCGACGGGGCACTGCTCGACGCACGCCCCGCACGTCGTGCAGGACCACAGGACGTCGGCGTCGATGACGGCGTCGGGGCCGTGCGGGTTGTAGGCGGTCAGCGGCGCGGTGATGTCATAGCCGGTGTCGCCGACGAGCGAGACCTCGGGCCACGAGACCGTCTTCGACGTCGCTGCGCCCTCCAGCCCGTGCGTCGCGTCGGGGGCGGGCTGCCGCGCCGCGACGGTGGCGAGAGCCTTGTCGCTGTCGCCCGCGTGCTCGGCGAGGGCCCTGAGGTAGGGCGCCTTGGCGTCGGCGTGGTCGCGCAGCGTCATCATCAACAGCTTGGGCGAGAGCGGCTTCTCGGTGTTCCACGCCGGGCACTGCGACTGGCAGCGGCCGCACTCGGTGCAGGTGGAGAAGTCGAGCAGGCCCTTCCACGTGAAGTCCTCGACCGCCCCGACGCCGAGGCGCTCGCCCTCCTCCATCTCCTCGAGCGCGTCGAGCGTGAACGGCTCGCCGCCCACGGTGAGCGGGCGCACGGTGCCCAGCGCGGTGCGGCCGGAGGCCTCCCGCTTGAACCAGATGTTCGGGAAGGCGAGGAAGCGGTGCCAGGCGACACCCATCGTCGGCTGCAGGGCGATCGTGATCATCCACGCGAAGGAGATGAGGATCTTCACCGTCGCCACGACGTACACCCAGGTCGCCAGCCCCGGCAGCGACGCCCCGGACCACAGCCCCGCCATCCAGCCGGTCAGGGGGAAGTGCAGCGCCAGCGAGGTGTCCGGCTCCAGCCGGGTGACGATCGCCGCCTCGAGGCCGCGCAGGGCCAGGATGCAGATCGTGACGAACAGGATCGTGGCCTCGACGTAGTACGCCTGCCAGAACGTCGACCCGAAGAACCGCGAGCGGCGCCCGCCCTCACCGGCGGCCGAGCGCGGGTGCTCCTTCTGGCGGATCGCCATGAGGACGACGATGCCGACCAGGCCCGTCCAGGCGAACAGCTCGACGACCCACTCGAACGGCGCGAAGTGGCCGATGACGGGCAGCCGGTAGTCGGGCTGGACCAGCTGGAAGAACGCGTTGATCAGCGTCGTGAACAGGATGAGGAAGGCCAGCGCGGTGAACCAGTGCGCGGCCGCGACGACCTTCAGCCGGGACATCCGCGTGTGGCCGAGGAACTCCTTGGCGAGGGTCCACGTCCGCGCGGCCGGTGCGTCGGTGCGCGTCGTGTCCGGCCGGCCCAGGCGGTACAGCGCGACGAAGCGGCCGACCTGCCGGAACAGCAGCGCCCACCCGACGAGCGGGACCACGGTGCACACGACGAGCGCGACCACCTGGACCGCGCCCAGCCCCCCGAACCGTTCGTCCGGGACGGGGAGGACCGCCCCGCTGAGGGCGGGTCCCACGGCGGGCACGACGACGGGCGCGAGCGTCACGGACATGGAGCGCAGCCTACCGGCGGGTAAGCGAGCGCTCACCTGCCTGTGACGACGGTCAAGCGGCCACCCCGGGGCGGTCCGCCGGAGACGTCGTCCCGAAGGGCTTGACGCCGGCGGCAGCAGCAGTTAATTTGTGTCTAAATTTACTGCCGAACTAAGCGGGTGAACGACGGTGTCACGGCCTTCCCAGACGAACCGGGGTGACCTGGTCCGCGCCGCCGTGCTCGGCCTCCTCGGGACCCGGGGCCCGTCCTCGCGCGCCGACATCGCCCGCGTGCTCGGCGTGAGCCCGGCGACGGTGACGCAGACGACGAAGGACCTCCTCAGCCGCTCGCTCATCACCGAGCTCGAGTCGGTGCCGAGCCTCGGAGGACGGCCGGCCCGCCTCCTCGGCCTCGTCGACGCCGCGGGTGGCGCCATCGGCGCCAAGGTCACCGCCGACCACGTCCGCATCGTCTCGGTCGGCCTCGACGGGGCGGTTCGCGACTCCGCGTACGTCGACCTCGACGCGAGCGGTGACCGGGCGCTCGACCAGATCACCTCGGTGCTCGGCGAGGCGGTCCGGGCCCACGACGGGCCCCTGCTCGGGGTCGGCGTCGGCCTGCCCGGTGCGGTCGATGCCCAGGCCTCCGGCATCGTCGACGCCCCGACCCTCGGCTGGAACCGGCTGCCGGTCGGCCCGCAGCTGCGCCAGGTCCTCGACGTCCCCGTGCTCGTCGACAACGACGTCAACACCCTCGCGGCCGCCGAGATCCTCTACGGCACCGGCCGCAGCCACGAGAACTTCCTCGTCGTGACCATCGGCCGTGGCATCGGGCTCGGCATCGTCCAGAACGGCGCCGTCAGCCGCGGGGCCCACGGCGGTGCGGGCGAGTTCGGCCACACCCCGGTCGCCGTCGACGGCCCGCCCTGTGGCTGCGGGAACCGCGGCTGCCTCGAGGGCTTCGTCGGTGAGGCCGGTCTGCTCGCGGCGGCGCGGGAGGCCGGTGTCGTCGGCCCGCGCGGCTCCCTGCGCACGCTCGTCCGCGCCGCAGACGCCGGCGACCCCGCCGCACTGGCCGTCTACGCCGACGCCGGGGCCCTCCTCGGCCGGGCCCTCGCCGGCGCCGTCCACCTCCTCGACCCGGAGGTCGTCGTCCTCCTCGGCGAGGGCATCGACGAGTGGCCGCACTGGGAGGGTGCGTTCGACGCGGCCTTCCGCCGGCACCTCATGCCCGCCCGGCGTGGCGTGCAGGTGCTCGTCGAGCCGTGGAGCGAAGACCAGTGGGCCGTCGGGGCCGCGTCGCTCGTCCTCGCCTCGCCGTTCGACGCGGCCTCGACGGGCCGGGAGGGCGAGCTCGTCCGGGCGCGCCTCCAGACCAACGGGGTGCCGTCGTGAGCGTCGTCGAAGCCCTCCGCAAGACCGGCCGGGGCACCGGGCGGGGCACCCGGCCGCGCACCGGGCCGCGCAGCGGCGGCCCGCGGGGATCCCGCTGGAGGAACCGCGGCTGGGTCCTCCTCTTCCTCGCACCCAGCGCCGTCCCGCTCGTGATGTTCACCGTCGTCCCGATGGTCGGCTCGGCCTGGGTGTCACTGCACTCGTGGAACCTCATCTCGCCGATGGAGTGGGTCGGCCTCGAGAACTACCGCTCGCTCCTCACCGACCCGACGACGCGCACCGTGTTCCGCAACACGCTGCTCTACTGCGCGGGCTACCTGCCGCTCGTCTACGCCGGCGGGCTCGGGCTGGCCCTGGCGCTCAACCAGCGGCTGCGCGGGCGCAGCATGTTCCGCGCGGCGTTCTTCCTGCCGGTCGTCACAAGCTGGGTCGTCGTCGCCCTCGTCTGGAAGTGGCTGCTCAACCCCACGAACGGCCTCGTCAACGCCATGCTCGGCGTGGTCGGGCTGCCGCAGCCCGGGTGGTGGACCGACCCCGTCTGGGCCCTGCCGGCGGTCATCCTCAGCTCGGCGTGGAAGGACCTCGGCTTCGTCATGGTCATCATGCTGGCCGGGCTCCAGGCCATCCCGGCGGACGTCCTCGAGGCGGCGCGGGCCGACGGCGCCAACGCGTGGCAGCGGTTCTGGCGGATCACGCTGCCGCTGCTGTCGCCCTCGACCTTCTTCGTCGTCGTCATCAGCCTCATCAACGGGTTCCAGGTCTTCGACCAGGTCTACGTCATGACGGGTGGCGGACCCAGCGGGTCGAGCCAGGTGGTCGTGGGCCAGGTGTACGACCTGACCTTCCGCTACGGGCGGGCCGGCGAGGCGAGCGCGCTGTCGTGGCTGCTCTTCGCCGTCATCCTCGCGATCACCGCGGTCCAGATCCGCGGCCAGCGCCGGTGGGTGCACCATGCCTGACCTCCTCTACCGTCGTCCCGGCGCACCCCACGACGCCCACTCGAGCGGTCACGAGGCCGTCGCCCGCCCTCGCCCGGGGGTCCGTCGCCGGAGGCCCCGCCCCGCCCGGGTCCTCGCCCACGTCCTGCTCGCGGCGGGTGCCGCCGTCATGCTCTTCCCGTTCCTCTGGACCGTCGTCACGTCCGTGACGCCCGAGGGCAGCCTGGCGGGCGGCCCGACGCTCCTCGTCGAGAACCCCACCCTCGACGCGTACCGGACCCTGTTGGACACCCTCCCGATGTGGCGGATCGTCCTCAACTCGCTGTGGGTGGCCGTCGTCTCGACCGCCCTGCAGCTCGTCACCGGCGCGATGGCCGCCTACGCCTTCGCCCGGCTGGAGTTCCGCGGACGCAGCGTCGTGTTCGGGCTCTACCTGGCGACGCTCATGGTCCCGCTGCAGGTGCTCGTCGTGCCGCTCTTCATCGAGATGAGGACGCTCGAGCTGCAGGACACCTACGCCGGTCTGCTGGCACCGAGCATCGCCTCGGCGTTTGGGGTCTTCCTCCTCAAGCAGGCCGTCGAGTCGGTGCCCCGCGAGCTCGACGAGGCCGCGACGATCGACGGCGCGAGCCACCTGCGGATCTTCCTGCAGGTCATCCTTCCGCTGATCCGCCCGGCGCTCGCCACCGTGGCCGTCTTCGCCTTCATGGCGAGCTGGAACGGCTTCCTCTGGCCGCTCGTCATCATCCGCTCGCCCGAGTTCATGACCCTTCCCCTCGGCCTGGCCACCCTCAACGGGCAGTTCACCACGGAGTGGGACGTCGTCATGGCCGGGTCGGTGTTCTCGATCGTCCCGATCGCCGTTGTCTACCTCCTCGCCCAGCGGCACGTCATCGCCGGCGTCGCCCACACGGGCATCAAGTGACCCCCACCGCGTCCCCTCGCACCCACCCCCGAAAGGAACCATCCATGCGCACCACCACCAGGCGCAGCGTCGCGCCTGCCGTCCTCGCTCTGACCCTCGCCCTCGGGGCATGCGCCCAGGGCTCGGCGACCCGGACCGACGACGCCGCGGCGTCCGGCGGGCCCGTCACCGTCCGCTACATGAACTTCTCCGCCAACGGCGGGCACGAGAAGGACCTCGACGCCATCAAGTTGGCCTTCGAGAAGGCCAACCCCGACGTCAAGGTCCAGATCGAGACGACCCCCTACGACGACTACTTCACCAAGCTCCAGACCGCCGTCGCCGGTGGCACCGCCGCCGACGCGTTCGAGCTCAACTACGAGAACTTCGTGACGTACTCCTCGAACGGCTCTCTCGCCCCGCTCAAGGACGTCGACGCGAGCGGATACAAGCCCTCGCTGCTCGAGGCGTTCTCGGTCGACGGCACGCAGTACGGCCTGCCCGAGTCGTTCTCCAACGTCGTCCTGTTCTACAACAAGGACCTGTTCGAGAAGGCCGGCGTCGCCCTCCCGACGGCCGACTGGACCTGGGCCGACGAGAAGGCCGCCGCCGAGAAGCTCACCGACGAGAAGGCCGGCGTCTGGGGCGACTACCAGCCGATCTCGTTCTTCGAGTACTACAAGGCGGTCGCGCAGGCCGGTGGCGAGTTCCTCAGCACGGACAAGAAGGCGGCGGCGTTCGACTCCGAGGCGGGCCGCAAGGCCGCCGAGTGGCTCGTCGGCAAGTCGGGCACCACGATGCCGACCGAGGCCGACGGCGCCGGGACGCCCGACTTCGACTCGAAGCTGTTCAAGGGCGGCAAGCTCGCCATGTGGCACACCGGGATCTGGATGTTCTCCGGGATGGCCGACGCCCCCTTCGAGTGGGACGTCGTCGTCGAGCCGGGTGACACGAAGAAGGCCTCGGCGATGTTCACCAACGGGGCCGTCGTCAACGCCAAGAGTGCGAACCAGACCGCCGCGCAGCGGTGGATCGCCTTCCTCACCGCCTCCGACGAGATGGTCGCCAAGCGGCTCGAGACCAGCTGGGAGCTGCCGCCCGTCGCCGACGAGGCCAAGCTGAAGGCCTACCTCGACGCCGGCAAGCCCGCGAACCGGCAGGCCGTCTTCGACTCCCTCGACGCCACCGTCCTCCCGCCCGTCGTCGAGCGGCAGCAGGAGATGCAGGACGCCGTCGGCAAGGAGCTGAGCGCTGCCGCCGCCGGGCGGATCTCGGTCGAGGAGGCGGTGGCGAACGCGGCGAAGGCCGTGACCGCCCTCCTCTCGTGACCCGAACGACCGCCTGACCGCCTCACCGCCCGACCCGACCCGCCGACACCGCCGGGCCCGGACCCTGCTCCGGGCCCGGCGGCCACCTGAGGACCTCGATGACGACACTGCCCACCCACCGCACCGACGAGGTCGTGGCCCTCGCCCACCGCAGCCACGCCGTGATCCGTGAGCACCAGCACGCCTCCGGTGCCTACCCGGCGGCGCCGACCTTCTCCGCGTACCAGGGCTACGCGTGGCTGCGGGACGGGGGCTTCACCGCCGAGGGGATGTCGCGTTACGGGGACGTCACGTCGGCCGACGCCTTCCACGACTGGGTCGACGCCACGCTCGCTGACCGCCGCGAGGCGGTCGACGAGGTCGTCCGGCTGCGCGCCGCCGGTGCGGAGGTCCCGCGCGCCCTGCTCCTGCCGACCCGCTTCACCCTCGACGGCGGCGACGGCACCGACGCCTGGTGGGACTTCCAGACCGACGGGTACGGCACGTGGCTGTGGGCGGTCGTCACACACGCGACGCGCCACGCCCTCGACCTCGCGCGCTGGCGGCCCGGCATCGAGGTGGCCGCCGACTTCGTCACCGCGTTGTGGGACCTGCCCTGCTACGACTGGTGGGAGGAGCACGACGAGCATCGTCACGTCTCCACCCTCGGGGCCATCGTCGGCGGGCTCGAGGCGGTCGCGGGCAGCGGTGTCCTCGATGACGACCGCTCGGCCCGGTGCCGGGCGGTGGCCGCCGAGGCCCGGGCGCTCACCCTCGCCGAGGGGGTCGTCGACGGCCACCTCGTCAAGTGGCTCGGGTCCGAGGCCGTCGACGGGTCCCTCCCCGCCTGCGTCGTGCCGTTCGGGCTCGTCCCGCGCGGGTCGGCGCTCGCCGCCGGGACCCTCGAGGCCGTCGCGGCCGAGCTAGACGTCGAGGGCGGGGTGCACCGCTTCCTCGCGGACGTCTTCTACGGGGGTGGCCAGTGGCTGCTCCTCTCCTGCCTCCTCGGGTGGAACCTCGCCGCCGCCGGTGACCGGGAGGGCGCGCGCCGCCTCCTCGACTGGGTCGCCGCCCACGCCACGGCGGAGGGCGAGCTGCCCGAGCAGGTCGACGACCACCTCCTCCACCCGGGCTCGCGGGCCGAGTGGGTCGAGCGGTGGGGCGAGGTCGCGACCCCGCTCCTGTGGTCGCACGGCATGTACCTCGTCCTCGCCGACGAGCTCGGCCTTCTCGACGGGGTCGCACGATGACCGGCCCGCTGCTGCGCCACCGGCCGCACGGCATCGAGCACCCCTACGCGACGTCGCTCGACCAGCGGGTTCCCGTCCTCCCGCTCGCGGGAATGGCCGTCCTCCTCGGCGTCGAGGCCGACGCCTCCGTCGTGGCGGTGTCGTGCGAGTGGGTTCCGGCACCGGCCGGCACCGACCCCTCGCCCCCGCTGGCGCTCGACCTCGCACCACGCTCGGCCTCGGCCGCCGACGCCGCCGCGCTCGCCGGTGGGGAGGGGCACCTGGCGGCCGCCCAGGCCGCCTCCCTCGGGGGCGAGGGAGGGTGGGCCGTCACGAGCCCACCCGTCGACGGGGTCGTCGCCTACCGCTTCACCGCGAGGACGCAGGACGGCCGCGAGGAGACGACGCCCTGGTTCGAGGTCCGCCCCGCACGCTGGGTCGCCCGGGTCCCCGACGGCCTCACCGTCGCGTTCTCCGGCGGCGGGGACCGCGTGGTGCCGGGGTCGGTCGAGTGGCTCGTCACGGACCGCGGGGTGGAGCGGGCGCGGTTCGCGCTGGCGCTCGCCCCGGGTGACCACGTCGTGGGGTTCGGCGAGCGCTACGACCACCTCGACCAGGCCGGCCGACGGCTGGACGCGGTCGTCTTCGAGCAGTACAAGTCGCAGGGGACGCACGGGCGGACCTACCTGCCGATGCCCTTCGCCCACGTCGTGGCGAGCGACGGCTCGTCGTGGGGCTTCCACGTGCGGACCTCCCGGCGCACCTGGTACGACGTCGGCGCCACGGACCCGACCCGGCTGGTGGTCGAGGTCGCCGTGGGCGGGTCGGCGGCCGAGCGGGTCGAGCTCGACCTCCACGAGGGGTCGCCCACGGAGGTGCTCCGTCGGTTCCTCGACGTCGTCGGCCGAGCCGAGGAGCTTCCCGCGTGGGTGTTCCGGCTGTGGGCGTCGGGCAACGAGTGGAACACCCAGGAGCTGGTCACCACCCGGATGGACTCGCACCGGGACCTCGGCATCCCCGTGGGCGTCGTCGTCATCGAGGCGTGGTCCGACGAGGAGGGCATCATGCTGCTGCGCGACGCCCGCTACCGGCCGCGGCCCGACGGCTCGCCCTTCGTCCTCGACGACTTCGAGTTCCCGGCGGACGGCGCCTGGCCGGACCCGCGCGGGATGGTCGACGACCTCCACGCGCGCGGCATCAAGGTGGTCCTCTGGCAGATCCCGCTGCTCAAGACCGCGGCCTCGGAGGACGGCCTCCACGAGCAGGTGCTCGCCGAGGGTGTGGCGATGGTGGCGGGGGACCACGCGGTCCGCGAGGCCGACGGCACGCCCTACCTGAACCGGGGCTGGTGGTTCCCGAAGTCGCTCATGCCCGACCTCTCCGTCCAGCGGACGCGCGACTGGTGGACCGCCAAGCGCGACTACCTCGTCCGCGACCTCGACATCGACGGGTTCAAGACCGACGGCGGCGAGCACGCCTGGGGCCACGACCTCCGGTACGCCGACGGCCGCCGGGGTGACGAGGGGAACAACCTCTTCCCGGTGCACTACGCGCGGGCGTTCGGAGACCTGCTCCGCAAGCACGGGAAGGCACCGGTCACGTTCTCCCGCAGTGGTTTCGCCGGCTCCCAGCCCCACGGGCTGTTCTGGGCCGGTGACGAGGACTCGACCTGGGAGGCCTTCCGGAGCTCCGTCACCGCCGGTCTGACCGCCGCCTCGTGCGGCATCGTGTACTGGGGGTGGGACCTCGCCGGGTTCTCCGGTCCCGTCCCGGACGCCGAGCTCTACCTGCGGGCCGCAGGCGCCTCCGCGTTCATGCCGGTGATGCAGTACCACTCCGAGTTCAACCACCACCAGCGCCCCCTGCGCGACCGGACGCCCTGGTACGTCGCCGAGGTCACGGGTGACGACCGCGTGGTCCCGGTCTTCCGGCGCTTCGCCGTCCTCCGCGAGGCCCTCGTCGAGCACCTCGCGGCCGAGGCAGCGGTCACCGTGGCGACCGACCGCCCGCTCATGCGACCGCTCTTCTTCGACCACCCGTCACTCCCGGCGGTCTGGGAGCACCCTCGCCAGTGGATGCTCGGAGCCGACCTCCTCGTCAGCCCGGTCCTCGAGCCGGGTGCCGAGGCGTGGCCGACCTGGCTCCCCCCGGGGACCTGGGTCGACGTGTGGACCGGGGCGGCGCACGAGGCGGGTGCCGACGGGCTGGTCGCCACCCGGCCCGTCCCCCTCGACGAGGTGCCGGTCTGGTGCCGGGTCGAGGCGTGGCCCGGGCTGTCCGCCGTCTTCGCCGCCGCGCGGGACGTCACGGACCCCGACGAGGGCTGACCGGGCGAGACGCCGTTGCCCCGACCGATAACCGTCTGTTGGAATATGCATAAGCAGGCGTCGGTTGCCCCGATGTCGGCACGACCGACCGGTCGACGGTGTCCACGAGGCGCCCCGCCCGGACCCCCAGCGAAAGGCGACTCGATGCCCATCCTCGACGACGTGACCCAGGCCGTCGGCAACACCCCGCTCGTCCGGCTCAACCGGATCATCGATGCCCCGGAGGGCACGACCGTCGCCGCGAAGCTCGAGTTCTACAACCCGGCGAGCTCGGTCAAGGACCGCATCGGCGTCGCGATCATCGACGCGGCGGAGGCCTCGGGGGAGCTGCCCCCGGGCGGCACGATCGTCGAGGCGACCTCGGGCAACACCGGCATCGCCCTCGCGATGGTCGGGGCCGCCCGCGGCTACAAGGTCGTCCTCGCGATGCCCGAGTCGATGAGCAAGGAGCGCCGCGCCCTCCTGCGCGCGTACGGCGCCGAGCTCATCCTCACCGACCCCTCCCTCGGGATGAAGGGCGCCGTCGCCAAGGCCGACGAGATCGTCGCCGAGCGCGAGGGTGCGGTGCTCGCCCGGCAGTTCGCCAACGCCGCGAACCCCGAGATCCACCGGAGGACGACCGCCGAGGAGATCTGGAAGGACACCGACGGCCAGGTCGACATCGTCGTCGCCGGCATCGGCACGGGCGGCACCATCACCGGGGTCGGCGAGGTCCTCAAGTCCCGCAAGCCCGACGTGCAGATCATCGCCGTCGAGCCCGAGGAGTCGGCCATCCTCAACGGCGGCCAGCCCGGCCCGCACAAGATCCAGGGCATCGGCGCGAACTTCGTCCCCGAGATCCTCAACACCGAGATCTACGACGAGGTCATCGACGTCAACGCGGCGACCTCCGTCGAGTGGGCCCGCAAGGCCGCGACCGACGAGGGACTGCTCGTCGGCATCTCGTCCGGCGCCGCCCTCGCCGCTGCGAACCAGGTCGCCACGCGTCCCGAGAACGCCGGCAAGACGATCGTCGTCGTCATCCCCAGCTTCGGCGAGCGCTACCTCTCGACCATCCTCTTCGAGGGTCTCGTCGACTGACCATGTCCCTCATCCGTGACGCCCGGGCGAGGATCCGCGAGGACCTCGATGCCGCCATGCGGCGCGACCCCGCCGCCGAGAACCGGCTCGATGTCGCCGTGAACTCGCCCGGGCTGCACGCGATCTGGGCCTACCGGGGCCTGCACCGGTTGTGGCAGCGCCCCGGAGGACGGCCTGCTGCCCGCGCCCTGTCCACGGCGGTCCGCGCCGTGACCGGGGTCGAGATCCACCCCGGCGCGCAGATCGGCCGCCGCTTCTTCATCGACCACGGGATGGGCGTCGTCATCGGCGCCACCGCGGTGGTCGGCGACGACGTCATGCTGTACCACGGCGTCACCCTCGGAGGACGCACGCTCGCTCGCGGGACGAAGCGCCACCCCACGGTCGGCGACAGGGTGACCATCGGTGCGGGCGCCCGCGTCCTCGGGGACATCGAGATCGGCGACGACGCGCAGATCGGCGCGAACTCGGTCGTCGTGAAGCCGATCCCGGCAGGCGCGGTCGCCACGGGCATCCCGGCGCAGGTGCGCTTCCCCGACCACCCGGCGCAGGACCCCTACGACGCGCTCTTCTCCGAGCCCGCGATCTTCATCTGACCGTCGGGCCGTCGGGCCCACCGGGAGGCGGACCGGCTCAGGCCGCGTCGTCCGGCGCGGGCGCCCAGTCGGCGCCGTACGCGCAGAACAGGCGGCCCTCCTCGACGCCCGCCGTCGCGAGGTCGAGCGCCTGGGCGGCGTCGAGCCCCTGCGCGAGCACCCGGTGGTACGCCGCCATCACGGCGTGCGCGTCCTCGTCGCCGACGGGTCCGACGGAAGCGACGACCGTCCGCACACCCGTGGCGAGCAGGCTCGCGGTGAGGCCGAGCGCCTCGTCCCCCGTGCGGACGTGCGTGCGTCCGACCTCGCACGAGGAGAGGATGACGTGCTCGGCGCCGACGCCGGTGCGCTGGAACTCGTGCGCGAAGACCGGCCCGTCGCCCATGACGACCGACGAGAAGAGAGGGCTCTCGTCCTGGTGCACCCCGTGGGCGGCGACGTGGACGACGGTGGCGTCGCGCAGCGCGGTCCGCAGCTGCTCGCCGGAGGCCACGCCCCCGCGGGAGCCCGCCGCCGAGGCGACGTCCGGACCCCACACCCGCGCGACGTCCTCGGCCTCGGTCGTCGCGCGCGACAGGCCGGGACCGGCGAGGGAGACGACCCGCTGCACCGGTGACCCCTGACCCGGAGGGGTCGACCGGCGCGCCCAGAACGTCGCCGAGGGCGCCACCGTGACGATCCGGCCGCGGATGCCCGGGACGAGGCGCCACGGGAACGACGCGAGCGACGCCGACGGGATGACGACGAGCCGGTGCGAGCGTGGCAGGACCGGGCCCAGGGCGTCTCCGAGCACCCCGACGCTGCGCGCCATCGACCGCTCGACGACCTCGTGGAGCGGTGTCCCCAGGGCGAGCCGCCGGGTGGTGATGTCGGCGCGCAGCCGGGCCGCGACCTCGACGACCCGATCCCCGCCCGGCACCCGGGTGAGCCGCGCTCCCGACGGGTCGACGGTGACCGCCCAGAGGACGTCGCGGTGCAGGAACAGGCTGAGCAGCCCGGCACGGGCGCCCTCGAGCAGCGGGCGCAGGGCCGAGACCGTGACGGCGCGCTCCTCGGTGCCCGTGCCACCGGCGCGGTGCTGCTCCCAGTCGCGCCGGGCGACGGCGCGCTCCGCCTCGCGCGCCCGTGCCTCGAGGGCCGAGCGACGGGCGGCGTCCGGCGTGTCGAACGCCTCCGCGTGGAGGCGGCGCGCGTCGGCGGTGAGGCGGGCCAGCTCGACGTCGGGGGAGGACACGAGGGGCGGAAGCCGTTGTGAGACACCGCGCCACAGTTCGGTCGCCGAGAACACCTGTGCCGGGGACCCGGTGGCGAGGGCGTGGTCGAGGTGGGCGTCCCGCAGCCGCCGCGTGTGCAGGGCGACGGCGGTGCGCGAGTCGAGGGAGGTGTGCCGCGCCTGCTCGACGGCCAGGCTGTGGGCGCCGCGGCGCAGCTCGCGACGGACGAGGTCGGGGCGGCCCTCCGCGTCGTGGAGCTCGGCGAGGGCGAGGGTTCGCTGGAGGCGCAGGGAGAAGGTCGTCGGCCGTCGCAGCTCGGGTCGGTCGAGGTGGGCGCGGGCCGCCTCGGTACGGCCGACGAGGGCGTTGGCCTCGGCCGCGAGGACCGCGGCCTCGGTCGCCACCGCGCTCGCCGCGGCCGGCCCCGCGACGAGCCGGTCCAGGGTGGTGGCGACGGCCCGTGGCCGCCGCCCCTCGAGCATCTCGGCCTGCAGCCGGAGCAGGGACGCCCGCACCGTCCAGGCCGACTCCGACCCCCTCGCGAACCGCCTCTCGGCGCGCGACGCCCAGCGCCGGGCCTCGGTGACCTCGCCGCGCAGGAGGGCGATGCGCGCCCGCTCGAGGTCGGCCTCGGCGACGTCGTGCGCGACCCCGCCTGCGCGGGCGGCCGCCGCGCCCTCCTCGAGCATCTCGAGGGCCTGGTCGAGCAGCCCGGCCTCGGTGAGGACGCGCGCCCGGTCGAGCGCTGCCGCAGGCGGGAGCAGCGCGTCGCCGAGCTCGCGGGCCTGCTCCATGAGCGCGAGCGCCCGGGGCAGGTTCCCGAGGAGCAGCTGGAGCCGGCCGCGGTTGTGCACGGCGGCGGCGGCGAGGTCCGGGAAGCCGAGCGCCACTGCATCCTGGTGTGCGCGCCGGAGCCGGACGTCGCTGTCGTGGTACCGGCCGAGGAACTGGTAGGTCAACCCGAGGTTGAGGTGGAGCAGGCAGCGGGTGCGCGGGGCGACCTCCGCAGTGAGCGCGACGCCCTCGAGGAGCACCCGCGTGCGCTCCCACTCGCCGACCCGCCCGTGCAGTCCCGCCCGCTGGACCACCGACAGCGAGTGGACCGGCGTCGACGGCCGCCCGGCGAGGAGCTCGTCCGCCGCGTCGAGCAGCGCGAAGGCGCCCTCCCGGTCCCCGCGCTGGACCCGGGCCACCGCGTGCG
The DNA here is from genome assembly GCF_046764005.1 of Oryzobacter faecalis. Lineage (NCBI taxonomy): Bacteria > Bacillati > Actinomycetota > Actinomycetes > Micrococcales > Intrasporangiaceae > Oryzobacter > Oryzobacter faecalis. The sequence goes on along the minus strand of NZ_JBKOFW010000002.1, from coordinate 13,664 downwards.
TGACGTGGACCCGCGCGCGCAGCGTCGCGACGTCGTGGGGGCCGGCGGCACCGTCGCCGTCGAGGCGGCGCAGCGCCCGGCGCAGGATGGACTCGGCCCGCGAGGGGGCGCCCGCGGCGTTCGCGAGGACGGCTTCCTCGACGAGGCGGGTGACGTGGTCGTGGAGGTCCGCGCTGATCCGCGAGCCTCAGATCTCGACGGTCGGCGTGATGACGGGACGGACGTCGCCGGAGGGCAGGAACACGAACCGCACGAGCCCGCGGGGGGCCCGCTCGAAGGTGAACCGGCCGTCCTCGTCGACCTCGGCGGTCGTCGTGCCCCCGTCGGCGCGCAGCTCGACGGTGGCCGAGGAGTCCAGGCCGGTGACCCAGCCGTCGACCCGGACCTCGTCGTCGTCGATCGGCGACAGGGTCACCATCGCCGACAGGGCCTCGGCGCTGAAGGTCAGTGTCTGGGTGCGCGTGTACTCCGACCGGGCGAGGGCCGTCTCCGCGCCGAGCCGTTGCAGCTCGGCGACCTCGGCGTGCAGCGCCTGGACGGTGAGGGCGAACTTGACGTCGTCGGCCAGCCCGGCCGGGACGGGGTCGTTGGCGCGCAGCACGTCGGCGATGGCCGCGAGGATGCGGTCGTCGAGCTCGTCGAGTGGCTGTGCGGCGAGGTCGTGGTCGGCGTTCACAGGGCACCTCCCCAGGCGGGGTCGTCGGCGAGGGCGGTGCGCAGCTTGGCGAGGCACCGTCCTCGGGTGGGGCCGATGCTCCCCACCGGCATCTTGAGGGCTTCGGACACGGCGGCGTAGTCGGGCTTGTCGGCGAAGGCGATGACGCGCAGCAGGGCCTGGCAGCGAGGGGTGAGCCGCTGCACGTGCGCCCAGAGGACGCGGTGGTCCTCGCGCCGGACCGCGACGGTCGCCGGGTCGGGCTGCACGTCGGGGGTGCCCTCGTCGAGCTCGCCGTCGGTGCGCCCGGCGACGCGGGTGGAGCGCCAGCACTCGCGGCGCACGGTGACGATGAGCCAGCCCATGACGGCCTGCGGGTCCTTGATCCGCTCGGCGCCCTCGACGAGCCGCAGCCACGCGGTCTGGACGGCGTCCTGGGCGAGCTGGTCGCCGGCGCCCTGCGCCCGGGCGGTGTGCCAGAGGACCGGGGTGAGGAGGTCGACGAGCTCGTCCATGGCCCGCACCTCGCCGTCCCGGTACCCGCGGAAGGCCGCGGCCGCCCTCGTCGAGAGGGTGTGCACCGTGTCGTCGGGGGACATCACTCCTCCTTCGTCCTGCGCTTGGGGAACCGCTCGCGGTTCGCCTTGGCGACGACGGTCGCTGCGGCCGCCTTGGCCCGGCCGGCCCCCGGGGCAACGGTCGCCCGGTCGTCCTCGGGGGAGGGGCGGACGATCTCGCGGGCGATGTCACCGGCGACCCACGGGGCCGCGAACGAGGTGCCGCTCCAGACCGCGAACCCGGACCGGAAGTCGTCGAAGTCGATGCTCGACCGGGGCCCCGGGCCCACCCCCTTGACCGAGACGCCGGCCTGCCCGGAGCCGGACAGCGTCCTCGGGACCGTGCTGACGATCCCGGCGCCCGGTGCGTGCGCCGTCACCCAGTCGCCGACGTTGGAGAACAGGGCGACGCTGCGGTCGTCCGGGTTGGTGGCGCCGACGCCGACGAGGGCGGTGTCGGCGGTGGTCGCGAAGGCCGCGGGGAAGAAGCGGGCACGGGTCGCGTCGTTGCCTGCGCAGGCGACGACGACGACGCCCTCCCGGCCGAACTCGCGCAGGAGGTCGTGGAGCGCGGTGTCGTCGGCCTCGTCCGGTGTCTCGTGGTAGTAGCCGAGCGAGAGGTTGAGGACGTCGAGGCGTCCGTGCCGGATCGAGGGGTCGTCCTTCGCGGCCTTGTGGCGCGCGAGGAGGAGGGTGAGGGCGTCGATGACGTCCTCCTCCAAAGCGGCTCCGTCGGACGCCATGATCGGAACGGCGAGGATGACGGCCTCGGGGCAGCGCTGGCGGACGATGCCGGCGATGAAGGTGCCGTGGCCGCAGAGCACGTCCATGAGCCCGTTGACCTCGTCGATGATGACACCGGTGTTCTCGGGGTCGCGCGAGGGCTCCTTCCAGACGCCGACCTCCCGGCCGGCGTGGACGACGCGGCGGTGCACGCCGGGGCAGGCGGCGCCGCCGGGGCAGTCGTCGACGGTGGCCTTCTCGCCCTCGGGCGGGAACCAGGAGTGCTCGCCGAGGCCGGTGTCGAGGATCGCGACCACGGGCGGCTCGTCCGGCAGGCCGGCCCTGACGGCGAGCCGCGGGTCGGGGGCGGACCAGACGACCGGGGTACGGCCGCCGACTCCGGGCGCGCCGTACTCGGCGAGGAGGCCCCCGCCGCCCCACACGCCGCCACCGCCGCCCCAGACGCCACCGCCACCGCCCCAGACGCCACCGCCTCCGCCCCACACGCCGCCCCCGCCGCCCCAGACGCCGCCACCGGCGGTGAGGACGTGCTCGACGGTGACGCCGGAAGCCATGCTGCGGCCGCGGGTGTCGCGGCGCCGGCGACGGGCCTGCTCCTCGGGGGACTCCTCGCCGTCGGGGTCGGGGAGGCGGCCGAGCCCGAGCTTGTCGTAGAGGATCGCGGCCCGGTCCGAGGTGGAGGTCAGGGCCGTCTGGAGGAAGCGCCACGCGTCGGGGGACTTGCCGGCCTGGTCGCCCTGGCGCTCGAGCCGCACGCGGGTCACCGTGACCTCCGCCTCGGGCGAGAGGGCCTCGGCGACGCTGCGGGGGAGCGGGAGCGTCGTGGGCGAGCCGATCGACTGCACGCTGAACGAGTCGGCGCCGACCTGCCTGGCCAGCTCCTGCAGCTCCTGCACGCGGGTCAGCTGCCCCTCGCCGTCGAGCGAGGGGTCGGACACGTCGCGCACGAGGAGGGTGTCGGAGACGTACACGGTCGGCAGCGGCAGCGGCTGCCCCGGTGCGAGGTAGGCCGCCTCGGGGTCGAGGACCCGGGCGTTGAGCCGGCGAGCGAGCAGCGGGGAGAGCACGGGGAACGGCGGGAGCGGGGAGGGCTCATCCACGGGCTGCTCGGGACGGGGGCCGGGGCGCTCGGACCCGGCAGAGCCGTCGGAAGGGGCCTGCTCGGAGGGCTTGGCGGCCATCGGGTCTCCTGGGGGGGGAAGGAACCGGGGCGAGAGCGGTCGCGCCCAGCGTAGTGATCACGGTCGACGTGGAACAGGAGTCGCTGATCGGGACCGTGATACACGCCGACCTGCACGGATTCGCGCCGGACGGCGCCGCTCGAGGGCTCGGCTCGGGGCGGCCCGGACGGGCCGGCGAGAAATTCTCGGGGCCTGCCGTATCAGGGCGGGACCGGACGGCTCCTCGTCGTCGTGGAACCCAGCGGGATCCACGGTGCGGCCCGACCGATCAGGGGCGGGAGGGCGGCACCGGGACCTCGGGGCGCCGCGACGCCGGGCCGGACACGCGCGACGTCGGGGCGACGGTCCCGTCACACGGGGAGCCGGCCACGTCGGGACCTGGCGCCGCAGGGGGCGCAGAGGTCCGGCGTGGCCGGCGGTGTGGCATGTCCCGACCCGGCGGCGGGTGCGGACGTGGTGGTCAGGGCGACCCCTTCCGCGGTCACGGCCCTCGGGAGGGGGCTGCGGCGCTCGCGGTCAGGCGGCGCCGTCGGTGCGGCGGGTCGCCGTTGCCCAGGGGTCGCCGTGGGGCGCGGTGTGGCTCGCGCCGTCGCCCCCGGGACGGGTCTCGGGGGCGCTGCGGATCGCCTCCGTCGACACGGTGCGGCTGGCCCGCAGCCGCTCGCCCGTCGCGCGGGCGGCGTCGGCGACGAGGTCGGCGACCACCGGGGCCGCCTTGGTCCTCGCGGCCTCCTTGGCGATCCCGACCTGCTTCTGGACCGGGCCGGAGTTCCACACCTTCGAGGACGTCCGGCGGATCTGCTCGTAGCGGTGCTTGCCCGCGCGGGCACCGAGGACGTACCCGGCCGCCAGGCCGGCGAGGAACGACAGCTTCGCCATGGGGTGGATCCTTTCGTCGGCCTCCGACCATACCCGCGGACCGTCGCCGCACCCGGTCGAGGTGGAACCCGACCGTCAGGTGGTCGCCTTTCACCTCGACCCGACCGTCGGGTGGGCTGCGGAGGGCGTGGGACTCCGCCTCTCACTCCGTTCGAGGCTCCCCGTCATCCCACCGCCGCTCCGCAGGCACTCCAAGGGCGCTCCGCGCCCGCCGGAGTCCAGCGGAGGGCGTGGGAACCGTCGGGGCTCGTTCCTCGCCCCTCCTCCCGAATCCCGCGTGCTCGATTCGCGAGATGCGGACGAACCTCGTTCCTCGGCCCGTCCGCATCTCGCGAGCGGAGGGCGTGGGATTCGAACCCACGATGACGTTGCCGCCATAGCGGTTTTCAAGACCGCCGCACTAGGCCACTATGCGAGCCCTCCTCGCCCGGGCGACCCGGGCACGACACAGGGTAGGCGCCTCCCGCGGTCGTGTGCCCAGGTGGCCGCCAGGGCAGCCACCTGAGCACACGACCGCGCAGGTCGGGGCTCGGGTCTAGCCTCTCGGTCGTGAGCCCGAGCGACCCCGACACCGGCGACGACGGCCTCCCCGTCGTCGAGGCGGTCAAGGAGGCCGCCGAGGGCGTCGTCGAGCGGGTCGAGGACGTCGCCGAGGACGTCGTCGAGCGGGTCGGCGAGGTGGCCGAGGACGTCAGGGAGCACACCGGTGAGGCGGTCGAGGCGTTCGCGCAGGTGACGACCCACGCCGCCGAGGTCGCCGAGACGCACCCGACGGTCAGCACCGGGGCCCGCGTCGGGTTCCTCCTCGACGGCGTCCTCCACATCGCGATGGGGTGGGCCGGCCTCGGCATCGCGTGGGGGTGGGGCGGTACGGCCGACGAGTCGGGCGCGCTCACCACGCTCGCGGACACCGCCGGAGGGCGCTGGGCCCTGTGGGTCGGGTTCGCCGGCTTCACGGTCGTCGCCCTCTGGAACCTCGCGCGCGCCATCACCGGACGGCACTGCCGCACCGGCTTCAAGCGGCTCGAGCACGGCGCCGACGGCCTCGCCTACGTCACCGTCGCCTGGAGTGCGGCCGCCTTCGCGGTCGGCGCCGGCACGAGCAGCCGCGACTCGAGCATCGGCATCACCCGCACCCTGCTCGCCCTCCCGGGCGGCACGCTCCTCGTCGTCGCGGTCGGTCTCGCGGTCGCCGGCGTCGGCGCGTTCAGCATCTGGTCGGGCTGGACGAAGGACTTCCTCGTCGACCTCGAGCGCCACCCCGGCCGGCTCGCCGAGGTCATGGGCCGGATCGGGTTCATCACCCGCGGCATCGCGTTCGGGCTCGTCGGGTGGCTGTTCCTCGCCGCGGCGTGGACCCGGCGCACCGAGGAGTCCACCGGCCTCGACGGTGCGCTGCGGTACCTCCAGGACGCCCCCCTCGGTCGCTACGAGCTGAGCGCGATCTCGGTCGGCCTGATGTTCTTCGGTGTCTACCTCGTGACCAGGGCCCGGCACCTGCGCAGGTGAGTGCGCGAGAATGCCTCCGCCATGCAGACCCGCCGACTCGTCGCAGCCCTCGCCCTCGCCGCCGTCGCCCTCGGGCCGGCCGCCTGCGTCCGCGAGGAGGGTCGTGCGCTTCCCGGGGGCGGCAGCAACATCCGGGTCTCGCTCATCACCAAGGACGCGACGAACCCGTACTTCACGGCGATCGAGGAGGCCGCGCGCTCGACCGCCGAGCGGGTCGGGGTCGACGTCGCCGTCACCTCGGGGGCGAGCGACGACGCCCGCCAGCTCGCGGCCATCGACGCCGCGGTCGCGCGCGGTGACCGCGGCATCCTCATCACGCCGGTCTCGTCGGCGGTCGAGTCGGCGATGAAGAAGGCGCGCGACCTCGGCCTGTACGTCATCGCGCTCGACAGCCCGCCGGACACCCCCGGCGCCGTCGACGTCACCTTCGCCAGCGACAACCGCAAGGCGGGAAAGCTGCTCGGGGGCTGGGTCGCCGCCGAGCTCGGCGGGCGGCCGGCCACCATCGCGCTCCTCGGCCTCGACGCGGGCTCCGACGTGCGCCTCGACCGCGACCGCGAGGAGGGCTTCCTCGAGGGCATGGGCATCGCGGCCGGAGACCCGAGGACCAGGGGCGACGTGCCCCGGGTCGGCCGCTACCCCGCCACGTCCTCCGGGACCCCGGGTGGGGCGTACTCGATCGACTGCGTCGAGGCCACGGCCGGAACCGAGGCCGGAGGGCGGACGGCGATGGAGTCGTGCCTGGCTGCGGCACAGGGGATCTCGGTCGTCTACACGGTCAACGAGCGAGTCGCCGAGGGGGCCGTCGCCGCGCTCGAGGGCGGCGACGCCCCGGACGTCGTCCTCGTCTCCTTCGACGGTGGGTGCGAGGGGGTCGAGGCGGTCGCGGCCGGGACGATCGACGCCACCGTCCAGCAGTTCCCCCTCCGGATGGCGACCCTCGGCGTCGAGTCGATCGCCAGGGTGGCGCGGGGTGGCGAGAAGCCGGAGCCGACCGAGGGGCTCGACCTCGTCGACACCGGTGTCGCCCTCGTCGCCGACCGGCCGCGCGGCGGCGTCGCGAGCATCGACACGACCGAGGCGGCCCGGCTCTGCTGGGGATGAGCGGGTCGAGCGGCATCCCGCCACGTGAACTGTGCATGACGGACCGCGCGCCGGGGCACCGTGCGTGCTAGCGTTTTCGCCGGTTGCAGCAACAGCATTGCCTTGAAGGTCGATCCATCCGGAGCCAGAGGGGACTGGAGTTCGCATCCACGGTCGGTGCGAGGTGTACCGACCGCGTGCTACACACAGAGAGAGTTACCCCCATATGGCACAGGGCACCGTGAAGTGGTTCAACGCTGAGAAGGGCTTTGGTTTCATCGCCCAGGACGGCGGCGGCCCCGACGTGTTCGTTCACTACTCCGCCATCGACGTCCAGGGCTACCGCAGCCTCGACGAGGCCCAGCGGGTCGAGTTCGAGGTCACCCAGGGTCCGAAGGGTCCGCAGGCTGACGCAGTCCGCCCCATCTGAGACCCGGGTCCACCCGAGTCCTCGCGAAGGCCCCGTCCGGTTCGTCCGGGCGGGGCCTTCCGCATGCCCGGGGTCAGCCGCGGGCGAGGATGGTGAGGAAGTCCTTGGCGATGGGGGCGGCCACCGTGGCGCCGCTCCTGCCCGCCTCGACGAGGACGGCGAACGCGACGTCACCCTGGTAGCCGACGAACCACACCCGCGGCGGGGTGTCGGGGTCCGAGCCGTACTCGGCGGTGCCGGTCTTGCCGCGCACCGGTCCACCCGGGGTGTCGCGCAAGATCGTCGCGGTGCCCGACGAGACGACGGACGCCATCATCGAGCGCAGGTCGGCGACGACCGTGCCGTCGAGGGGTGTCGGGCGGCGGCTCCCGCTCCCGGTCTCGACGAGCACCGGCGGGATGAAGGTGCCGCGCCCGACGCTGCCGGCCATCACGGCCATCGCGAGGGGCGACACCTCGGTGCGGCCCTGGCCGATGACCGCAGCGGCTGCGTCGGTGCCCCCGGTCGTGGGCGGGACGCTGCCCTCGAACGCGCCGGTGACACCGAGCCCCTCGGCCCAGCCGGCGCCGATGCCGAGGGCCTTCGCCGCGGTCGTGAGGTCGTCGGCCTCGAGCCGGGAGGCGAGCGAGACGAACGCCGTGTTGCACGAGATCGTGAAGTCCTCGAAGAAGGTCGGGTGCCCCGGGGCGGACTCGCCCGCGAAGTTCCGGAACTCGCGCCCGTCGACGACCGCGGACTCCGGGCACCGGACCTTCGCGCCGGGCGAGGTGATCCCCCGGGTGAGGAAGGCGTAGGTCGAGGCGACCTTGAACGTCGAGCCCGGGGGGTAGCGCCCGGTGAGCGCCCGGTCGAACCCGCTCGACGGGGCGTTCGCCGCGGCGAGGACCTCGCCCGTCTCGACGTCGATGGCCACGAGGGCGGACGCCGCCTCGAGCCGGGCGTCCGCGAGGGCCTTCTCGGCCGCCTGCTGCACCCGGGGTGCGAGGGTGGTGCGGACGTCCTCGCCGTCGGTGGCCGCCTTCTCGAACAGGGTCCGGCCGCCGCTCGACCTCACGACGAGGCCGGTCGTCCCGCCGAGCTGCTCGTCGTACTGGCGCTGCAGCCCGCTCGTGCCGGCCCGGTCGCCGGCGGCGTAGCGGCCGCCGCCCTGCTGAACCATCTCGGCGGTGACGTCGCCGAAACCGCCGAGGAGCGGCTGGCCGAAGGTCCGGGTGACGGCGAGGGGCTGCACGCCCTCGCGGACGACGACCCCGGCGAGGGCGTCGAGCCTGGCCTTGCGGGCGGTGTAGTCGGCCTCGCGGTAGGTGATGGCGGTGACCGGCGCCTTCGACGACGCGTCCGTGGCCTTCCCCAGCGCCTCGACGAGGCTGCCCTTGCGCGCCCCCACGACCGTCTCGAGGCCGGCGGCCGACTCGGGCGTGGCGTTGACCGGGTCGAGCAGCACGGTGAAGACGGGGCCCTCGGGCATGAGGGGCCGGCCGTCGCGGTCGAGCAGGTCGCCGCGCGCCCCGCGGGTGCGCTCGACCTCGATCGTCTCGTCGGCGGCGAGCCCGGGGAACCACGGCGAGCGGGCGTCGTCCGGGGCGGCGACGACCCAGCGCTCGCCCCGCTCGACGGCCCGCGCGGGGACCTCGTACTCCCAGACGGACTCGCCGGGCAGGGTCCAGCGCACGGTGAGCGTGGAGGTCGCGCCCGCGTCGCTGCGGCGCACGGACCCGGTCCGCACGGTGACCGGCGCCTCACCGAGCGGGGCCACGGCCTCCTCGAAGGCGGAGGCCAGGGCCGGGTCGGCCAGCGGGGCGCCCGCCAGGTCCTTCGCGGCCCAGGCGCGGGCGAGGAGCTCGACCGCCTCGGTCGCGGCCGTGTCGCGGGCGGCCTCGCGCTGGCGCCACCACAGGGCACCGCCCAGCGCACCCCCGAGGACGAGGACCGCGACGACGGCGATGACGATGCGACCCCTCAGGCGACCCCTCATGCCCCCAGTCAACAGGCCCGTCGCGGGGTCCGTCGTCACGGGTCGGTACCAATCCGTTCGACGTCGATGCTTTGATGCCTGCGCGCGGCCGGGGGCTGTTCACGCGGCCCGGGTGCTGCTTGGCTGCTGCGGGGTTTCCCGTGCACGAAAGGACCTGCACCCGTGACCGCACTCACCAGTGGGCCGCTCGGCCCGGGCGTCTCGACGCCGTCCTACGACCGGACCGCGGCCTCGGTCGGCATCGTCCACTTCGGGTTCGGCAACTTCCACCGCTCCCACCAGGCGATGTACGTCGACCGGTTGATGGAGCTGGGGCGCGGGCTCGACTGGGGCATCTGCGGCGTGGGCGTCCTCACGCACGACGCGGCGATGCGCGACGCGATGCGCGCCCAGGACTGCGAGTTCACGCTCGTCGTGCGCCACCCCGACGGCTCGCTCGAGCCCCGGGTCGTCGGCTCGGTCCTCGAGTACCTCTACGGCCCCGAGGACGCGGCGGTCGTCTACGAGCGGCTCGTCGACCCCGCCGTCCGCGTCGTCAGCCTCACGGTCACCGAGGGCGGGTACCTCAAGAACGCGGCGACGGGCGAGTTCGACGCCGAGCACCCCTCGGTCCTCCGCGACCTCGAGAACCTCGACGCACCGGGCACCGCGTTCGCCTTCATCGTCGAGGGCCTGCGCCGCCGCCGGGAGGCCGGCCTGGAGCCGTTCACCGTCCTGTCCTGCGACAACCTCCAGGGCAACGGCGACGTGACGCGCAGGACGATCACCTCCTTCGCCCGGCTCGTCGACCCCGGCTTCGCCGACTGGATCGGGGCCGAGGTCGCGTTCCCGAACTGCATGGTCGACCGCATCACCCCGGCGACCACCGACGCCGACCGCGAGGCGCTGACCAGCGAGTTCGGCATCCACGACCGCTGGCCGGTGCCGGCCGAACCGTTCACCCAGTGGATCGTCGAGGACCACTTCCCGCTCGGGCGGCCGGCGCTGGAGGAGGTCGACGTCCAGTTCGTCGAGGACGTCACCCCGTACGAGCTGATGAAGCTGCGCCTGCTCAACGCGAGCCACCAGGCCCTCGCCTACCTCGGCGCCCCGCTCGGGTACGTCCTCGTCGACGAGGCGATGCGCGATGACCGGGTCCGCGAGTTCCTCGCGCGGTACATGGCCGACGAGGCCGCGCCGACCCTGGGCGAGCTGCCCGGTATCGACCTCGAGGGGTACATGGCCACCCTCCTCGAGCGGTTCTCGAACCCCGGCATCAAGGACACCCTCGTCCGGCTCGCCACCGACGGCGGCAACCGGATGGCGACCTTCACCCTCCCCGCGGTGCGCGACAACCTCGCGGCGGGGCGCCCCGTCGAGCTCGGCGCCGCGATGGTGGCGGCCTGGGCGCACTACTGGTCGCTCATCGGGCGCGGCGAGCTGACCGGCGCCGCCGTCCCGGACGACGTCCACGCCGACGCGCTGCGCACGGCCGCCCTCGACCCCAGGCCCGAGGCGTTCGTCGAGCTGGCAGACCTCTTCGGCGACCTCGGGAGCGACGAGCGGTTCCTCGAGCCGTACCGACGGCTGCGGGCCGTCGTGGAGCAGGACGGCGTACACACGCTCGTCGACCGCGTCCTCGGCCGCTGACGCCCCGGGAGGACCCTCAGTCGACGGGCGCGCGCAGCCCGAGGCTGAAGACCTCCGGCGGCGGCTTGAGCGAGGACTCCAGGCGCCGGTAGACCGTGGGCGTCGTGCCGACCTCGGCGAGGAACTGGCGGTTGAAGTTCGCCATGTTGTGGTACCCGGAACGGGCCGCGACCTGTGCGATCGGCTCGTCGGTGGAGTCGAGCAGGCGCCGGGCGTGGGCGATCCGCAGCTTCTTCACCATGCTGCTGAACGTCTGCCCCGTGGCGCTCTTGAAGTACTTCGAGAAGGTGGGCTCCGACATGTACGCCAGCTTCGCGGCCGTCGACAGCCGGATGTCGCCGGTGAGGTGCTCGAAGATGTAGGTGAGGCCGGCCTCGACCGCGGCGCGCGAGTTGCTGTCGGTGGGTCGGCCCATCCACTCGCTCGCGACGACCTCGCGCTCGTCCTCCGGGGCCCGCGCGAACAGGGTGAGCAGCCTGAACAGGTGCGACAGCTGCTCGGAGCCGCGCGACCCGACGACCGCGAGGATCGTCTCGGCCGCCCGCCAGGCCGTGGCCCCGGAGAACACCAGGCCCCGGCTGCTCAGCTTGAGCATCTCGTCGAGCTCGATGAGCTCGGGCATGACCTCCATGCAGCGCCGGATCCACTCGTCGGTGAACTGGACGACGGCGTCACGGTCGACGGCCACCTGGCCCGGCTCGAGGTCGCTGACCCAGTCGTGGGGCAGGTTCGGGCCCATGATGCTGACGTGGCCCGGCGCGAAGGTGCCGATGTGGTCGCCGGCGATGAAGCTGCCGTGCGTCTTGGTGATGAGGTGGATCTCGTACTCGGGGTGCGACCCCCAGCCGCAGATCTCGCTCGGGAAGTCGTGGGTGATCGCGCGGACCGACGACATCGGGTGCGGGGGGATGATCTCGCGCCGCGGCGGGTCGGGCATCGGGAGGTGGTGCGGATGGACGGGCTCGTGGCCGGGCGTGACCTGGGCCACGCCGCCGGTGCGCGGGTGATACGAAATCGTCATCGCCTCCCGTCGGCTCCGTCGTCGCCCCCCACGGCGGGGAAAGCGTTCTCGCAGCCGGTTGGGGGCCGGTTGCGGGTGACCGCGGGGTGGCGACGAGAAAAATAGTATCGAAACGGCCGCCCATCTGGTGCTTGTCGCCGACGCCGGGCGCTCCCACCCTTGCAGGTGTTCCAGGCAGTGGATCCACCGACGCACCCGACCGGGCCAGGCCCCGGGCCCGTGCCCGTCCACCGCCGGGAGTGGACGACACACCTACCAAAGGAGTTAGGCATGCGGCGCACACAGCGCACCATGACGCTCGGGGCCGGAATGCTGGCCTCGGCCCTCGTGCTCGGGGCCTGCTCGTCGGGCGCCGTCTCATCGGGAGACGGATCCGGCGCGGCCGGCGGCAACGTCACCTTGAACCTGGCCACCGTGAACAACGGCCAGATGAAGGACATGGAGAAGCTCAAGACCGAGTACGAGAAGGCGAACCCCGGCACGACCGTCAACTTCCAGGTCATGGAGGAGGGCGACCTGCGCTCTGCCGTGACCGCCGACGTCGCGAGCGGGGCCGGCCAGTACGACATCGTCACCATCGGCGCGTACGAGACCCCGCAGTGGGGCAAGAACCAGTGGCTCGTCGACCTCACGCCCGAGCTGGCGAAGGACGCGGCGTACGACGTCGAGGACATCCTCCCGCCCGTGCGCGACGCCATCTCGTTCGAGGGCAAGCAGTTCGCCGTCCCGTTCTACGGCGAGTCCTCGATCCTCATGTACAACAAGGAGCTCCTCGACAAGGCCGGCGTCACCCTCGGGGCCAACCCGACCTGGCAGGAGGTCGCCGACGCGGCCAAGAAGGTCAAGACCGGCGACACCGCCGGCATCTGCATGCGCGGCAAGCCCGGCTGGGGCGACCTGTTCGCGCCGCTGACCACGGTCGTGCAGACCTTCGGTGGCAACTGGTACGACAGCGACTGGAAGGCCACGGTCAACACCCCGGAGTGGAAGGAGGCCGTGACGTTCTACAAGACGATGCTCGACGAGTCGGGTCAGAAGGACCCGGTGTCCTACTCCTTCAACGAGTGCCTCACCGCGCTCAAGGAGGGCAAGGCCGCGATGTGGGCCGACGCCTCCGTCGCCGCGTCGATGCTCGAGGCGTCCGACTCGCCGGTCAAGGGGAAGATGGGCTACGCCCACATGCCCGTGAACAAGACCAAGGAGTCGGGCTGGCTGTGGAGCTGGAACCTCGCGGTCCCGGCCTCGACGAAGAACAAGGACGCCGCGATCAAGTTCGTCAAGTGGGCGACGAGCAAGGAGTACCACCAGCTCGTCGGTAAGCAGATCGGCTGGAGCAACGTCCCGCCGGGTGCCCGCAGCTCGACGTACGAGATCCCGGAGTACAAGGAGGCCGCGGCCGCCTACGCGCCGATCACCCTCGACGTCATGACGGCCGTCAACCCGAAGCAGCCGGGTGTCAACCCGCAGCCGTGGGTCGGCATCCAGTACGTCTCCATCCCGGAGTTCCAGGACGTCGGCAACCAGTGCGCCCAGCTGATCGCCGACTACATCGCCAACCGCACCTCGGTCGACGACGCGCTCGGCAAGTGCCAGTCGCTCGCCGAGGCGGCCGGAGCGAAGCAGAAGGGCTGACGCCCTCGACGGGCACCGGTGCCGGGGCGTGCACACTCGCCGCCCCGGCACCGGGTCCCGGTCCCGCAGAACGACGCACAAGGGAGTGCGCATGACCACCACCGAGCTCGACACCGTCGAGGCGAGGACGGCCCAGGACAAGCGACGGATCACCAGTCGCAACGCGTGGACCAGCCGAGGGCTGCTCCTGCCGGCCGTGATCTTCCTCGTCCTCCTGACCCAGGTCCCGTTCCTCGTCACCATCGGCTTCTCACTGATGAGGTGGAACCTGCTCTACCCCGATGAGCGGGGCTTCACCGGGCTGGACAACTTCAAGACCGCGCTGACGTCGGGGAACCTGTGGCCCTCGATCGTGGCGACGGTGCTCAT